>JAJYPD010000012.1 GCA_021795715.1 Pseudomonadota bacterium
TTCCGATCTCATAGCCCGGAAAGCGATCACAGAAATCGCTCAGAAAGTCGAGCAGGGAACCGCGGCGATTGGCATTCATGCGCTCGACGTCCTTGGCGCCGTGCCAGCGCGAGACGCTGTATTGCGGCATGGTGTCCGGCAGATCCCGGTACACGCCGCCCACGCGGTAATACGCTGCGTGCATGCGGGCGCCGGAAACGGCCTCATACGCATCCATGAGGTCCTCGCGTTCCCTGAACGCGTAGAGAAAGACCGTCATCGCGCCGATGTCGAGCGCATGGGCGCCAAGCCACAGCAGGTGATTCAGGATGCGCGTGATCTCGTCGAACAGGACGCGGATATACTGTGCCCGAACCGGCACATCGACACCTACGAGCTTTTCGATGGCCAGCACATAGGCATGCTCGTTTGCCAGCATGGACACATAATCGAGGCGGTCCATGTACGGGATCGACTGGTTGAAAGGCTTGCTTTCGGCCAGTTTTTCGGTGGCACGGTGCAGCAGGCCGATATGCGGGTCGGCGCGCTCGATGACCTCTCCATCAAGCTCGAGAACCAGGCGCAGAACGCCGTGGGCCGCGGGATGCTGCGGCCCGAAGTTCATCGTGTAATTACGGATTTCCGCCACCGTACCCCTCCTCGCGAATCACCCGCGGCACCAACACCCGCGGCTCGATGCTGACCGGTTCGTACACGACGCGCTTCTTGTCGATGTCATAGCGCATCTCGACGCGCCCGATGAGCGGAAAGTCCTTTCGGAAGGGGTGTCCGACGAAACCGTAGTCCGTCAGGATGCGCCGCAAATCCCGATGTCCATCGAAAATAAAGCCGAACAGGTCAAACGCCTCGCGCTCGTACCAGTCGGCCGCATTCCAGATGGACACGACCGACGACACCATCGGCGCCTCCGTATCCAGAAAGACACGCAGCCGGAGCCGCCTGTTGTGCGTGATCGACAACAGATGATAGACGACGGCGAAACGGGGCCCTTCCAGCTCCGACTCACCATAGCCGAGATAATCGATGCCGGCCAGATCGATCAGTTGTTCGAACGCGAAACGGGGGTCGTTGCGCAGGATACGGCAGGTCTCGAGCAGATGCTCCCGCCGCAAAACCATCGTGATCTCGCCGTGGGCGACCTTGACACCCGTTATGGCGGCGCCCAGGGTTTTCTGGGCGTCGTCAAGGAAAGCCTCGTGCGTGCTCATGCAGGAAATCCCGTCTCGTGGTATCAGCGCGCGATGGTATTCGTGCGCCGGATCTTATTCTGCAGCTGGATGACGCCGTAAAGAAGCGCTTCCGCCGTCGGCGGGCACCCGGGCACATAGACGTCCACCGGCACGATGCGGTCGCATCCACGGACGACCGAATAGGAGTAATGGTAGTAACCGCCGCCATTGGCGCACGAGCCCATGGATATCACCCAGCGCGGCTCTGCCATCTGGTCATAGACCCTGCGCAGGGCCGGCGCCATTTTGTTGACCAGCGTGCCCGCAACGATCATGACGTCGGACTGACGGGGGCTCGGCCGGAAGACCACCCCGAAGCGGTCGAGGTCGTAGCGGGCCGCCCCTGCGTGCATCATCTCGACCGCACAGCACGCCAGACCAAATGTCATGGGCCACAGGGATCCGGTCCGCGTCCAGTTTACAATCTTGTCCGCAGACGTGACGATCCAGCCCTTGTCGAGACCTCCCTCTACTCCCACTCCAACGCCCCTTTCATCCATTCGTAGATGAACCCAACAACCAGGATGCCGAGGAACAGCGCCATCGCCAGAAAACCCGCGCGCCCGATCTGGCGCAGCGCCACCGCCCACGGGAACAAAAAGGTGATCTCGAGATCAAAGACGATGAACAGAATGGCGACGAGGTAGTAACGGACGTCAAACTTTGTCCGCGTGTCCTCGAAGGCCTCGAATCCGCACTCATAAGGTGACAGCTTGGCCGCATCGGGACGATACGGGGCCAGCAGGCGCCCGAGGGCGAGAGGCATGAGTCCGACGAGGAGGCCGACCCCGATGAAAATCAAAATGGGTAGATAGTTTCCTAACATCCCCTTCCCTCATTGAATGCGTGCACGCGAGCAGCCCAATCCGCCACCGGGTCTGGTAGTCTAGACACCCGTTTAGACTCAAGTCAAGCGCGGGGCGCGCTATACATTTATTTTATTTCAAGTATTTAGCTGGTCTTTGGATGACCAGACAGACAGGACCAATTGGTGCCGAAGGCGGGACTCGAACCCGCACAGCTTGCGCCACCGCCCCCTCAAGACGGCGTGTCTACCAATTCCACCACTTCGGCGAACTCTGTTACCCCGGGATCGGATATTTTCACGATCCTCATTGGGTTTTGGCCGGCGCCCCCGGAATCGTCGGCAACGGCGCGGGCGCCTCGGACGGGCCCTGCGATTTGGCCGGCGCTGGCACCTTCGGCACGGCGGGCGCAGGCTTTGGCGCCACCTGCTGCACTCTTTCCGTCACGCTCACTGGCGCCGCTTGATGGGCGGAACGATACGCGAGACCGAGACTCGTTGCAAAGAAAATCGTGGCAAGAACCGCCGTCACGCGGCTCAGAAACGTGGCCGAACCACGTGCGCCAAACAGCGTCTGCGACGAACCGCCGCCAAACGACGCACCCATATCGGCGCCCTTGCCGTGCTGAATCAGCACGACCGCGGTGAGAGCCACCGCCACCAGCACCTGCATAATCAAGAGAAAATCCGTCATCAAGACCCTTTTCTGGCTGCCGTATCGGCCGCCCGGCAGATACCAACAAACTCCTGCGCGTTCAGGGCGGCACCGCCAATCAACCCGCCGTCGATGTCCGGCTGGGCGAACAATTCTGGCGCATTTTGCGCCTTGACGCTACCACCATACAAGATGCGCATTCCCGCGGCCACCTCGGCGCTCAAACGCGCCACCAGGGCGCGAATAAAATGCGGCACGGCTTGGGCGTCCGCCGGCGCGGCGGCGCGCCCGCTGCCGATGGCCCACACTGGCTCATAGGCGATCACAGCGTCCGCCAGTGCCGCGGCGCCCGCCACGGCGACGACCGCCTGAATTTGCCCGCCGATGACTTCCTCGGTCAGGGCGCGGTCGCGCTCCTCGGCGGTCTCCCCGACGCACAGCACCGGAATGAGCCCCTGCGCCTGCGCCTGCGCGAACTTCCGGGCAACGACGGCGTTTGACTCACCAAAGAGGGTGCGGCGCTCGGAATGACCGATGATGACATATTTGCAGCCGACATCCTTCAGCATGGCGGCCGACACCTCGCCGGTATAGGCCCCCTCGGCCTCGGCGGCCACATTCTGCGCCCCAAAAGCGATGCCGCCCTGGACGCCACCAAGATGCAGGAAAGGAAAAGGCGGGCAGACCACAACCTCCGTCGCGTTGAGCCCGCTTACGCCCGCGGCGACCTCGGCAAGCAGGACCTTGGCGCCCTCCAGCCGCCCATTCATCTTCCAGTTGCCCATGACGAGCGGTCGCCTCATGTCCTTCTCCCTGTTGATTCGAACGGCCGCCCATGTTACCGGCCGGGCTCGGCCAAATCAATTTGGAGACACTCCATCATCGAGCCTTCGAAAAGAGAGGGGTTTGGTGCCGGGGATGCGAAGGATTTCAGGCAACCGCCGTGGCCGCGGCCTGCTCGACCGCTTTGGCAAGATGGCGGCTCAATTCCACCACCATCGCCGGATCCGCGGCCTCAACCATGACCCGCACCACGGGTTCGGTACCCGACGCCCGCAGCACCACGCGGCCCTGTTCGCCCAGATTCTGCTCCACCTCATGGAGCGCTGCCTGAACGGACGGGCTGCGGATGACGTCCCCGGCGGCAAGCCCCCTGCGCAGAGACACGTTGATGATCGTCTGCGGGTAGACCTCGATGCCCGCCGCGAGGTTTGCGAGGCTGCTGTTCGATTCACGCATCGCCCAAAGCACCTGCAGCGCGGCGATGGTGCCATCACCGGTTGTGCTCTTGTCGAGGCAAATCACATGCCCCGATGCCTCCCCCCCCAACTGCCAGCCTGTTTCATTCAGCACGGCCATCACATGCCGGTCGCCGACTGCCGCCCGCCGGAACGGAATCGCCAGACGCTTTAGAGCCTGCTCGAGCCCGACATTGCTCATGAGTGTGCCGACAACGCCGGACACGATCTGACCCATGCGCTGCCGGTGGGAGGCGATGATGAACAAAATGCGGTCACCATCGATGATTTCGCCGCGATGATCAACCATGATGACCCGGTCCCCATCACCATCGAGAGCCACGCCGAGATCCGCCCGATGCTCCAAAACGGCATCGCGAACCGTTTCCGGACAGGTGGAACCGCAGGCGCGGTTGATGTTGAACCCGTCGGGCGCCACGCCGATCGGGATCACGTCGGCGCCGAGCTCGCCGAAAACGTGCGGCGCGGTCTGGTATGTGGCTCCGTGTGCGCAGTCCACCACGATCCGCAGCCCGTCGAGATCGAGCCGGTAAGGAAACGCGCTTTTGCAGAACTCGATGTAACGTCCCGCCGCGTCCGGGAATCGGCGCACCTTGCCGAGCGCGGAGGATTCCACCGCACGCAGCGGCCGGGCCATCATATCTTCAATGGCCAGTTCGATGTCGTCGGGAAGCTTGGTGCCCTGGGATGAAAAGAATTTGATGCCATTGTCTTCATAGGGATTGTGGGACGCACTGATGACGATTCCCGCCTGCGCGCGCGTAGTCCGTGTCAGGTACGCGATGCCCGGAGTCGGAATCGGACCGATCAGGCGGATATCGGCGCCGGCGGCCGCCAGCCCGGCCTCCAGAGCCGATTCCAGCAGATAACCCGAGACGCGCGTGTCCTTGCCGATCAAAACCGAGCCGCGCTCCGAACCCAGCAGCACCCGGCCGGCCGCCCAGCCGAGCTTCAGGATCGTTTCCGGACTGATGGGCTCCTCTCCGACGCGCCCGCGTATGCCGTCCGTGCCGAAATAATGCCGCCTCATAGAGTCACTCCTTTGGCTCAAACACGAGTTCCCATGCGCGCACCGCCTCGCGTGTGGCCCGCACATCATGCACGCGCACCACGCGTGCCCCGAGATGCACGGCAGCCAAAGCCATGCCGATGCTGGTATAGAGGCGATCCTGCACCGCCAGGCCGAACGGCACACCCGTCATGGTCTTTCGCGACAAGCCGATGACGACCGGGCCCATCGCCGCAAGCACCGGCAGCCCCTTTAACAGACTGACATTGTGATCCAGTGTCTTGCCAAAACCGAAACCCGGATCAATCGCCAGAAGCTCCTCGCGGATGCCAGCCGCCTGGCACGCCTCCAGACGCTCGCGCAAAAACGCCGCGACATCCTGCACCACGTTTTCGTAACGAGGCGCACTCTGCATTGTGCCCGGCTCGCCCTGTGCATGCATCAGACAGACAGGGGCTTGCAGCCGGGCGGCCGCCGCCAGGGCGCCGGGCCGGCGCAGGGCCCGCACGTCGTTGATGACATCGGCACCAGCCCCCACCGCCGCTTCCATCACGGCCGGCTCCGACGTGTCGACAGACAGCGGAATGGCAAAATGCCGGCGTATGGCCTCGATTGCGGGGATCACGCGGCGCAGCTCTTCTTCGGGCTCGACGGCCGCCGCTCCGGGGCGCGTCGATTCACCGCCGATATCGACGATGTCGACGCCTTCCTCGATCATCGCCGCCACCCGTCGCACGACCTGGTCGGGTCCCAAAAAAAGACCCCCGTCCGAAAAGGAATCGGGGGTCACGTTCAGGATGCCCATGATCGCCACGCGGCCCCCGCGCCCCAGCCAGCTCCACCGGGTCGCACCGGTCATATGGGCGGCCTACCGCGATTCGCCCGCAGGGGTGTCCATGCGAGGCTTCATGTGGGCAGCGCGATCGGCCGGCTTGGTGACATCGCTGCTGCCACCATCCAGACTGTGATCGGTGAATCCATAAGGAGGACGCGGCCGCCGCCCCTCCATGATGTCGTTGATCTGGTCGGTATCGAGCGTTTCCCACTCAAGCAGCATGCCGGCCATCATTTCCACCTTGTCCTTGTTCTCCTCGATGATCCGGCGTGCCCGCCCGTACTGCTCGTCAATGATACGGCGGATCTCCGCATCGACGAGCTGTGCCGTGGCATCGCTCAAATTCTTGTGCGTCGTCACGTCGCGGCCCAGGAAGACCTCGCTCTGGTTTTCTCCGTAGACACGGGTTCCCAGACGGTCACTCATGCCCCAGCGGCTGACCATGTTGCGCGCCAGATCCGTGGCCCGCTCGAAGTCATTCGCGGCACCCGTGGTCATCTGATGCATGAACACCTCCTCGGCGATCCGCCCGGCCATCAGCACGGCGATCGTCGACAACAGGTATTCGCGGTCATGGCTGTAGCGGTCCTCTGTCGGCAGCTGCATGGTCACGCCAAGAGCACGGCCGCGCGGAATGATCGTCACCTTATGGACGGGATCGGTATTGGGCAGCATCCGCGCCACCACCGTGTGGCCCGACTCGTGATAGGCCGTATTGATGCGTTCGCGCTCCGGCATGACGATGGAGCGGCGCTCCGCGCCCATGACGATCTTGTCCTTGGCGAGTTCGAAATCCTGCATCTCGACCAGCCGCTTGTTCCGGCGAGCCGCAAACAAGGCCGCCTCGTTGACGAGATTGGCCAGATCGGCGCCCGAAAATCCCGGCGTGCCGCGCGCGAGGATGCTCGGCACGACATCATCGGCCACAGGCACCTTGCGCATGTGGATGCGTATGATTTGCTCGCGCCCGCGGATATCCGGCAGCGGCACGAACACCTGCCGGTCGAAACGGCCGGGGCGCAGGAGCGCCGGATCCAGAACGTCAGGCCGGTTGGTGGCGGCGATCACGATCACGCCCTCACTGCCCTCGAACCCGTCCATTTCCACCAGCAACTGGTTTAGGGTCTGCTCCCTTTCGTCGTGACCGCCACCAAGCCCTGCTCCGCGCTGGCGGCCGACGGCATCGATCTCATCGATGAAGATGATGCAGGGCGCGTGCTTCTTCGCTTGGTCGAACATGTCACGGACACGCGACGCGCCGACGCCCACGAACATCTCGACGAAATCCGAACCCGAGATCGAGAAGAAAGGCACCTTGGCCTCGCCGGCAATGGCCTTGGCCAGCAGTGTCTTGCCCGTGCCGGGGCTGCCCGTCATCAGGACACCGCGCGGAATGCGGCCGCCAAGCTTCTGGAATTTGGTCGGATCGCGCAGGAATTCGACGAGCTCGCGCACCTCCTCCTTGGCCTCCTCGACACCGGCCACATCATCAAAGGTGACTTTATTCGTGTCTTCGGTCAGCATGCGCGCCTTGCTCTTTCCGAAGCTCATGGCGCTGCGTCCGCCGCCACCCCCCTGCATCTGACGCATGAAAAAGATCCACACGCCTACAAACAGCAGAATGGGGAACCAGTTGATGAGAATCTGCAGGAAGAGCGACTGCTGCTCCGGCGGCTTGGCATTGACGGCCACGCCACTGCTGATAAGCTCGTGAACCAGGCCCGCGTCATTCGGGGCATAGGTCGAAAAATGCTCACCGTTCTTGGTGACGCCCGTGATGCGGTGACCCTGGATCACCACGCGGCCAATCTGGCCCTGCTTGACTTCGCTTACAAAGCGCGAGTAGTCAACAGCCCGGACGGCCGCATGATGCGTACCGAAGCTGTTGAAGACCGCCATGAGTATTATGGCAATGACCAGCCATAACAGAAGATTCTTGGCGAGATTGTTCAAAATTTTACCTCGTGCGCCCCGCAGGGCCGCTGCCGCCATTCTCCTACGAGTCCGACCCCGACACAACTGGCCGCAGCTCGGCTCCGAGGAGATACACCTCGGGGCTACGGGGGCGTGACGCCGGCGGTTTGCGTGTAGCCACCCGGTTGAAGCGCTCGCGCATCAGGGCGAGCAGATCCGCAAAGCCCGCTCCCTGAAAGGCCTTGATCAGGCAGCAGCCGTGTTCTGTCAGCACCGACATCGCAAAATCCAGTGCCAGTTCTGCCAGATACATGGCCTTGGCCTGATCGGCCACCCCAACACCGCTAATATTGGGCGCCATGTCGGAAATTACAAGATCCACCCGGCCGCCCACGGCCTGCGTCACGGCTTCCAGACACTGCGCCTCGGTGAAGTCACCAAGCAGCGTGGTCACACCGGGCAATGGCTGCATCGGCAGGACGTCGACGGCGATGACGCGCCCCCGTGGTCCAACGCGGCTTGCGGCATACTGGGAAAAACCGCCGGGAGCCGCGCCCAGATCGACCACGACCGACCCGGGTTTGATCAACCGGTCACGGCGATCAATGTCTGCAAGTTTGAAGTAGGCGCGCGACCGCAGCCCTTCCGCCTGCGCCCGTTTGACATACGGGTCGGCGAAATGCTCATCCATCCACCAATTGCGTGCCATTCGTCTTCACAACCCCGCCCGCGACAAGAGCGAGCACCAACAGACCTTCCACCAGATAACACGCAGCCGCCACACCGTGCAAGATCAAAAACACATGCCAATGGGGACTGGCAGGCCCGAAGTGCGGACCCTTGAGCGACGCCATGACCGGGAGCAGAATCAACTCAAACCCCGCATCGAGCGCCCACGCCAACGACGCCAGCACCGGCCAGGGCCGCGCGCGGTGGCGCACAGAGACAAACACGATGCCGCCAAACAGCAGACCCAGGCCCTGCCATATGGCAAACAACCTTCCGGCCAGACCGCCCGCCAGAGCCAACGGCAGCCGGGCAAACAGGAGCGGCGCAACGGCATAGCCGATGGCCCACAACCCGCCGGCCCACAAAGCCGCAGCTATCCGCGCGACGGCTTGCTGCGTGCGCCCCATCATCTACACATAGCGGACGTCAAGGATTTCGTACTGGCGGATTCCATCCGGCACCCGGACCTCGACGACGTCGCCGGCCTCCTTGCCGATCAAGGCCCGCGCAATGGGCGAGCTGATCGAAATCTTGCCTGCACCGATATCCGCTTCGTCATCACCGACGATCTGGTAGGTGACTTCGCGCTGCCCTTTTTCCTCGAGCAGATCCAGGGTGGCACCAAACACCACCCGTCCACCGGCGTTCAGCGTCGCCGGGTCGATCACCTGCGCATGGCTCAGCTTGGCCTCGACTTCATTGATCCGGCCTTCGATGAACCCCTGCTGTTCTTTCGCGGCATGATATTCGGCATTTTCCGACAAGTCGCCGTGTGCACGCGCCTCGGCGATCGCCTGGATGATCCGCGGGCGCTCGACGGTTTTCAGCCGGTGCAGCTCCGCCTTCAGCTTTTCCGCCCCTGCCACGGTTACGGGAACCTTATTCATGCCTGATCTCCTTGTGCAATTCCTGCAGACTGCGCACCTCGAAATCCTGCGCCTTCCGGTGAGCCTCGCAGGCGGCACGCGCCGCGGCCAAAGTCGTATAGTTTGTCACCTTGTGCTGTAATGCCTCGCGACGGATCGAATAAGAATCGGCAAGACTCTGTTTGTCGGCGATCGTGTTGACAATGATGGCGATCTCGTCGTTTTTGATCATGTCCACGATGTGCGGGCGCCCTTCCGACACCTTGTTCACGGCACGCACGCTCAGGCCTTCGAGCGCGAGCGCAGCCGCCGTCCCGCGCGTCGCCAGCAGCTCGAAGCCGGCCTGGCTGAAGTACCGGGCCACGGCGATGGCCGCGGGCCGGTCGCGGTCACGGACGCTGATGAAAAGCTTGCCGCCGCGCGGGATCGCTGCCCCCGCTGCGATCTGCGACTTGGCAAAGGCTTCGCCGAAACTCCGGCCGATCCCCATCACCTCCCCGGTCGACTTCATTTCCGGCCCAAGCACCGTATCGACCCCGGGGAACTTGATGAAGGGGAACACCGCCTCCTTGACCGAATAGTAAGGTGGCACGACCTCCCCGACGATGTTCTGCTCCTTAAGCGTGATGCCCATCATGGCCCGCGCCGCCACCTTGGCCAGCGGCCGTGCCGTTGCCTTCGACACGTACGGTATCGTACGCGACGCGCGTGGATTGACCTCGAGAACGTAGATATCCTGTCCCTTGATGGCGAACTGGATGTTCATGAGCCCCACCACGCCGAGGGCGCAAGCGAGCTGCACTGTCTGCCGGCGCAACTCCCGCTGCAACTCGGCGCTCAGGCTAAACGGCGGGAGTGAACAGGCCGAATCTCCTGAATGGACACCGGCCTCCTCGATATGTTCCATGATGCCGCCGATCACCACCGTCTCACCATCGGCCACCGCATCGACATCGACCTCGATCGCGTCGCTCAGGAAACGGTCCAGCAGGATCGGGGTATCCTCCGATATCTTGACCGCGAGGCGCATGTACATCTCCAGATCCTCACGGTTGTGACAGATCTCCATGGCCCGCCCGCCCAGAACATACGATGGACGCACGACCAGGGGATAACCGGTCTCTTCCGCAGCGGCCAGCGCCGCCTCGGCGGTCTTTGCAATCCGGTTGGGCGGCTGCAGCAGATCGAGGTCGGCGATCAGCTTCTGAAAGCGCGCGCGATCCTCGGCCAGGTCAATGGAATCCGGGCTGGTCCCGACAATGGGCGCGCCGTTTTCCTTGAGGCCCCGAGCCAGTTTCAGTGGCGTCTGTCCGCCGTACTGGACGATCACGCCCTTGGGGGATTCGAGGTGTGTGATCTCCAGCACATCTTCCAGCGTCAGCGGCTCAAAATACAACCGGTCCGAGATGTCGTAATCGGTCGAGACCGTTTCCGGGTTGCAGTTGACCATGATCGTCTGATAGCCGCTTTCGCGCAGGGCGAGCGAGGCATGGACGCAACAATAGTCGAACTCGATCCCCTGGCCAATGCGATTGGGGCCGCCGCCGAGAACGATCACCTTCTCGCAATCCACCGGCGCCGCTTCACATTCGGCCTCATACGTTGAATACATGTAGGCGGTCGCTGAGGCAAATTCCGCCGCGCACGAATCGACTCGCTTGTAGACCGGCCGCACATCGAGGCCGTGACGTCTCTTGCGGACGGCCTCTTCCGGAACACCAAGGAGCGCCGCAAGCCGCCGGTCGGCAAAACCATGCCGCTTCCATTCACGCAAAACCTCGCCCGTCACATCCTCCAACCGTCCATAGTAAGCGGCGATCTCGTCTTCCATGGCGACGATTTCGGCAATCTGCGCCACGAACCAGGGATCTATGCCGCTTAGCTGCGCCACCTCGTCCACGGTGAAACCGTGCCGGAAGGCGTCCGCGACATACCAGAGACGGTTGGCGCTCGGGATCGTCAGCTCCTGGATGATGCGGTCGCGTCTGGACTTCTCGTCGAGCGCCAGGTCGACTTGCCCCTCGAATCCGTAGCTGCCGATCTCCAGGCTGCGCATGGCCTTCTGCAGGGACTCCTGAAAGGTGCGCCCGATCGCCATCACCTCGCCGACCGACTTCATCTGCGTAGTCAGGGTCGGATCGGCCTTGGGGAACTTCTCGAAGGTAAAGCGCGGAAACTTCGTGACGACATAGTCGATGCTGGGCTCGAACGAAGCGGGCGTCGCCCCGCCCGTGATTTCGTTGCGCAGCTCATCGAGCGTATAGCCGATGGCAAGCTTGGCCGCGACCTTCGCGATCGGAAATCCTGTGGCCTTCGACGCCAGCGCCGACGAACGCGACACACGCGGATTCATTTCGATGACTACCATGCGGCCATCCTCGGGATTGACGGCGAACTGCACGTTGGAGCCGCCGGTTTCCACCCCGATCTCGCGCAGCACCGCGATGCTGGCGTCGCGCATGCGCTGGTATTCCTTGTCGGTCAGCGTTTGCGCCGGCGCCACCGTGATGGAATCACCGGTGTGAACGCCCATGGCGTCGACATTTTCGATGGCGCAGACGATGATGCAGTTGTCGTTGCGGTCGCGAACCACCTCCATCTCGAATTCTTTCCAGCCGATGATCGATTCTTCGATCAGCAGCTCGTTGGTCGGTGACGCATCCAGTCCGCGCTCGCAGACCTGGACAAACTCCTCCTTGTTGTAGGCGATCCCGCCACCGCTGCCACCCAGCGTAAAAGATGGCCGGATGATGGCCGGAAAACCGACCAGGGCCTGCACCTGCAGGGCCTCCTCGAGGCTGTGCGCGATGGCGCCGCGCGCCACCTGCAGGCCGATACCCTCCATGGCCTTCTTGAAAAGCTCCCGGTCCTCGGCCTTGTCGATCGCCGCCTTGGAGGCGCCGATCATTTGCACGCCGTAGCGCTCGAGCACGCCTTCGCGATCCAAATCCAGTGCGCAGTTCAGCGCGGTCTGCCCGCCCATGGTCGGCAACAGCGCGTCGGGCCGCTCGGCGGCAATGATCTTTTCCAGGACGCGCCAGTTGATGGGCTCGATATAGGTCGCGTCCGCCAGTTCCGGGTCCGTCATGATGGTGGCCGGATTGGAGTTAACGAGGATGACCCGCAGCCCCTCTTCCCTCAGGGCCTTGCACGCCTGCGCCCCGGAATAATCGAACTCACACCCCTGACCGATGACGATCGGCCCCGCACCGATGATGAGGACACTCTGGATATCTGTGCGCTTTGGCATAACGGTCCTAGGAGACTGCGCGGCTGGCCATCAGGGCCGCGAAACGTTTAAAGAGCGGGTCCATGTCATGCGGCCCCGGACTCGCCTCCGGGTGACCTTGAAAGGAAAAAACGGGCTGGCTGATGTGCTCCAGACCCTGTACCGAACCATCAAAAAGGGAGCGGTGCGTGACCCGCAGCGTCCGGGGCAGGCTCGCTTCGTCGACCGCGAAACCGTGGTTCTGGCTGGTGATCATCACCTTGCCGGTGTCGACATCGATCACCGGATGATTGGCGCCATGGTGCCCGAACTTCATCTTCACGGTCTTGCCGCCAAGCGCCAGCCCGAGCAGTTGATGACCCAGGCAGATACCGAACACCGGCAGGCCGGACTCCACCAGCGTCCGTGCCGCGGCAATGGCGTAATCGCAAGCCTTGGGGTCACCTGGACCGTTGGACAAAAACACGCCATCCGGATGGCGGCCGAGCACCGCCTCGGCCGGCGTCGTCGCCGGCACCACGGTCACCTCGCATCCGATCGCAGTCAGGTGGCGCAGAATGTTGTGCTTGACGCCGTAGTCGTAGGCCACCACGCGAAAGCGCCGGGGCATCGATTCGGCCTGCCAGAGTCCCTCCGCCCAGCTGTAGGGTTCCCGGGTCGAAACGGTTCGCGCCAGATCCATGCCGTCGAGGCCGGCGAAGGCCCGGGCCTGGGCCACGGCCCGGTCGGCATCCGGATTGCCGGCCACTATACAGGCGCTCTGCGCCCCCCGTTCCCGCAGGCGGCGCGTCAGTGCGCGGGTATCCACGCCACTGATGGCCACCACGCCCTGGCGGACCAGGAAGGCCGACAGGCCTTCCTGGCTGCGGAAATTGCTAAACCGCGACGGCTTGTCGCGCACCACCAGGCCGGCCGCGTAGGCCTTCCCCGACTCCATATCCTCGTCATTGGTACCCGTATTGCCGATATGGGGGTAGGTAAGCGTGACGATCTGGCCCGCATATGAGGGATCTGTCAGGATCTCCTGGTATCCGGACAGCGCCGTATTGAAAACGAGCTCGCCCTGGGCCTCGCCAGTCGCGCCGACGGACTGCCCAAAGAAGACTGTGCCATCAGCGAGAGCGAGTAGTGCTGAGTACGCCAAGAGACCCCCCGCGCAGGATTCATACACAAAAACGGGAGCCGACCATCGCCGCTCCCGCTCTTGAATAACTGTAACAGACTGGATTTTGGGGACGAATTGTAACGGTGGGGGCGCGCGAAATCAACGCAACCCCAGAACATCACGCATGTCGTAGAGTCCGGCCGGTGCGTGGCGCACGAATCGCGCAGCGCGCAGCGCGCCCTCCGCAAACACCCGCCGGTCGTCGGCGACATGACCGATCTCGAGCCGCTCCGAGGGGCCGACCAGCAGCACCCGGTGCTCGCCGACGATCTCGCCGGCGCGGATGCTGGCAAAGCCAATGCTCCCGTCCGCCCGCGCCTCGCGCCGTGCATGCCGGTCGTAGACGGCGACGTCTTCCAGGCGCAGGCCACGGGCCTGTGCGATCGCCCGCCCCATGGCAAGCGCCGTACCCGAGGGCGCATCCAGCTTGTGACGGTGGTGGGCCTCGACGATCTCGACATCGGCATCCGCCAGGACGCGCGCCGCGATCTCAAGAAGGTACAAAGACAGGGTGACACCCACGCTGGTATTGGCGGCCACCACGAGCGGGATGCGTGTGGCATGCGCGCGCAGCCGCTCCCTCTCCTCCGGCGAGAGTCCGGTGGTACCGATCACCGCCGGGCGGCCGGCCGCCGCGCAGAGCCCGGCCAAGGCGAGGGTGGCCGCAGGTGACGTAAAATCCACAAAAACGTCGCAGCCGGCAATCACGCCACCTGCATCGGCGCTCACAGGCACACCGGCCACACCGCCGACCATGAGTCCGGCATCCTGGCCCAGCGCCGGATGCCCGGGCCGCACCAGCGCCCCCGACAGCGTCAGGTCATCGGCGGCCGCGACGGCCGCGAGCAGGGCACGACCCATGCGGCCGGCGGCGCCGGCTATTGCAATCTTCATCGCACGTGAAATCTCGAGCAACCCACAGGGATCGGCGCAACGCCGCACCCCCAAAGCATACCCGATAAAGGCCGCCGCCTGTAAGTCTCACCAGGCGATGTAGGCGTATCCCTCGTGCTGCAGCTCCATCAGATCAGCCGCACCCATGGACACGTACTGCACAAACGGCAACAGATCGGCACGCGTCAGATGCATGGTTCTCAGGGTGTTCCCGCAACCATGAAACACCACCCCATAGTCACTCAGGCTGGAAACCCCCTCGCGGATGTTGCGCGCGACAGGCCGGATGGGCTTTTTCAGAACGACACTGATGCCGGGGCCGAAACAGGTGACGACGATACGCACGGAGTTGCCGTAGTGGCGCAGGAGCGCCTGCACGGACGACAGGATGTGCCCCTGGTAGTCATGCCCGGCCTGATTCAGCTGGTACACGACCCGGTGTTTGGGCTTTTGCCCGGGAAAAGTCAGGTTCAGGCTGTCCGCCGAATCCGCCATGGCCACCTTCGTGCCAGCCGCCGCCACGACACCGCCTGCAGCCACCAACAGGCGGCGGCGCTTGCGGTCAATACGCCCAGAATCGCTCATAGTTCCTCCTTATGAACGATAAAGACGACCGCCGCGCCCCTTTATTCCCGCACACCGCAACCCAAAGGCCTTGCGCCAGAGCCGCGCCGGCTCAGACCTTGGATTCGAAGAAGCCCCGCAGCTTGTCGATCCAGGAGCGCTGCTCCGGATGGTGGCGCGCGCCGCCATCGCGCAACGCCTGGTCAAACTCGGCCAGCATCTCCCGCTGCGCGCGGGTGAGATTGACCGGCGTCTCGACCACGATCTGGCAAAACAGGTCTCCCACATGCCCGTTACGCACGTTCTTTACGCCCTTGCCGCGCAAAGAAAAGGTCTTTTCCGTCTGCGTCTCGGCCGGGATCTTCAGCATGATCGGCCCATCGAGCGTCGGCACCTCGATCTCGCCGCCCAGCACGACGGTCGCAAAACTGACCGGCACCTTGCAATAGAGATTGTCCTGTTCACGGCGGAACAACGGATGGGGCTGCAGCCGCACCTGCACATACAGATCGCCCGGCTGTCCACCGGTCTCCCCGGCGTCCCCCTGCCCGGCGACCCGGATCTGATCCCCTTCGTCGACGCCTGCGGGAATGGTCACCGACAGGGTCTTGGGCGTGCGCACCCGACCCTCGCCGCGGCATTCCGGACAGGGGTGCGCGATCATGCGGCCGCTGCCGCGGCAATTGGGGCAGGTCTGCTGGATGGAGAAAAACCCCTGCTGCATGCGCACCTGACCATGGCCCGCGCAGGTTGGGCAGATGATCGGGTTGCTGCCGGCCCGCGCACCCGACCCCGCGCAGGCCGTGCAGGTCGCGAGCGTCGGCACGCGGATGCGCTTTTCGATGCCGTGCACCGCCTCCTCGAGGGACAGCTCGATGCTGATACGCACATCGGCGCCCCGGTAGACCTGCTGGCGCCGGCCACCGCCGCCCCCACCGAAAATGTCCCCGAAAACGTCACCGAAAATATCGGCAAACCCGCCGGCGCCTGCGCCTGCGCCATAGAAACCGCCCGCCCCCGGTCCGCCGTTTTCGACCCCGCTGTGCCCGAACTGATCATAGGCGGCCCGTTTTTGCGGATCACACAGGATTTCGTAAGCCTCCTTGCATTCCTTGAAACGCGCCTCTGCGGTCTTGTCGTCGGGATTCCGGTCCGGATGGTATTTCATCGCCAGCCGGCGGTAAGCCTTCTTGATCTCCGCCTCGTCAGCGCCGCGCGCGACGCCCAGCACATCGTAATAATCGCGTTTACTCATAAGACATCACGCAAACAAAACAGAGACCTTAAAAGAACAAAGGCACGGACGTCAACCAAACATCCGTGCCTTCCGTCCATCCCCACCCGTCAGGGCTTGCGCCGGTTCTCTTTCACTTCCTCGAATTCGGCGTCGACGACGTTGTCCTGCGCCTGTCCCTGATCGCCGGCGGGCTCACCCTGAGCCTGCTGGCCTGCGCTGTACATCTGCTCGGCAAGTTTGTGGCTGGCCTGCGCCAGAATCTCCGTCTTGGTGGTGATGGCGTCCTTGTTGTCACCCTTCAACACACTTTCGAGATCCGTGATCGCCGCCTCGATCGCCGCCCGATCCGGGCCGCTCACCTTGTCGCCCAGATCCTTCAGCGATTTGCGCGCACTGTGGATCAGCGAATCGCCGTGATTGCGCGCCTCGACCAGTTCATGGGCCTTGCGGTCCTCCTCGGCATGGGCCTCGGCGTCCTGCACCATGCGCTGGATCTCGGTCTCACTCAAGCCCGAACTCGACTTGATGACGATCTTGTTTTCCTTGCCCGTAGCCTTGTCCCGCGCCGACACGTGCAGAATACCGTTGGCATCGATGTCGAATGCGACTTCGATCTGCGGCACGCCACGCGGTGCCGACGGAATGTCGGTCAGGTCGAAACGGCCAAGGGACTTGTTGCCGCTTGCCATCTCGCGCTCGCCCTGCAGGACATGCACGGTAACGGCTGTCTGGTTGTCCTCGGCCGTCGAAAACACCTGTGCCGCCTTGGTCGGGATCGTCGTGTTCTTCTGGATGAGCTTGGTCATGACCCCACCCATCGTCTCGATGCCAAGAGACAGCGGTGTCACGTCCAAAAGCAGCACATCGCGCACGTCGCCGGCCAGAACGCCACCCTGGATGGCCGCGCCGATCGCCACCGCCTCGTCCGGATTGACATCCTTGCGCGGCTCCTTGCCAAAGAAATCGCGCACCGCCTCCTGCACCTTGGGCATACGCGTCTGGCCGCCGACCAGGATGACATCGTCTACCTGTGCCGCCGACAGTCCGGCATCCTTCAGCGCAATCTTGCAGGGCTCGATCGTCCGCCGGATGAGATCCTCGACCAGGCTTTCGAGTTTCGCCCGCGTGATCTTCACGTTCAAATGCTTGGGTCCGGTGGCGTCTGCCGTGACATAGGGCAGATTGACATCCGTCTGCGTGCGTGAAGACAGCTCGATCTTCGCCTTTTCGGCGGCATCCTTCAGCCGCTGCAAAGCCAGCGCGTCCTTGTGCAGATCGATGCCGGCATCCTTCTTGAACTCTTCGGCCAGATAATCGATCAGGCGCAGATCGAAGTCCTCGCCCCCCAGGAAAGTGTCGCCATTCGTCGACAACACCTCGAACTGATGCTCGCCATCCACCTCGGCGATTTCGATGATCGAGATATCAAAAGTGCCGCCGCCCAGGTCGTACACCGCGATCTTGCGGTCGCCTTCCTTCTTGTCGAGGCCAAACGCCAGCGCAGCCGCGGTCGGCTCGTTGATGATGCGCTTTACATTGAGGCCGGCGATGCGCCCCGCATCCTTCGTCGCCTGGCGCTGTGAATCGTTGAAGTAGGCCGGCACGGTAATGACCGCCTCGGTCACTTCCTCGCCGAGATAATCCTCGGCCGTCTTTTTCATCTTCTGCAAAACGCGCGCCGACACCTCCGGCGGGGCCATCTGCTTGCCATTGGCCTCCACCCAGGCGTCACCGTTTTTGGCCTTGACGATCTGGTAAGGCACCATTTTCACGTCGCGCTGGACGATGTCGTCATCGAACTTGCGGCCGATCAGGCGCTTGACTGCGTACAGGGTATTCTGGGGATTCGTGACCGCCTGCCGCTTCGCCGACTGGCCGACCAGAATCTCACCCTCACCCGTATAGGCAACAACCGATGACGTAGTACGGTCGCCTTCGCTGTTTTCGATCACACGCGGTTTGCCGCCTTCGACGACAGCCACACACGAGTTTGTCGTCCCAAGATCTATCCCGATAATCTTTGCCATCGCTATTGTCCTCTGTACTCCCGCCTCAGGCGGGAGAATTTGGTTTCCGTGCTGCGCATGAAATGGGGGGCAGAGAAGCCGATTTCAAGGCTTACGGACGCCCTTTGGCCACGACCACGAGCGCCGGACGCAGTAACCGGTCGTGCAAAAGAAACCCTTTCTGTACCACCTCGACCACGTGATTGGCCGGTACCGTGTCGCTCTCGATCATGGTCATCGCCTGCTGCTGTTCCGGATTGAACCGTTGCCCCACGGGATCCACGACGGTGACCGAGAATTTCTCGAGAACGCTGTCCATGAGCTTCAGGGTCAGATCGACGCCCGCCACGAAGGCGTCGATGCCCTGGGCATCACGGTCGATGGCGCCGGCCCGCTCGAGGCTGTCCCGCACCGGCAAAAGCTCGGCCGCAAACCGCTCCAGCGCAAACTTCTTGGCCTGTGCCGCATCCTGCTCGGCCCGGCGGCGGACATTGTCGCTTTCCGCGACCGCCCGTAACATGCGTTCGCGGTTTTCCGCAAGCTCCGCGCGCAGCTTCTCGACTTCCGCCATCAACGCCTCGGGCGCTGGCGTCTCGACCGCCACATCGGCGTTTTTGTCTTCCGTCTGCCCGCCGTCACCGCTCATCGTTCTGCTCTCCTGACATGATCTAACCCCGCTATGACAAAACCACATCCGGGCAATGTGGGGCCGGTGAAGCGTCTTTCAAGCATCGTTGGTGCCGTGGCCGGCATGATGCGTAAGAGCCCCGCTCAACAAACGGGCGGTGACATCGACGATGGAGATGACGCGGTTATAGGACATCCGCGTCGGCCCCACGACGCCAAGGGTGCCGACGATCTTCCCGTCCACCTCGTAGGGCGCGGTGACCACGCTGCACGGTTCGAGCGACTCGTAGCCGGACTCGCCGCCGATGAAAATCTGGATCCCCCCGACCGCCATGCTCTGGTCGAGGAGACTCAGGAGATCCTGCTTGGCATTGAACGCATCAAAAAGCCGTTTCAGCTTTTCCCGGTCGCTCAGCTCCGGAAAGGCGAGCAGATTGGCCTCACCGCTCACCACCAGTGGATCGCCCTCGGCCGATTCACCAAACACCTCATGCGCCATCTCGACCGCCGAACGCATGAGCTTTTGCATGGCTTCACTGTCCTGCTCGAGGGCCCGCACGAGGCTGCGGCGCACCTCCTCGAAAGAGCGGCCGGCGTAGGCGCTGTTGAACATGTTGGCCGCCTCCTGCAGTTCGGCCGAGGAATAGCGCCTCTTCGGCTGGATCACGCGATTGAGAACCTGCCCCCCTTGAGTCACAAGGATGACCAGCACGCGGTGCGCCGACAGGTTCAGGAATTCGAGCTGGAGGAAACCGGAATGCGCACGGCGGGGTACGCGCACGACGCCCGCCAGCTTGGTGACCTGCGACAGCAGCCCCGAGGCCGCCTCGATCAGGTGTTGGGGATCCTGGTGGGACGGCAACTGCTCCTCGAGATCACGGATATCGACCGCCTCGAGCGGCTGCGATGTCAACAGCGTATTCACAAACAGGCGGTAGCCGAGTTCCGTCGGCACCCGGCCGGCGGATGTGTGCGGCGAGCGGATCAGGCCCATCTCCTCCAGATCGGCCATGATATTGCGGACCGTCGCCGGACTGAACTCCAGACTCGCCTGCTTCACCAGGCTGCGCGAACCAACGGGTTGACCCTCGACTATATACTGTTCAATCAGAGCCTTTAGCAGGCGTTCGGAACGCGGCGTCAAAGCAACCATACTCATCCTCTTAGCACTCCACCTTTAGGAGTGCCAGACCACGCTACCAACAGCGTCCAGCCCTGTCAACAACAACCCTGAGCCTTCCCTGTTCCCCGAAACCGGGGTGCATGCTAGTGTTGATCAAAGAGACGGTAGGAATCCATGAAAACACCCATCGAACGCGTCGGTTTGTTCGGGAAATACGGCGACAAGGGCGGGCGCGAGGTCCTTGAGCGCCTCTGCTCTCTCCTCCAGAAACGCCATCTGCACATTGTCGTCGAAGCCGACACGGCGGCCGCCCTCAACATCCATAATGTGCCCACCGCACCGATTGAGCGGATTGGCATGGAGATCGATCTGGCCATCGTCATGGGTGGCGACGGGACTTTGCTGAATGTCGCGCGCACGCTGGCGGTACACCGCATTCCGCTGATCGGCGTCAACGTCGGCCGCCTGGGGTTTTTGGCGGACGTGTCCACCGACAAGATGGACATGATCGGCGAGATCCTCGAGGGCCATTACCAGACCGAGGAACGTTTCCTGCTGAGCGCCGAGATCGTCCGCGGCGAGCAGGTGATCCTCACCCGCCTGGCCTTCAACGATGTGGTCGTCAACAAGGGAGAACTGGCCCGGCTCATCGAATTCGAGACGTACATCGACGGGCAGTTCGTAAACGGGGCGCGCGCCGATGGCATCATCGTCGCCACGCCGACCGGGTCGACGGCCTATGCCATGTCCGCCGGCGGCCCGATCCTGCATCCGGAGCTGGCCGCCCTCGTGCTCGTACCGATCTGCCCGCACACGTTGAGCAACCGGCCGATCGCCGTACCGAGCCACTCCCATGTCGAGGTCGTTCTGGTCAGCGACCAAAGTGCCCACGCCACTTTCGATGGGCAATCCAATTTCCGCCTCGTCAACGGCGACCGGGTTCTCGTTCGGCGCGCCGACGTCCCGGTCACCCTCATCCACCCCCTGGACCGGAACCACTACGAAGTCCTGCGCCAAAAACTTCACTGGGGGCGCCGGGTCTGATGCTCACGAGCCTGCAGGTGCGCGCCTTCGCGGTGATCGATGCGCTGACGGTGCCGTTCGGCCCGGGACTGACCGTCGTGACCGGCGAAACGGGGGCCGGCAAATCCTTGCTGATGGACGCCCTGTCGATCGTCGTCGGCGAGCGGGCTGGCGCCGATGTCGTGCGTCCCGGCGCCACCGCAGCCGAGATCGTGGCCTCCTTCCATGTCAACGGCTACGAGGCGGCGACTGTGTGGCTGGACGAGCACGGCCTCATGGCCGGTGACGAGTGCGAGGTACGCCGCATTGTGGCGGCCGACCGCTCGCGCGCCTTCATCAACGGCACACCCGTGCCGATTCAGCGGCTGCGCGAATTCGGGGAGCTGCTCATCGATCTGCATGGCCAGCATGAACACCACAGCCTCATGCGCCGCGAAACGCAGCGCGCATTGCTCGACATTTATGCCGGCGCCGGCAGCGAACGTGCCGCGATGCAGGCGGCTTTCGCGGCATGGGCGGCGGCGGCGACGCGATTGCGCGACTTGACCGAAAATGAGGCCCACCGCGCGGCGCGCGAGTCTCTGTTGCGCTATCAGCTCGAGGAGATCCGCACGCTGGCGCCGCTCGCCGACGAGTGGCAGACCCTGAATGAAAGCCACCGCCGGGCCGCGCACGTCCAGGAACTGGCAAGCGGCATCACAGCGGCCCTCGACCGCCTGAGCGACGGTGAACAGACGGTCACCGCCCAGCTCGCCGAGGTGCAAAATCGCCTGTCCGCCCTGGAGCGTTTCGACAGCCGGCTTAACGAGGCCAACGGACTTCTGGCCAGTGCGGCACTGGAGATCGCCGAGGCCGCCCGGTCCCTCAACCGCCTTTCCGAAAGCGATTGGGGTGATGCCGCCGACCTGGCGGCCCTCGATACGCGCCTTGGACGCTGGCACGAACTGGCCCGCAAACATCGCGTGGGCAATGACGAACTGCCGCGGGTTTGGCAGGAGCTGGAGGCGGAATACGCAGCGATCACATCGGGCGAACAGGATCCCGAAGCCCTGGCCGCCGAAGTCGGCCGCCTGCGCAGCCTCGCAGAGCAAGCGGCGGCGGCCTTGAGCCGCAAGCGGACCGCTGCCGGGCCGCTCCTGGCCGGTGCGGTCACCACCGAGATTCAGCGCCTGGGACTGGCCGCAGGCCGTTTCGAAGTGGCCCTGACATCGACCGAATTGAGCCCCAACGGCCACGAGGACGTGGAATTCCTCATGAGCGCACAGCCCGACAGCCCCTTGAAGCCGCTTGCACGTGCCGCCTCCGGCGGCGAGTTGTCGCGCATCAGTCTGGCGGTGCAGGTGGTCCTGGCCGATGTCTACCAGGGGCCAACGCTGGTGTTCGATGAGGTCGATGTCGGTATTGGCGGGGCGGTGGCCGAGATCGTCGGCCAGCGGCTGCGGCAACTCGCCCGCAAACGGCAGATCGTCTGCATCACCCATCTTGCACAGGTCGCCGCACAAGGGGATGCACACATGCGCGTCAGCAAGGAAACGCATGGTGCGCGCACCCACAGCACGGTCGCCGTGCTCTCCGACCGCGAGCGGGTCGAGGAAGTGGCGCGTATGCTCGGTGGACTCTCCATCACGGCCCGCACGCGCGCGCTCGCCAGGGACATGCTGCATGGCTGAGAGCGTGATGACCACACCGAATGTGCGCCAGGCACAGATCCGTGACGTGCCCTACATCCACCACCTGCTCGAGCAGTACGCAGCCAAGGGCAACCTCCTGCCGCGGACGATGAACGAACTCTACCGGCATCTGCGCGATTTTTTCGTCATTGAGATTCATGGCCAGGTGGTCGCCATCGGTGCGCTCGAGATCTTCACCGAGGATCTCGGGGAGGTGCGCAGTCTCGTCGTCAGCGAGGACCACGAACGGCAGGGGCTGGGGCGGCTCATGGTCCGGCGCATCATTGCCGAGGCCCGCCAGCTCGGCCTGCGGCGGCTGATGGCCCTGACCTATGTACCCACCTTCTTTCACAAACTCGGATTCGTGACCGTGGGGATGGAGACGCTGCCGGAAAAAGTCTGGAACGTCTGTGTCAAGTGCTACAAGTACAATCGCTGTGACGAGGTAGCGGTCCTTCTTGAATTGAAGAACCACCCCAGGGAGTCTGCCGTTGCCATCGGGCCCTAGTGGCCGTCCTTCTTGGAACAATGCCCGTGGCGTTTCATGCCAAGACACATGCCGTACATGTAGAGGGAATGGCTGTCCACGTCGAAACCGAGGCTTTCCGCCACCTTGCGCTGCCGCTCCTCGATCGCGGGATCATAAAATTCGAACACCTCGCCGCATTCGACACAGACCACGTGGTCATGATGGCTGCCCTGGTTGATCTCAAAAACGGACCGTCCACCCTCAAAATTATGGCGAATGACGAGCCCTGCGGCCTCAAACTGCGTAAGGACGCGGTAAACGGTGGCAAGACCCACTTCCTCGCCCGTTTCCAGCAGGGCCTTGTAGACATCTTCAGCGGTCATGTGGCGCACCTTGGCGGCCTCGAGGATGCTGAGGATCTTGATACGCGGCAAGGTGGCTTTCAGCCCCGCCTTTTTCAGATCTGCACTGTCACTCATGCAACGCCTTTTTTGCCTTGCGGGGATCGATGGTGTACTTTGTCGGCTGTCGACATCGTCCAGTGTAAACTAGAATCATTCCCATGCAAAAGTCCGCACTTCTTCCCGTGATCGGTCTGACCGCGCTCCTGGCCGGCTGCCACGTCCTGTATCGGCCCACGGTCCAGCAGGGCAATGTCATTACGGCTTCCATGATCCAAAATCTGCACCTGGGCATGACCAAGGATGAGGTGACCTACACACTGGGGCCGCCGGCAATCCGCGATCCGTTCCATCACGATCGCTGGGATTATTACTATCTGCTCAAGCGCAATTACAAGCCGCTCATCACCGAACACTTCACCTTGTATTTCAAGCAGGACAGGCTCGTGCGCATCGTGGGCGTACCCAGACCGACGCCTCGGCAGATCTACCGGCGCAAGGGCGGCTGACTGCGGGCATTCCGTGCACGGGCCCGGCGCCGCACCTTAGGATCGGCGCGCAGCACCTCGTAGACCTCGATACGATCGCCCGCACGCAGCGCATCGCCCAGGCCTACGCGCCGTCCGAATATGCCGACGCCGCAGGCGCGCAAATCCAGCCCGGCCTTCTCCACCAGGCCGGAGCGGCAGATGGCATCCAGCACGGTGGCTGTCGCCGCCACGCGGATCTTGCGCGCAGCCGGCGGCACACCGACATGGACGACTTCGATGTCGA
The DNA here is from genome assembly GCA_021795715.1 of Pseudomonadota bacterium. Taxonomy (GTDB): domain Bacteria; phylum Pseudomonadota; class Gammaproteobacteria; order Acidiferrobacterales; family Acidiferrobacteraceae; genus JAJYDN01. The sequence continues at coordinate 24,484 of JAJYPD010000012.1, forward strand.
TCTCAGCGGCTTCCATACACCTCGCGCGCCCGCTTCTTGAAGCTATCGACCAGACTGTTGGCGATCGAGCTGAACACGGGTCCGACCGCCATCTCCAGGAGCCTGTTGGAGAAATCGAACTCGAGATCGAGACTGATACGGCTGCCGAGATCCGTCACCTGCTGAAAGCGCCACGACCCTTCCAGGCGGCTGAACGGTCCATGCACAAGGCGGATATCCATCTCGGCCGGTTTCAGCACATTACGCGTGGTGAAAGTCTTATGGATACCGCCGAAGGTCATCTCGATCTCCGCCAGCATCTCCGTATCGGTCTTTTCGTGGACGCGGGCCGCCGAACACCACGGCAGGAATTCCGGATAGCGGCCGACGTCGGCCACCAGTGCATACATCTCGTCGGCGCCATAGGCGACCAACGCGCTCTTGCTAATTGTTGTCACAATATAAGCCTTGGGGCACTCAGAACAACCGTCAGCACCGCAGCCGGCACGACCAGCCGCAGCGACCACAACCAGATCACCCGCCCCCAGGCACGCGGACCTTCTACGGCGCGCTCATCGTGCCAGCCCAGGAACACCGCCATGCCACCCCCTCCCCACGGCAAAAGCAGATTGACGGCCAACATCATCAGGATATCGAGGAGACCCAGGGTCTTCGTTTGACCCAAAAAGGTAAACGAAAAAGCCCATGACTTCAAAGAAAGGATCAAGGCCCCGCCGATCGCGAGACTGGCCAGGCCCAAGGCGGCTGCCGTCCGGGCGCGGCCGATGCCCCAGGAGTGGCCCAGCTGCATGAGCGGCTCAAGCCACGACAGAGTGGACACCCAAGCGGCGAGAACCAAAGCCAGATAGCAGAGCCCGACCACGACATGGCCGAGGGGCAAGCGCTCACTGGCAAGCGGCAAAGTTTCGAAAACGAAACCACCGCCCGGCAGAGGTGGCAGACCGGCCCCATAGGCAATCGACGCAAACGCAAGGCCAGCAAGCCACACGCAGACCACCGCGGCCACGACAAACCACCACGACAGGCGCAACACCCGCGTATGTGCCGGCACATACGCACCATAGGCCACGAAAGAAGCGGTACCAAGACCGGCACCCAGAAAAGCCTGGGACAATGCAGTCAGCGCTGCCGCCGGGGCCGGATGGGACACATGGGTCGTAATCAGAAGCGGCGCACTGACAAAGAAACTGTCGAGAGACACGCCATAGGCGGCAAGACCAATCACGAGCGCCACCAGCGCCGGCACGACGAAGCGCGATACCTCTTCAATCGCCGCAGGGCCCATTGCCGCCACGGCAAACACAGGGGTAATGAAGGCGGTCTCCCACTCGAGGCCGGCGGCCGGCGTGTCCGTCAGGCGGGTAAAGTGCGCAACGACAAGCGAAAGGGCCGCATTCTTGAAGGCTCCCGCGAGGAGCGCCTGGATGTAGGAAAAAATCCAGCCGGAAAAAACCGCCACATAACAGAACACAAGAAAACCACCGATCATCGCCGCCGCGCGGACTGTATTCCACAAAAAGCGCGCGCCCCGCCCCGCCTCGCCCGCCGACAACCCCTGCAAAGCCCGTTGCCGGCGGCGGCGACCCAGGGCTATCTGTGCCGCAACGAGCGGCCACGTCACGAGGATTGCGGCCAGCAGATAGGACGCCACGAACGCGGCGCCGCCGTAATGGACGAGCAGAAACGGGAATTCGGACAACGTGTCCATCCCGGCAAGTGCGCCCAGACACGCGAAAAACACGCCGTTTCGGGAAGACCACAAGACCGTAGGGTATGCAGCTGGCTCTGGCATGCATGCACTCTAAACGATAATCCCCCAAACCACATAGATCTTGCATCTGCGCCGGTCTTTGGCGCACCATCCCCGGCCATGGCCGCCCCCAAAGACAAAACCGAGCCGCGCGTGATCGCGCAAAACAAAAAAGCTTGGCACGATTACTTCATTGAGGATCGCTTCGAGGCGGGAATGGTTCTCCTGGGGTGGGAGGCGAAGAGCCTGCGGGCCGGTCGCGCCCAGCTGAAAGAAAGCTACGTAATCATCCAAAATGGCGAGATCTACCTCTTTGGCGCGCATTTTTCGCCACTGCAGACGGCCTCCACCCACGTGAAGGCCGACCCCACCCGCACCCGCAAACTGCTCCTTCACAGCCAGGAGATCAACCGCCTGATCGGCGCCGTCGAGCGGCGTGGTTATACACTCGTGCCACTGTCGCTGTACTGGCAGTACGGCCGCGCCAAGCTTGAGATCGCTCTGGCGCGGGGCAAAAAGCAGCATGACAAGCGCGCAACCCTGCGCGAACGCGAGTCAGACCGCGAACAGGAACGCGCCTTGAAACAGCGCTGACGCGCGGGAAACGTCGGTCCATTTCCCGTGATGGCACGACCAGGGCTGCAGGCCGGGCCGGTGCGGCCCGCTTGCGCACCGCCCGGCGTCTGGGCGATAATGTGCGATCTTGGGGACGATCGGTCTCGACGTGGGTTGCGAAGTCTTCAGGGCATGCCGAGGTGCAGAGCTCCTCGTAAATCCAACTGCAAAAACTATAGTTGCCAACGACGACAACTACGCCTTAGCGGCCTAAACCCCGCTAACCGTTTCCCCCGTTCTTTCTGCGGGTGGGGATGAAACGGTCATATACGCAGGATCGTGACGAGATGTGCCTGTTATCCCGTCATTAAACTCAAGCAGGCTCAGCTTGCGTCCATCCTGTCTGTCGGAGGGTCGCAGGTGAAGTCATAGACAAGACTACGCATGTAGAACTGACTGGCCAAGGGCTTGCGGACGCGGGTTCGATTCCCGCCGTCTCCACCAATTCCAAAAGGTCGACCGTTCTCGGTTGGCCTTTTTTCTTGCGCACTCCCGCGTGTTCGCGGGGACTCCTGCGGATTCCTGCGGACTTCCTTTCCCGGCCGTCTTGGCCACGTCGGACCGCATCTCGCTCTCTCCGCGCCCTTTTTCTCTCCGGCCTCGCTCCCCGGCGAAGGACCCAAGTCCACAGGGACCGTCGAGAGCACCGTTCAGTATCAAGAAGTTACGTGCTGACCGTTCAAACGGTTGGATGACGGCATCGCATGTCCGGAGGAAACGACACGCCGACATGCCTGCTTACTACGTAAACACGCTAGCCGTATTGTTGACACAATACACACAACTAGCTAGGATCGATTTAACTGAAACAGGTCAGGGGCCCATCATGGATCCGAGCAACCTCGTCGGCATCAGCGAGATCGCCGATCTCGCCAAGGTCACTCGCCAGGTCGTCAGCAACTGGCGCCAGCGCTATGACCACTTTCCGCGCCCGGTAAAAACGCTCCAGAGCGGCCCGGTCTGGGATCGAGAGGTGGTCGAAGCCTGGGTCAAGAACTTCAAGGGCAAAGCCACGCACGTCCTAAGTTTTATCAACTTGAAAGGCGGCGTAGGCAAAACCACGACGGCAGTCGGCGTGGCCGAAATCCTCGCGCAGGAAGAGCGTAAGCACATTCTGGTCGTGGATCTCGACCCGCAGACCAACGCCAGCGTCACGCTGATCTCCGAGAAACGCTGGGACGAAATGGACAAGGCGGGGCAGACGGTCGCCCAACTGTTCGCCGATCGACTCAGCCCCAACGATCCGCCGAAGTTCGAAATAGAGAAGTCCATCGCCCGTGGCGTCTCCACCATCAACGATGGCATTGCGCGTCTCGACCTGCTGCCGTCGAGCATACGTCTGATCGACATTCAGGACCGCATCCCGATGATCGCGTTGTCGGGCAACTTCACCGTCAACCCGCTGGACATCCTGAAGCACGCCCTGCAGCCGGTCATCGACCGGTACGACTACGTGATCATCGATTGCCCGCCGAGCCTCGGCACGGTCACCAAGAACGGCCTGCGCATTTCCACGGGATACGTCATTCCCACCATCCCAGACATCCTCTCCACCTGGGGCATCTACCAGATCGTCGAAAACGTCCAGCGCTTTGCCGACGACATCGATCGGCCCATCCCGTCGCTCGGCATCGTCGCCACCAAGGTTCAGGGCAACAATCTCCATCGCCGCGTAATGGATGACTTGGGCGCCGGGCGTCTCGGTCGTTTCGGCGAAGCGGGTGCGCTGCCCCAGCCGCGCCTCTTCGCCAACAGCATTCCACAGACCGTGAATGTCGCACGTGGCGCGGATGTGGAAGTCGACATCCGCACATTCAAGGGAAAATACGGCACGGCATACGAATCCATCCGCGGGCTGGCCAAGGAAATCAAAACACTATGCGAAACGAGAAAGCCCTGATCAATCTGCTGCGCGGGCTGGTCGATCTCCTTGCCGACGAAGCGGGGCGCAACCCGGATTTCGCCGCGCGCCTGGACGATGTGCTGGCCAGTCTGCCGGCAGGGTCAGCCAAGCTCCCCAAACAACGCGCCACGCCGCCCGCCGAACTGCCGGACATTCATGCCGAATGGAACCAGCGCAGCGAAACCGACTTCCGCCTGTGGCTGCGCGACCAGCCGATGCCGGTGCTACGCGCCCTGGTTCGAACCCACGACTTCGACCCCACCCGTCGCACGACCAAATGGAAGGAAGCTGAAAAACTCGCCGACTTCATCGCTGACGGCCTGAAGGCCCGCCGGGCGCGCGGCTCGTCATTCCTCGGGCGGGGGACAACCTCATGAATCTCAGCTCCATGAGTCCGTGTAACCACTGTCAGACCCAGGAAGAGTGACCTGCTGACCGACCTTGGAATGGCGGCTGGCTTCCCTGGTGGATACCCCTGATTCAACGTCCTGACACGGCCAAGCAATCGAATCCGCACCCTCAAGGCCAATGCGTTGCTATCTGGTTCTGAAAGCGGACGCCGGTTCGGTTCCGAATCAGATAAGAAAAAACCCCAACCGAGAACGGTTGAGGTTTCATTATTGGTGGTGCATTTGGGAACCGAACCTGCGTCCGTCATCTGAAGAGGAGTCCGTCCGCAGGTCTACAGTCCCGATTTTGGATCATTTGGCCGTTTTTGTGGACAATCGCCAGATTGGATGGACAGCCCGGCACGCGCTGTTCGATGCGGGCAACGGGTTGCCAGTCACCCCCCGAGCTCCCAGGCAGGATGGCAGCAATCCAGGTAATGCGCCTACATTGACGAGGCAAGGCGATTGCATTACTATGCAGGCATCCCCCCTTTTTCTTTGACCGGAGAGCGCCATGCCTGTCACCCTCGAAGTCGAATCCACGCTGACCGACCGCTACCAGACGACGGTGCCGGAAACCGTGCGCCGTGCTCTCCGGCTGGGTAAGCGCGACAAGATCCACTACACGATCCGCCCCAGCGGCGAGGTCGTGCTGACGCGTGCCGAGGCCTCCGAAGGCGACGATCCGGTGCTCGGCCAATTCTTGGGCTTCCTGGCTCGCGATATCGCCAGCCATCCAGAGCGCCTGCAGGCTGTGGATGCTGTCCTTGTCCACCGGCTCCGGTCGCTGGTCGGCGGTATTGACGTCGATCTCGATGCTGCCCTGTCGGCAGACGATGAATGAGCACGAGCAAGCCCGCTCCCCTGGTCATTCACGGCTGGACGGTTTTTGCTCACCCGCTGTTTCTGGCTCAGATTGAAGCTTTGGCCCTGCAGGTCGAGGCCCTCAAGCAAAAAGAAGACCCGGTCGGGTACGAGAAGAAGAACGCCGGCAAGCGACTGGCCGCGATTACCAAACTCGCGTTCGATGTCATTCCGCAAGAACCAACGCGGCCCGAATACCGGCAAGGCAACACCCTCGGTGACGAGCACAAGCACTGGTTCCGGGCCAAGTTCTTCCAGCAGTACCGGCTGTTCTTCCGTTACCACACACCCAGCAAGGTAATCGTGTTCGCGTGGGTCAACGACGAGAACACCAAGCGCGCTTACGAAAGCAGCGATGACGCATATCGCGTGTTCCGCAAGATGCTTGAAAGCGGCCATCCACCCGACGATTGGAATCAGTTGTTGGCCGAAGCGCGTGCCGAGGGGCAACGGCTGCAGCGATTCGCTGCGGGCATTGCGCCGTAAGGCTTGGCTTCTCCGGCGAACAGAGTTGTCATGGGGGCATTTGCGACGGAGAAGAAGATGCATTACCCCGTGATGACCGAAAGGCACCTCGCTGAGCGCTGGCAGGTCAGCCTCAAGACGCTGCGACGCTGGCGGCTCGATAACGAGGGGCCCGTCTGGCGGAGGAAACGCTGTCGTTGCGTTCCGTCGGTAGTTATCGATCCCTACCGACACATTGCAACACGGAGGGGATGCACTTGGATGACTGAGGGCAGAGATCGCTTGTCACGACACCGTCCGGATAGTTACAATAAGGGCATCCAAGACCGGTCCGGAGGGGCACCATGAGCACCCGGAATATTTCCAAGACCGAACGCATTGACGTTCGTGCAAGCACGCCGGTCAAGCAACTGCTGCAGGAGGCCGCGCGCGCCTGCCACAAGAACGTGAGCGAGTTCCTGCTCGACGCAGGCGTGACGGCGGCCGCGCAGACGCTGGCGGATCGTCGCCAGTTCGTGCTCGACGAGGCGCAGTGGCAGGCGTTCCAGGAAGCGCTGGATCGTCCGGTGCAAGGCAAGCCGCGCCTGAAGAAGTTGCTGCGTGAACCCGGGGTGCTGGGTTGAGTGGTGGTTACTCGCCCGTTCGCAAGCTGCTTGCTACGGATCAGGTCGATGCTTTCGATTGCGACCAGGCCGCGCTGAACCAGTTCCTGCAGCGCTACGCGCTCGTCAATCAGAAGGCTAATAGCGCGCAGACTTACGTCTGCTGCCAGGGTGACGTAGTGGTCGGCTTCTACAGCATCGCCGTCGGCAGTGTCGATCTGGACGCCGCGCCGTCAAGAGTGATGAAGGGGCTGGCGCGTCACCCGGTACCGGTCATGATCCTGGCCCGGCTCGCGGTGGACAAGGAGCATCAGCGCAAAGGACTGGGCCAGGCCTTGCTCAAGGATGTGCTGCTGCGCACCGCACGGGCCGCCGACATCGCCGGCATCCGCCGCCTGCTGGTGCATGCCAAGGATGATGCGGCGCGACAGTGGTACGAGTGGTGGGAATTCGAACCCAGCCCGACTGATCCGTACCATCTGTTCCTGATGCTCAAGGATCTCAAGGGCATGTTGAACTGAGGCGACGCCTTCACCTCAGAGCCCGACTCTCTCCCGCTGCTCCTCCCACAGCGCCGGCGGATCAACAGCCAGATCAAACAGCGTGATGGTGTGGCAAGGCGTTGTCCAGGATGGCGGCCACGATGTCCGGCGCCAGCGTGGTCAGGTTGACCATCCGGCTGACGTAGCTGTTGTCGATTCCCTCTCTGGCGGCGATTTCCCTGAGCGACTTGGCTTCGCCGGATTCCAGCATGGCTAGCCAGCGATGGCCTCTGGCCAGCGCCAGTTGCAGCGCCGTGGTCATGGTGTCCCAAGGTCTGGGTTTGATGGTTTCCCCGTTGGGTAGCGTAACCAGTTTGCGCCCGCTGCGCCGCTTGGTCTGGATCGGCACCGACAACGTCAATCGGCCATCGCTGGCCTCGATGATGTCAGGTGTGCCCCGTCTTCTGGATACGGATCTCGCTCATGCCAATACCCCTTCGGTCCGGGGAACGTCCGCCGGTTGCAGTTCAAGCACCAGACGCTCGATGCCGTTGGCGCGCAGCCGCACCTCGAGGTCGTTGGGCGACACGATCACTTTCTCCACCAAAAGCCTGACGATCTTGGATTGCTCGGCTGGGGAAAGCTGCTCCCAAATCATATCGAGCCTGCAAATAGCCACGGTGATTTTGCCTTCGTCCAGGGCGGGATCGAGTTTTATCGCCTGCGGCAACATCTCACGCAAGAGTTCAGGGGCGCGCAGGACCGTCCGCAGTTGATCCAGCACCGCCAATTCGAGTTCTGCGGCTGGCAGACGCGGCAAGCCTGACGCACCGGCGTGCTCCTTGGCATCCAGTTGCGGCACATAGTATTGATACCGTCGGCCATTCTTTTTCGTGGTGTGCCAGGGTGACAAGGCACGGTCGTCGTTTCCGAATACGATGCCCTTGAGCAGATATGGCACGGTCGCCCGCGTCGCATTGCCACGCACCCTGCCATTGGTGGCCAGGATTGTGTGGGCGTTCTCACACAGTTCGCGGTCGATGATGGGTATATGCTCGGCTGGGTACCCTTGCTCTTTATGTCGCAACTCCCCAAGGTAGGTTCGATTGCCGAGCATCTTGTAGATTAGGCTCTTGTCGATCGGCCTACCTTCCCCGCCCTTGCCGTCCCGCGTGGTCCATGCCTTTGAGGTCACCCCGTCAAGGCGCAATTCCTTCACCAGCAAGGTCGAAGAACCGAGTTCGACGAAGCGTTGGAAGATGTGACGAACAATTTTGGCCTCGCGTTCGTTGGGCACCAGCCGCCGGTTTTCGACGTCGTAGCCGATTGGCGGCACGCCGCCCATCCACATGCGTTGCAGAGATGCCGGCGAAAGTCCCGCACGAGCGGATAGATCCAGATGCCTTTGACAGGCTTTGCATGACGATACAGGACGCCGAGCTTACCGCGCCCTTGAGTATCCCCAATGAGGGGTTAGTTCAGACGCGCCCTAGCGCATACTCTGTTGCCCTCGTGCCGCGCCTCTTGGTCGAGGTCGCCGGACACGATGCCTCGTAGGCCTCGATGTCGATCTGGCGGTAGAGGACTCGGCCGCAGAGCTTGAGGAACTCGGGCGCGATCCCCTCGCTGCGCAAGCGGTCCAACGTGGTCTCGCTGATGCCCCAGCGGGTGGCCAATTGCTTCTGGTTGATATGAATGACTTCCATCTTAGTCTCCTTCCGAACGAGTTGACAGGAGTCATGAAGGCGCTGTTCCGTCCGCGAGCCAAGCGATCCCGCCGCGCTGAAGGATATCTCCCGGAGGCCGGCGCGAATCGCGCCATCCATACTGGCGCAATGTTGTGTTTTGCGCCATAATTGCGCCACAGAGTCTTATGAATTGCGCCACGGAACCCTATGCTCTCTCCGAAAGATCTACTCAAGAGCATCCAAGCCAGCCCTGGGGGGTTATCGGTCGCCGCCATCCTGGCTCGGCATTCGGGGCTTGCCCGTCGGACGGCCCAGCGTTGGCTCAATGAGTTGGTGGCGGAAGGCCAGATCAGGGCCTTGGGCGCAGGGCGGGCACGTCGCTACATCGCTGCGCCCATCACCTTGGCGCCCACGGCCACTGGTGAAGATGCCTTTCCCCGGTACATCCCGCTTTCGGCCGACAGCCGGGACGTTCTCGCCTATATCGACCAGCCGCTCACGGCGCGCAAGCCGGTGGGCTACCAGCGCGATTTTCTGGATGCCTACCAGCCCAACCGCACCTGGTATCTGCCGGAACCGCTGCGGCGCCAGTTGCGCAAGATGGGCGATACCGGCCAACTGATGCGGCCAGCGGGAACCTACAGCCGCGCCGTCCTGAACCGCCTACTGATCGACCTGTCCTGGGCGTCCAGCCACCTGGAAGGCAACACCTACACCCGGCTCGACACCCGGGAGCTGATCGAGCACGGCCGTGCCGCGCGGGGCAAGGCCGCCATCGAAACGCAGATGATCCTGAATCACAAGGCGGCCATCGAGCTCCTGGTCGACAACGCCGACACGGTCGGCTTCAACCGTTTCACGCTGCTCAACCTGCACAGCGCGCTCTCGGAAAACCTCCTGCCCAACCCCGCCGACGAGGGCCGCCTGCGGCAGCATGGCGTGGAGATCGGCAAGAGCGTCTATCGCCCACTCGCCGTGCCAGCCCAGGTCGAAGAAATGCTCGACCTCCTTCTGGATAAGGCGAGCCGCATCGAGGACTTGTTCGAGCAATCCTTCTTCGTGATGGTCCAGTTGCCCTATCTGCAGCCCTTTGCCGATGTCAACAAACGGACCTCGCGGCTTGCGGCGAACCTGCCGCTGATCCGCGCCAATCTGTGTCCGCTGACCTTTCTCGACGTGCCGGAACAGGCGTACAGCCGCGCCGTGCTCGGGGTCTACGAGCTGACCAGGATCGAGCTGTTGCGCGACCTGTATGTCTGGGCCTACGAGCGCTCGACCCAGGAGTACCTTGCCATTAAGCAGGATCTTGCCGAGCCCGACCCACTGCGGCTGGCTTGGCGCGAGGTGATCAAGCAGTCCGTGCGCGAAGTCGTCCGCCAGCCCGAGCGGGCGCCGCTGGACGTCATCGCTGAATGTCTGTCGCAGCATGAGCTCGGCGCCGACAGGGACAACGTCAAGGCTCTGGTGATTGAGGAGCTCCGACGGCTGCATGAGGGTGTGCTGGCGCGCTACGGGCTGCGTCCGTCCGAGCTCAGCGAATGGCAGTCACGCCAGCGGTCGGCGTGACGCCATTCCCCCGAGAAGCCCCGGATGGTGGGGCAGATACAGTGGATCAGAAGGGCGCGGGTTCGACTCCCAAAGACGGATTTGAACCGGACGGGTGAGGCATGCGAGTTTTCATGCCCATCTCGGCGACTGATTCCAGGGAAAAACCGCTTGAACGTCCACCGCGAGCAGGCCACCGGTTGGCGCTACCCCACTTGAACCCGCAGGGGTTCGCATTGCACCGCAGCGCTTCGATTACATAGTTTCCACAGTGGTTTGACACAGGCTGCCGCCCCACCACCATCACATCGCTATAAGCCGCGGATTTTTAGCGGATTTTTTCTTCCCGGTCAATTTAGTCCCACAATCTGTCTCACAAATCGGTGGGGTTATAAGGGACCTAATCCGCCGTACCCGTCACGGCTGCGCAGCGCGATTTCCCGAAGCAGGGCGCGCGTGATCGTGCCCCTCCGACTTTCCTGGATAGCCGCCGACCCTTGGCAAAAGCGTGGCCTATCGGCACGCAAACCTTGCTCCCTATCTCTGCCGGGCTATTCAGGACGGGCACGACAACAAGGGAGGAGTTTATGCGATCTCGCAAATGGTGGGGTTGGCGGCGTCCGCAGTGCTGGCTAAAAGCTTGTCGACTTGAATCTGCGAGGGAACGCGCAGGCCATTTTCCGATGTGGGTGCAACGTCCAAACGGAACAAGGGCGCATCACGCAATGCACTCGTGAGAAGGCAGAGCGTGACCGTCGGATGTTCGGAAAAATCATCAGATTGCACCACGAGGGCCGGAGGGGGTTTCCCAAAATCGCCGGGGGCCGCCACGGTGACGATGTCCCCGCGCCTCAATCCCATGCCGCCATACGCGCTCGATAAACTCCGCGTCCTCGCGTTCCTGTGGGTCGTTTTGCAGCGCCTCGCTTTGGCGGCGGGCCTCATGACGGAGGATCGCCAACAGCCTCTCGTAATCGCCTAAGGGCGACACCACGGCCACCCGCTGGCCCGTTTCGTCGGTGATAAATTGCAGATTATGTCCCTTCATTACGCCTCCCTTACCCTCACGATGGTCACGACGTTGCCCGCCCCTGCGCAGTACTTGGCCCAAGCGCTCATCAGTTCGCGCCTCCGTTCCAGGAGGTCACCCCGTCTGTAGGCGGCCTCCACGGCGTTTCCTATGGTATGCGCCCAGGCCATCGCTACCACTTCACTCTGAAAGCTCGTGGTTTCGACGGCCCAGTCGCGGAAGGTGCTACGAAAGCCGTGAACCACAATACCGCCACGCCCCATGCGCCGCAGCAGCATGAGTAGAGACATATTCGACGGCGGCTTACCCGCCCGGCCAGGGAAAATCCACTCGCCTTCTCTGCGGGCTTCGATGACGTCAGGTGTGTCCGTCTTCTGGATGCGGATTTCACCCATACCAATACCTCTTCGGGCGGGGCTGCGTCGGCTGGTTGCAATTCAAGTACCAGACGCTCGATACCGCAGGCAGCAAGGCGCACTTCGAAGTCGTTGGGCGACACGATGACCTTCTCCATCAAAAGCCTCGCGATCCTGGATTACTCGGTTGGGAAAAGCTGCTCCCAAATCACGTCGAGCCTGGTCATGGCCACGGTGAGTTTGGCTTCGTCCGGGGTGGGGTCGGGTTTTATCGCCTGCGGCAACATTTCACGCAGGGATTCACGGACGCGCGGGACCCTCCGCAGTTGATCCAGCAAGCTCAAGCTCGCTCTCCGGGACCGTATCCGCGGACGGCTCATGTTCCGCGGTGCGCAGGCGCAACCTGCCAATGACTGTAGCCGGACCAGATTGGCCACCCAGTGGAACTCGTCCGCCGAATGAGGCGGACTGGGCTCGCCCATGCTTGTCTAATGTAAGTAGGAAGGATAAAGTTAATTCCCACTTTCCGATTTATGAGCGCGCCATGACACAAGTCCGCGTCAGACCAAAACACCAGATCACCATCCCTACCCGTATCGCGGAGGCGGCGCACATAAAGCCTGATGACGTGCTGGATGTGTCCTATGCCAATGGTGTGGTGACTCTGATCCCCGCCAACCGTAAGGAACGCAAGGAATCGGTGATGGCCTATGCTGGTATTGCTCACGGTGTCTGGGGCCAAACCACGGCCGAGATTGATGCTGGGCTACAGGCGGCGCGCGCCTCATGGGAAAGATAGACGACACCTTGGCCCGGATGTCCGGGCATCGCGTCTATGTAGATACCAATGTTTTTGTGTATTTCCTTGACCGCCGCACTGACTTCTTTGCAGTGGTCGCCCCCATCCTCCAAGCCATCGAGGCTGGCACACTTATTGGCTTTACCGGGGACGCGACGTTGGCAGAGATCCTGGTCAGACCCTACCAGTCCGATAATCTGGGGCTGGCCGCCAGCATCAAGGCATTTTTCAGGACGGAAGACTTCCTGACCATACTGCCCCATGATGCCGAGACTTTTGACTTGGCGGCACAACTGCGAGCCAAACAGGGCATGAAATTTATCGATGCGCTGCACTATGCCACCGCAATTCGCGCCGGTTGCAAATTCTTTGTGACAAATGACATCGGTATTCGTGCCAGCGATGTTCTGGAGGTTATCCAGCTAAAAACATTGATCGGATAAAATCCCGCGTATTGTCAATTCAAAGCCACCCAGCCAAAAAAATGCATTGGTAATGCATTGGTATTGGATGATCTGGTGTTGGCGATCATGTAAAACCGTGTCTTTTTGACACCAAGACGCGGATTCCCGGTTACCGCGGGGCATAGCCCTGTTTCGCCAGAGCCTCCCGCAAGCGCTCGGCCAGGCACGGCATGGCGGTGGCCTCATCGTCGGATAGGGCGAGCGTCCGGTAGTGATCCCAGGTGGCGCGCTTTAGGAACGACGCAAAGGCGGTGGCCTCGTCGGGCCAAGCCCGCTCAACGTGCAGACAGAGAGGGTCCGGTTCGATGTTGTCTTTTGGGATCGCTCAAGATAATTGTCGCTGACCACTCTTCGCCGGCAATGACGCCGGCGGTGAACGGGCCGCTGCCATCTACACCTTGATCGAGACCTACCACCTGAACGCCCTCGATCCGTTCGGGTATCTCTGCGACGTCCTCGAGAAATCGCCGACCTCCCCACAGGCGCCTATCCGAACCCCTGCCCTTCAACTGGATGCGCAGTCTGCTCTAACGGCCCGAGTGCGAGTAGGCGGGTGGTCCGACGATTACAAACGGATGGATCTGTAGTGATGCGGAATCGGCGATCTCCTTGGCCGTGAGATAACGACCTCTTTCGCCATCGAGCCCCCCGACCTCCGGATCGTCGGGCTTGAACTTTCGGTTGATGCCAAGTCGCATCATCAAGTGCCGCGCAATGCGACGCTCAAATTCGAGGATGTCCGCTTCGTGGCACAGAACGTGACAGAACAGCTTATGGGGACTCTGATATACGTATCGCGCTTTAAGCGCGTTTAGGTGATGAGAGCCTGGTCAGCGGATCCCATCAGGGACAGAAGCCGCTGGCTTCACATACAAAGTCCGGATGTATGGCTGCATACCGTACCTTCTTGACCTCGTGAAATGAGGGCTTGGCAGACATGGGGGCGACCATGCATGAGTATAGTAAGTAATACAATCGCCTTGCCTAGTCAATGCAGGCGCATTGCCTAGATTGCTGCCATCCTGCCTGGAAGCTCGGGGGTGACCGGCAACCCGTTGCCCACATCGAACAACGCGTGCCGGGCTGTCCATCCAATCGGGCAATTGTCCACGAAAACGGCCCCATGATCCAAAACCGGGACTATAAACCGGCGGAGGGACTCCTCTTCAGATGACGGACGCGGATTCGGTCCCCAATGCACCACCTGGGGGCCACCGAAGACGACAGCGTCATAACGCCCGGTCCCACGGCTATGGTGACATCGCTTCTGGGTGCCCCCGCCACCGGCGCAAAATCGATCGCACTTCACCAAACACAGCCACCACCAGTCCGGCAACCGGTAGGCGTGGCGGCCCCGAGGCACCAACATGCTCCTTGGCATCGCGCTGTGGGATGGAGCAGCTACCGCCGGCCATTGCTCTTCTTGACCATATGCCACCGTGACCGGGTGTGCGCCCGTCGTTGCCGAAGACCATGCCCTTGCGCCTTCGAGCGGGTGTCGTTGCCATGGACACGGCTGTTGGTCGGCCGAATCGCATGCGTCTTATCCCATCGCTCCTGCTCAGTGATCGGAAGATGCTCTGCCGGGTACCACTGGCCGTTGTGACGCAGCTCGCCAAGGCAGGTCCGGTTGTGAAGCCGCGCGGGTACAAGGGTCTTGTCGATCCGCTTGCCCTTACGCATGCGACCATCCTGCGCAAAACGCCAACCGCACGGATTCATGCGCCGGACATCAACCCGCGCTCCTTGGACCTGCAACGATTCCGATCCGTGCCGTCCCTCAGAAACGCGGCTTCTGGTTGGCCGCCTGATACCGCTGGATGCCGTCCATGATTTCCTTGTGCGCCTCCTCGCCGCTCACCCAACCCTCGATCTTCACCCATTTGTGGGGTTCCAGATCCTTGTAGTGTGCGAAGAAATGCGCGATCTGATCAAGGAGCAGCCCCGGGAGATCCTCGCGCTTGCGGTAATGCCGGTAGGAAACGCAGAGCTTGTCGATGGGAACGGCGATGATCTTCGCGTCCGGCCCCTTCTCATCCTGCATTTTCAGCATCCCCAATGACCGGCATGTGATCACCGAACCGCTGATCAGCGGAACCGGCGTCAGCACAAGCACATCCACCGGATCACCATCCTCGGCCAGCGTATGCGGGATGTAGCCGTAATTGCAGGGGTAATGCATCGCCGTGTTCATGAAGCGGTCGACAAACATCGCCCCGCTCTCTTTGTCCATCTCGTATTTGACCGGCGGACCGTTGGCGGGAATTTCGATGATCACGTTGACGGTTTCGGGAATACCTTTTCCGGGAGTTACTCTGTCAAGATTCACGGGCGTCTACCTGAGTGCGTGTTGGACTTCGGCCATCTGCATCCTTTGTTCCCTGCCGCAACGGCAGGGTGCCACCTTAGTGCGCCGAACCGGCGGGATGCGTATAGGGAAGACAGTCGGCAAAGAATTCCGCCTTGGCGCGATCGCGCAGGCGCTGCGGTACGGAGCCGCGCACCTCGATACTCACGGTCGTGGGCGATACGTCCACGATCAAAACCGCAGGCGGATCCCAGCCGAGAGGGGCAATCTCCGGCAAGGCCTCCCCGCCCGGAGGCGTCGCCGGAACCGGCTCGTCTGGACGCGGCCCGAAATGGCGGCCGGCCGCCGCCGTCATCTTCGCCAGCACATCGGGGACATCAAGGGCGGCATTGATGTCGAAACGAAACGTGATTCGCGCCCAATCATCAGGCGAAAACCGCACAAGGCCGGCCGTGATAACCACCCCGTTCGGAACACGCATCAGCTGACCGTCTTCAAGACGCAGCTCCGAATAAAAGAGGTTGATGTCACGGATCACGCCGCGGTAACCCTGCGGCCGCATGACATGCGGGTAGGTCTCGGCCATCATCGGAAACTGCCAGGCGACGATTTGCACCTGATCGCCCACCTCAAACGGCTTGAAAAGGGCGATGGCCAGACCGCCGAAGAAGTTCGCAAAGAACGACTGGCCGGCCACGCCGAGCATGACCGAAATCACCGTGCCGCCCACCACCAGGCCGCTGAGCGCCCCGCCGACAGCGAAAACCGCCACGAGTGCAAGAAGGGCGTACAGGAGCAGACGGGTCAGATAGATGCCCGTGACCGTATCCTGCCAGGCCAGATTCTGCGCCATTCGGGCCTGCCCGTACCGCACCGCCTCGAGGCGCTGTGCCCGGTGCTTGGCCATGGCCCCCTCGATGTCGCGGATGATACGCAGCCCGGCACCGACCACAACGATCACCTTGAGGACCGTGATCAGGCCGTGATCAAGATGATAGTGATCCCGCGCCCAGACCAGTCCGTACAGCAAGGCGACGGCAAGCACCGTCCACAGAATCGTCCCGAACGGCAGCAGCCGCCAGAGGCCGCCCCACCGGGGTTTCCGAGGAAGCTCGAATTTGCTCATCGGCCGAGTATACCGTGCCTGGCTGACTGATCGAACCCCGGTTGGCAGGAGTGCGCGCCGCGCCCTCCTGCCAATTGACGCTAGCTCATCATTGCAGTAGGGTGACGCAAAGCGCGAGGGTCTATAGTGAGTGAACTGCCACCCCTTCCCGACTTCGAGGCTGCGCTCGCGGAGCTCGAGCAGATCGTCAGCCAGATGGAGAGCGGACAACAGACTCTGGAAGAGGCGATGTCGGCCTTCCAGCGCGGCATGGAGCTGTCAAAGCTGTGCGAAACAGGATTAAAAGAAGCCGAACAACGCGTGGAGCGACTCGTCGCGGACAACGGCACTTACCGAGTTGAACCCTTCAAACCCAGCGAACGTAGCTAGTGGACCAAATTTCCGAAGCAGCGCTCAAGCGCTACCGGGACCGGGTCGAAATGGTCCTCAGCCGGCTGTTGCCGCCGGCCGACGAGAGCCCGAGTGAACTGCACAGCGCGATGCGCTATGCGACCCTCGGGGGCGGCAAGCGCCTGCGCGCGTGCCTCGTGTACGGAACGGGTGAAGCCATGGGTGCGCCGCTCGACGCGCTGGATACAGCGGCGGCCGCTGTCGAGCTGATACACGCCTATTCCCTGATTCACGATGACCTGCCTTGCATGGACGATGACGATTTTCGTCGGGGCAAGCCCAGTTGCCATAAGGCCTTTGGCGAAGCCATGGCGCTGCTGGCCGGAGACGCCCTGCAGACGGCCGCCTTCGAGGCGCTCGCGCAGGCTGCGCACCTCAATGCACAGACGCGCATCGACATGGTGGCGGCACTCGCGCACGCCTCGGGCGCGCATGGTATGGTGGGCGGCCAGGTGCTCGATCTGATGGCCGGCCTGAACACGTCACTGGATGAACTGGAGATCCGGCATCGACGCAAGACCGGCGCCCTGATTCATGCGGCGGTCCGGCTCGGCGCGCTGGCCGCGCAGCCCCAGATCCCGGCAGGACTCGATGAGTATGGCGCGGCCCTCGGTCTCGCCTTCCAGATCGCTGATGATCTGCTCGATGTGGAGGGCGAAGCCGTCGTGGTCGGGAAGACGGTCGGTGCGGATGCGGCCGCCGGCAAGGCCACATTTCCCGCCCTGCTCGGCATCAACGGGGCCCGGCAGATGGCGCAGGATCTGTATCAGCAATGCGTGGCGAGCCTGAATTTCCTCGGCGACAACGGGCGGTTCCTCGCGGTCATTGCCCACCGGGCGGTTGAGCGGGATCATTAGAGTCATGCGCGCGCCAAAGCGAACACTACTGGAAAGCATTGATGCGCCGGCCGACCTGCGTCGTGTGCCGGAGGACCGCCTGCCGCAGCTTGCGCAGGAGTTGCGTGATTTTCTGATCACCACAGTCAGTCAGACCGGCGGGCATTTGTCGGCGGGCCTCGGAACGGTGGAGCTGACCATCGCCCTGCACTACGTCTTCAATACCCCGGATGACCGCATCGTCTGGGATGTCGGCCATCAGACCTATCCGCACAAGATCCTGACCGGCCGGCGCGACCGCATGCACACCCTGCGGCGCGCGGGCGGTTTGTCGGGTTTTCCCAGGCGCCCGGAAAGCGAGTACGACACCTTTGGTGTCGGTCACTCCAGCACCTCCATCAGCGCGGCGCTGGGCATGGCGGTGGCGGCAGCGCGGCAACAGTCGTCTCGCCAGGTTGTCGCCGTCATCGGCGACGGGGCGCTGACTGCGGGCATGGCCTTTGAGGCCCTGAACAACGCCGGCGACATGGATGCCAATCTGCTCGTTGTCCTAAATGACAACGACATGTCCATCTCGCCAAACGTCGGCGCACTGTCCAGCTACCTTGCCCGCATCCTGTCAGGGCGGGTGTTTTCCAGCGTCCGCGAGGGCAGCAAGACCGTGCTGAGCACGATTCAGCCCGTCTTTGAGCTAGCCAAGCGCGTCGAGGAACACATCAAGGGGATGGTGACACCCGGCACGTTCTTCGAGGAACTCGGCTTCAATTACATCGGCCCCATCGACGGGCATGACCTGACCAGCCTCATTCCGACGTTACGCAATATGCGGGGACTGAGCGGGCCGCGCTTCCTTCACGTTGTGACCCGCAAGGGCAAGGGTTACGAGCCGGCGGAGGGCGATCCCTGCGTCTATCATGGCGTCACACCGTTTGATCCGTCGACCGGCAAGATGGAAAGCAAGCCGACCGGCAAGACGTTCACCCAGGTGTTCGGCGAGTGGCTCTGCGACGAGGCCGCTCGCGACCCGCGTCTCATCGGCATTACGCCGGCGATGCGCGAAGGGTCGGGACTGGTGGATTTTTCCCGGCGTTTCCCCGACCGGTATTTCGACGTGGGCATCGCCGAACAGCACGCGGTCACGTTCGCAGCGGGGCTTGCGTGCGAAGGCCTGAAACCGGTGGTGGCCATTTACTCGACTTTTTTGCAGCGCGCCTACGACCAGGCAATCCACGATGTGGCGATCCAGAATCTGCCCGTGACCTTCGCGATCGATCGGGGAGGACTGGTTGGGGCAGACGGCGCCACGCATGCCGGCAGTTTTGATTTGAGCTATATGCGCTGCATTCCGAACTTTGTGATCATGACGCCGGCCGATGAAAACGAATGCCGGCAGATGCTTCATACCGCTTTCGTTCATGACGGACCGGCGGCTGTCCGCTATCCCCGCGGAACCGGGCCCGGCGTGGCCACGCAGACCGCACTGAATGCCATTGCGCTTGGCAGCGCCGAGATCCGCCGCCATGGGGCGCGGGTGGCGCTTTTGGCATTCGGAACCTTGCTGAGCGCAGCCCTCGACGCCGGCAACGCCCTGAATGCGACCGTCGTGAACATGCGCTTCGTAAAGCCCCTGGATACGGCGCTCATCACCGCATTGGCGGGCGATCACGAACTGCTGGTCACCATCGAGGAAAACGTGGTCGCCGGAGGCGCGGGAAGCGCGGTGGCCGAGTTCCTGGCTCAGCAGCAGATGGTCGTGCCGGTTCTGCATCTGGGATTGCCAGATGAATTCCTTGAACACGGTTCACCGGCAAAAATGCTGGCGGAATGCGGTCTTGACGCAGACGGTATACGCCGGCAGGTGGAGGCCGCCCTCCCCGGTCTTGCCCGCGTTCCGGAATCGGCTTAAAATCGACCAATTCACTCAGGATTTACGCCATGACCGCCGCTTCTTCTTCCCCGCGGACGGACTGCATCGCCGATGTGCAAAACAGTCCCGACTCGCGCCATATCGCCATCGATAAGGTGGGCATCAAGGACATTCGCCACCCTGTACGGGTCAAGGATCGCAGTCAGGGCGAGCAACATACGGTTGCGATGTTCAATATGTACGTGGAGCTGCCGCACAATTTCAAAGGCACGCACATGTCGCGATTCGTCGAGATCCTAAACCACTACGAAACGGAAATCTCGGTCGAGTCGTTTCCGCACATGCTGGCGGAGATGGTCGACCGTCTTGAGGCCAATGTCGGCCATATCGAAATGACCTTCCCCTACTTCGTCACCAAATCGGCACCGGTGTCGGGCGTGCGCAGTCTCATGGACTACCAGGTAAGCTTCGTCGGCGAGATCCATGGCGGACAGCACAGCACGACCGCGAAAGTGGTGGTGCCCGTCACCAGTCTGTGCCCCTGCTCCAAGGAAATCTCCGAGCGCGGCGCCCACAATCAACGCTCCCATGTCACGGTCAGCGTCCGCGCCAACCGCTTCGTCTGGATCGAAGACATCATCGATCTGGTGGAAAAGCAGGCAAGCTGCGAACTGTATGGCCTGCTGAAGCGCCCCGATGAAAAATTCGTCACCGAAAGGGCCTACGACAATCCGCGCTTCGTCGAGGACATGGTGCGGGAAGTGGCCAGCGTCTTGAACCAGGACGACCGCATCGACGCCTACACCGTGGAATCGGAAAACTTCGAATCGATTCACAATCATTCGGCCTACGCCCTGATCAGCCGCGATAAAAGTCTCCCGGCCAAGATCTGAACGCAGGCGACCCGGTCTGCGCCCCTTGCCGCTCCTGGGCTTTTCTGTTAGCGTGCTAATAATTAGCCTAGGAAGGAGCTGTTATGGGCCTGCCGCCGGAATCGTTTTCCGGAGTCCTCCATGAGACTGCGCGCCTGTGGCGCACCGAACTCGATCGGCGTCTCCGTCCCCTGGGACTGAGTCAGGCAAAATGGCGGATGCTGTTTCACATCGCCTGCAGCCAGGATTGCACTCAGGCAGAACTCGCCGCCCGTCTCGGCGTGGAGGCGCCCACCGTGGTCGGCCTCCTCGACCGCCTGGCCGCCGACAAGCTCATTGAGCGGCGGGAATCGGCCACGGACCGCCGCAGCAAGACCGTGCATCTGCTCAAAGCCGGCGAGGCGCTTCTCAAACCGATCAACCAGATGGCCGAGCAATTGAGTGATGAGCTGCTGGCCGGTTTCAGCGCAGAGGAGATCGCGTGCAGCCGCGCCGTCCTAAAGCGCATCCGCGATCACCTGGTCGCTCTTTAAGGCCCTATAAGAACAACCCGCATGAACAGACTTTCCCGGTTAGTGCAATCGATACTGCAACAACGGGCGCTCGTGGTCTTTTTTCTGGCACTGGCCCTCTATGGCGGCTATGTGTTCTGGCGCCATCTGCAGAATTATGTCAGCACGGACGACGCTTATGTCGGCGCCCACGTCGTGCCGGTCGCCGCGCAGGTTTCGGGGCCCGTGGCACACCTGTACGTGCGTGACAACTCGCCGGTGCGGCAAGGGCAACGGCTCTTTGAGATTGATCTCCACCCGTTCCAGATCGCCGTGGCAGCCGCCAAGGCGCTTGTCGCCGAACGCAAGGCCGCCCTCGTCAACGCGCAATTCATCAGCGAGCGCACGACCAAGATGGCCGCCCGCCGCTTCCTGTCTTCGCAGGCCTCGCAGACCGCCGAGACCGCCGTGCAAACCGATCGCGCGGCATGGCAGGCCGCCCAGGCGGCGCTCGCGCAGGCGCGCCTCAATCTGCGCCATTGTCTCGTGCGCGCCGCGACCACAGGCTATATCAGCGACATGAACATCCGTACCGGCACCTTTATCCAGGAGGGCACACCCCTTTTTGCACTGATCAGCAGTGAACGCTACTGGGTCACGGCAAACTTCAAGGAAACGGAGCTTGCGCACATACATCCGGGCGAAAAGGCGCATATCCATGTCGACATGTATCCGGGCCACCTTTTCCGTGGTCGCGTCGAAAGCATCAGCGGCGGGAGCGGCACCGCGTTCTCCCTGTTGCCGCCCGAAAACGCCACCGGCAACTGGGTGAAGGTGACCCAGCGCGTCCCGGTCCGCATCGTCATTTTGAACGTAAGCCCCAAGTGGCCCCTGCGGATCGGCACGAGCGCGACCGCAACGGTCTATTTTCCCGGACACTGAGCGGGTTCGCCCATGTTTCACACGATGCTCCTCTGCTTCGATGGAACCCGCGAAAGCCATGCGGCCCTAAGGCGGGGCGCGGAACTGGCGGCGGCCTGTCGGGCGCAGGTGCATCTGCTGGCGGTCATCCAGACGAGCGCCATGGCGCTCGTCGGCGAGGCCTTGTCACCCGAGGCGCCGCTTGCCGACTACCAGCAGCGCGTCAAAGACATCCTGCAAGAAGGCGTTGAGAGCCTGCGGGCGCTCGGCGTCACGGCCAAAGGGCATATCGCCATCGGTGACCCAGTCACCGAGATCGCCGCAGCGGCGCGCACCCTGTCGGTCGACCTGATCGTTCTGGGCCACCACAGCCAGTCCGCGTTCGCCCGCTGGTGGCGCGGCTCCCTCGATGTCTCGCTTCTCGATGTCGTTCATTCGAGCATTCTCGTGTGTATTGAGCCGCCGGGCGCGCAACCCATCGCATGACGGCCTATCAGAGACTCATGGTCACCATCGCGGTGATGGCGACCACCGTCATGCAGGTGCTGGACACGACGATCGTCAACGTCGCGCTACCCCACATGCAAGGCCAGCTCGCCGCCACGCCGGACCAGATCACCTGGGTCCTCACCAGCTATCTCGTGGCGTCGGCGATCTTCATGCCACTCACCGGGTTCTTCTCGGATCGCCTCGGACAGCGGCGCTACCTGCTCATCAGCATTTTCGGTTTCGTGGTGTTCTCGGCGGCGTGCGGCCTGTCCCAGTCGCTCGACCAGATCGTGCTGTTTCGCCTGCTGCAGGGGCTTTTCGGCGCCGCGCTCGTGCCCCTGTCGCAGGCCATCATGGTCGGCGTCTACCCGCTGAACGAACGGGGCCGCGCCATGGCCATCTGGGGAATCGGCGTCATGATCGGTCCGATTCTCGGCCCGACGCTCGGGGGCTACCTGACCGAGGTGCTGAGCTGGCGATGGACCTTTTTCATCAATCTGCCTGTCGGCATCCTGTCGTTCCTGCTGGCCATGAAGGCCGTGCCGGATACACCCAAACGGAGCCGCGACATGGACTGGTGGGGGCTCTTGTACCTGTCTTTGGCCATCGCCGCGACGCAGTACCTGCTCGACCGCGGCAATGCCTACGGTTGGCTTGGTTCATCGCGCATCCAGGTGGCCATGACGCTCGTGATCGCGGGGCTGCTCGCGTTTCTCGCGCACAACTTTTCCCGTCGGGGATCCCGCCTGTTCGATCTGCGCATCTTTCTGGACCGCAACTTCACCATCGCAAGTCTTCTGCTTGCGGTCTTTGGCCTGGGCATGTACGGATCCATGGTCATGCAACCGCTGCTGCTTGAGGAATTGCTGCACTATCCCACCCTGACCACGGGCCTCATCATGGCGCCGCGCGGCATCATCAGCGCCATCAGTATGATCGTCGTCGGCCGCCTCATCACCCGCATCAGCGGGCGCGTTCTCATCACCGTCGGTGTCGTTCTGAGCGCACTTGGCACATGGGCCATGGGCAGCTATGACTTGCACATCGATCCTTGGGCCGCAGTCTGGCCCGTGCTCATCCAGGGAGCCGGCCTCGGCATGATTTACGTGCCTCTGTCGACCATCGCGTTCTCGACGCTGCCCAAGGAGACGGCCGCCGAAGCCGCGGGGCTTTTCAGTCTGATGCGCACCATCGGCTCGTCCATCGGCATCTCTTTGGTGACGACGGTGTTCATTCGCCACAGCCAGATGGCCTGGAACCTGCTCGGCGGCCACATCAGCGCCTACAACCCGGCGACCCGGGCCTACGTGGCGCCGCTGCGGGTCATGCCGCAAAGCCCCCTGGGCGTGAACCTGCTGACGGAGACCCTCGCCCGTCACGCGCAAATGGTGGCCTTCGATGCCGCTTTTGTCTTCATCACGGCCAGTTTTACCCTGATGCTTCCCTTGGTTTTATTCCTGAGCCGGGGCCGCGTCGACCTGGGTTCCGGTCCGCAAGTGGTCGCTGACTAGCCAGCCGTTTCCCGTCGCCGCTATACTAACGGCCGACTATGAAACCGCTTGTGATTTTTCGGCACGCCCCCGGTGAGGGCCCTGGCTACCTGAGCGACGTCCTCAGGCGCCGGGGGGTACCATTCGAATTGATCTGCGTAGACCAAGGGCAGGCCATACCGGATACCGTTGATGACTGGTCGGGGCTTGTCTTCATGGGCGGCCCCATGAGCGTCAACGATCCCCTGCCCTGGATCGATCAGGTCACCAGCCTCATACGCGCCGCACGCGAACGCGATGTGCCGGTACTGGGACACTGTCTCGGCGGGCAACTGATCAGCAAGGCCCTGGGGGGCACGGTCACTTCCAACCCGGTGCAGGAAATCGGCTGGGGACCCGTCACGCAGATGGCCAACGCCGGGAGCCGGCGCTATTTTGCCGCCCTGCCAACGACATTCGAGGTGTTCCACTGGCACGGCGAAACCTTCAGCATTCCGGATGGCGCCACGCTCGTATTGACAGGCCCGTATTGCCGCCATCAGGGCTTCGTGATCGGACGCATGCTCGGTCTGCAATGCCACATCGAGATGACGGCCAAAATGATCGAGAACTGGATCAACAACACCGAAGGCCGGCCATTGACGGGGGCCGCGTCCGTGCAGACGGCGGAAGCCATGCGCACCGACATGCATCAACGCCTCGCCGCCTTGCATCGGGTGGCCGACGCCGTCTACGGTGTGTGGCTGGACCAGCTGTGCGCATAGGCGTCGACCTCGGTGGCACGAAAATCGAGGCGATCGTCATGGACGATGCGGGCGTCATCCGCAGCCAGGTACGCGTGCCTACGCCCCGCGCCGGTGGTTACGAAGCCATCACCGCCGCCATTGCCGCCCTCGTCACGCGCCTCGAAAGCGAAGTGCAAGCCCGCTGCACCATCGGCATCGGGACGCCCGGGGCCATCTCGCATACGACCGGCGCGATCAAGAATTCCAACACAACCTGCCTAAACGGCCGCCCGTTGCAGCAGGATCTGGAGCGGCGGCTCGGCCGGCCCATCCGTCTGGAGAATGACGCCAACTGCCTTGCCCTGAGCGAGGCGCGCGACGGCGCCGCACGCGACTACGGCTGCGTGTTCGCCGTCATCCTCGGCACCGGCGTAGGCGGCGGCATCGTGATCAACAAGACACTCTGGAGCGGCCGCCAGCGCATCGCCGGCGAATGGGGCCATAACACGCTCGATCCGCAAGGTCCCGATTGCTACTGTGGCCACCGCGGCTGTGTCGAAACCCTGCTGTCGGGACCGGGACTGGTGGCGGATTACCAGAGGCACGGCGGCACCCGGGCCGTGGATGCGCCGGCCGTGGTTGCGGCCGCGCGGGACGGCGAGCCGCAGGCCCAGGCCAGCCTGCGCCGCTATGGCGAACGCCTGGGGCAGGCTTTGGCGGTGGTCGTAAACATCCTGGATCCCGACATCATCGTCGTAGGCGGCGGCCTGAGCGCCGTGCCGGAAATCTATGAGCAAGCTCGGCGCCCGCTGGCGTCCTGGGCCTTTACGGATGATTTTGTCACACCGATCGTGCCGGCCGTGCACGGACCGGCGTCCGGAGTCCGGGGCGCCGCACACCTCTGGTAACGGACTGCCTCCCCTTTTGACTCACAGGATCACGATGCGCACATCCCGTTTGCTTCTTTCCACTC
This sequence comes from Pseudomonadota bacterium, assembly GCA_021795715.1. GTDB lineage: Bacteria > Pseudomonadota > Gammaproteobacteria > Acidiferrobacterales > Acidiferrobacteraceae > JAJYDN01. The sequence continues at coordinate 49,924 of JAJYPD010000012.1, forward strand.
TGAAGGAAAATCCGGCCGACGCCGAAATCATCAGCCACCGCCTGATGCTGCGGGCCGGGCTCATCCGCAAGCTGGCGGCGGGGCTCTATGTGTGGCTGCCCATGGGTCTGCGCGTCTTGCGGCGCGTGGAAGCGGTCGTGCGCGCCGAAATGAACCGCTCTGGCGCTCAGGAACTGCTCATGCCGTCCATCCAGCCGGCCGAGCTCTGGGAAGAATCGGGACGCTGGCAGCATTACGGACCGGAACTGCTGCGCATCACCGACCGGCACGACCGGGCCTTCTGCTATGGCCCCACCCATGAGGAGGTCATCACCGATCTCGCCCGGCGCGAGATCCGCAGCTACCGGCAACTGCCGGTCAATTTTTATCAGATCCAGACGAAATTCCGCGACGAAGTGCGGCCTCGGTTCGGCGTGATGCGCGCCCGCGAATTTCTCATGAAGGATGCCTATTCGTTCCATGCCGATGAAGCCTCCCTGCGCGAGACCTACAACGACATGTTCGCGACGTATCAGCGGATATTTTCGCGCCTGGGACTCCGGTTTCGTCCCGTCCGGGCGGACACCGGCAGCATCGGCGGAAGCGCTTCGCACGAATTTCATGTCCTGGCCGAAACCGGAGAGGATGCGCTTGCCATCTGCAGCGCCTGCGACTACGCCGCCAACGTGGAACTGGCAACCGCGGCACCGCCCCCGCCGGCCGCCGCCCCGGGTGAAACCCTTGCCCTGCGCGACACCGGCAACGCGGCCACCATCGAGGAGGTGGCGCACTTCTTCGGTGTCGAACCCCGGCGTCTCCTGAAAACCTTGTTCGTCAAAGGTGAGAATGGCCCGGTGGCCTTGCTGTTGCGGGGTGATCACGAACTAAACGCCATCAAGGCCGCCAAGGTACCAGGAGTTTTGTCCCCGCTCACGTTTGCCACCGCGGCCGAGGTGGTCCAGGCCGGCGGTGTCCCCGGGGCGAGCGGTCCCATCGGCCTGCGTATCCCGGTTTTTGTGGACCCGGCGGGCGCGTCGCTTGCCGACTTCATCTGCGGCGCCAACCGCGATGGGCATCATCTGCAGGGCGTCAACTGGGGGCGCGATGTGGCGCTGCCGCCGATGGCGGATTTGCGCGAGGTCGTGCCGGGCGATCCCTGTCCGGACTGTGGTGCACCCCTTGAACGCCATCGGGGCATCGAGGTTGGTCACATCTTCCAGTTGGGCACCAAGTACAGCGCCAAGATGGACGCCCGCTTCCTGGATGAAAACGGTGAAAGCAAACCGTTTGTCATGGGATGCTACGGCATCGGAGTCTCCCGCGTTGTGGCGGCAGCGATCGAACAGAATCACGACGAGCGCGGCATCATCTGGCCTGCGCCGCTTGCGCCGTTTGCGGTGGCCATCGTCTGCATCGGGTCGGCCAAATCCCCTGCGGTCGCCGACGCGGCCGCCAGGATCTATGATGAACTCATGGAGGCCGGTATCGACGTCTTGCTCGATGATCGCAACGAACGGCCGGGGGTGCTCTTTGGTGACATGGATTTGATCGGCATTCCGCATCGCCTGGTGATCGGCGAGCGGGGACTAAAGAGCGCGACGGTGGAATACAAGGCGCGGTGCACCGACACCGCGGAGGATTGGCCGCTTGCGGAAGTTCTTCCACGGCTCAAAGAACGCCTGGGCTAGCGCGCTCGCCGCGCTGTTTTTGGCGTCACCTCCGGCCTGGGCGCACACAGGCTCACCCTGGGGCCACATCCCGGTGGCCCGCGACGGCTTTGCCAACAGCTTTGCCGCGCAGGTCTGGCTGGCGGATATGTCGACGCGCCTTGCGGCCTTTGTGCCGGACCGGCACTTTCGGATCCGTCTTCTGGAGGATGTCCGTTACGCGGCTTTGCGCGAAGGTTTGCGCCCGCGGATCGTGCTGGCGGTCATCGAAGTGGAAAGCGCCTTCAATCCCTACGCCATTTCCTCAAGCGGGGCTTTGGGCCTCATGCAGGTGATGCCGTTCTGGACGCAGCGCCTTCCCCACCGCCAGCGCAACCTCTTTCGCGTTCGCACCAATCTCCGTTACGGCTGCCACATACTGCGGCACTACCTGAACCGTCACCACGGAAACCTGTTCGCGGCGCTGGCGGCCTACAACGGCAGCAACGGTCTGCCGTATTACCCGGACCGCGTTTACGCGGTGCTGCACGCCCGCTGGTTTCATCAATAAACCGTGCGCAGACACATCATCCCCGGACAGGACCCTGCCCCCCGGGACGCCGGCCAACCGCTTGCCAGTCCCCGCGACAGCGCCCGGCCCGCATTCTCATCACGGCCACAAAGCGCTTTGCCGTGCGGGCCGTGGTGTTTTTGACTTTGACTATCCCGGGGCACACGCCACGCGGGCGCAGACGCGCGGCTTAAAAACACCGCCCCCTCAACCGGATACGAAGTCCGCCGTCTCGTTTCCCACGGCCTGCTGCGCGCGGGCCTGTGACACGGGCAAATGTTCGCGCCGTATGTCTTCGGCCACATCATGGCGGATCTCCGATCCGTACACGTCGCGCCACTGCGCCTCGAGCACACGGTCGGCGCCCCGATACGCGGCGGCGTCACCCGGAACCAGTTTGTGGCCATGCGCAAAACGGCGGCGCAGGCGGCGCATCGCCTGCTGGCCGGCCGGACTCAACAACGCCTGGACGATCTTCTCACGCAGGGCAAGCGGCAGCCGGGCGCTGATGGTAAAGCCTTGATTCGGAAGATGCGGTCCTTTCTGGATGATCGTGATGCCCTTATGCTGCGGATCAAGATAATGCAGGCTGAGCCGCGGTCCGATACCGAGCGTGCACGTATGGGCCCGCACCGCATGGAAGATCGCCTTCCAGCCCCGCACGTTGCGCAAATACGGCTGGCGCACGGGGTCCTTGAAATAGGACATCACCCACAAGCTGCCCCAGTTGGGAAAGGGAGGTGCGCACAGAATCTGGCCGGCCGCCGCCTGCTGCACCGTGTGCACGGGCGAACCCTTCCATGTGTACAGGCGCCAATCCTGCGATTGCGGAACACGCGGCCCGAGCGTCTGATCCAGATGCCGCAGGCGCCAATCCATGAATTGCGGCCCGTCGAAATAGATGTCGGCGTGGTCCGTCCATATCCAGGATTCGTAGGTAATCCACCCGTCTGGATGCCTGTAGATGACCTTGTGGTCCAGCACCTTCGTCAGGAACGCGGCAATCGGCCCGTAATCCCGCCGCCCGCGCGCGCCGGACTCGCGTGGCGCGGCCACAAACACATAGGGCTTATCGCCGGCCCGGGTCATCTGCAGGGCGGCCTGCTGACCGGCGACCGCCGATGGCGTACATACAGATCCCAGCGCCGCGACCAATCCAATCGCCGCGGTCTGTGCGACCTTGCCCATGAAATCTCCCTCGTCTGTTATCCTGATTTTTAACATAGCAGCCGCGCGGCCAATGCCAAGCAGGAACCAAAGTGCGGGTTAACCGTTCGGCGCCTGCGGGCGGCCGCCCATCATACGCCGCACGCCATGGGAAGCAAAACGCCACCGCACCCCCTTTCCCGCCGCCCCCTGTTGGACAAAAAGGCCCGCCGGTGGGAGCGGAACGACCCGCGCACGCCCGCCAAAAGGCCCCCGCCACAGACGGAAGGGCCGTGGACATCCCCGTTTAAGACCCCGACGGCGCACAGGAACCGGGGCCGCATGCAGGCCGCCGCAGACCCCTCTAAAGCCGGAAGACACGGATGTCCTGGACGCACACGAAAACCCGCAGCCGGTGCCGGCCCAAACGGGCTGGCGCACGGCCTGCCCGATGGACGGATCGCGTCCTCAAGCGGCACCGTAACGGGATTAGCGGATCGGGAACAGCTGGCGCGCCTCACGCAGGGACTTCCAGAACGCATAAGCGGATATGGGCACGAGGATCACCACGACAAGGATCATGCCGACATCGAGATGCGCCAGGTTGTGCACATGCACTCCCGTCGCCACGCCGAAAGAGGCCAGACGCGGATAGAGCAGGCCCAGAAGACCGGCCAGGGCAAAGGCCGCGCCACCGCCGGCAAGGGTGCGGCCGGCCATTTTGCGCGCAACATATGTGCGGGCGCGGTCATCGAGGTGGCGATGCGCCATCCACGCGCCAAACACCGACCCGAGCAGCATCTGCATGACCATCGTGCCAAGACCAAAGAGCAAACCCGGCAGAAACGCCGTATAGGGGCTGCCCATGGCCGGCGCAAGCACCGTGTAGACGATCAGGGCAAACGCGCCGGTGCCCCAGCCGGCGATGAATCCGTGCACAAGCGGCATGTACGCCGGCAACGGCCCTGGCGCGGGGACCCCTTCCTCATCCATTGCATGGCTGTGAAAAAGATGCGCAATGCGGCCCTTGCGCAGGATGTAGAGACCCGAACCGAACATCACCGTGCCCACCACGATATAGACGGCGAAATTCCAGCGCACATCCTTCAGGAAGTCCGCCATCGCAAAATAGGCGAGTTCGGACGCCAGCGCCCGCTGCAGGGCGAATGTCAGGGAAAAATACAGGCCCGCGCGCATCCCGCCGCGGACGGAATAGGAGCCAATGGCATAATTGAACGTGATCGGCCAGGTGTGTTCGTCGGGCGTCACCCCGTGCACCATGCCCAGAAAGAAGGCCGTCGCAAGCGCCAGACCAACGCCAAGGCCAGCCAGATCCGGATTCCAGAGATTAAGGTCGGCGATGACCATAGCGATCAGACTGTAACGATAGGGGGCTCACTGTACCCGGTTCGGCAGGGCCATGCCAGCGCCGAGCCGCACCTTCGCCGGCGCGCCCGCCTGCTCCTGCACCAGCTTCGGCACGAGATAGCCCGGCAAACGGCCCTCGACGGCGGCAAACAGGGCCAGCGCCCGTTCAATGGGCACGGCGAAGTGGGCGGCACCGGCAACCGGGTCAAGCGCATGCAGGTAGTATGGCAGAATGCCAGCGGCAAACAGGGCCTCGCTCAGCTGCACTTGCGCGTCGGCCGAATCGTTCACGCCGGCAAGGAGCACGGCCTGATTGAGCAGCGTGACGCCGGCTGCGCGCAGGCGCCGCATCGCCATGCGCACCGCGTCATCGATTTCCTGTGCGTGATTGATGTGCAAGACCATGACGAGCGGCAAGGCGGCCGACCGGACCCAGGCCATGAAGGCATCGTCGACGCGGCTTGGTATGACGACCGGCAGCCGCGTGTGGATGCGCAGCCTGCGCACCTGCGGCCGCAGCGTCAATCCGTGCAGCAACTGCGTCAGACGATCCTCGCCCAGGGTCAGCGGATCCCCACCGCTCAGTATAAGCTCCTGGACATCCGGGTTGCGATCGAGGTGCTCCCAGACGGTGCGCCAGCCGTCACGGGCGGCATTCGCCTGCGCATAGGGAAAATGGCGCCGAAAACAGTAACGGCAGTGCACGGCGCAGGCGCCGGTGGCCGTCAGCAAGGTCCGTCCTTCGTACTTTTGCAGGATGCCGGGGGCGACCAGTGCCCGCATATCCCCCACCGGATCCGGGCCATAGCCTGCGACGACCTGGTGTTCCGACGCCAGCGGCAACACCTGACGCAGCAGCGGATCATCGATGCAGCCTTTGCGCATACGCGCGAGATAAGGGTGCGGCACGCGCAAAGGGAAGAGCGCCACCGCCGCCCGCGCGCCGTCTAGCCACTCACGGCCGAGATCGAGGGCGGCCAGCAGCTCCTCCGGATCGGTAATGGCCCCGGCCATCTCCTCGCGCCAGCTTCTCTGCCGCGCCGGGCAAGTTTTAGGTATCATAGCGGCACTGTCGCCGGTCGCCTGCCAAAAGGCAAGCGCCGCGCAGCAGCTCCTTCCAACACCGAGACTTTCATGACTACGTACAGCACAAACGAGTTCAAGAACGGACTTAAGATCCTGATCGATTCGGATCCCTGTGCAATCATCGAAAACGAGTTCGTCAAACCGGGCAAGGGCCAGGCCTTCAATCGCGTGCGGATCCGCAACCTGAAAACCGGCCGTGTGGTCGAACGGACCTTCAAGTCCGGCGACACGGTCGAAGGTGCGGATGTCGTCGACGTCGAAATGCAGTACTTGTACAACGACGGTGAATTCTGGTACTTCATGTCGCCGGAAACCTTCGAACAGCTGCCTGCCGACCAGAATGCGGTGGGCGATGCGGCCAAATGGATCAAGGAACAGAGCGTGTGCCTGATCACGCTGTGGAACGGCGTACCGCTTAGCGTCGAGCCGCCCAACATGATGAACCTGAAGGTGGTCGAGACCGATCCGGGCGTCCGCGGCGATACGAGCGGCGGTGGCGGCAAGCCCGCCACCCTCGAGACCGGCGCGGTCGTGCGCGTGCCTCTCTTCATCAACATCGGTGACACGATCAAGGTCAACACGCAGACCGGCGAATACATATCGCGCGCCAAGGAATGACCGCGCCGTCCGGCAGCACGGTGGAGTGGCGGCCCGGCGCATCCCTGGAGCGCCTGCGCCTGCGCGCACGCCTCCTGCAACGGACGCGGGCATTTTTCGCAACACGCGAAGTCCTTGAGGTGGAAACGCCGCTCCTTGGGCACGCCGGCGCGGCCGACGCGCAGCTCGCACAGTTCGACGTCCGGG
>JAJYPD010000013.1 GCA_021795715.1 Pseudomonadota bacterium
TGCGCGGAGGGCGGGCGCCGGCGCGGCCTGGCGGCGCCAGTCGCTGTAACCGCCGACGTATTCGCTGATATGGCCGCCGCCCTCGAAGACCCACGTGCTGGTTACGACATTGTCGACGAATTGCCGGTCGTGGCTCACCAGCAGCAAAGTGCCCTGATATTCGATCAGGATCTCTTCGAGCAGTTCGAGTGTCTCCACGTCCAGATCATTCGTCGGTTCATCGAGTACCAGCAGGTTGGCGGGTTCCGCAAAGAGACGCGCGAGGAGGAGACGGTTGCGTTCGCCGCCGGAGAGCATGTTGACGGGCGAACGCAGCCGCTGCGGCGGGAACAGGAAGCGCTGCAGGTAGCCTGCGACGTGCTGTGTCTGGCCGTTTACGGTCACCATCAGTTTGCCGCCGCCTACGCTGTCCATGACAGTGGCGTGGGGGTCGAGGCCGGCACGCTGTTGATCGAAGTAGGCGACTTCGAGTTTTGTGCCCGGCCGGACGGTACCGGCAGTCGGCGTCAATTCGCCGAGCAGGAGTTTCAGGAGGGTCGATTTGCCCGCTCCGTTGGCGCCGATCAGGGCGATGCGGTCACCACGCAGCACGCGGGTGGAGAAGTCTTGGATGATGGCGCAGTCTGCGTACCGGTAGCTTAAGCCGTCGATGGTGAAGACGAGCTTGCCGGAGGCCTGCGCGTCGCCAAGACGCATGTCCGTCTGACCGGTCCGCTGGCGCCGGGCGCGGTAGGTCGCACGCATGGCCTCGAGCGCGCGCACCCGGCCTTCATTGCGTGTGCGCCGCGCCTTGATGCCACGGCGGATCCAGGCTTCCTCTTCGGCGAGCCGTTTGTCGAACAAGGCGTTTTGCGCCTCCTCGGCCGCCAGTTGATCGGCCTTGCGCCGCAGATAGTCGGTGTACCGGCCGGGCCAGGACGTCAGCCGCCCGCGATCAAGCTCGATGATGCGCGTGGCGACGCGTTCGAGAAACTGGCGGTCATGGCTGACAAAGAGCACGGCGCCGGCAAATGTGGTCAGGTACTGTTCGAGCCAGAGGACGGCGTCGATGTCGAGATGGTTGGTGGGCTCGTCTAGGAGCAACAGCGCCGGTTCGGCGATGAGGGCACGGGCGAGCAGCACCCGCCGCCGCCAGCCGCCGGACAAGGATCCCATGTCCGCCAGTCCGTCGAGCTGCAGTTCCGACAAAACGGTGTCGATGCGCTGCTGCAGGCGCCAGCCATCCTCGGCATCGAGCCGCTGCTGCAGTTCGGCGAGCCGTTGCAGGTGCCGGGCATCGGGCGCCGATCCAAGGGCTGCGGTCAGCCGGTTGTATTCGCCCAAGGTTTCCCCCAAATGGGCGAGGCCGCCGGCGACGACGTCATAGACCGGACCGCTGTGGCGCGGTTCGACATCCTGATCGAGAACGGCGATGGTCGTGTCGGTTGCCCGTACGCACTGGCCGGCATCGGGCGCGATGCGGCCGGCGATCACCCGCAATAGCGACGACTTGCCCTCCCCATTGCGGCCGATCAGGCACAGGCGTTCGCCGCGCTCGATGGCCAGTGCCGCGTGGTCGAGCAGCTGATGGTGGCCATAGGCCAGGCAGACATCATCAAGACGCAGCAGTGCCATGCTTTGCCGGTTCGGGTTGTGGGTTTGGAGGGGCCAACCGCGGTATGATGGCAAATGTCGGCGGCGCGATCAAACGGCGAGGGGTCCGGGGCGTTGCCGGCCTTGCACGGCGCACGGGAAGGAGGCGCGATGTTGGATCTCTATTACTGGCCGACACCCAATGGCCACAAGATCACCATTTTTCTGGAAGAGGCGGGTCTTCCCTACAGGATCATCCCGATCGACATCGGCCGCGGTGAGCAGTTCAAGCCCGAATTCCTGCGCATCGCCCCCAACAACCGCATGCCGGCCATCGTCGATCACGATGCACCGGATGGACCCTTGTCGCTGTTTGAGTCCGGCGCGATCCTTCAATACCTGGCTGAAAAGACCGGTCTTTTCTGTCCCGCCGACCCAAGCGGCCGTTACGAGACCCTGCAGTGGCTGTATTGGCAGGTGGCAGGTCTTGGGCCGATGGCCGGACAAAATCACCACTTCAGCCGCTATGCGCCCGAGCCCATCCCTTATGCCATCGACCGCTATGTGAAGGAGACGGCGCGGCTTTACCGGGTGTTGGACAGCCTGCTTGCCGGACGCGAGTACATGAATGGGCGGGACTACTCCATCGCCGACATGGCCAGTTACCCATGGATCGTGCCGCACGAGGACCAAAAGCAGCGTCTGGGCGACTTTCCGCATCTGGGCCGGTGGTTTGCGGCCATCGCCGCGCGCCCGGCAATACAGCGGGCCTACGCGCTCGGACTGACCGTCAACCGGCGCCCGGCCCTCGACGATGAGGCGCGCAGGCATCTTTTCGGACAGACACGCTGACACCCATGCTGACACGGATCGGCAATTTTTTATGGTTTGTGCTGGGGGGCGGCATCATGGGGCTTGCCTGGTGGCTGGCCGGGGTGGTGGCGTTCGTGTCCATCGTCGGGATTCCCTGGGCGCGCGCGTGTTTCGTGATCGGGCGGTTCACCTTCTTTCCGTTTGGCAAGGACGTGGTGAGCCGCGCCAGTCTGTCGGGGCGTCACGACATCGGCACCGGTCCCCTTGGTTTCCTGGGCAACGTGATCTGGTTTGTGTTCGCGGGGTTTTGGCTTGCGCTTGGGCATGTGATTGCCGCACTTGCCGATGCCGTGACCCTCATCGGCATCCCGTTTGCCATCCAGCACCTGAAGCTTGCCGGGCTTGCGCTCGCACCGATCGGCTTGACGGTCGTGCGGCGCCCACCCGTCTGGTGAGATCCGCGCTGGGGGGTTACCCCTGGCGCCAGCGCGCGAGTGTGGCGAGCCGCCAGTGCATATACACGCGGATCCAGGAGGGGGCCTTGCGGTCCAGCAGGAGACTCCGCACCTTCCTGCGCATGCCTTTGAGGTCCAGGCTCTGGCGGAATGTCTTGCCGTCGTGGCAGTAGCTGCAGTAGACCGTGTGTAAACGATTTCTGTCGTACATCAAGGGCATCCCGCAGCTCTGGCATCTGTTGTGTTCGATGTGCCATTGTTTCCGGATCTTCGTCAGCCACTGCCGCATGCCGTGCCATTCCTCGGTCAGGGAGGTTGGGATTCCGGATCCCCGGCTTTCCAGGGTCCGGCGAGGTGTATCTCGCGGCCCATTTTAGCCTGTTTTGGCGCAGGCGGGCAGGGGTGGCGTCGCGGTCCGGGCGCGTGCCTGCAGGTCCGGTGCCGCGCCTGCGTGCTCACGTGGCGTCAGGCCTTGTTGCGACGCAAATGACAAGATGGCGCCCGGGGCGGCAGCCGCCTGGGCGGACCGTGCGCCAAAGATATCGAGGGACATGGAATTGTGCTATAAAAATACCGGCAAGCGCCGCCGCGTTTAGGTCCGCGCGGACTCACTTTGTCAGGGCACGCGGGGGCGTGGCCGGTGCAGGCATGCAAACGGGAGGGATAGATGGACACAGAAGGAAAAGCGTCACCAACGAAAGCGCACTCGGCAGCCGGCGCGCGCGTGTTGTTGACACCCATGCAGGCCGGAGAGATGGCCTTGCGCAATCGCATGGTCATGGCGCCGCTTACGCGCTGCCGGGCCGGCGCCGGCCTGGTGCCCACCGACTTGGTGGTGGAGTACTACCGCCAGCGGGCCGGTGCGGGACTGATCATCAGCGAGGCGACCCAGGTGGCCCAGGAGGGGCAGGGTTACCCGAACACGCCGGGCATCTACACGGCGCAGCAGGTGGTGGGGTGGCGGCGCGTGACGGACGCCGTGCACGCGCAGGGCGGTTCGATGGTGCTCCAGCTGTGGCATGTCGGCCGCATCTCGCACCCGTCCTTCCAGCCGAAAGGACGGGCGCCCGTGGCGCCCAGTGCGATCCGGCCCGCCGGCCAGGCGGCCACCCTCGAGGGCATGCAGGATTTCGTGACACCCCGCGCGCTCGAAACCGATGAGCTGCCACGGATCGCCAAACAGTACAGGCAGGCGGCGGAAAATGCGCTGGCGGCGGGTTTCGACGGGGTCGAGTTGCATGCGGCCAATGGTTATCTGCTCGATCAGTTTCTGCGCGATGGCACCAACCAGAGGACCGACCGTTATGGTGGCACCATCGAAAACCGCATGCGTTTCCCGCTGGAGGTCCTGGAGGCGGTACTGTCGGTATGGCCGGCCGGCCGCGTCGGCGTGCGCCTGTCGCCGACCGGCACCATGAATGACATGCGCGATTCCGACCCGAAGGCGACGTTCGGGGCGATGGTCAAGGCGCTCAATGCCTACCGGCTCGCCTATCTCCATCTGGTCGAATCGATGGACGGTGATGTCCGCCACGGTGCCTCCATCATACCGGCGGCCTATTTTCGCGGGCTCTACGAGGGTCTTTTGATGGTCAATGGCGGGTATGACGCGGATTCGGCGGAAAAGGCGCTGTCTGCGGGTCATGCCGACATGGTGTCATTCGGGCGTCTTTTCATCGCCAATCCTGATCTGCCGGAGCGGATCGCCCGGGCGGCGCCGTTGAATGCGCTAAGACCCGAGTTCTTCTATGGCGGCGGATCGCAGGGCTATACCGACTATCCGTCCCTGGATGCGGCCGGCTAGAGCGACTGTCCGTTGCGCGGCCTCAGGGTTTGACTGTGTAAAAAGGGCCCCACTGGGGGAGTGGGGCTCAAGTCAGGCTTCTTGTGGAGAGGTTGCCGCAGGCCAAACCTTTGGGGCCGGCCCGCCGGTCAGAAGGCGGCGCTCATGCTGAGATAGAAGCCGTTCTGGTTGGCGTTTACGGAGTGGCCGGGGATGCTCGCCATGTTGCCGAGATCAAGCAGTGCGGCGACGACCGAAAATTTCGGATTGGGCATGTAGGCGATGAAGCCGTCATACCAGTCGGATTGCTTCAGGTTGACCCCCGGATCGGCGAGCGCCGTCTGCAGGTAGGATTGGGCGGCGAGCAGATTGTCGCCGGGGAAGCTGCGCCACTCGGCGCCGACCACCACGTCCTTGGCGACGAAATAGCCGACGCTCGCGCCCCCCTGCGCCGTGTAGCTGCGATGCCCAATGCCCCCCTGACCGAGCAGGCCAAGGTAATTGGCGCGGGTGACGTAGACGTCGCCGTTTAGGATGATGTGGCTGCCAAACAGGGGATAGATCCCGGTGCCGGCCACATAGAAATCGGCACCGTTGGCATGGGCACCCAAAGACAGCGGGATGGGTTCGGAGGTGAGGTGGTAGTTCATGCCCACGGCGAAGGCCGGGATGGCGCCGTTGCCCTTGTAGACCTGCAGCTTGCCGCCGATGATGTCCTGTTCGATGCTGTTTACGTTGACGACGTCAGCCGGCAGGATGGTGCCCGCGCCGGCATTGAGTGTCGCCGTCAAGGCCTGCGGAAGACCCATGTACTGGTGCGCGTAATAGACTTCGGCGTAGTGGGAAATGGAGAGATTGATGCCGGCGCTATAGACATCATAGTTCGGCGTCGTGCCGTAGGTGCCGAATACCGCCGGCGTAACCGCCTTTTTGCTGCTCCCGTTGGCGATAAGCGCCCATGGATTCAGTCCCCCGCCGCCTGCACCCTCGATCATGATCGGCAAAGCCATCGCCGCCGGTGATGCCGCCATGGCGGCGGCCAGCAGCGCAATGACGTGCTGTATTTTCATGGAAGTGCCTCCTCTGTGGTCGACCTACAAAACCATCGTGCCCCCGATACGCAAAAGTTCATTAATCATATTAATGGTAACATAAGTGTCATTAGACAATAATGCAAGACCGATAATGGAAATGAGGGGGACAATCGGCAGGCGGGGCGCACAAAGACGCGATCAAAAAAGGAAAAAGGTGAGGAAAAACAAACCGGCGCAAAGCGGCCAGGCGGCGCGGGGCCAGAGCGGCTTGCGCCGGGTTCAGAGAGTCTTGCGGCGTTCGATGAGGATATGCATTTCCTCGAGAAACCACGTGCCCACGAAGGCCACGAAACCGAAAATGACGGCAATGGAAAAGTCCATCCTTAGCCCCTCTACGATGAGGGTCCGGGCGGCGGCGGGATCGGCCTTGGGGATGCCCCGCAGGAAGCCCGCCAGGATGCCGCCAAAGGTGGCCACGCCCAGGGTGCCGCCCATGGACCGGAACAGCGACACGGTGGCCGTGGCCACACCGAGATGGCGGTGGGCGACGGTGATCTGTGCGGACAGAACGAGCACCTGCATGGTCATGCCAAGGCCGATACCGAGAAGGATGAGGGCCCCGTCGATGTACCACAAAGGGATGTCGGCGGTCAGGCGCGAAAAGAGGTAGAGCGCCGCGGTGATGAGGCTTGCGCCGGCGATCGGGAACATCCGGTAGCGCTGGGTACGGCTGATCCACCGGCCGCTTGCGATGGACATGACGAGCATGCCGACGAGCAGAAACAGCAGTTCCAGACCCGAACGGGTGGGTGTGAAGCCGCGCACGGCCTGCAGGTAGAGCGGCAGGAAGCTGATGGACCCGAGCATGGCGCCGCCGACGAAGAACGCGATGGCGGCGCTGAAGGCGAACGTGCGAAAGCGGAAGAAAGACAGCGGCAGTACCGGTTCGCGATGCCGCCGCTCGGTCTGCAGGAAGGCGAGCATCAAAACGACCGCGGCCGCAAGCAGCACCCAGGGCAAAGGGGAGCGCCAGGGCAGCACCGGTCCGGACAGGCTCGCGAACAGCACCAGGATGCTGAGGCTCGCGGTCAGCAAAACCATGCCGGCCACGTCAATGTGCACGCGCGGTTGGCGTACCGGACGCGGAAAGGCCAGCGTGACTATGGTAAACGCGGCAACGCCGATCGGCACGTTGATATAGAAGATCCAGCGCCAGCTCAAGTGTTCGACGAGAAATCCGCCGAGAAAGGGGCCAAGCAGGGTGGCCAGCCCGAACGTGCCGCCGACGAGGCCCTGATAGCGGCCGCGCTGGGTGATGGGGATGAAGTCGGAAATCGAGGCCAGTGCCGTCACCAGGAGTCCGCCGCCGCCAATGCCCTGCAGCGCACGCAGAAGGATGAGCTGAAACATGTTCTGCGCAAGCCCGGCCAGCGCCGATCCGGCCAAAAACAACAATATGGCGGTCTGCAAAAGCGGCTTGCGGCCGACCAGGTCGCCGAGCTTGCCATAGATCGGCAGACAGACCGTGGAGGTCAGCAGATAGGCCGTCACGACCCAGGGAAGATCCTTCAGCCCCTGGAGGTCGCGGGCGATGGTCGGCAAAGCGGTCGAGACGACGGTCTGATCCATGGCGGCAAGGAAAATCGAAGACAGGATCGCAAGCAGCATGGTCTTGGCCGGCCAGTCGAGGCGGAACGCTGCATCGGCCGCGGGTGCTGCGGGCTCATGGAGCCGGGAAGACGATGTCATGGAATGTGTGCCGTCCTTGTGGTCATCAGGGGCCGTGACACCGGGGGGCGGTAGGCCCTGCCTGTGTGTCGCCACGACCATCGTACTCCGGGACACGCCCAGCCGGTGCGGTCTGGGCGCCGCTTGGCCTCATCCTTGCGTGAGCCTTTGGCCGAGGCGTTGGGCGGTGTCTTGCAAAAGCGGCACCCACTCGTCACGGCGCCGCTCGATCGGCGCGGAAATCGACAGGCCGGCGACGATTTGCCCGCCGTCGTCATGGATCAGCACGCCGATGCAGCCCACGCCGGTCTCGGCCTCTTCGTCATCGTAGGCAAATCCTGCGCGCGCACAGCCCGCGACGTGCTGCACCAGCTGGTCTGTGTCGGTGAAGCTGTAGCGGGTATAGCCCGGCAGGCCCGTGCGTTGCGCATATTCGCGGCAGGCCAATTCCCCGCTTTCGCCCAGCATGAGCTTGCCGACTGCCGTCACATGTAACGGTGCGCGGCTGCCGATGCGCTGTTCGACACGCATCATGCGCTCAGGCAGTGCGCGTTCCAGATACACGACTTCGTCGCCCGCGCGCACCGTGAGGTTGACCGTCTCGCCAATCTGGTTGCGCAACGCCTCCATGAGGGGCCGCGCTTCGCGGCGCAGATCCCCGTACGAGGCCACGCGGCTGCCCAGTTGCAGCAGGCGGATGCCCAGGCGGTAATGGGCACCCTCGCGCGCGACCAGGCCGTTTTCGATGGCCGAGGCGAGGATGCGAAATGCCGTCGAGGGGTGCAGCGCAGTATCGGCCGCCAGGATCTTCAGGCTGACCGGGTCCTGGTTGCGGGCAAGCACCTCCAGCAAGGCCGTCAGCCGATCTATGACCTGGATGGAGGGGGCTTCTTTGGTTTTCATATTCCGTATCGTGGAATCGATGCCGTATTGTGAAAATATAAACCATCCCCTAAGGTGCATGCAACAGTCTGGACCTGAGGAAGCTGATCATGAGCGCGATAAACGATCCCACGGCAGCCGCGGCCGATTTCCGCGACGGCATCCAGTATTTCGGCGAGCCCTGGCTTGGGGCCGACCGGTTCGCGGCAAAGCCGGCTGTGGCCGCCGGCGCCAAGACCGTCACCGATCCGGCCGATCCGGCGGCGGTCTTTCAGACGCTTTTGGCCGCCGACGCACTGCGGTATCTGACGCTGCAGATCTGTGCCAGCAAGGCGTCCGGGCATCCGGGCGGCTATGCCTCCTCGGCTGAAGCGCATGCGGCGCTTTTGATGCAGGGGCACAAGCACATCGTGACCGAGGTCGGGCACCATGCGCCGGGGTTTTACAGTGCGATGTTCCTGGATGGATCCCTAAAGGCCATGGGCATCCACACCGTGGCCGATCTGCGTGCGCGTTTTCGCGAACGCCATGGGCTGCTTGGCCACCTGTCGGGGGCCATTCCCGGTTTGCTGGCGCCGGCCGGCCCTTTGGGGCAGGGGCAGCACTTCGCGCTGGCGGGTGCCTTGCTAAACCCCGGCATCCTGTTTCCCGTGACGATCGGTGACGGCGGTCTGGGCGAACCCTACATCATGTCGGCCTTCATGCACTTCAAGACCGCCTTTCCCGGCGTGACCAATTTTCTGCCGGTGCTGGTGTGGAACGGCTACAGCCAGGAGCACCACGCCATGGTGTCACTCCTGTCGAACGACGACATGATCGCCTACTGGCGGGCGCACGGATTCGATGACGTGATCCTAGTCGATGCGAAGGCGTTCGACGACAGCGGCCAGGAAGGACCCTATGTCGACAGTACGCGCTTTTCGCTTCCGCAGCGTCTGGCCTTCCAGAGTGCTGTGTCGCGGGAGATCAGCCGTGCCGCCACGCAGGCTTTGGGGGGCAGGCGCACCGCGTTTGTCATCAAGCAGCTAAAGGGCGCAGGCGTGCATGCAGCCGGTGCCAAGGCGCACAACCTCTATCCCGCAGACACCCTGGAGGCGGAACACATCGTGGGCGGACTCAAGCGGCGCGCCTTGACCTGGGATGCCTGGCAGCTGGTGCGCACCAATCTGTCGCGCGCCGGCGGTGGTCCTGCGAGCGAGGTGGTCGTCACCGAGCGCGAGCGGCCGCTTCCGGGCCTTGGGGCGTTGCCGTTGCAGGACTTCCCCCTGGGCGGGAATCAGGTGCCGGCCACCGCCTTTGGGGCGCTCGTTGCCGCCGTCGGCCAACGGGATCGTCGGTTCATCGTCAGCAACGCCGACGGTAACGAGGCCTCGGCGATGAAGAACATCAACGAGGCGTTGAAGGTCCGCCACCCGACCGCCGATGCCCTGTACAACCAGTCGCCCCAGGGCCAGGTGTACGAGCCGCTGAATGAGGACGCCTGCGCCGGTTTGAGTGCGGGGCTTGCGCTCTTTGGGGGACGTTCCTTGTGGCTATCCTACGAAAGCTTCGCGATCAACGGCTGGCCGATCGTGCAGACCGTGACGCAGGCGATGGCCGAACTGCGCCGCAAGACGCCCTCGCAGGTGGTCATGTTCACGGCCGGTGCCTTTGAACAGGGGCGCAACGGCTGGACCCACCAGCGCCCCGAGATCGAGTCGTACTGTGCCGCAATGATGCGCAGTGGCAACCACTACCCCCTGTTTCCGTGCGACGCCAACATGATCCAGGCGGCGTACGCCTGGGCGCTCGCGACGCACAACAAGACCATCGCCATTTTCGCCTCGAAGTCCCCGCTGCCCGTGCGGACGATGCTCGCGCAGGCGCACCGCGCGATCGAAGAAGGGGCGGTGATCCTGTATGAGACAAAAGCCGGCGAGGGTCCGCTGGTCGTCATGGCGGTGACTGGCGATATGATCCTGCTGCCGGTGTTTGCGGCGTGTGATCTCCTGGAAAAGGCCGGTGCGCGCACACGCATCGTCAGTATTGCCAATCCACGCCGTCTGTACCGCGCACAAGATGTGAGTTGGGAGACGGTGAGTGAACCCGACGGCGCGTTCATGACCGATGCGCGGTTTGCCGCGCTCTTTGATGGAGACGCCCTGCTTGCCGTCAGTGGCGGCCCCGGCGCGATCCTCGAGCCCGTGCTCGTGCGCAGCACAGCCCCGCGTGATCTGTTGTGCTGGAGACGGGGGGAGACGGTGGCGGCCGTGGGCGAGCTCATGAGCTTCAATGGCGTCGACGCCGAGGCGATCGCAGCGCGCGCAAGGGCGCTTCTTGACCGGTGAGGGGGCGGCCCGGACGGTGATGGCAAAAGTGCGGCCAGGCGGGTGTAAATGATGGAAACGAAACTCGTGGTGTTTGATGATGATCCAACCGGGTCGCAGACGGTGCATGGCTGTCTGCTGCTCACGCGCTGGGACGTGGACACGCTGCGTGCGGCTTTTGCAGACGGGGCACCGCTTTTTTTCGTGCTGACCAATACACGGGGCATGGACGCAAAACGCGCCGCCGATGTCACGCGCACGGTCTGTCGCAACGTCAAGCAGGCGCTCGCCGACAGCGCCCGCTCTGGCCGCGCGATCGAACCGATCGTCATCAGCCGGTCCGATTCCACGCTCCGCGGCCATTACCCGGTCGAGACCGATGTGATTGCCGAAGAACTCGGGCCGTTCGATGCGCATTTTCTGATTCCGGCCTTCATCGAAGGGGGGCGCATCACCCGGGAGGGTGTGCATTATCTGATCACCGATGGCCGGCCCGTTCCGGTCCATGAAACCGAATTTGCGCGCGATTCGGTGTTTGGATACACGCACGCGTTTCTTCCCGATTACATCGAAGAAAAGACCGGCGGACGGATTCGTGCAGGCGAAGTCGAGCGCTTTGGCCTGGCGGAGATCCGTGGCGGCTGCCGCGAACGCCTGCGCGGGCTTCGGCGCAACGCCGCCTGCGTAGTCGACGCGGAGTCGCATGCCGATCTCGCCGCCTTCGCCTCCGATCTCATGGCGGTGGCACGGCAGGGGAAGCGTTTCCTGTGCCGGGGGGCCGCCGGCATCGTCAGCGCGCTGGCCGCGCTCCCGCCCCAGCCGGTTGCGCCCGAGGATATGGGCCGCTACCGGCGTGGGGAGCGCCCGGGCGTGGTGATCGCCGGTTCGCACGTGGGCAGGACGACCCGCCAGCTCGTGCGTCTGTTGCAGGAGCCCGATACCCTGCCCATCGAAGTCGATGTGACGCGTCTGCCAAACGCCGCCGCCCCGTTGCTGGACGAGGTGTCGGCGCAAATCGCGGCAGCGCACGCGCAAGGACTGACGGCGGTCGTCTTTACGAGCCGCACGGAACGCCGTTTTGCCAGCGAAGCGAAGCGATTGGCTTTCGGGGAGGATGTTTCGGCCTTCCTGATGGACGTGGTGCGGCGTCTGCCGGCCACGATCGGGTTTCTGGTCAGCAAGGGGGGGATTACTTCCAACGATGTGCTTGCGCACGGTCTCGCTCTGGGTACGGCGCGGGTGTTGGGCCAGATCCTGCCAGGCTGTTCGGTGGTGCGTTGTCCGGAGGATCACCCGCAGTACCCCGGTCTACCGGTGGTGATCTTTCCGGGTAACGTCGGAGACGACAGCGCACTGGCAACCGCATTGCGCCGTCTGGCGGGCGGTGCGCACATGCCAATCCGTGGGCAGGGGTGTGAACTGCTAAAGCCATAGTGGGAGGGTGCTTGCGCAATGGCGGACATTTCAGGCCTGTCACGCAAGAGGTTCGGTATCCACGATCAATTTGACGCGCCAGAAACGGCGTGCCGGATCCTCTTATCGCCGCAAGCCTCCACAATGTGGCGGTGCGCGATAAAGCCCGGGACCGGCCGACAGAAGCCGCGCTTTCGGGCAGGAGGCGCTCGAGATCCGTCGGAAAGTGCAACCTGCAGGCCATCCAGGCATCGCCAACATATCGGCAAGGATACGTCAAAGATGTGGTTGCTTAAACTGCCCGCAGCAGGGAAGCGATGAAGGATCCAGCAGGCCACATTTTTCGCCGCAGGAGACCATCGGAGACGGCACAAGCAGTGGTCAGGTACTATAGGACATACCACGGCGACGGGCCACGCAAGGGCGTTATCGCCCAAACGGCAAATAAAGCGTGGCGGGAGAGTCCACGCAGGCGGTGAACCCATAATGCCGATAGAATAAAGCCGCGTTCTCGTCTTTGGCGTCCACGTGTTGGCGATCATGTAAAACCGCGTCTTTTTGACACAAAGACGCGGTTTTACATGATCGCCAACAGCAGGCGTGAAGGCTTCTGTTTGCAGGTTTTGGGTGTAGCTGTTGTAAGCCGTATTTCCTTTGTTCTCATTTACCGCCACCCCCACCCGATATGGGTACCTTGCCTCTGATACCCGATCTCAATGCCCGGCACCGTGCCGGTCTGGGTATCCAGCGGGTTGGGTGCGCCCGAACCGGTGGGCGGGTACTCGGTATCGCTCTGGTGCGTTTCGGTAAACCCGACGATCAGCCTGTTATTGGCTTGCTGCGTCTGCGCCGAGACCGGGCCAAAGATCGTCGCCCGGGCCAGCTCGTGACCGTCAGCAGAACCGCTCCGGTCAGCCCTGCCCCCTTGTAAATCATCCGCTTCATGACAACCTCGCGTTGTGTGAGTGATACGAACCGATTATCCGTCGTTTCCAAAAAACGCAAGTCGCGGTTTTTGTGGCATCGAGAACGATTTCCACCCCGATCAACCCCTCCACATTTTGTCGCACCAGTTGCCAGGCACCTTGCTATCGATATACCTATATAGGTATAATGCGGTCATGAAGCCCTTGTTCTGGATAGCAAGCGCCAAAAAGGACCTCTGCGCGATGCCAGAAGATGTGCAAGACACCTTCGGCTACGCGCTCTATCTGGCGCAGAGCGGCAGGCAGCACGATCAGGCCAAGCCGCTCAAGGGCTTTGGGTCGGCGGGTATCTTGGAAGTCGTGGAGCGGTCGGATGGCGGGACATTCCGGGCGATCTATACAGTGCGGTTTGCGAAGGCCGTCTATGTGCTCCATTGCTTCCAGAAAAAATCGACACAAGGGACTGCGACGCCTAAACCCGACATCGACAAGATCCGCGATCGCTTGCAAGCCGCCGAACGTCACGCGAAAGGAGAAATCATGAATGACATCGAACGGGGTTGTGGGAACGTCTACGAAGATTTGGGCCATCCCGATGCCGAAGAGATGATGGTGAAGGCCCAGCTCGCCGCCAAGATCGGCGAGATCATCGCGGAACGGCAGTGGAGCCAACAACAAGCGGCCACTGTCATCGGTCTCACCCAACCCAAGCTCTCACAAATGCTCCGCGGCCAGTTCCGAGGTATTAGCGAGACGAAGATGCTCGACGCGCTTGCGCGCCTGGGTCTCGATGTCCAGATCGTCATTGGGCCCGCACGAACCGATACGGCCCGCAAACACGTGGGAATTGTCTTCGCGGCCTAGCCCCATTCGACCAGCGGCGCCCCGTCGCGTTCGCTTTGCTATTGCCACTGGATCCGCTGCGAGGTTGTGGCTGTGGGTTTTTCTCAACTTCGGTGGTAAGCGATCAGCAAAGTGCAGGATTGCTTATTTCGTGACGTCGTTTTTGTTTTTCGGCAGGACAACCGGCAACGCCATCACGATCTGATCGGGCCGTATGGCGGTGGGCAATAAGGCCTCGAGATCCTCAATGGTCTGGGCCTTGGGGAGGTCGGTGGTCTGGGCCTTGGGGAGGTCGGTGAAGATTTTGCGCAGATACGCATAGGGCTCAAGACCATTGGCCTTGGCGGACTCCGCTTTTGAAAGCATGCCATGACAGTCCTCCCGTTTGGGTCGCTGACGTTACCATCAGGTTACCAAATGGCGGGGGAGTTATTTCCGGGGACGTTTTCTGTAAATCGTTGATTTTATTGGCGTCCCCAAGGGGATTCGAACCCCTGTTACCGCCGTGAAAGGGCGATGTCCTAGGCCTCTAGACGATGGGGACTGCGTAATGGAAGAGCCACGACCCATGCGATGGGCGCATGGGTCGTGAAGGCACGGTACTTTAAGTGGTGAGTCTGGGAAAATCAAGCGTAGCCCGATAGAGATCGTCGCTTGATGAAGAGCGGGTGGTTGTCTGTGTCGGCAGCAGGCCCGTGTCTTCAAGATTGTTGCTTGCGAGGCGGACGATCGGCATGCCAGCGACGGCCGGGGCCGTAGACTGTGTATAGTCTTTTGTGTGAATGGCGGCTATGACGAGACCTGCGCAGGCTATTGCCATCGCCCAAGTTCTGGGCCGCGGCCACTTCAGTATACCCAGGATGTTTCCGTGTTGGTGGGTCAAGGTCGGACCTCCTCTCTTGTCTGCCGGATGAACAGGGCGTGGGTCCGTCCCGATGGCCCTTATCGTCGCTGCGCGACATGGATTGTTGCGGGCCACAAGTCCTTTAGATTCGCGGATCCCCGCGACACGCCATCCTAGAGACAGGCACGCCGGAGGTTGGTTCCGTGCGCCTGTGCCTCCTATGTTAACAGATTCTTATGCTCTTGTATCGCCGCGGCCCTCATGGGCCCTGGAGTAAGACATGTACCGGCGATGGGGGTTTGACGAACAGGTCGGGGCGCATGGGTGTCCGGTGGTATGTGTTGCCGGCACGTTTGCGGCCGATCGCGCCGGAATCCGGTATTTCGCGGATCCTGGAATCCGTCCCACCGCGCCCGTACGACGGTGCGATGCGTCTGTGTGCAGCGGCCGCTGTGGCGGCATCAGCCGGATGGGGGGTTTGGCGGATTCTCACGCCAGCCAGAGCGCATAGCCCCAGATGCCCACACCCAAGACGGCGGCTAAGCCTGCGACCGCGAACAGCCATTTTCGGCCGGTCAGTGCGGTGATGGAGGCGACCGAAATCGCCATCTGCAGGAAGATTAGGCTCATTGCCATGCTGTTATAGGGTCTATCGAGCCGGGCGGATTCGGCGTTGGCCTTCGCGGAGAGCATCTCCAGGGTCTCGGCGCGGGTTCTGATCGCTTTCTTTTGCGCCTGATATTTGGCGATCTTTTTCCGAAAGAGGATGGTCTTCCCGGGAACCAGATCCGTGGCCAGCTCCATGAGATGCGCTTTCGTGCTCACGGCCTGATAATAGTTCCATTGATCCGTCGCCTCTGTTTTCTTCAGAACGGCTTCGTTCTTGTGCAGGAGCACCGCGTGCATGAGGCGCGTGCCCTGGTAACCAACGACGGCGCCAATGGTGGCGAGGATCGCGGTAAAAATGGCGACCCACTGGCTCAGGCTATGGTGTTTGCGATGACCGGTGGCCAGTTCCTGCAGTGCTTCTTCATGGGGTGCGTGGGTATGCAGGCCATGCTCGTTCATGTCGTCTCCAGGGATCGGGTTGTGGTGCACGGCCTGCGCGGGACCCGCACGGTGCAGGCGTCTGCGGGAAATTGTCCGGCGCATCGAGCCCGTTGGCAAGCCATCGGCGAGATGAACGGCACCTGCGTGCGCGGCACGTCCACACGCTGCCCTGGTGGCCGACCGGAACGGCTGCGGCCAAAGGCGGATGCGCCGTTCATGCGCTCTTTAAGGTGCAGATCCGCTGCCGTACCTGGGACTTGTCGCGCCAGACAAGCAAACCACCGGCCTCCTGCGGGCCATGCGGGGGTGCCCCTGCATATTGGCGTTCGCATGAACCCGCAAGCACCTAGGGGCATTGTAAACCGTGTGGCACATGCGTGGATGATGGGCCATCCATGGACCGCCTTCCGAGTTAACGAATTGACCGGAAAGCCCGCAATAAACGCAGAGGCGGGTCACCGGGCAGGGCCATTGTGGCAACCGCCGTTTTTTGTGGTGCCGATTGGGCGATGGTCAGGTGGGGTCCCTTCGAGCCTTTCAGGGTCGTCCGTTTCTGTAAAGAAGCCGGGACTTGCGCGGCGCACCCTGCGTTTTGAGGCGCGCTTGTGGCATGGAGGGATCCGCGCGAGCGCCGCGGCGCGATGGGCCGGCCATGCAGACGGTGGTTTCTTGCATGCGGCGCACTCTCGGTGTGTTTCAACGTCGTTTGCGATGGGAACCCGGGATAAGAATGACTCGAAGGGCCGATGAATCCCGCAGGCGGGATGCGGACGGGCGGGAGGATCTGCCGTCCTTGCGGCTTTCCACTTGGCCCAAAGGGTGGTCCCTGGCTATAATGGCGCCCGTTCACGTTCAGTGGTTGAGCTACGGGCGGAACGATCATCGTCTCAAAGTGCGCAACCTCGTGAACGCAGGAAACGGATTGATGGCAACGTCGCGGGCGGCAAAGCGCCTTCTGGTGATTCACTACTCCCAGACAGGACAGTTGACGCGTGTCGTCGACGCGTTTTTGGCGCCACTTAAGGGTCAAGCCGGCATCGAGGTGGTGGAGGCGTCGATCGCGCCCTGTGTCCCCTATCCGTTTCCCTGGCCATTCCTGGATTTTCTGGACGTTTTTCCAGAATCCGTTTACATGGATCCGCCAGAAATGGCGCCCGTGGACTTCGATCCCGATGCGCATTTTGATCTGGTCATTCTGGCCTATCAGGTCTGGTTTCTATCCCCCTCGCTGCCCGTGACGGGCTTTTTGCATTCGGCGGCCGCCCGGGTGCTCAAGGGAAAACCCGTGATCACGCTGATCGGATGCCGGAACATGTGGTTGACGGCCCAGGCTAAACTGGCCGAAGTTCTGTCCGAGCGGGGTGCCCATCTTCTGGACAACGTCGTGCTCGTCGACAGTGGTCCTGCGTGGAGCACGTTCGTGACCACCCCGCGCTGGCTGCTCACGGGACGCAAGGGACCGTTCTGGAAGATATTTCCAGGCGCAGGAATCGGTGATGGGGATATCAGGGATGCGGCGCGGTTCGGGAAGGCTTTGCGCGACGCCTTGCCCTCACTGCCCGCCCGACCGCAGGATCCGCTGCTGCGCGGCCTGGGCGCCGTCTGTGTGGACCCGCGTTATATTGCGAGCGAACGGATCGGGCATCGCAGTTTCCGGTTGTGGGGCCGTGTGCTGCGGGCGCTCGGTCCGCCGGGTACGCCGTTGCGGCGGGTTGTGCTCGTCTTTTATGCGCTGTTCCTGGCGGTGATGATCATAACCATCGTTCCCATAACTTTGTTGCTGGCCCTGCTGTTGCGGCCGTTTCTGCGGAATCGGCTGAACGCCGCGGCGCGCCGCCTGGAGCAGCCGTCCGGGAGCAATCGCGACCGCTGTGCCCAATACCTGTGAATACACCACGACAACGTACCGTTTATTTGACCGATTTTGGGGCGTTTTTCCCCAACGCTCCGGTCGACAACCATGCCATGGAGGCCGTGCTCGGCATGGTGGGCGGGAAGCCATCCCGCGCCCGGCGGCTGGTCCTTGCGCGCAATGGCATCAAACAGCGCCATTATGCGATCGACCCGCAGAGCAGGAAGGCGACGCATACCAATGCCGACATGACCGCGCAGGCCATACGGTCGGCTCTGCACCGCGCGGGCGTGGGTTTAGAGCAAATGGCCTGCCTTGCCTGTGGCACGAGCAGCCCGGATCAGTTGAAGCCGGCACATGCGCACATGGTTCATGGCGTCTTGCAGGCGCCGCCAATGGAGATCGGTTCGATTACGGGCGTGTGCACGGCGGGCATCACGGCCATGAAGTACGCCTGGATGACGGTGGCGACGGGCGGGGCGGATCTTGCCGTGAGCACCGGTTCCGAACTGGCATCAAGCTTCATGCGCGCCGAACAATTTGGTGCGCAGCCGGATGCGGAACCGGATATAGAGGCCCTCGAAAAGATGCCGGTGCTGGCCTTCGAGGAAGACTTCCTCCGGTGGATGCTCTCCGATGCGGCCGGCGCTGCGGTCTTGCAGTCCACGCCAGGCTCTCGGGGGTTGTCTTTGCGCATCGACTGGATCGATTGCGTGTCCTATGCCGGTGAGCTGCCGGCGTGCATGTACAGCGGCGCGAACAAGGATGCGGACGGGCGGTTACGGGGCTGGCGCGAGGTGTCGCCCGAGATCGCAGCCAAAGACCGCTATTTTGCCGTCAAGCAGGATGCGCGCCTTCTCGATGAGTACATCATAGAGGTGTGCCTGACCCGCGCCCTTGGCGCGATCGCCGCGAGACGCAAGCTCGATGCCGGCACCATCGATTGGTTCCTGCCGCATTATTCGTCGGCGTATTTCCGCGCGCCCCTGTACAAGGCGCTCATGGATCTGGGCCTCCAGATCCCATACGACCGCTGGTTCACGAACCTGGCCTCCCGGGGGAATGTCGGGTCAGCCATGATCTATGTGATCCTGGAGGAATTGTTTTATTCCGGCATGCTCAAAAAAGGCCAGCGTCTCTTGTGTGTCGTACCCGAAAGCGCGCGGTTTTCCGTGTGCTATATGCATCTTACTGTCGTATGAATGTGAACCGCCCATGAAAGTCCACGAAGTGCCGCAGGATGACTCCGTTTTGGCGGGCCTTCGCCGGGCCTGCTACGCCGAGGACGGGCAGGGCCGCTACGTCGTCGTGCCAAGCCGGGGATGGGAGGTCGAGCGGATCGTCAACGAGCAGGCTCACAAGGCGTTGCGCCAGGTCCTTGAGGACACGCGGCAGGCCGTACTCGAAGGCAGGCTGAGCGCGCTTGCCTACCACATGGTCCATTGCCAAATGGACGCGCGGCTGCTCGCCGCCAATGCGGGCCTGTGCCGTTGGCGTGTGCGCCGGCACCTGAAGCCGTCGGTGTTTGCGCGCCTGGGTGATGACATGAAGCAGCGCTATGCCATGGCGCTCGGGGTGTCCGTACAATCCCTGAACCAGGTGCCCCAGGACAGCTCATGAGCGAGGCCCAGGTTTTGCGGACGTTTCCGCACCGGCACTCTGGACATTGCGAAAGCGGCACCATCAGTGCGTTGTTACGGGATCGGGGCCTGGCCTTGAGCGAACCGATGTGGTTTGGCATCGGCAGCGGCCTCTTTTTTCTGCACACCGCGCGCATCAAGGTCGGGGGGTTGCCGCTTACGACCTACCGGGTGGCGCCGTTGGGTATCGTCCGCAACGCCAGCCGGCGGCTTGGCATTACGATGCGCTATGAGCGCTTCCGGGATCCACGGCGCGCAAAAGACCGTCTGGATGACCTGCTTGCGCGCGGCGAGTCGGTTGGACTGCAGGCTTGCGTGTACTGGCTTCCGTATTTTCCCGCCGATATGCGTTTTCAGTTCAACGGGCACAATCTGGTGGCCTTCGCGCACGACGAATCGGGCTTTTGGTTGAGCGACCCCGTCTTCGAGCACATCGTCTGCTGTCCGCCGGATGCCTTGCAGCGCGCGCGGTTTGCACGAGGGGCCTTTGCGCCGCGTGGGCTTTTGTATTTCCCGGAATCGGTCCCCGCTGCGCCTGACATCGAGGGCGCCATCCGGCAAGGGATAAAGAGCACGTGCCGGCAGATGCTGGATATTCCGCTTTTGCCGGTGGGGGTCCGCGGAATACGGGCGCTGGCGCGGCAAATGGGTCAATGGCCACGGCAGCTTGGCGAAGCGCGCGCCCGCGCCCAGGTCACGCAGATCGTGCGCATGCAGGAGGAGATCGGCACCGGCGGGGCGGGATTCCGGTTCATCTTCGCCGCGTTTCTGCGGGAGGCGACGACATATGTGGAAGGGCCGCTGCTTGAAGATCTCTCGAAAGAAATGACCGCGATAGGCGATCAGTGGCGCCAATGGGCTGTCACCGGCGCCCAGGTCTGCAGGGGCCAGCGGGCCGGTGCCGATGTGTATCACGAGCTGGCCGCCCTGCTGCGCAGCCTGGCTGCCCGCGAGGAGGCGCTCTTTCGGGCGCTTTGGGACGGCGTGATCCGCAGGCGAAGGCGTGGTGTGGCATAGGCCTCTGCCGCAGGCGCGGGCCGGCCGCCGGCATGATCACAATCCCGCTACCACGAAATGGTGTTCGATCCTGGTTCTCCCATGCTTATGCGTCTATCCTTGGCCGGTATGACCGCCGACCTTGGACTTACATCGCCTCATGACGGGCCTGCGCGCGTCCTGGCGGCATCGGAATGCGCGATCGACATCGATGACGTGGTCGCGCGCTATCCGCGCATGGATCATCCCAGCATCGACCATGTCACTCTCAAGGTCAGGACCGGCGCTTTGCTTGGTTTACTTGGGCCGAATGGGGCCGGAAAAACCACGCTGTTGTCGCTGCTGTGCGCGCTGATGCGGCCGCAGTCCGGCGCGATCCGGGTGCAGGGCATGCGATTTGACGATCACCCCGAGGCCTACAAGGATTTGATCGGACTGGTCCCGCAGGCCTTGGCGCTCTATCCGCGGCTTACGGGGACGGAAAATCTGGCGGTGTTTGGTCAAATGAGCGGACTGTCCGGTCGGCAACTGCGTGCGCGTATGGATTTTGCCATCGATTTTGCGGGACTAAACGAGATGGCGCAGCGCCGGGTGGAGACTTATTCCGGCGGCCTCAGGCGGCGGCTGAACCTGGCGACGGCCTTGTTGCCGGATCCGCCGGTGCTGGTTCTAGACGAGCCCACCGTCGGCATCGATCCGCAATCCCGACATGCGATTCATGAAAACCTGCGCCAGTTGAGCGTCGAAGGCAAGACCATCATCTACACATCGCATTATCTCGACGAGATCGAGCAGCTTTGTGATGACATTGCGATTCTGGACCGGGGGCGGCTGATTGCGCAGGGCAGTCTGGGCGCGCTTTTGGCGCGTTTCACCGGCAACCGCATCGATCTGCGCCTGGAGCCTCAGGATGCGCACAGGGCGGCGGGTGTTCTTTCGGGCGAGCCCGGTGTGCAAAGTGTCACCGCGGCGGGCTCGCTTGTGACGCTTGCGACCGATGACCCCCATCGGCGCTTGCCAGCGGTGCTCGCGGCGCTCGAGGCTGCACAGCTGCGGCCGGTCGGTCTGTCGGTGGGGCCGCGCGACCTGGAACAGGCGTTTTTGAGCCTGACCGGCACCGAATTGCGGGATGAGCCGTGAGACGGCTGCATCAGCTTCGCGCGGCCCTGACGAAGGAGACGCTGGCTTTGCGGCGCGATGTCGAGGCGTTGCTGATTTTGATTGCGATGCCGGCGGTTTTCGTGCTGATCATGTCGCTTGCTCTGCAAGACACGTTCGCCCACAAGATTCCAGAACCCATGCGCGTGGTGCTTCTGGATCAGACTCATGGCGCCTTCGCTTCGCAATTCGCCGGAATCCTAAGGAAAAACGCGTCGCTGCGTGTGTCGCAGGAGGCGGCGACAGGCGCGGTTGCGCGGGTGCGTGTGCGGGAGGCGGCGCGGACGGGCCGAGTGGCGTTTGCCATCGTGGTGACACGATCGCGCGGCACACAGTCATCGCCGGCGCGGGTGATTCTCTATGCCAATCCGGCACTGCCAGCCCAGGTACGCGCGCTGGGTGTGTCTTTGGTGCGTCAGGCGATCGCGCACCTGGATGTGATCCGCCTCGTATCGCGGCTGCGTCAGGCCGGATTGTCCGGCGGGCCGGGCGGCTGGAACCAGCGGCTGCAGTCGTCTGCACGCCTCGTGGTGGCAAAGGGGGGGCTGAACGGGGCGCCGACCCCGACATCGGTCCAGCAGAATGCGCCCGCATGGGCGCTGCTTGCGATGTTTTTTCTGGCGGTGCCTTTGTCTGTGTCGCTGATCAAGGAGCGGCAACAAGGTGTTTTGCTTCGGCTGCGGGCGCTGCCCGTGCCGTCGTGGGTGTTGCTGGCCGGCAAAATCATTCCTTACTTCGTGATCAACATGATTCAGCTTTCCGTGGTCTTGTTCGAGGGCCGGTACGTTCTGCCGCTTTTGGGCGGTGATGCGCTCGACATGGGTCATGCCCCAGGGGCACTCGTACTGATCGCGGCGGCCGCCAACATCGCCGCCATAGGTTATGGGCTGCTCGTCGCCACCTTCGTGCGCACACAAGAACAGGCAACAAGCTTTGGCGCGGTATCGGTGCTGATCATGGGGGCGATAGGCGGCATTCTGGTGCCCACCATGGTCATGCCGGCCACCATGCAGCGGTTCGCAGTGGTTTCGCCCATGTCGTGGGGGCTCGATGGTTTTCAGGCGATCTTCGTGCGCGGCGAGGGAGTGACCGGCATTTTGCCTGATATGTGGCGCCTGCTCGTCTTCGGCGCCGTCTGTTTGCTGGTGGCGGCCATGCGATTCCGTCGCGAGCTGCGGCCCCAGTAAGGACAGGAAGACACAGTGAACAGATCGATGAACGACGAAGAAGAGCTTTTAACCGCCCTGAAGCGGCTGATTCTGACGGCGTGCAACCGGCCGGACGCCCCCGAGACCGTCGATGACGATGCCCCCCTCGTTGGGCCGGAAAGCCCCTTGGGATTCGATTCCCTCGATGTGCTGCAGATCAGCGTCGCTTTGAGCCGCCAATACAATGTCCGTATTGAAGACAGCAAAGAGGCGCGGCGCGCCTTGCGGTCAATCCGTTCGCTGGCGCGGTTTTTGCAATCGGCCGGTGCCGTGTGACCTGGGCGGTCCGACTCAATCCAGGATCCCTGCTGACGGCCTACGGGCGCGGTCTCGAAAAGACCGTGCAGGCCTTGCGTGAGGGCAGGCGCGCGCAGACGCGGGGTCTGTCTGCGTTTCCGCATGCCCCCTCCACAAATGTCGTGAGCACTTTGGATCCGGCCGAGTTCACGGCCAGTCTGAGCGGTGTGCGGCGCGGTCTGCACGCGATTGCGCAAGCCGCGCTGGCTGGCCTCACGTCACAGCGGGCATGGTTGCTAACCGGTACCTCTGGAGTGTTGTTTCTGGGGGCCTGCGCAGGCGATAGCGGCGCGTGGATCGGGTGCGACGGCGACATCACCGATGACCTTGCGCGCGACCTCGGACTGACAGCGGCCCCTCTCACACTGTCGACTGCCTGTTCGTCGACCGCCAACGCGCTTTTGCTGGCCGGTCAGGCCGTCGCCGAGCAACGATACCCCTGCGCACTTGTGGTCGGGTTCGAGGCGATAAGTCATATCGTTCTCGAGGGCTTTGAATCCCTGATGTTGCTGGATGACGGGGGCTGCCGTCCTTTTGATCGAGACCGCGACGGGCTGCATCTGGGCGAGGGTATCGCGGCCCAGGGCCTGGAGCGCGCGCCTGCGGGAACGCGGCAGCGGGGGGCGATTCTTCTGGGGGGCGCGCACGTGTGCGCAGCCTGGGGACCTGCCGCCCAGGCGCCGGATGCGGATGCGATGTACGCGGTGATGGCGGAGGCCTTGCGTGCGGCGGAGCGCGAGCCGCGCGATATCGTCGCTATCAAGGCCCATGGCCTGGGTTCGGTCGCAAGCGACCGGGCGGAAGCGCAAGCCTTGCGCAGACTCTATCCGTCGTTGCCCCCCGTAACCAGTTTGAAAGGCGGT
This sequence comes from Pseudomonadota bacterium, assembly GCA_021795715.1. Classification (GTDB taxonomy): domain Bacteria; phylum Pseudomonadota; class Gammaproteobacteria; order Acidiferrobacterales; family Acidiferrobacteraceae; genus JAJYDN01. The sequence goes on from JAJYPD010000013.1 coordinate 23,664, forward strand.
CTCGGCCACACGCTGGCGGCGAGCGGCGTCTTGGAGACGGCGGCGTTCGTGGCCTGTCTCGAGGCGGGCTTCATCCCCCCGACGGCCGGTTTTGCCCATGCCGACCCCACGCTGGGCGTGCACCCCATCGGCATGCCTCTGTCGGCGCAAGAGGGTTGTTATCAGCTCAATTTTTTCGGTTTCGGAGCAAGTTACGTGTCGCTTGTCGTGGCATGGAGACCCTGAATACGGCCATCTACGTGCGCGCACCCATCGCCCTGGGACGCCGTTACACCTTCCGTGCAACGCCCCATTCGGCGACGCCCGATCCATTCGAGCAATCTGTTGTCGATTCGGTCCAGGAGCTCTGTGGCCAACAGTTGCGCCAGGCATCCCGTTTCATCAGGTTGGCGGCGGCCGGTGCGCTTCGTTGTGCCCAAAGGGCCGCCTTGCCGGCGAGCAGTGGTTTGTATCTGGCGACCGGCCTTGGTGACCACAATACCGCGGCACGGCTATTCGCCCAAAGCCATCTGGGTCAGGGACGAGCCTCGCCGTTTGATTTCGTGAACGTGAACAGCAACACGGCAAGCTATTACATCGCGCGCATGGCCGGACTGAAAGGACCGAATCTGACCATCAGCCAAGGTGCGCTGTCCTACGAGTGGGCGCTGCGTCTGGCGATGACCGCCGTCTGTGCCGGCCTGACCTATGCTCTGGTGGGCGGCGTGGACGAGCGCGCCGTGACGCGGCAAGAGCTAAAGCGGCGTTTCCGCCGCGGCCGCGGGCAGCCGCCGGGAGAGGGAAGCGGCTGGCTTGTGTTGACCCCGGACCGTTGCCACGCGCACGCCCGTCTTCTTGAAATGCGCTGGCTGGAGAACCCGCACACCGCCGACTGGCGCGCCATCGGTGGCCGCTGGGCGCAGCTTGCCGGCGCACGCACCCTGTACCTGTCGACGGGCCCGGGTGTCCGAAGGCAACCCGTAACCGCCTTGATGCGCGATCTGCCGAATGCAGTACCCTGGCCCTATCTCGTGCGCTGCGGGCATTACCCCACGGCGGCGGCATTCGGGATCGCGGAGAGTCTCGGAGGAGCCGGTCCGGCATCCGGTCTGTGGGCCCATGTGAGCGCGGGCCAGCGCGGGCAGTTCGTGTTGACGTTATGGGAGCGCGTCGACCACGACACTCCCCTCCCGCAGGGGCCTGAAGAGCGGGCGAGCTTCACGGCCTGTGCCCTATATTCCGGCGTATAGACGGTAATCGCGGGAGTACCCGTCTCACCGTCCTCCAGGCTTTGCGGCAGTTGATCACCGCCGAGACCACCGGGATCCATGATCCGTACCCAGGAGGCCGCGGGCCGCGAGCGGCTGTGCGTCGCGGCCTCATTGCCAGGGCCCTCGCGGTTGCCCGCCGTCGCCGAACCAATCAATAGGGCGCCTTCAGTCGTCGCGGCCCGCGCCACCTGGCGGGCCGCTCGCGAAGGGGTGAGCGTGGCGCAGGCCGGGTACTGGCCCACGCTCGCGGTTACCGCCCAGTACAATGCCTTGGGTCTCAATCCCGACAGTGCGCAAACAGCCTTCACCGAAACCCGCGGCAGCAATTATACCGTGGACCGTATGCGCTAAATAAACCGCACCCTCCCCAGCACCTTCTGATCAGCATACGGTGTGATCTCGTTCATCCTTGAGGAGATTTGCACCATGCCCACCGTGCGCAGTTGCGAAGAATGGCAGCAGCTACTGGCCGAACAGGCGGAAAGCCAGCGGACGATCCGGGAGTTCTGTCGGGACAGAGGCATCGGTCTTTCCACCTTCACCCGCTGGAAGCGGCGACTGGCGGGAACACCGGGGCCGGTCGGTAAACGCTGCGCCTTCGTGCCGGTGACAGTGGCCCCCGGAAGCCATGTCACCGTAGCCGTGGGACCGGCCACCGTGACACTGTCATCGGCAGTAAGCCCCGAATGGCTTGCGTCCCTCTTGAAAGCCCTCGAGGGCTGATCCCCATGCGCATGTTCGGCGATCCCGTGGCCGTGTACCTGCACCGCGAACCGATCGACTTCCGCGTCGGCATCGATGGGCTTTCCTCCCGTGTCGAGAACGAAATGGCCCTGTCCCCGTTCTCAGGCGCGCTCTTTCTCTTCACCAATCGTGCACGCGACAGGGTGAAGGTGTTGTATTGGGACCAGACCGGCTTTGCCCTGTGGATGAAGGTAAGCGATCAGCAAAGTGCAGGATTGCTTATTTCGTGACGTCGTTTTTGTTCTTCGGCAGGACAACCGGCAACGCCATCACGATCTGATCGGGCCGTATGGCGGTGGGCAATAAGGCCTCGAGATCCTCAATGGTCTGGGCCTTGGGGAGGTCGGTGAAGATTTTGCGCAGATACGCATAGGGCTCAAGACCATTGGCCTTGGCGGACTCGATCAGGGAATACAGATTGGCCGAGGCCTTCACGCCCGCGACACTGTCACTGAAGAGCCAGTTGCGCCGTCCGACACAGAAGGGGCGGAGCGCGTTTTCGGTTCTGTTATTGTCTATCTCGAGCCGGCCATCCTGGAGATACACGACGAGCTTGTCCCATTCGTTCGCAAGATAGGCCAACGCCTTGCCCAAGGCCGTCTGTGGCGGCACTTGGGGACGATGGGTATCAAGCCATACCCGCAGTGTCGCCCACAGGGGACGGGCGTGTTGGTCCCGATACCGGCGGCGATCATCAGGGTCCATGTCCCGGGCCGCTCTCTCCACGGCATAGAGCGTCTGGATCTGGGCAAGACCCTCTTCGGCCAATCCTTTCTTCTTGTGTTTGCCCTGGGCTTTGATGGTCTCGTCAAACTTCCGGCGGGCATGCGCCTTATCTGGAGCTCCAGATAATGCGCACGTGCGTCGTCATTTTTATGACGTGAACGAACGCGCCCGGAGTCCCGTGGCCGAAGAGGCCCTGGCGCGGATCGCGCAACTCTACGCAATCGAGGCCGAGATCAAAGACGATCCCCCGGAACGTAGGCGGGAGGTCCGCACCGAGCGTGCCAAGCCCCTTCTCGACTCCTTCCGGTCCTGGCTCGAGGCGGTCTTGCCGCAGGTAGCCGCCAAGAGTGCCATCGCCCAGGCGATCCGCTACGCCCTGAAGCGCTGGGAGGCCTTGCTGCGCTATTGTGACGAGGGGACGCTCGCTATTGACAACAATCCGGTGGAACGAACGCTCCGCGGGGTGGCCTTGGGACGCAAAAACTTCCTCTTCGCCGGGAATGACGCCGGTGGCGAGCGGGCCGCTGCCATTTATACCTTGATTGAGACCTGTAAACTGAACGGTGTCGATCCCTTCGCCTATCTCTGCGATGTTCTCGAGAAACTCCCGACCTGGCCCCATAAGCGCTTATCCGAACTCCTGCCCTTCAACTGGAAGCCCAGTCTGCCCTAACGGCCCAAGTGCGAGTAGGTGGGTTGGTCAGACGAAGAAGCAATACGATCAGTGGATCTTTGTGATGTTGAAAACATTCGAGGGGCCAAAAGACCACGCCTACGTCGACACCAATGGGTTTCCCACGATCGGGATCGGCTTTCGGATCGATCGGGCGAATATCAACGCCATTTTGGACGGAATGGGCTACGGAGCTTTGCAAAAAGCGAACCCGGGCACATTTAACGAGTTAGCGAACGCGATCGTCGCGGCCGAAACGGATGTGCGTTTTGCCCCCGGCTCAGCGGGCGCCGAGGATGCTCTGAATCGCGCGGTCAACAGCGTTCTCCACACGGATTATGGAAGTGCCGCTGCCGGAAATTTCGGTTATGGAAACAATACCGGGATGAGCGGCCAAACGGCAACACAGCAGATGGATGCGACCTTTCAGCTCCTTCGTCAACAAACAGAGCCCTTTTTTACGGATTGTCGCAGGATCGTCGCAAAAGGCGGGGGTTTTCGCTAGGGAGTTCTGTAAGCGCTTGATTTTATGGTGGAGCCAGGCGGGATCGAACCGCCGACCTCCTGCATGCCATGCAGGCGCTCTCCCAGCTGAGCTATGGCCCCTACAACGGGTCGGTACTCTAAGTTGTCGGCGCGCGAAAAGCAAGCGCTGCGCGCAGCCTTTGCAGGGTACGCGTGCGACCAAGCAGCGACAGCGTGGTATCGATCGGCGGCGACACCGTCGATCCGGCAACGGCCACGCGGATCGGCTGTGCCAGCTTGCCAAACGGTAATGCGTATTCCGTTGCGACGGCGGTGAGGCGGTCGTGGATGGCGGCCGCGTTCCAGTCCGCGAGCGCCTCGAGTGCCCCGGTCGCGGCCTGAAGGGCCGGTTGCGGCGCGGTTGCGAGGATTGCGCGCGCCTTCGGTTCGGTGACCTCGATCTCGTCGACAAAGAAAAAGCGGCTGAGCTCGGCCATTTCTACCAGCGTCTTTGCGCGTTCGCGCTGCAGTTCGACCACGGCGTCCACCTGAGGTCCGTGTTCGGGATCCACGCCGCGCGCAACGAGAAACGGCCTCAGGCGCTGCGCGACGTCGGCGACCGGCAGTGTCTTCAGGTAGTGCTGATTCAGCCACAGCAGTTTTTTCGGATTGATGCTGGCTGCCGCACGGTGGATGTCTTCGATATCGAAGAGACCGGTCATCTCCTCGCGGCTGAAGATCTCCTGGTCGCCGTGGGACCATCCGAGCCGTACCAGATAATTCAAAAGCGCCTCGGGCAGATAACCGTCATCATGGTACTGCATGACGCTCACGGCGCCGTGGCGCTTCGACAGGCGTGCGCCGTCCTCGCCCAGGATCATCGGGATGTGCGCATAGACCGGCAGCGGCGCGTCCAGGGCGCGCAGGATGTTGATCTGCCGCGGCGTGTTGGTCAGATGATCATCACCGCGAATGACATGGGTGATGTTCATGTCCATGTCGTCGACCACGACCGTGAAATTGTAGGTCGGGGTGCCGTCGGCGCGGGCGATGATCAGGTCATCGAGCTCGTCATTGGCGAACGTGACGCGGCCTTTGACGGCGTCATTGACCACCACGTCGCCATCCAGCGGGTTCTTGAAGCGGATGACCGCCCGACTCACGTCCGCCGGCGCGGGCCGGTTGCGGCAGCGCCGGTCATAGCGCGGTTTTTCCTTCCGCGCCTCCTGTGCGGCGCGGCGTTCCGCGAGTTCCTCTTTCGAGCAGGTGCAGTAGTAGGCATGACCCTGGGCGAGCATCTGCTTTAGTACTTCGCGGTAACGATCGAAGCGCTTCGTTTGGTAGAATGGCCCCTCGTCATAAGAAAGCCCCAGGAAGTCCATGGCCTCGAGGATCGCGTTGACCGATTCGGTGGTCGATCGCTCGAGATCCGTGTCTTCTATGCGCAGCACGAAGACACCGTGATGGCGGTGCGCGTAGAGCCAGGAATAGAGGGCTGTGCGGGCCCCGCCAATGTGCAGGTAGCCGGTCGGGCTGGGAGCAAAGCGCGTACGTACGGTCATAGTGGGGCTATGGTACTGAAAACGACGGACGAATTCATCGGCTATTTGCGGGAAGCGCAACCTCCGGCGACGGTGATCGCAGCCAGTTCCTGGCTTGCGCGTCGCCTGCAGGAGGCCTTTGCGGCCGATGCGCGGGCGCGCGGCCAGGCGGTGTGGGAGACGCCGGACATCCTGCCGTGGCGGGCGTTCGTGAGCCGCGAGGCCGAACGCATGCGGGCGCTCGATCACTATCGCATGGTGGGGTTGACGCCTCCCCAGGAGCGCCTCCTCTGGCGGCAGATCGTTGCAGGCCGCGAGCAGCACTGGCTTTGTGGCGACGACCGGCTGGCCGATCTCGCGGCCGGCGCATGGTCGCTGCTTGGCGATTATGGCCTGCCGCTGCCACCGGCGGGTGAAGACCACGAATCGGGACTCTTCCGGGAACTGGCGCAGACCTTTCTGCGGCGCTTGCACCAAGGCCGGCAGGAGGACGCCGCGCGCGATCCGCAGCGGCTGGCCGAGGCCTACCGCCAGGGGCATGTGGCGGCGCCCGGGACGCTCATATGGTACGGATTCCTGGCGCTCACGCCGGCCCAGCGGATGATTCATGATGCGGTAGGCGGCCGCGGCGCGTGTGTGCGCATATGGCCTTTGCCGGCGGCATCCCGGGTCGACAGCGCGCAGATCTTCCCGTCCTTTCAAGACGAATGCGTGGCCGCCCTGCAGTGGGCCGCCACGCGCCTGCGTGAGAGGCCTCATGGCCGTTTTGCGCTAATCGTCCCGGATCTTGCGACGCACCGGCGGCTTCTTTCCCGGCTCGCCGCCGATATCGTCCCGCCGAAGGCCTGGCCGGCCGCCGCCGAATCGGTGCGCGATGCGCCGGTGGTGGCCGCCGCGCTGCGGCTGATCGCAAGCTGCTGTGGGCCGATTCCGGCGGGCGACGCGGCCTTTCTTGTCCAATCGCCTTTCGTTCAGGGTTATGAGGCCGAGCGGTTTGTGCGCTTTGATGGCGCATACCGGTTGTTTGCCCAATCCGGCCCCCTCGACATCAACGGACTGGCACGCTTTTTGGCGGACGCCCGTGTCTTGCATCTGGCGAAGATCGCCTACGATGTGGCCGCGTTGCGCCGCCGCTGGCCCGTCAAGGCCATGCCGTCGATCTGGGCGCAGGCCTTCTTTGGCGTGATCAAGGCCGGCGGCTGGCAGCTTGCCGGCGGCATGGGCCAGGATAGGGCGCAGGCGCTGGATGACGCCCTTGCCACCCTCGCCACTTTGGACGCGATCGCAAGCCCCCTTTCGCCGCAGGAGGCCTATGCGCTTTTGTGCGATGAGCTCGACGACGCAAACACGGCGCCCTCAGGCGGTCCGCTTGAGTTCCTTTCGCCTGCCGGTGTTGCCGGTGGAGGGTTCGATGGGATGTGGTTCATGAACATGACCGACGAGGCGTGGCCGCGGATTGCGGCGCCCCATCCGCTGCTGCCTTGGCGATGGCAGCGGCAGCACCAGCTGCCCGGGACGCTCGCGACCGATCAGGTGAAGGAGGCCGAGGTCCTGTCCGCGGCCCTTTTTGGCAGCGCCGCCGAGACGCATGCGAGTTGCTGCGCGAGCGCCGATGGCGAGATCAAACGGCCGGGTGTGATTCTCCAGCGTCTCGGACCGGTGGCGGCACCCGCATTGCCTTTCGTCAGCCGCGCGCAAGTCCTGTATGGGAAGGGCGTGCCGCGGGAAAGCGTGGGCGAGGTCCGGGTGTTGGCGAAACACCCGGGACCCTACGGTGTGGGCGTTCTCGATGCGCAGGCGCGCTGCCCGTTCCGTGCGTTTGCCCAGTACCGCCTGGAGGCGTACGCGTTTGAACCGGCGCGTCCGGGCCTTGCGCCGGCGACGCGCGGCCGTATTCTGCACAAATCCCTCGAATACCTGTTCACCGCCATTCCCGATCAGGCGGCGCTGGTGGCACGCGACGCCCGGGCCGACCAGGACGCGGTGGAAGAGGCGGTCGATCGGGCTCTAAAAGGCGATGCCGCGGCCTGGCATCATCTGCCCCGCCGGTTTCAAGCGCTCGAACGCCGCCGTTATGCGGATCTGCTGCGGGAATTTCTGGCGCTGGAGCGGACGCGGCCACCGTACACGGTGCGCCGCCTCGAGACGGAGATCGCGCTGCGCATCGGCGGACTGGCGCTGCGCGGGCGTATCGATCGCATAGACGCCGTCGATGGCCATGGCCTTGTGCTCATCGATTATAAGACCGGGCGGGCACCGCGCCTCGATGTCGACGGCGATCCCCCCCAGAATCCGCAGCTGCTCGTCTACGCGCTTGCAGTCGACGAAGCGGTGGATGCTCTCGTCTATGCCGTCTTGCAGCCGGCGGGTTGCGCCTATGCGGGGGTGGGCGTTGGTGCGGTGGCGCCCGGCGTGCGCGCCCGCGAAGACTGGCACGCCCTGCAGGAACGCTGGGCCGGCGTCTTCACGGGGCTTGCGCAGGCCTTTGTGGCGGGCGACGTGCGTGTCGCACCGGACGCCGGGGCTTGCGAATATTGCGGGCGTGAGGCCTTGTGCCGGATCGGACTGGGAGATGACGATGCCGGATGATCGCGCCGCGCGCGCCGAGGCTTTGGATCCGCGGCGGTCTTTTATCGTGCAGGCGCCGGCCGGATCCGGAAAGACGGAACTTCTGATCCAGCGCTATCTGGCGCTGCTTGCGACGGTTGACGCACCCGAGGAGGTGGTGGCGCTGACTTTCACGCGCAAGGCAGCCGAGGAGATGCGCACACGGGTGCTGGCGGCGCTGTCTGCAGTCGGCGGTCCGCCGCCGGCCGAGACGCATGGCCAGGTGACACGATCGCTTGCCCAAGCGGTCGCGGCACGCGCCACCGAGCGCAGCTGGGAGATCACGTCGTGCCCTGCGCGGCTGCGGATCGGCACTTTCGATGCGCTCTGTGCGATGCTGGTCACGCAATCCCCGGTGGCGGCCGGCGCGGGGGCTGCGCTCGACGTGACGGAGGATGCCGGTGCGCTCTACGAAGAGGCTGCCCTTGCTCTTTTTGCGCGGCTCGACGACAAGGATGCGGTGGGCGAGGCGCTCGCCGAGCTGTTGCCGGCGCTCGCCAACGACGTCGACAAGTTCGTGACGCTCGTTGCCGGCCTTCTGGCGCGGCGCGAGCAATGGTTGCCGCTGCTGCTGGGCAGCGTCGAAGACGGCGGGGGCCTGCCGCGCGCGGTACTCGAGTCGGCGCTCGCCGCGTTTCGGGAAGCGCTCGCACGGCGTCTGGATGATCTGTGTCCACGGCCCGTGCGCCCGCTGTTGTGCCGGCTTGGCGAAGCGGCCGACGGCGCGCACAGCTGGGATCCGGCGCGGCTGTCGGATCCGGCCGAAGGCTTTACGCTCTGGCAGATCCTCGCCGGGCAATTGCTGACCAAGAACGGGACGCTGCGCAAGAAGAAGCCGCCGGCATGGTCGTCCGAGTGGGAGTCTTTTGCCGAGGTGGCGGAGGCGCTGGCTGGGATCCCGGGACTCGAAGAGGCCCTTGGGGACGTGGCGGCGGCCGGACCTTGCACCTACAGCGACTCCCAGTGGCGGCGGTTGGCGGCGCTCACCACGTTGCTGCCGGTCGCCGCGGCCGAGCTCCTGTTGGTGTTTCAGGCCCATCGCACGTGGGATTTCACGGAAGTCGGTCTGCGCGCCGTGCAGCTGCTTGGCGCCGCGGAAGCGCCCACGACGATGGCGCTGCGCCTCGATTACCAGATCCGGCATCTTTTGATCGACGAGTTTCAGGATACGTCCGTCCTCCAATACCGCCTCCTCGAAGGCTTGACGGCCGGATGGGCGCCCGGCGATGGGCATACGCTGTTTGTGGTCGGCGATCCCATGCAGTCCATCTATGGCTTTCGCAAGGCTGAGGTCGGTCTCTTTACGCGGTTGCGCATGCAGGGCGTCCACAACGTGCCGGTCGCGCCGCTTACATTGATCAGCAATTTCCGTTCGCAGGCGGCCATCGTGGAGTGGGTCAACGCCGCCTTTGCGCGGATCATGCCGGCGGCCGCGCACGCCGACGAGGGGGCGGTGCCGTACGCGGCGTCGCACCCGGCGCGGGAAGCCGGCGGCCACATCGGTATCCATGCGCTGGCCGACGCCGATCTCGACCAGGAAGCCGCTTGTGTGGCGGAACTTGCGCGCGTGGCCCTGGCGAAGGATGCCGAGCAAAGCATCGCGGTGCTCGTGCGCTCGCGCGGCCACGGTCATGCGGTGGCGACGGCGCTGGCGAAGGCGGGACTGCCGTTTGCGGCGGTGGCCATGTATAGCCTGGCGGCGCGGGAAGTGGTGCGTGATCTGCTCGCGCTGACCACGGTTTTGGTGATGCCGGGTGCCCGCCTTGAACTGCTCGCCTGTCTCAGGGCCCCCTGGTGCGGTCTTGACCTGGGCGATCTGGCGGCGCTCGCCGAGGGGCACACCGGATCACTCTGGGCGCGGATGGCCGACGCAGAGGCCCTCGACGGTTTGAGCGCCGACGGCCGCGCGCGCGTCGGCCGCTTTCACGCGGTCATGAGCGAGGCGCTTGCGGCCTGCGCACAGCTGCCGCTGTCGCGGCGGGTCGAGCAGGCGTGGTGGGCGCTTGGGGGACCTGCGGTGGTGCCGGCGCAGGACGCACTGGAGGAGGCGGAACTCTTCCTGCGCGTGCTGGGCGGGTGCGAACGGGCGGGCGATGTGGATCTGGCGATCCTGCAGGCGCAGGTCGACGCACTCTATGCACCCGCCGACGCGGGCCCCGGGCGCGTGCAGATCCTGACCATCCACAAGGCCAAGGGTCTCGAATACGACACCGTGATCCTGCCGGGGCTCGCGCGCAAGGGGCAGCCGGACAAAAAGCCCTTGCTGCTGGCCGTCGAGCGCGGCGGCCGTGAACCGTCGCTGCTTTTTGCGCCGCTAAAGCTCGCCGCCGAGGATCATGACGCGCTGTATGACAGCCTGTGGGCGCTGCAGCAGCGCAAATCCCGCCATGAAGATGCGCGTCTGATGTATGTAGCCTGCACACGCGCGCGCCGCAATCTGCACCTTGTCGCCCATTACAAGACGAAGGCAAATGGCGACATTGCGGTGGCCGAACGCCTGAAGGTCCTGTGGCCGGCGATCGAGGAGGCCTTCACGGCGGCCGCCCGCGCCGGGACGCCGCCTACGATCCCGGCATCGGCCGCGGCGGCCGCGCCGGTCATGCGCCGTCTGCCGGCGGCGTGGCGCGCCGATGATCTGCCGCCTTGGCCGGCGGCGCCGCGATCGGATCCGTCGCAACCGGTCTTCGACTGGGCGTCGGTGCGCATCCGCATCGTCGGACTTCTGGTTCATGCGCTGCTGGCCGAGATCAGTCTGGGGCCGTTACCGGATCCAGGTGATGCGATGACAGCCTGGGAGGGCATGGTGCGCGGGCAGGCACGCCGTTTTGGCCTTACCGGTGAGGATCTGGCCTTCGTGCTGGCGTCGGTCATGGAAGCGGTGCGCAAGACGCTCGCCGATCCCAAGGGGCGGCAACTCATCGCGCCCCGGCCCGGCGCGCGCAACGAGTGGGCGCTGACGGCGGCGCAGGGGGAGGGAGACATCCGTCATGTCCGGGTCGACCGGACTTTTGTCGACGAAGCCGGCGTGCGCTGGATCGTCGACTACAAGACGAGTCGCCACGAGGGCGCAGGGCTTGCCGAATTTCTCGACGAACAGCAGGGCCGCTACCGGGATCAGTTGGAGGGCTACGCCCGTTTTCTGGCGGCCTTCGACCCGCGGCCGATCGAGCTGGTTTTGTACTTTCCGCTGTTGCAGGAGTGGCGCCGCTGGACCTACGATCCCGTCACCCCCTGAAACGCGGCCGGTCAGCGCGGTGTGCAGGACGCAGAAAAACCCCCTCTCATGGAGAGGGGGTCCGCCATCATCCCTGATGGGTTGCGCGCGTCCTGCGACGGTGGAGACTCTACCGTAATGTGCGGCGCCCTCACCTCCGACTTTCGGGCAGAATATTCTCCACCACCACATCGTGGCGGTTGGCGGCGACCACCCGGAAGCGGCCCAGTTTTTCCCACACCGGCCGTTGCGTGCGCGAACCGGCGATGAAGACGTGCCGGTGGTTCAGGAGGTATTCAAGACGCCTGCCTGTGATCAGGCGCGTGACCTGTTTGTCATGGCGGATGCCGTAATACAGGTCGCCCTGCGCGGGATTCAGCACGTAGATCGGGCGGTCCAGATAGAAGTCGAATGAGGACAGATCCTCGTAGCGGTCCACGACGAATACGTCGGCGTGCGGCGTCAGCTCAGGTTTCAAGGCCTCGGCCAGGCCCTTGGAGGCAAACCGCGCGGGATGGATGAGCGTATAGGCCAGAAACAGTCCCGCAAGTCCCGCAAGCGAGCCCAGCGCGGTCAGGCGCATGCGCCAGATTCTGCGCGGATCTGCGCCTGCGATCAGGAAGAAGGCCAGGTAGGCGAGGCCCATGCCGGCCAGGTAGATGCGTGTATCGGGATGAGGCAGCCAGGGTACGGCGATGACGGCGACGAGGGTAAGTGCCGTGAACAGCGCGACCAGGCGGCCCAGCAGCCGGCCGGCCAGATCGGGCAGCGCGCGGCCGACGAAAAGCGCAAGGGCCGGCATGGCCGGCAAGGTGTAGTAGGACGAGGAGGTTTTCGATAGGGTGAAAAAGATCACGTAGACCGCCGCCCAGATCAACAGGAACCGGTCCAGCGCGTCATAAGGCCAACGCCGCCAGAGCGCCGCGAGCAGAAAGGGCGTCCACGGAAATATGCCAAACAGCAGGTGTTCGAGATTGTAGTAAAACGGCGGATCGCGGTAGTCGGCCGGCTTTAGGGTGCCAAGGAAACGGTCGAAATGCTCCTGGACGATGTAACGGTCAAAAAAGTGCGGTACGTGGATGATCATCCACACATGCCAGGGAAGGGCCACCGTCAAAAAGATCAGCCAGGCGGCAAGAAAAGGCCGCCATCGGATCGTGCGGCGCTGGCTCGCGAGAAAGGCAAGTACAATCAGTCCGGGCAGAACGATGCCGATCAGCCCTTTCGTCAAACAGGCGAGCGCGCTGGCCGCCGCCGCCAGGTAGAGCCGCCCCGGCCGCCCGGGCTCCTCCATGTACGCGTAGAAGGCGAGCAGCGTAATGGTGTGAAAAAATGTAAAGGTCATGTCGAACATCGCCAGTTGCGACATGAGGTAAAAGCCGATGGAGGTAAAAAGGATGACCGGCGGCCAAAGCGGCTCGGTCATGCGCGGCCGGGCGAAGCGCAAGACTACCCACAGGGTGCCGAGTGCGGCCAGCGCCGAGGGCAGGCGCGCGGCGAATTTGCCGACACCGAAGATTTTGTAAAAGATCATCACCAGCCAGTAGAAGATCGGCGGCTTTTCGAGATAGGGCATACCATCCAGGCGCGGCATGAGCCAGTTGTGCCGCAGCATTTCGCGCGGAATCTCCGCATAGAGGCCCTCGTTCAGATTGAAGAGGGGGCGCAGGGCGATGGGCGCCAAAGTGAGGATCAAGATTCCGGCGACGAGTGCTGCGGCGGCGTGTTGTTGTTGTGTTTTCATGAGGGCGATTGTAAAAGGATGCGGGTTGCGCGGTCCATGCGCGCGGCCGCCCGCCCGCGGTCAGTGGCCGCCACTGCCGATGCCTTCATCGCCGGCCCCAAATGGCGGCTTCGCAAACCAGATCAGCACGAGCAGCGCAAGAAAGATCCAGCCAGACAGCCAGAAGAAATCATCAGTGGCCATGACCACCGCGCGGGAGCGCGTCAGGCCGATCAGCAGGGCGACTGCGGCATGATAGGAAAACCCCGCCTGTTCGAGCGCCTGCACGCTCAGCTGGTAGAGCGGATTGTGCGGGGTGAGATAATCGAGCAGCCGGTACTCATGGAAGGTGGCGCGGCGTGTCCAGACCGTGATGCTAAGCGAGGTTCCAAAGGAACCGGCGACGAGGCGCATGAAGTTGGAAAGCCCGGCGGCGCTTGCCACGCGCTTTTGCGGCAGGCCCGACAGCACCATCGTGACCACCGGCGTAAAGAAGGTGGCCATGGCGATGCCCTGCACGAAACGCGGCCAGACGAGATGCGCGAAGTCGACATCGCTTGGGAAGGTGCTGGTCCAGAAAGACACCCCGGCAAAAACAATGAAGGAGAGGCTGGTGATCGCGCGCAGGTCCATCTTGTGGATGTTGCGCCCGACGAGGGGCGAGAGGATCACGGAGAGCACGCCGATGGGTGCCGCGGCAAGGCCGGCCCACACCGCGGTGTAGCCGAGATTTGTCTGCAGCCACAAAGGGAAAATGACCACGCCGCCGAAAAACACCATGTAGCCGAGGCTCATGGCGATCGTGCCCACCGTGAAATTGCGCTCCCGGAAGAGCGTCAGGTCGACGACCGGGTGTTTTTCCGTGAGCTCCCAGGCGACAAAGAATGACAGCGCGATGGTGGCGATGACCGCAAGGGCGGTGATCGTGTGTGAGCTGAACCAGTTCAGGTCGTTGCCCTTGTCGAGCATGATCTGCAGGGTGCCCACGCCGGCGATGAGCAGGATGATGCCGACAAAGTCGATCGGCACATGCACGCGCTCCGTCTCGTAGGGCGACAGCAGCTCCCAAACCGTGAAGGCGGTGAAGATGCCGACCGGTATGTTGATGAAGAAGATCCACGGCCAGGAGATGTCTTCGGTGATGTAGCCGCCCAGGATCGGTCCGAGAATGGGGGCGACCACCACGGTCATCGACCACAGCGCCAGGGCCAGACCCTTTTTGTCGGGTGGATAACTGCGCAGCAGCAGACTTTGCGAGAGCGGAATCATCGGTCCGCCGACGGCCCCCTGGATCACGCGGAAGACGAGCAAAGTGGGGAGATTGGGCGCCATGCCGCAGGCCCACGAGGCGAGCGTAAAGAGGAGTGTGGCGAGCACGAAAAGCCGCACCTCACCGAGTCTGCGTGCCGCAAAACCCGTCATCGGCAGCGCGATGGCGTTGCTCACCGCAAACGATGTGATGACCCAGGCCCCTTGATCGGGACTGACGGCGAGGTCACCGGCGATGGTTGGAATCGACACGTTGGCAATCGAGGTGTCGAGCACCTGCATGAACGTGCCGAGCGCCAGCGCGATGGTGATGAGGCCCAGGGGGACCTCCGGGCGCTGCGCCATCTAGTGGGTCCTGCGTGCGCCGTTGGCGCGGAGGATCCGGCGGACGATGCGTTCGCCGCGGCGTATGTTCCGGCCGTAGACGGGCGTTTGGTAGACCGGCCTCGATGGCGGGCGCTGCGCCAGCATGCGGCCGCTTGTGTCATGGATATTGACGGTGGCGGTGGCCGAGAGGCCGACGCGCAGGGGGTGTGTTTCGAGAGCCCTTGCCGGCAGGCTGATGCGCACCGGCACGCGCTGCACGATGCGGATCCAGTTGCCGCTCGCGTTGTTGGGCGGCAGGATCGAAAACGCCGACCCGGTGCCTGCGCCGATGCCGACGACACGTCCCCGATAGACGACGGCGTCACCGTACAGGCTGGTCACGACGCGCGCCTTCTGGCCGAGGCGCAGCGATCCCAGGTCGTCTTCCTTGAAGTTCGCCGTGATCCACAAATGGGAGAGCGGGATGATGACCATAAGCGGCTGTCCCGGCGCGATGTGTTCGCCAAGCTGCACGCTGCGTTTGGCCACGTAGCCGCTCACCGGAGCGCGCACCACGCAGCGTGCTAGCGCCGTATAGGCGGCCAGCACGCGCGCCTCGGCGATGCGCACGGCCGGCCACTGGGCGATCGGACCGTGACCGAGAACGGCGGCCACGGCGGCCGCCTGCGCCCGGGCCGCCCGATAACGGGCGCCAAGCGCCTGGGCGCGGGCGCGCATGTCCTGCCAGGTTTCCGCGGAGATGGCGTGGATGGCCATGAGATGCGCCCGGCGGCGCACTTTGCCGAGCGCCTCCCGGTAGACGCTGCGGGCGGCGCGCGCCTCGGCCTTTAGGGCCTTTAGGCGGGCGCGTGTCGCGCAGGCGTCGCGGATCGCGAGCGCCAGCGCCCCCTCCTGCCGGCGCAGGCGGATGCGGGCATCGGTCGGATCGAGCGCGATCAGCACCTGGCCCCGGCGGACGCGGTCGGTGTCGTCGACGCCGATGGTCTCGACGGTTCCCGGTACCCGCGCGGTGATGGCCACCAGGTTGCCGTGGACATAGGCGTCATCGGTCGACGCGTAGTAGCGCCCGACGAAGAGCCAATAGACGAAATAGCCAAGCGCGATGAGCAGAAAGAATCCGGTCAGGCCAAGGAGGGCCCGTTTACGTTTGGCGCTGCCTGGATCGGCCGTGTGCGTCGAAGCGTTCATGATCCGTCCTTAAGCGTGATCGCGGTAGCCGCCGCCGAGCGCCTGGATCAGCGCGAGATCGGCCAACAGCAGGCGTGTGCGCGCCGTGGCAAGCTCACGTTCGGCGCCCAGCACAGCCAGCCGCGATTCGCGGATGGGAATCGGACCGTCCACGCCCGCGCGCCGGCGCGCCATGACGAACCGGTAGCCAAGGCGCGCGTGGCGGCAGGCGCGGCGGGCGAACTGCTCCTGGCGGTGCGCAAGACGGATGCCGGCGAGCGCGCGTGCCACCTGCGCGCTGGCATCGAGGATGGCTTTGTTATAGAGGGCGACCGCCGCATCATAGCGGGCCCGCGCCGCGCTCAAGTGCGCCCGCCGCGCGCCCGCATGAAACAGCGGGAGATGAATGGCCGGACCTATGTCGGCCGTGATGTTGGCCGGATCAAAGAGGCTCGTCAGGGAAATACTCTGGAACGCGAGGCTCCCTGTGAGCGAAATGTTGGGATAGTAGCCGGCTTGCGCCGCGTCGATGCCGGCGGCCGCGGCCTGTACCTGCCAGTAGCGCGCGCGCAGATCCGGGCGGCGTGCGAGCAGTTCGAGAGGCAGTTGCGCGGGCGCTGCGAAACCACGCACCGCCAGCACGCGGGGAATGGGAAGAGAGGGGCTGTAACGGGGCCCGCGGCCCACCAGTGCGGCGAGCGCAAGCCGCAATCGCGCGACCGCAAGTTCGGCGGCCGCCCGTTGCCGGTCGGCGGTTGCGCGCGCATCTTCGGCGGATTCATAGCGCAAAGCGCTGACAATGCCGGCCCGGTAACGCTGCGCCATCAGGGCCGCCAGGCGGGTGCGCACACGCGCGCCGGCGCGCGCCAGACGCAGGTCTTGACTGGCCTCGCCCAACGCGAAGTAGGTGCGGGCGATGCCGGTGCTGACGAGCAGGCGTGTTTCGGCGTCAATCGCCCAGGCGGCGCGCGCCCGGCCGATCGCCGCACGCAGCTGCGCGTGCCTGGAATCCCACCACGACAGATCATAACGGCCGCTGATGCCGGCGCTGCCGTAGTCGACGGTGTGGCCGGCGAAAGGCGGCGGAATGAGGCCGGTGGCCGAGGCGCGTTGCCGATCCACCGTGCCGTCGGCGGCCAGCGCCGGCCCGAGAGCACCGCCGGCTTCGCCGATGGCCGCCTGGGCGACACGGGCGCGGGCGAGCGCCGCCTTCAAGGTGCCGCTTGCGCGCAGGCCCATGGTGATCAGCCGATCCAGGGACGGGTCGTGAAAGGCGCGCCACCAGCGGGTCTTGGGCCAGGGCGCAGGTGCAGTGCGGACATCGGCGGCGCGCACATGGGGGGCTTGCCGGCGCGGCGTGAGCAGCGCATGGCGCGGTGCCGGCACGCAGCCTGCCAGGGCGATCATCACGGCTAAGACGAGCGATGCGCGTGCCCGGTCGATCGTTTTGCGGCGCAGGTGACGGGACGTTCCGTCGGGCGTCATCCGCTGGGGATCCGGTTTGGCCACGGGCTGCGTGGCGCACTGTGTTTCGGCATGCTCAGGGCGCAAGGGCGGAGGTGATGTCCCGTATTTCTATGCTTTTCGTGGATCGATTGCGACCGGTTCCGCCTTTCGCGCGGCGGATCCGATGGCGCCTTCCGAGGCCCGCCTTGCATGCGTTTCGAGATCCCGCGGCGGCTTGGGCATTGCATACCAAGTGCTATGGTGTGTCAAGCCGGCCGCAGATCAAAGAGCAAGGTCTCGCAGTCCTCGGTGGCCTCCAGCTGCAATACCGTTTCGTCTTCCGCAAGGCATGCGTCCCCGGCGGAGAATTCCACGCCATTGATACGCAGGCTTCCGCGCGCCACCTGCAGATAACCGGCGCGGCGGCCGCTGAACGTGTAACTCTGGCGATCGCCGGCGGCCAGATCCGTGACCAGCAGTTTCGCATCCTGGTGCCAGTGCAGGCTGTCGTCGCGGGTATCACCGGAGGCCAGCATCTGCCAGCGGCGCAGACGCCCGGGGATCGGCGCCTGACGTTGTTCGTATGCGGGCGGGTAGCCGCGGCGGTCCGGCAGCACCCAGATCTGCAGCAGATGGACGGGCGTATCGTGACTGTCATTGAATTCGCTGTGCACGACCCCGCGGCCCGCGCTCATGCGCTGCACCTCGCCTGGGCCGATGACCGAGCCATGACCCATGCTGTCTTCGTGACGCAGCGCGCCGCTCATGACAAAAGTCAGGATCTCCATATCCTGGTGAGGGTGGGACGGAAAGCCGCCACCTCCGGCGATCAGATCCTCGTTGATCACGCGCAGATCACTAAACCCCATGTGTCTGGGATCGTAATAACCGGCAAAGGAAAAGCTGTGGCGGCTTTGCAGCCAGCCGTGATCGGCGTATCCCCGTTCGGCGGAGGGGCGGTGGCGGATCATGCGCGCGTCAAGCGGCCGGTGATGGTGGCGACATGCTCACCCTGGAAGCGGGCGATATCCAGTTCATTGGCAGAGGGCATGCGGCTGCCGTCGCCGTTGGAAAGGGTGCCTGCGCCATAGGGCGATCCGCCGCTGACCTCGTCCATGCGTGTCAAACCGGGGCAGCTGTAGGGTACGCCGACGATGACCATGCCGTGATGCAAAAGGGTCGCATGGAAGGACGTGATGGTCGTTTCCTGGCCACCGTGCTGGCTGGCGGTGCTGACAAAGACGCTGCCCACCCGGCCGACCAGTTTGCCCTCGCGCCACAACCCGCCCGTGGCATCGAGAAAGCTGCGCATGGGGCTTGCCATGTTGCCAAAGCGCGTCGGGGTGCCGAAGATGATCGCGTCGTAGTGGGCGAGCTCGTCGGGTTGCGCCACGGGTGCCTTCTGGTCTGTCTTGGCGTGCATTTTGGCGAGGACATCGGCCGGCAACAGTTCCGGGACGCGCTTGATGTCGACGGTGGTGCCGGCGACCTTGCGTGCCCCCTCGGCGACGGCCTGGGCCATTTGTTCGACGTGGCCCCAGGTGCTGTAATAGAGAACGAGGATTTTGCTCATGATGCCTCCTTTGGTTGGCGTTGTGTGCGCCCTATCTAACCGCTTGCGGTTATGAAAGGGAAGTAGGTACTATAAAGTAACTATGTCTACCCTGCCCTCCACATCCGCCTCGCCGCCCGTCGAAGGGTCGCCGCCGCACTGTCCGGTGGATGCGGTGTTGCGCCTGCTCGCGGGGCCTTGGACGACCCATGTGTTGTGGATCCTGCAGACACGCGGCGAATTGCGCTTTGGCGCATTGAAACGCGCCATCCCAGGCATATCGAGCCGCCTGCTGACCGAGCGCCTGCGGCGCCTGATGACAGCCGGTTTCGTCGTGCGCGCCTGCCAGCCGACGGTACCGCCGCAGGTTTCCTACCGCCTGTCCGAGCGCGGTTGCCGCCTCGGCGAGGTGCTGGCGTCGCTTGAGCCCATCGCCCGATCCTGGGAGGAACAGGAAGGTGGTCTCCCATGACAGCCTGGTGGTGGCTCGCTCTGGCGGTGGCGGTGGCCGCCGGCCTTTTCGGGCTGCGCCAACGGCAGGCGCAAAGCGCCCTTGCGTCCGCACTCGAAGAGGCGCGCCGGGCGCTCGCCGAGCGCACCCAAGAGCTGCAGGACGCCTCCGCACGCGTGCATGCGATGGAGCTGGAGCGGACACGGCTGGAGGAACGTCTGCGCCACGAGGGGCGCAGTGCCGAGGAGCAGGCCCGCGCGCTGGAGGCGGTGCGCACGGCCTTGAGCGATGCGTTCGCGGGGCTGTCGCAGCAGGCCTTGGCGCGCAATAACGACCTCTTTTTGTCTCTGGCCGAGCAGCGTTTCACGCAACTGGCCTCGAGCGCCCGCGCCGATCTCGGAGCGCGCGAAACGGCCATCGCCCATCTGGTGCAGCCGGTTTTGGAGAAGCTGAGCCGGGTGGACAGTCTGATGGGGGAGATCGAGCGCAAGCGCGAAAGCAGCTACGAACTCCTCACCGCGCAGGTGCGCGCGCTGGTGGAGGGGCACCTGCCCCGCCTGCACCAGGAAACGGCCAATCTGGTGAAGGCCTTGCGCCAGCCCGCAGCGCGCGGGCGCTGGGGTGAGCTGCAGCTGCGGCGCGTGGTCGAAATGGCGGGCATGCTGGATCACTGCGACTTCATCGAGCAGCACACCGCCGCAAACGAGGACGGACGCATGCTGCGGCCGGATCTCATCGTCCGCCTGCCCGGCGGGCGGCAGGTGGTGGTCGACGCCAAGACACCGGTGGATGCGTATCTCACCGCCATCGAGGCCGAAGGAGACGATCAGCGCAATGCGTCGTTGAGACGCCACGCGCAACAGGTGCGCGCGCATCTCGTCAATCTCGGGCGCAAGAATTACTGGGAGCAGTTTTCCGCGGCGCCCGAGTTCGTGGTCATGTTCGTGCCAGGCGAGGTGTTCTTCAGTGCCGCGCTGCAGGAGGATCCGGCATTGATCGAATGCGGGGTGGATCAGCGCGTGATCCCGGCAAGCCCCACGACCTTGATCGCGCTGCTGCGGGCGGTGGCCTTTGGCTGGCAGCAGGAGCGCATGACGCGCAACGCCGAGGAAATCGCGGCGCTGGGTAAGGAGCTGTATCGGCGCATCGCCCTTCTGGGCAAGGGCTGGGCGGAGACCGGCGCCAGGCTGCGCGGGGCGGTCGAAAGCTACAACAAGACGGTCGGTACGCTCGAAGGGCGCGTGCTGCCCCAGGCGCGCAAGTTCCGCGAACTCTCCGGTTCAGACGGTGACGAGATCGTCATGCTCGAGGGCATCAACGAAGAGCCGCGCCTGTTGAACGCCGCCGAGCTGACGCCACCGGCCGAGCCTTCGTAGCGCCGGCGCCTCACGCGAGCAGCGTCGGCAGGTCGACGACGGCAAGCCCGCGGCCGGTGACGTTTTCGAGCAGACCGGGCAGCACCGTATGAAGGACCGGCCGGCCCCGACGGTCGCAGGCACCCTTGCCATCGTGCAACAAGAGGATATCCCCATCGCGCAGATCCGTCAGCAGCCGCCCGAGGATGTGCGCCGGCCGCCGGTCCACGGTATCAAAGCCGCGGCGCGACCAGGACACATAGCGCAACTGGCATTCGGCGAGCACCGGGGCGAGCCACGGATTGCGAAAGCCAAGCGGCGCACGGAAGAAACGCGGCGCGGTGCCGGCCAGATCGGTCAGGGTCTGCTGGGCGGTGCGCACTTCGCGGGCGATGACGGCGTGATGCAAGACGGCGAAGCTGTGGCGGTGCCGGTCGCTATGATTCTCCACGCTGTGGCCGCTGTCGCGGATGGCGCGGATGAGGTGCGGATAGCGCCGGGCCTTGTTGCCGATGCAAAAGAAGCTGGCGCGGGCTTTATGGGCGCGCAAAGTGGCCAGGATCCACGGGGTGAGTGCCGGATCGGGTCCATCGTCGAAGGTGAGCGCCACCGCACCACGCGCCGGCCCCCGTGTGACGTTGGCGCCCACCCACTGGCAGCGCGGACAGACACAGGCTGCCGTGAGTGCGGCCTGCAGCGCAGCGGCGCCGCCGGCGGCCGGCGCGAAGGGCAGGAGGTGGCCCGCGCCACACCCAAGCAGGATGCCGGTGGCGAGGTTGGCGCAATGGAATACGTGCCGCGGATCTCTTGCTATCATAGACGCGAGACCAGGATCCGCGTGGTGCGCCATTTGTAGGGGTTGCCTGTCATGGGTCGGTAATTTTCAGGAATCAGGGGCTCTGCAGCGTGCCGTTATTGGTTGGTTATTATCCCAAGGACACCCTCGAATCGCTACGGGCAGGTGGTGACGTTCTGGGCGTCGTCGGTTTTGGCGGCGGCGCGCAGACGGCCGCCACGCTCGATGTGCCCATGGCCGGAGGCGACGGCCTGTACGAAGTCTGGCGCGGCGGACGGACGTCTGCAGGCCGTGTGGGGCGTGTTTCCTATGCCGAGGATGGAGAGTGGCTGTTTGCGTCTGTGGCCGTTACGACGCAGCCGGGGGTGGAAGAGGCGGCGTTTGCGGCGTATACGGAGCTGCTCGCGGCGCTTGCGGCGCGTGGCTACCCGCACCTGATCCGCGTCTGGCAGTACTTTTCCGGCATCAACGACGAGGAAGAGAACCTCGAACGCTACCGCCGTTTCAATCGGGGCCGCCATGCGGCACTGAAGGGCTACCTCGCACGCGGCCTGCGGCGGCCTGCGGCGACGGCCATCGGCTGCGCGGGAGACGGATTCTATCTTTATGCGCTCGCCCGGCGCCAGGCGGGCATGCCGATCGAGAACCCCCGCCAGGTGCCGGCGTTCCGCTATCCCCCGGACTACGGTCCCCAGCCGCCGGATTTTACCCGCGCCATGCGCGTCAACGGCGACAAGGCCTATCTGTTCATTTCCGGGACCGCGGCAATCATTGGTCATGAGAGTCATCATGCGGGCAATGCCGCTGCGCAGTTCGACGAGACGCTGCGCAATCTCGAGGCGATCCTCGCAGCCGGCGGCCTGACGGCGCCGCGCGTGGCGGCCGTGAAGGTCTACATGCGCCCGGGCGGGCGGCCGCCACCGCTCCCGCAGCCGTGGGGAGATGCGCCGCTGCTGGTGCTGACGAGTGCGATCTGCCGTGCGGAACTTTTGATCGAAATAGAAGCGTTGGTCGTGGGCGGGATCTGAATGCGCCCGGCGGAAAAACAAGGACGCCGCCTGCGTCCGGGGCGCAGGTGGTGGCTGTTGTGGATGCTCGCGGCGGCGCCCGCGTATGGCATGGGCGGCGCGTGGCGGATCGGCATGGGCGTCGCCACCTTCGCGGCCCCGGCCTATCCCGGCTCCGACAGCGAATCGGTATTCGTCTATCCCTATCCGGACATTTCCTACCGGACCCGGCTCGTGCGTCTGCACCGCAACCGGCTGCGGTTAAGTCCGTCGGCAGGTTCGCGTTGGCGTTTTGGTATCGCCGCCAATGCCTCTCCACCGACGCCGGCCGGCACGCCGGACGCGCGCCGCGGCATGCCGCAGTTGCCGGCGACGCTGGCGGCAGGCCCCGAGGTCATCTACCGTCTGCGTTGGCATCCGTTTGGCCTGCAGACCCTCGTCGGTATCCACAGCCGGTTTCGCATCGCCGTCCCGTCGAACTTCCACCTGGATACGGTTGGCATCGGCGGCGGGCCGTTTGTCGAGTGGGAGAGCCGCCCGGCATCCCGCTACCGGATGACACTGGGCGTGGGTCCGGTCTGGCGCACCCGGGGCGAGAACGGCTACTTTTTCGATGTGCCGGCCGCCTATGCGCTGCCCGGCCGGGCCCGGTATCATGCCGCCGGCGGCTATGCCGGGGCGCGCGCGACGGGCAGTCTGACGCGGCATTTCGGCCGGTATGCGGTGACCGTTTTCGCCCGTTACCGGTACTACGGAGGTGCGGTATTCCGTAGCAGTCCGCTGCTGAAGGCGTCGAGCACCTTTCTGTGCGGCGTGGCGGTGGCGTGGGTGTTCGTGCGTCCCGCCGCGTGACGGCGCAGGCAGGATTTGTTTAATCTATGGCCGGTGTGTGCGACCCTTACGGGGTGCGCTCAAGGCACTGATCAAGGGAGACCCATGGCAGGACAAACCGAGTTCGAGCGGGAGCTGGCGGGACTGCTTGTAACCAGCCTCAATCTGTCGCTGGATCCGGGCGCGATCGTACCGGATGCGCCGCTGTTTCGTGAGGGTCTCGGGCTCGATTCGATCGATATGCTGGAAATCGCCCTGGCGGTATCCAGGCAGTATGGCGTCGAATTGCGTGCCGATGATCCGGACAATCAGACGATCTTTTCGTCGTTGCGTTCGCTTGCGGCAGTCATTGCGGCACGCCGGACCGGTGCGTGAAGGCGCGACTGGCGGCGGCGCTCTTTGGTTGCGTTCTGTGCGCGGTGGACATCTATCGCGGTCTTGCGCCTGCAGACATCGTCCTCATGCTCGGTGAAACCATGGCGCTTTTCTATGTGGCGGGAACCTTCGCGCGTTCGCTCGCATCGACGCCTTTCATCACGCGCATCGCCACCCGGGCCAAGGGCCGGGCGCTGCGTGCCGATGAACACGACTACACGCGCGCATTGACCGAAATCTGGGTCGGCGTGCTGATGGCGCTGGCCGTCACCAACCTGCTCGTCGCGCTCGCGCCGCGCAACACCTACGGATGGGGTGAGCGCGCCATGCTCGAGGCGCTGCCACTTCTTTTCTTTTTTCTCGAACACTTCTATCGGCGGGCGCGGTTTGCGCGCGTCTGGGAGAGCCCGCCGCTTTGGGTCGTCATTGCCGCCGTCATCAGCGAGCGCTATCGCTGGGCCACGAAAGACAGGCCGTGAACGCCGCCGCACTCGTCGGATGCGCCGATCCCGGCCGGATCATCGCCTTCTATGAAGGCCGGCCGGTTGCCGTCGGCGCCTATCTCGCCGATGTGGCCCATCTGGGTGCGCGCGTGCCGCCGGGCGCTTTCATCAATGCCTGTGCCGACCGCTACCGTTTTCTGGTCGGCCTCGGCGCCGCATTGTCGCTTGGCCGGACCACGCTGTTACCGGCAAACCACGCGCCCGAGACGCTCTCGCGGCTGCTTGCGCAGGAGGATCACCCGTTTCTGTTGACCGACGATCCGGCGATGAGCGGGGCGCGTGTCGTGGCCTACGCCGATGCCCTGCAGCAGGGGTTCTCGCAAAACAATCCAGCCGTCGCCCTCGATCTGGTGGCGGTACGGGCCTTTACCTCGGGAAGCACCGGTGCGCCCACCGTCCACGACAAGACATGGCGTTCACTCGTGGCCGGTGCGGATTTGGCCGGCGAGCGTTTCGGCATCGATGGCAGCGCGCTGCTCGGTACGGTGCCCGCCCAGCACATGTACGGGCTGGAAACGACCATCCTGTTGCCGCTGCGCCGGCGGGCCTTCGTGCATGCGCGGCGGCCGCTGCTGCCGGCCGACATCGGCGCCGCCCTGCGGGAACTGCCAACACCACGCCGCCTCATCACAAGCCCCGTGCACTTGCAGGCATTGGTCGACAGCGGCCAAACGTGGCCGCCGCTTGCCGGCGTCATCTGTTCGACGGCGCCGCTTGGCGAAGCCCTCGCCCAACGGGCCGAAAGCGCGCTGCAGACGGTGGTCGAGGAGATCTACGGTGCAACCGAAGTCGGCTCGATCGCCTCGCGGCGCACGACCGCGGGACCGGCATGGCATCTCTATGCGGGGCTGCGGTTGACTCCGGCGGCCGACACCGCCGGGGTCAGCGGGGGGCACCTGGAGGCGCCCGCCGTGCTGCAGGATCGCATCGACTGCCTCGATGAGGAACACTTTGTGTGGCGGGGACGGCATGCCGACCTCGTGCTGGTGGCCGGCAAGAGGGCGACGCTGCCCATGTTAAACGAGGTGTTGCGCGCAATCGACGGCGTGCAAGACGGCGTCTTCTTCGTACCCGGGCGCAGCGGCGATGCCGGGGTCGAGCGCATCTGCGCCTTTGTCGTCACGCCGCGGCCCAAAGAGGAGATCCTTGCCGCATTGCGGCGTCACATCGACCCTGTGTTTCTGCCGCGGCCGCTGTATCACGTCACGGAGCTGCCGCGCACGATGGGAACGGACAAGCTGCCGCGCGCTGCGCTGATCGACCTGTATGACCGGCAACCTCACCAGCTCGAGCTTTGGTTTCCGGCCGGACGGTCCTTTTTTGCCGATCACTTTCCGGGCGATCCTCTGGTGCCCGGGGCATTATTGCTCGATGCGCTGGTTGGTGGATATGAGCGTCATGCGATCGGGCGTAGGGTCGCGGGTGTCGAGACGTTCAAGTGGTTGAAGGCGTTGCGCCCGGACGTGCCGGCGCGCGCCTGTTTCGGTCCAATCGAAAACGGGCGCGTGACGGTGGTGGTTCGGGCTGGTGAGGAAATCCTGGCGCGCGGCGTGCTGTGTGCGCCGCGGCCCGAGGGAACGGATGGCGGCGCACTGGTTTGACCAAAAGGAACGGGGCAGCGCACTGCTGCTGCGGGTGATGCGCGCGGTCGCGCTCGCGGCCGGCCACCGCGCGGCAAGCCTGCTGTTGTGGCCTATAACCCTTTATTACTACGTGACCGCAGGCGGCGGGCGCGTGGCCCTTGCGCATTTTTACCAGGCGCTCGGTCAGCCGGCGACGACTCGCGTATTGTTCCGCCATTATTTGACGTTTGCGCACACGATCTTGGATCGCGTGTATCTCCTTGCCCGGCGCGCCGACGCGCCTTCGCTGCATGTACGCGGCTTCGAGGCCGTGCAGGAGTGCCTGGACCGGGGGCAGGGCTGTGTGCTGCTGGGCGCCCATCTGGGCAGTTTCGAGGCGGCGCGGGCGGCCGGCCTGCGCCATGAAGGCCTGAAGATGCAGATCATCATGGAGGAGCGCGTGTCACGCAATCTCAATCGCGTTCTCGGGGCGCTCGATCCGGGTGCGGGGGATACGACCGTGGGGCTCGGTGGACCCTCGGCGCTTTTGCGTGTGCGCGACACCATCGCAGAAGGTGGCCTGGTTGGCATCATGGGGGATCGGATAACGCCCACGGAGACCGGTTATGTGGCGGATTTTCTCGGACGCAGCAGTTTGTTCCCGCTTGCGCCGCTGCGCCTGGCCGCGAGCCTGCGCGCGCCCGTGTTCTTCTTTGCGGCGCTCTACCGCCGTTCCATTGCTGGTCTTCCTTACTATGAGGTAGTATTTGAGCCCTTGGCCGTCGCCGCCCCCGAGGGACCGGCCCGCCGGGCGTGGCTCCAGGATCTGGGTGCGCGCTACGTGGGCTGCCTGCAGCGGTATTGCCGCATGGCTCCGAACAACTGGTTCAATTTTTATGATTTCTGGTCAACGCACACGCTGGGTTGTTTGCGCGCTCGCGCTTCTGGCAAGCCCGTTCGCGGCGGCGACACCGGCGCCGTGGACCGTGCCGATGTTGCTGAGCGCCGTCGCGCTTAACGCACGCCACGAGGTGCATTTTGCAGAGACCACACGTCTGTCGAGCCTGACCCGCCCCCTGGAGACCTCCGGGCGCCTCATCTACCGGAAGCCTTCAACTTTGATCATGCGCCAGCAACGACCTGCGCCGGTCACGTACCGGATCGTCGGCGAACGCCTGTATGTGAACGGACACCGGGGCGTGTCGATTGATCGCGTTCCGCAGCTGATGGCGATCGTTTCGGGTTTTGAGGGTCTGCTAAGCGGCAACCGGGCGCTGCTGCAGCACGATTACACGTTGCACCTGCGGGGCTCGGCGCGTCAGTGGCGCCTGCGGTTGGTGCCGCGTCTGGCGGCTCTGGCGAAGGTGGTGCGCACGATCGAGGTGCGTGGCCATGACGGTGAGCCCACCGAGGTGCGGACCACCACGCCCAAGGGGGATTTCTCGGTGATGCGCCTGTCACCGTGAGCGGACGGGCCGCGGTGACGGTGTTGGTGTGGGCGGCAATGCTCAGTGTGATCCTCGCGCTGACCGTTCGCTTCGGCCGTTTCGGCGGCAGTCTCACGGCCTTTCTGCCGCGCGGGGGCGATGCCGTCCAGCAGACCCTGATACGCGGACTGCAAGAAGGGCGCGCCGCCCGCCTGGTGTTGATGGCGATCGGCGGCGGGTCACCCGGCGAACGGCGCCACCTGGCGCGGGCACTCGCAAACCGTCTGCGCAAGGCGTCGGCGCTTTTTTCGTTGGCGGCGGCAAGTCCCGGCCGGCCCGATCCGGCCATCATGGGTTTTCTGCAAGATCACCGCTATCTCCTCGCACCGCGGCGTCCGTGGACGGCCAAGGCCCTGCGGGCGGATCTGTTGCGTCTTGTGACCATCCTGGAATCACCGGCCGGGCTCGGCGCCGGTCCGCTGCTGCGCGATCCGACCGGCGCCTTCTTCGCCGCTGCACGCCCGTGGACGGGGCGGACGGGACCTGCGACCGATCGGGGGGTGTGGGTGGCCCGCAAGCAGGCCCTGCTTGTCGCGGTCACGCGCCGCTCGGGGTTTGCGATCCACAACGCCCGCGCGGTGATGGCGCGCATCCGTGCAGCCTGGGCGGCCCTGCCGCATCCTGCGTGCCACTTGCAGGTGGCGGGGACGGCCGCGATCACGGTGGCCACCAATCGGCATGTGGCCACGCAGGCGCGCTGGCTGGCGGTGATCGATGCGGTGCTCGTCATGCTGCTTCTCGGGCTGGTCTACCGCAGCGCGGCGGCCGTCGGCGCAAGCCTCGTGCCGATGATTACGGGCGGGGTGGTGGCCACCGCGGTGGTGGCGGCGCTGTTCCCGGTCGTGAGTGTGATCACGCTGGGATTTGGCACCATGCTGATCGGTGTGGCGATGGATTATCCCGCCTATGTCCTGTTGCACGTCACGGCCGATGGCGCGGTGCAACGCGCCGCGCGTTGCGTACAGACGACATTGATGCTGGCGGTGACGGCGATGGTTCTCGGTTTTGCGACCCTGCTTTTTTCGCGCCTTGAGGGACTCGTGCAATTGGCGGTGTTTGCGGCTGCGGGTCTTCTTGCCGCGGCGGGGGCGGCGCGGATGCTCGTGCCCGCCATGGTGCCGGCGTGGCCGCCGCGCAGTGGCCTGCGCGTCTGGGATCGGCGCATCACGGCCGTGATGGCCTTTTTGCGCCGCGGCCGCTGGCTCGTCGTGTTTGTCTGCCTGGGCGCGGGCGTGCTCGTGGGGACAACCCCGCGTGTGTGGGATGACGGCATGACCGCCTTAAGCCCCGTGAGTCCGGCCCTCATGGCCGCAACACAACGGCTAAGCCGCGATTTCGGGGCGCCCAGCATGACCTATGAGGCGGTGGTGGTGGCGCCGAGCGTCGAAGCGGCGCTGGCGCGCAGCGCCCGCTTGTTGCCGCTATTGGAGCGGTTGCAGCGCCGCAAAGACATCGGGCATTTCGACATGGCTGCCCGCTATTTGCCGAGTCTCGCCATCCAGCGCCTCCGTCAGCAGGCGCTGCCGCAGCCGGCGCTGCTGCGGCGGCGGCTTGCGCAGGCCCTCGCCGGTCTGCCCATCCGGCCGCAGGCGCTCAAGCCGTTTGTGACGGCGGTGGCGCAGGCGCGCCATGCGCCGCTGGTGACGATCGGCACCATGCCCTCGCCCCTGCGTGCGCGGGTCGAGGCACTGCTTGCGCGTGCGCGCGGACAGCATCTGGCGTTGATTCCCTTAGGCGGCGTGAAGGCGCCGGCGGCGGTGCGCGCCGCCTTGGAGGGCACGTCCGTGCCGGGTGTGCGTTTTGTCGACAGCCGGCAGACGATCCGCGCGCTTTTGCGCGCCTATCGGCTGGCGCTCATGCAGGATGCGCTGGTCGCGGCGCTGTTGATGATCGCGGTGATTGCCGTGGGATTGCGTTCGCTGCCGGCCGCGATACGGGTGATCGCGCCCATGGCGGGGGCATTGCTTGCCGATTGCGGATTGCTGGTCGCGTTCGGAGCGCGTCTTACGCTTTTGAACGTGGTGGCGCTTTTGCTGATTGCGGGGCTTGGCATGGGCTATGCGCTTTTTCTTGGCGAAAACCGCGGCGGCGCGCGGCCGTTGGCGCCATGGCTGTGCGCGGCCACGACGATCACCGGTTTTGGCGTGATGGCGGCATCGACTGTGCCCATGCTCGCGACCGTGGGTCTGACCGTCAGTGTCGGCGCCTTTTTGGCGCTCCTCTTTACGGCGGCCTGGTCGGCGCCGGGGGTGGTGCCGTGACGAAGCCGGATCTGGCCATCGGCCCCTACACCTTGACGAGCGCCTTCGGGTGCGGGCGGCAGGCGACGCGGGCTGCGCTGCGCGCGGGCCGTTCGGCCCTGCGTCCCTACGAGAGCGCCCAGGTCTTTTGCCACGTGGGCGAGGTGGCGGATCTGGCGCAACTGTCCTGGCCGGCGGCCTTCGCCCGCTATGATTGCCGCAACAACCGCCTCGCGCTGGCGTCGCTTGAGGCGGATGGCTTCAGTGCGGCGGTGGCGGCACTGCGCGCGCGGCTGGGCGCCGGCCGCATCGGTTGTGTGATGGGGACCAGTACGTCTGGTATCGGCGCCACGGAAGCCGCCTACCGGGCGCTGCGCGCGGCGGGCGAGGAAGTCCTGCCGGCGAGCTTTCCCTATCGGGAGACGCATAACATCCATTCGGTGGGGGATTTCGTGCACCGGTGGCTTGGTCTCAAGGGACCTGCGTTTACCGTGTCGACGGCGTGCTCGTCGAGCGCCAAGGTCTTTGGGGCTGCCGCGCGGCTCATCGCATCGGGAACCTGTACTGCCGTGGTGGTGGGCGGCGTCGACTCGCTGTGCGCCACCACCATTCACGGTTTTGCGGCGCTGCAGCTTCTGAGTACCCGGCCGGCGCGGCCTTTTTCCGCCGATCGCGACGGCATTTCGGTCGGCGAGGCGGCGGGTTTTGCCATCGTTGCGCCGCGCGGGCTCGTCGAGGATGCGACGTTCAGACTGTGCGGGATTGGCGACAGCAGCGATGCGTATCACATGACGGCACCGCACCCGCACGCAGCCGGTGCGATCAGCGCCATGACACAGGCGCTCGCCAGGGCGAGGCTTGCGCCGGCCGACCTCGACTACATTCATTTGCATGGAACCGGCACGGTGCTCAACGACGCGGCCGAAGATCTGGCGCTCGCCTCGATCGGCGCAACCGCCGTTCCGGCGAGCTCCCTGAAGGGTGCGCTTGGCCACACACTGGGCGCGGCCGGCCTGGCCGGTGTGGTGTTGACCGCCGAGGCGATGGCCGAGGGGCTAATACCGGCGACCACCAATACGCATACGGTCGATCCTTTGCTGCGCTGCGCCATCGCGGTCGCACCCGGCCGCAGGACGATGCGGCGGGCGCTCATCAACGCGTTTGGTTTCGGCGGCAGCAACAGCACACTGATCATCGAGTCGATCGCATGAGGGCCGCCATCTACGGAGTGGGTATCCTCGCCGAGGGCCTGACCGACTGGGACCATGCGCGGCGCGTCCTCACCGGCCAGGTGGCGTATGCGGCGCAACCGGCGCGCGCGGCGCATACCGGCAATCTGAGCGGAAACGAAGCGCGGCGCTGCCCGGTGCCGGCACGCTATGCGATCGATGCCGGGCTGCAGGCGCTGGCGATGAGTCCCTATGCACCGGGCGCGGTCGCCAGCGTGTTCAGTTCGGCAAGCGGCGATCTCGACATCGCCGACCGCAACTGCCGCGGGCTTGCGGCCACGCCACCGGTTCTGTCGCCGACCCTGTTCCACAATTCGGTTCACAATGCGGTGGCCGGATACTGGGGCATCGCCACCGGCGCGCAGACGGGCAGCGTCAGCCTGTCTGCGTTCGACGACAGCTTCGGCGCGGGCCTGCTCGAAGCCTTGACGAGGGTGGTTGCCGGCGGCGAACCCACCTTGTATGTGGCCTATGATGTGCGACCGCCGCCGGCCTTCGCCTCTGTGCGCGCGCTTGCGGCGAGCTTTGCGGTGGCTTTGGTGCTGGGGCCGGCGGGGGCCGGGCCGGTCGGGACGATCGAGGGGACCTGGCAACCGGCCAGCGGCCCGGAGACCGCCATGGACGACCCGGCCTTGGATTATCTGCGGCGCCATAATCCGGCGGCGCGCAGCCTGCCGCTGCTGGCAGCCCTTGCACGCGGCACGAATGCGCGCATCGGACTGCGCTGTGGAGGGGAGACGGGTTTGCTTCTCGAGGTGGCCGTATGAAGACCGAACCGGGACGGCAGGACGTTTGGGTGCATGGACCATCGATGCGGTTCATCGAGGATGTGGTGCGGGCCGATGACCGCAGCCTCGTCGCCCGCGTCCATCGGCTCGATGCCGATCACCCGCTGGCACAACAGGGGCGCGTGGGCGCCGCCATTCTGATCGAGTACGCCGCTCAGGCGGCGGCGGCGCACGCGCCCTATTGCGGCGAGACGCCGCGCAAGGCCTATGTCGCGGCCGTCCATGCGGTAAAGTGGAGATGTGAGGCGCTCGATGGGGCGCTGCTGCCGTTTGACATCGAAGTGACCCTGGAGAGCCGCACGGACGCGGCCGTGCGGTATGCCTTCACGGCCCGCCACGCCGGTCAGATGCTGGGCCAGGGACAGCTCACGCTCGCCTACGCCGGGAGGGATTCGTGAAGCGGGCCCTGGTGACCGGCGGCAGCGGCGTCATCGGCGGTGCCATTTGCCGGGCGCTGGCCCGGGCGGGCCATCATGTCATCGTGCACGCGCACGGGCAGCCCGAGCGCGCACAGCAGTGTGCGGCCGCCATCCAGGCCGAGGGTGGCCGCGCCGAGGTGGTGTGTTTCGATGTCTGTGATGTCAAGGCCACCGCACTGGCCCTGGCCGCCGTCCTGGAAAAGGGTCCGGTGCAGATCCTCGTCAACAATGCCGGCGTGCATCACGATGCGCCGCTTGCCGGCCTGGCGGCGGCCGACTGGTCGCGGGTGGTGGACGTCACGCTCGGCGGTTTTTACGCGGTGACGCATGCGCTTTTGCTGCCGATGCTGCGGACCCGCTGGGGACGGATCATCAACATGGCCTCGGTGAGCGGGTTGAGGGGCAATCGCGGACAGACGAACTACGCAGCGGCCAAGGCCGGACTGATCGGCGCGACCCGGGCGCTCGCCCTCGAGGTGGCCTCGCGCGGCGTGCTGGTGAATGCAGTGGCCCCCGGCATCATCGCAAGCCCCATGGCCGATGCCGCCTTTCCCGAGGAGCGGGTGCGGGCGCTGGTGCCGCTTGGGCGCGCGGGTCACGCCGACGAGGTGGCCGCCGTGGTCGCTTTTTTGGCTTCGGACGCCGCGTCTTATGTGACGGGGCAGGTGATCACGGTGGATGGTGGCCTGACGTGACCGGCGGCTCTGTGGTGGTGATACCCGCATTCAACGAGGCGGCGACCCTGCGCACGGTGGTGCAGGGCGTGCTGGCGCATATACCGGATGTCATCGTCGTCGATGATGGGTCGCGCGATGGCACCGGCATGGCGGTGGCCGATTTGCCCGTGACCGTGTTGACGCACGCGATCAATTGCGGCAAGGGCGCGAGTCTGTGTACGGGTGCGGCACAGGCGCTGGCCGAGGGCTGCGCCCATATCGTGACGATGGATGCCGACGGTCAGCATGATCCGGGTGATCTGCCTTCACTGCTTGCGATTGCGCGCGATTATCCGGATGCGTTCGTGATCGGCGCGCGCATGATCA
>JAJYPD010000039.1 GCA_021795715.1 Pseudomonadota bacterium
CGGGTCAACTCTGGATGCTCTCCAATAAAGGGGACCCCCTCCGGAGATGAAGGCCGCAGACCGGCCCACTGATGAGTCACGGGATACGACCCGAGCGCAGGCACAAGATCACAGGCAAATTCCCGCAATTCGGTGCGCGCATCAGCCGTCACATCCTTCTCAAAACCTGTCTCCTCCAAGGTGCTGCCCACCACGACCGCGCCGTCCCGACGCGGAATCAGATAATGACTTCCCTTTAAAATCATGGTGTTCAAGAGACCTGGTGGCGCTTCGATACGAATCATTTGGCCGCGCACCGGGTGCACCGGCAGGGCCAATCCATAGTCGGCGAGCAAGGCGCGGCTCCAGGGTCCGGAGGCCACGACCACGGCCTCGGCCGGCAGCTCTTCGCCGCGTACGACCACGCCCGATATGCGACTGCCGCGCCAGGAAAGCCGCTCCACACGCGCCTGCTCGTGCACCAGTACGCCTGCAGCGACAAGAGATCCTTTGAGCGCCCGCAAAAGACGGGGGCTGCGCACTTGCGCCACGTCCGGGAGCCACAAAGCGGCGTCGTCAGTCGCCATGGGGGCCCGCCCCCGGTGTTGCGCCGCCGACGTCGCCTCCAGCGCCACGCCGAACTCCGTGGCCCAAGCCAGGGCCCGCCCGGTTTCGTCGCCACCCAGGCGCAAGAGCCCCGAGGGCGTCCATTCCGGATCGATGCCGCTCGCGCCATGCAGGGATTCGCACAACCCCGGGTAGGCCCGCCCGCCAAACTGGGCCAGCGCCGTCACCGGCGCGGGATAGCGCCACGGGTGCAGTGGCGAGAGGATGCCGCCTGCGGCCCAGGAGGCCTCGGCGCCCACCTGCCCCTTCTCCAGCACCGTCACGGCGTGCCCCGCACGAACGAGTTCGTAGGCGCAGAAGAGTCCGATCACGCCGCCACCGACCACCACGATCGGGGCCTTACGCATGTCCGCATGCCCACACAGACAGGCCCGTTTCAGCGGCAGGGCACCTTCTTCCGGCCATCACAAGGCGCACCCTTCCTGGACGGAGACGATATCGACTTCAAAAACGAGGTCGTAGCCGGCCAGCGGATGATTGAAATCCATCTCGATGCCGGATGCACCGACCGCGATCACCTGCCCCATGACCTCTTCCCCGTCCGGAAGCGTAAACCCGAACGCCATTCCGGGGCTCAGCGTCACATCACCAGGAAACTGTGCGCGCGGCAAAATCTCCCGCGCATTCTCGTCACGCTCGCCGTAGGCATCGGCCGCCTGCACGACGAAACGACCCTGTTCACCTGGCGCAAGCCCGAGCAAACACCGATCGAGCCCGGGCGGCAAATCGCCCTGTCCGACCACGACCTGCCAGGGCTCACCGGCCTGCGTGCCATCGACGCGTACGCCGTCGAGCAGCGAGAGCGTAAAATACAGCGATACGACATGACCATTCTCGATCCGGCTCATGCCTCTCCCTTGGGATCCTGCCGCAGACGAAAGGCATCCACAGCCAGAAGCACCGCGCCGATGGTGATGGCGCTATCGGCCAGATTGAACGTGTACCAATGCCAGTGGCCGATATGGAAATCCAGGAAGTCGACCACCCGCCCGAGGCGCACACGGTCGATGAGGTTGCCGATGGCGCCGCCCAGTACCAGCATAAGCGCCACCGTCGTCAGCGGCTCGTGGCGTTTTGCGCGCACAACATACACGATGATCGCCGTGGCAATGATCGCCGCGATGGCGATGAAGATCACGTTTTGCCACCCATCCTGCCGGCTCAAAAGACCAAAGGCGGCGCCCCGGTTGTATACGAGGGCCAGATTCAAAAACCCGGTGACACGCACCGGTCCGTCGGTGAGCCGGCGCACCACCTCGTATTTGGACCATTGATCGAGTCCGATGACACCGACGGCGATCAAAAGATACCGCCACATCAGGCATACCTCCGCAGCTTCGGCGTCCCGCCGATGGTCGCCACGCAGCGTCCGCACAGAGACGGATGGTCGGCATGATGACCTACATCGGGCCTATGATGCCAGCAGCGTCCGCATTTGCCATCCGCACTCGGCGTCACCCTGACCCACACATCGTCACGCTCGGTCGCCACCGCCTCCGCGGTGCGCGCCGCAAGCGCCTGCACGCGCACGGCGGAGACGATGAAAAGATAATGGATCTCCTCCTGCAATGGCCCCAGAAACGCCGCCAGTTCGGGCCCCACATAGAGATCGATCTCACCATCGAGCGACGAACCAATGGCGCCTTCCGTGCGCAACCGCTCGATCTCGGGTCCAACCGCCGCCCGCAGCGCCAGGATCTCCCGCCAGGCGGCCTCGCCCTCCCCATCCCGCCGCTGTGCGGCTTCGTACCAGGTCGAAAGAAACACACTCTCGCTGCGCGCGCCCGGCATATACTGCCAGATCTCCTCGGCGGTAAAGCAGAGGATGGGCGCCAGATACCGCACCAGTGTCTCGAGGATGTGCGCAAGCGCGGTCTGCGCCGAGCGCCGCTCGAGGCTCTGACGGGGCGACGTGTACAGACGATCCTTCAGGACGTCCAGATAGAAGCTGCCGAGATCGACCACGCAGAATTGATGAAGCTTCTGGTAAACCAGATGAAAATGGAAGCGCTCATAGGCCTCGCGGATCTCGGCATCGAGCGCGCCCAGACGGGCAAGCGCCCAGCGATCGAGGGCCAAAAGCTCATCCTGCCTGAGCCAGTCGGCCGCCGGATCGAAGCCGTCGAGATTGGCAAGCAGGTAGCGGGCGGTGTTGCGCAGCCGCCGGTAACTGTCCGTGACACGCTTTAGGATCTCCTGCGAGAGCGCCATCTCCGACCGGTAGTCGGTGGCCGCCACCCACAGGCGCAGCACATCGGCGCCAAGACTGTCGGTGATCTCGCGCGGCTCGATGCCATTGCCCTTGGACTTGGCCATCTTCTGGCCCTGTGCATCGACCGTGAACCCGTGCGTAAGCACCATCCGGTACGGTGCGCGCCCCTTGTCTGCGACCGACGTGAGCAGAGAAGACTGGAACCAGCCGCGGTGCTGATCGGAACCCTCCAGATACAAGTCCGCCGGATCGGCAAGCTCCGGGCGCACCGCCAGCACGCAGGCGTGGGTGGATCCGGAGTCGAACCAGACATCGAGCACGTCGGTCACCGCCTCGTAATCGGCCGCCTCCTTCCCAAGCCACGCCTCAGCCGGCCGGCTGAACCAGCCGTCGATGCCTTCCTGTTCGATGACGCAGGCCACCTCCTCGAGGAGTTCGGCCGTGCGCGGGTGCAAAGTGCCGTGGGTCCGGTGCAGGAAAAACGGGATCGGCACCCCCCAGGCGCGCTGGCGGGAGATGCACCAATCCGGGCGGTTGCCGACCATCTGGCTGATCCGCTCACGGCCCCAGGCCGGCTGGAACGCGACATCGGCCAGCACCCCGAGGGCCTGCTCGCGCAGACCGGCCTGGTCCATGGAAATGAACCACTGCGCGGTTGCCCGGAACAAAACCGGCGACTTGTGCCGCCAGCAGTGCGGATAGCTGTGGACGATGGATTCGACATGAAGAAGCGCGCCACGCTCATCCAAGAGCGCGATGAGCCGCTCGCCCCCTTCCTGGATGGTAAGCCCCGCGACCAGGGGCGTGCCCTCGAGGAAGCGGCCGTCGCCGCCGACGGGACCTTCGATTGGCAGCTGTGTACCGGTCGCGCGCGCATACTGCCGCACGGCCTGATAGTCCTCTTCGCCGTGCGCCGGGGCGATGTGCACAAGGCCGGTCCCCGCCTCCGTGGTCACATGGAGCCCCGGGATCACCGGCACGGTGCGATCCAAAAACGGGTGGGCCAGCCGCATGCCGACGAGCGCTGCACCGCTTGCGGTGACATCCGTCAGCCGCATCGAGGCGCCATAGCGCTCTACGAGTCCGGGGGCGAGGGCATCGGCCACCAGAAAATAGCGGTCGGCGCCCTCGATCAGGCGATAGAGGATGTCCGGATGGACCGCGACAGCCTGGTTTGCAGGCAGCGTCCACGGCGTGGTCGTCCAGATGACGACCGCGGTGGGTTTCGCAAATCCCGTTTCCTGCATGCGCGCGGCCAGATCACCGGCATCGACGACCGGAAACGCGACATCGATCGCGCGGCTCTTGTGGTCCTCATAGTCGACCTCGGCCTCGGCCAGCGCCGAACGGCAATCCACGCACCAGTGCACGGGCTTTTCGCTGCGATACACATGCCCGCGCGCCATGATCCGCCCAAGCTCGCGGACAATGTTGGCCTCGAAGGCGTAATCCATCGTGAGATAGGCATGCTCGAAATCACCAATGACACCGAGGCGCTCGAAATCGAGCCGCTGGCCGTCGACCTGGCCGCGCGCATAGTCGCGGCAGGCCGCGCGGAAGGTTTTCGCGTCGACATCGCGCCCGCAGCGGCCGATGATCTTTTCGACCGCAAGCTCAATCGGCAATCCGTGACAATCCCAGCCGGGCACATACGGCGCATCGAATCCGGCAAGCCCCTTGGCCTTGATGATGATGTCCTTCAGAGTCTTGTTGACGGCGTGACCCAGATGGATGGCGCCATTGGCATAGGGTGGTCCGTCATGCAACACATAACGGGGATGATCTTTATGAAAAAGCCGCAGCCGCTCGTAGAGCCCGAGACTCTGCCATTGCGCCACCTGTTTCGGCTCCCGCGCCGGCAGGTTGCCGCGCATGGGGAAATCCGTGTGCGGAAGATTTAGTGTGTTCTTGTAGTCGGTCGCACTCATGACGTCCCCTTATGGTCCGCAAAAAAGGCCCTGGCCGCATCGCGGTCGCGGTGTATCTGCGCGACCAGTGCGTCCACCGAGGCAAACGCCAGTTCGTCACGCAATTTTTTTAAAAATATCACGGCCACGGTGCGTCCATAGAGATTTCCGGCAAAATCCAGCAGATGCGCCTCGAGCAGCGTGCGTCCGGCGCCGAACGTGGGCCGCCGGCCGACGTTGGCGATGGCCGGGTGCGATTTGCCGTCGATCATGACCGACACCGCGAACACACCACGCAGCGGAGCCGGCTCCGGCAGGGTCAGATTGGCCGTGGGGAAACCGATCTGCCGGCCCCGCGCATCCCCATGTACGACCCGCCCGCAATGCGCATAGGGGCGGCCCAGAAGCCGCTTCGCCGCCTCGAGATCACCCGCGGCAAGCGCCGCGCGCAAGCGGGTGCTGCTTACGCGCTGGCCATCGAGCAGGAAGGTGCTGGCCGTTTCCACCGCAAAACCCTGGCGCTTTCCAGCCGCCTGCAAAAGCGCAAAATCCCCGGCGCGCCCGGCGCCGAACCGAAAATCATCACCGACGACGATGCCACGCACGGCGAGCGTCTCCGTCAGGATATGGTCGATGAAATCGGTGGCAGAAAGGCGCGCCAGAGCCTCGTTGAAGCGCAGCGCCAACACATAATCGACGCCGGTCTGGCGTAAGGCCGCAAGCTTCTGGCCGAGATCCATGAGCCGCGCCGGGGCCTGCGCGCCCTGAAAGAATTCGCGGGGTTGCGGCTCGAACAGCATCACGAGAGAGGGCGCATGAAGCGCCTGGGCGCGCGCCCGGATGAGGCCGATCAGGTGCCGATGACCGGCGTGGAGACCATCGAAATTGCCGATGGTCATGACCGCCCCGCGGTGGCGCGGACGGACATTGTAAAGCCCCCGTATACACTCCATGCTGACACCGAGCGAAAGCCGGAAAGATTAAACCATCCGCCCGCAGGGGGTCTAGCGCCGAGGACAAGCCCTCCCCCCTCGCGGCAGGGCCGGTGGGGCCGCAGGCCCTAGCAGGCCCAGTCGGGGTCCTGCTCTTCGATGACCTCACGCAGCGGCCGGCGGCTGGCGTAATCCTCATCGTATCCGTGGTAGTGGCCGAGCCGCAGCTCAGGAAAGCGCCAGCAGAGGTAGCCGTCTCCGGTGTCGAAATCGACGAGCCACAAGCCCTTGACCACGATGCCGAGCCGCTCCATTTTGCCGACCCACGCCTTGACGACCCGCTCATACTGCTCCTCGGCGTCATAAAGACCGGCCGTATGCGGCGGCAAAGTCGCAAGCAGGCGCCGCAGCGGCTCGAGTTCGCGATGGGAAGCGGCGGTGATGCGGCGCACGAGCGGAAAGATCTCGCGGGCCTCGGCGAGCGTAAAGACCCGGGGATCGCGCAGCATGCCGATTTGGGCGATGACGGCCATATACACTGTCTCACGCTAAACGCAGCAAACGGGGACGCACCCCGATGATCCATATCACTGTAACATAGACACCAAGTCCCGCCGCAATCCAGCCCCCCAGCCATAGAAATCGCATGGCCGCGGATGCGTGCACGAAACCGCTAAACTCCAAGGCCGGCCGCAGCAAGACGAGCCCCATGGCGACGCTCCCGGCCAGCGCCCGGCGCACGAGCCCGCCGAGTTCGGCGCTCGGTTCATACACGCCGCCGCGACGCAAACCCCGGTAGAGCAGCGCGGCGTTCAGAATACCCGACAGGGATGTCGCGAGCGCAAGACCCACGTGGGCAAGCGGCCAGATCAGGATCCCATTGAAGACGATGTTGGCGATGAGCGCGACGACGCCGATCTTCACCGGCGTCTTCGTGTCCTGGCGGGCGTAATACCCGGGGGCCAGCACTTTGATCAGCACGAAGGCCGGCAGACCGATGGCAAATGCCATCAGCGCATGCTCGGTCATCACCGCGTCAAAACGGCTGAAGTGCCCGTAATTGAACAGCGTGACCACCAGGGGCCCTGACAGCACGATGAGCGCCATCGCCGCCGGCACGGCAATCACCGCCACCCACTTCAGGGCCCAATCCAGGGTATGGGCGAACTCCTGCGCCGACGCCTGGGCGTGCTTGGCGGACAGATGCGGCAGGATCACCGTGCCCAGGGCAATGCCAAAGACACCCAGCGGAAACTCCAAAAGCCGGTTGGCGTAATACAGCCAGGCGATGCTGCCGGTCGCCAGAAAGGAGGCGAGCATGGTATCGACGATCAGGTTGATCTGCGCGATCGAGGCGCCAAAAAGCCCGGGGATCATCAGCTGGAAGACCCGGCGTACGCCCGGATGACGGAACGAGAGCCGCAATCGCGGCAAGAGGCGCTGGCGGTGCAAAAAGGGCACCTGGAAGAGCAGCTGCAGCGCGCCGCCTGCAAACACGCCCCAGGCGACCGTGATCGCCGGGCTGCGGGTATGCGGGGCGATGACACCGGCGGCGATGATTAAGGTGACATTGAGGAGCACCGGCGTGAATGCGGCCGCGGCAAACCGTCCGCGGGTATTCAGCATGCCGCCGGCCATGGCCACGAGCGAGATGAAGAAGAGATAAGGGAAGGTGATGCGCAGCAACGTGACGGCCGCATGGTATTCGCGCGGCTCGTGCAGGAATCCCGGCGCCAGAATGAGAATCAGCAAGGGGGCGGCGATCACGCCGATCAGGCTCACCGCCATCAGCACCAGCGCAAACGATCCGGCCATGGAATCGGCGAATTCCTGCGCCGCGCTGCGATCGGGCCCGTCCGTATGCGCATAACCGGCAAACACCGGCACGAAGGCCTGCGAAAAGGCCCCCTCGCCAAAGATGCGGCGCAGAAAATTGGGGATACGGAAGGCCACGAAAAAGGCATCCGCGAGCGCCGAGGTGCCAAGCAGCCGCGCAAGCAGGATATCGCGGACAAACCCCGTAAGCCGCGACAGCAGCGTCATGCCGCCCGTGGCAAAAAGCGCCCGTAAAAGCCTATTCCGGGCCATGGGCTGGATGCTCAATTGACAAGATGGGGGACCCCCGGCATAGTGTGCGGCTTTATCGGATTCCTTGAAGGAGTAGGCGTTTGGCGAACACGGCACAGGCGAAAAAGCGCGCTCGGCAGGCCGAGAACCATCGACAGCACAACGTGGCCTTTCGTTCTCAGATGCGCACGGCCATCAAGAAGGTTCTGAAGGCGGCCGGCGAGAAGGATGCGGCAGGCGGCCAGACGGCCTATCGTGAGGCCGTATCGCTGATCGATCGGGGCGCCATCAAAGGGCTTTTGCACAAGAATACCGCCGCGCGCTACAAAAGCCGGCTGAACGCGCGCCTGCGTCACGCGACGGCCTGACATCTTCTA
Organism: Pseudomonadota bacterium; assembly: GCA_021795715.1. Classification (GTDB taxonomy): domain Bacteria; phylum Pseudomonadota; class Gammaproteobacteria; order Acidiferrobacterales; family Acidiferrobacteraceae; genus JAJYDN01. The sequence continues at coordinate 8,102 of JAJYPD010000039.1, forward strand.
GACCAGCACGAGGTTATCCCGGTGGATAACCTCGGGCTCGTCCGTGTACCCCAGCAGGCGCTCGATGTCGTCGCTGGCATGACCGCGGATCTGCTCGATCTCCCCGGCACCGTAATTCACGAGTCCGCGCGCCACTTCCCGGCCCTCGGCATCGACGCAGGCGACCATTTCCCCGCGCGCGAAATCACCCCGGACGCCCTGGATGCCCACGGGCAGCAGGCTGCGGCCGGCCTCCCGCAAAACACGCACCGCACCCGCATCCAGGACGAGTTGCCCGCGCACGGACAACCGCGCCGCCAGCCATTGCTTGCGGGCCGCCCAGCGGGTGGCGACCGGACGCAGACGGGTCCCGATCACCTCGCCTGCCAGCACCCGCACCAGCACGCGCGGTTCGCGCCCGGCACAGATCACGGTAGACGCGCCCGACCGCGCCGCCTTGGCCGCCGCCGTCAGTTTCGTGCGCATGCCGCCACGGCCCAGTAATCCCGCACCACCGGCCATCGCGAGCAACGCCGGATCGCCGGCCACGCCATCCTCGATGAGTACCGCGCTTGCATCCGTGCGCGGATCCCGATCATAGAGCCCGGCCTGATCCGTCAGGATGACCAGCAGATCCGCCTCGATCAGGTTGGCGACGAGCGCGGCAAGCGTATCATTGTCCCCAAAGCGGATTTCTTCGGTCGCAACCGTATCGTTTTCGTTGATGACAGGCACCACCGTCATCGCCAACAGACTCCGCAGCGCGCTGCGGGCATTGAGGTAGCGGCGTCTGTCCGCCAGATCGTCATGGGTGAGCAGCACCTGCGCGGCTTGGCGCCCGTGGCGCGCGAAGGCCGTTTCATAGGCCTCGACCAACCCCATCTGCCCCACGGCCGCCAGCGCCTGCAACTGATGCAGCGCGCGCGGACGGGCCTTCATGCCGAGCCGCTGCATCCCGCAGGCCACCGCCCCCGACGACACCAGGACCACTTCGCAGCCGCGCTCGACCAAAGCGGCGATCTGGGCCACCCATTCCTGCAGCGCCGGCCGATCGAGCCCTTCGCCGTCATGGGTCAGAAGGGAACTGCCGATCTTGACCACCAGCCGCCTGACGCGGGTCAGATCCTCACGCATCGGTCACCGCAGCCGCCTGCGCGACGGCCTCCAGACGTTCCATGAGCCGCCCCATCAGCGCCGCGCAACCGGTGCCTTTGATGGCGGATATGACCGCATACGGACCCGTCCAGCCGAGCGCCCCCAAAATGCGTGCCACCGCCGCGTCGCGCTCCACCTCCGGCAGCAAATCGGCCTTGTTGAAGACGAGCCACCGCTCGCGGGCCGCGAGCTCCGGACTGAAACACGCCAATTCCTCTTCGATGACCCGGATATCGGCAAGGGGATCGGCCTGCGGATCGAGGGGGTGGAGATCGACCAGGTGCAAAAGCAGTCGCGTACGGCTTAGGTGGCGCAAAAACTGCACGCCCAGTCCCGCGCCCTCGTGCGCACCGGCAATGAGCCCGGGAATATCGGCGATCACGAAACTGCGATGCCGCTCGACGGTCACGACCCCGAGTTCCGGGTGGAGTGTGGTAAAGGGATAGTCGGCCACCTTCGGCCGTGCCTCCGAGACCGCACGCAGGAGCGTCGACTTGCCGGCATTGGGCAGACCCACGAGACCGACATCCGCCAGCACCTGAAGCTCGAGGTGAAGTTCCCGTATCTGGCCGGGGCTGCCAGGCACGATGCGCCGGGGCGCCCGATTGGTGCTGGATTTGAAGTGGGTGTTGCCAAGCCCTCCGCGGCCCCCCTTGGCGATGAGGAGACGCTGGCCGTCGGCCGTCAGGTCGCCGATCACGGCCGCGAGCTCCACGTCGTGGACGATCGTGCCGATCGGCACCGGGATGACCAGATCCGGGCCATCGGCGCCCGAACAGTTGCGCGCACCGCCCCGCTGCCCGTTCCTGGCCTGGAAGACCCGCGTGTAACGGAAATCGGCCAAGGTATTGAGACCGGCCTGCGCAAGCAGATAGATGTCGCCGCCGGCGCCGCCGTTGCCCCCATCGGGACCCCCGCGCGGCACGAATTTTTCGCGACGAAAACTCAAGGCCCCGTCACCGCCGTCGCCCGCGCAGACCCGGATGTTGGCCTCATCGACAAACTTCATGACGAGCCCCCCCGATCATCAGGGCGAAGTGTGCAGCCTTTATTTATGAAGTGATGACGCTCACCGTCTTGCGGCGCTGCGGACCCTTGACCTCGAACACCACCTGCCCTTGCGCGCAGGCGAACAAGGTATCGTCCTTGCCGATCCGGACGTTCTGGCCGGGGTAGAAGCGCGTACCGCGCTGACGCACGATGATGTTGCCGGCCAATACCTTCTCGCCGCCAAACCGCTTGATACCCAGCCGCTTCGATTCGGAATCGCGGCCGTTACGGGAACTTCCGCCTGCTTTCTTGTGAGCCATGAGTCCCCCTTAGACCTGCGCCGCGTCGCCGCGGCCCGCAATGGTCAAGATCTTGAGTTCCGTGTAGTCCTGCCGATGTCCGGCGTGCTTGCGGAAATGCTTGCGCCGGCGGGTCTTGAAAATCCGGATCTTTTCGCCGCGGCCATGGGCCTCGACACGCGCGGTCACAGTCTCCGCAAGACGCGGCGTGCCGACCCGCACGCCCGTATCGTCGGCGATGAGCAAAACCTGCTCCAGGGTCACGTCATGACCCACCTCGGCCGCGATCCGCTCGACCCGCACGGTCTCGCCGATTGCCACCCGGTATTGCTTGCCACCTGACTCGATTACCGCGTACATAATGCTCCTGACCCGATCTCGGTTAAAAGGCCGTTGACTGGCCCCGTTAAATCGGCAGATTCTAGTGATTTTGCGCCGTCTGGTCAAATGGGCGGCAAGGGAAGAAGACAAGACCTCCGCCGGGCGCGGGCCTACGCTTGACAGCGCTGGGCTCTAAGGCGGATTCTGGCAGCGCTTTTGCTAGGGGAGAGATATGTCTACGCCCGCACCGATCAACCGGCCAGCCTTGAGCGTCGAGGACATTCATGCGCTGATCCGGGATGAGCGCGCCGCACTCGACCGCGAGATTGAACGCCGACTGAACTCCGAGATCGTCCTGATCAACCAGCTCGGCCGCTACATCATACAAAGCGGCGGCAAGCGGCTGCGGCCGGCTTTGTTGCTGCTGTCGAGCAAGGCCTTCGGCGGGGAAGGTTCCGAGGCCGTCACCCTGGCGGCGGTCATCGAATTCATCCATACGGCCACCCTTTTGCACGACGACGTCGTCGACGGCTCGTCGATGCGCCGCGGACGCTCGAGCGCCAATGCCGTGTTCGGCAACGAGGCGAGCGTGCTGGTCGGTGACTTCCTCTACTCCCGCGCCTTCGAGATGATGGTGGAAATCGGCGAACTCGCCGTCATGGAGATCCTCGCACATGCCACCAACACCATCGCCGAAGGTGAGGTCCTGCAGCTTATCAACTGCAATGATCCGGACTTGCGCGAAGACCAGTATCTGGCCGTGATCCGCAGCAAGACCGCCAAACTCTTCGAGGCCGCCGCCGAGCTCGGCGCGGTGCTGGGCGGGCGCCACGCCGCACGGCCGATGATGGCCACCTACGGCCGCCACCTGGGCACCGCCTTTCAGTTGATCGATGACGCCCTCGACTATGGCGCCGACAATGACAGGCTGGGCAAGAACATCGGCGACGATCTGGCGGAAGGCAAGGTCACCTTGCCGCTCATTCACGTCCTGCGCACCGGCAGCGGCACGGAACGCGAGCTCGTCCGCGATGCCATCGCGCGCGGCGGCCTGGAGCGCATTGGCGATGTGGTGGCCGCCATTGAATCGACGGGGGCAATCGCGTACACTGCGCGGCGAGCCGAGGGTGAGGCCGAACTGGCGCGCGAAGCACTAAAGGGCCTTGCCGATTCTCCCTATAAAGAGGCCTTGCTCGGTTTGGCCCATTTTTCCGTTCATCGAGACCATTAGCGGATAGCGGACCACCGTCGGGGTGTAGCTCAGCCTGGTAGAGCACTAGCTTCGGGAGCTAGGGGCCGGAGGTTCGAATCCTCTCACCCCGACCATTGTTTTTGTTCCAACAAGAATTCCGTCTCCATGTGGAAGGGCGACATGGATCTTCTGGCCGATCTCATCATCATCTGGTTCATCGTTCTCCTGTACCGGCGCTGGACGGGCCCGGTCCGGCCTCGCTTCCGGCCCGAACGCCCCGTGACCGCCGGGCGTTCGGTGCGCAGCGGCGGCGAAATGGTGTCCTGTGCACACTGTGGTCTGTACCTCCCCCACGCCGAGGCCCTCACCGGCGCCGACGGCAAGACCTATTGCTCACGCGAACACGCGCGCGCCCCTTAAAAGAGCCGCCGCACTTTGCCATTCCGCCGGTTTTGTGCTAATTCAAGCTCATGAGTGCAACCGATCGTGCCCTGGAGCTCGCGCTAGAGGGCGTTGAAACACCTATGCTCGCGCGGGAGCAGAACTGGCAGCTGTTGTCCTATTTCAACCGCTACCGGCTGGTTCTCGCTTTGCTGGCGTGCGTGGCCGGATTACTGCATGGGGCACTGGCGCCTTTCGGCAGCACCGACCCCCGCCTCTTTTTGTGGGTGGCCGCGCCCTATGCGGCGCTGTACATCGTCGCTCTCGACCTCGGACGGCGCCGCCTGGGCGACTTCGAGACCCAGGCGGCCGTATTCGCCTTCTTTGACATCATCGCCCTCATTTTGATGCTGCACGCAAGCGGCGGGCTGCAGGGGGGCACCGAGATCCTCCTGCTGGTATCGATCGCCGGCACGAGCTTCCTCCTCGGCCGGCGCATGACGGTTTTCTTTGCCGCGCTCGCCACGGTCGGCATTCTGCTGGAGCACTCCTGGCCCTATCTCACGGGCAGCCAGAATTTCCAGCCGGCGCATTATCCGCAGGTGGGGCTGTTTGGCGTCACGCTGTTTGTGACCGCCACCCTGTCCTATCTGATGGCAAACCGGTTGCGCCAGACCGAAGCCCTCGCGCAGCAGCAGGAGGTGGACCTCCTGCATATGGCGCGATTGAACGAACAGATCGTCGCGCACATGCAATCGGGTGTCATCGTCGCCGACGACCACGGACTCATCCATCTCATGAACCGGCCGGGGCGGATCTATTTTGGACTGGCGGAGGGTCATACACCCCCCTCGTTGCGCGCACTGAGCCCGGAACTCCACGACCAATGGGCGCTCGTCACCGCCAACCCGCAGGCGGGGCGGCGCCTGCTCACATCGGCCGCCGGCTATACACTGCTGCCGCGCTTTCGCAAGCTCGGCCAGGGCGCCGGCACGGTCATCTTTCTCGAGGACACATCGATCCTAAAGCAGCAGGCCCAGCAGCTGAAGATGTCGGCTTTAGCCCGGCTGACCGCGGGTATCGCGCACGAGATCCGCAACCCGCTCGGGGCCATCACGCACGCGGCCCAGCTGTTGCTCGAAAGCGCCGCCAAAGACAGCGAGACACAAAATCTCGTATCCATCATTGACGACCAGAGCCGGCGCATGAATACGATCGTCGAAAACGTCCTGCAACTGGGGCGGCGCGATCGCACGCGGGCCAGCCGCTTTGCCCTCGACGGCTGGTTCCGGCAGTCTTTGCCGGCCATCGCCACGGCGCTGAACATTCCCATCGCCGCCCTCAGTCTCTATGCCGAAAACACCACCCACGTGTGTTTTGATCCGGACCAGCTGTTCCAGATCGTCAACAATCTGTGCCACAATTCCCTGAAACACAGCGCCGCATACAGCGACCGGCCGCTCGTGAAGCTTCTCGTCGCCCATGATAGCGACGGCCTGACCGTCCTCGATGTCATCGACTGGGGAAGCGGCATCAATGCCTCCATCGTCGAGCACATCTTCGATCCCTTTTTCACGACCACCGCGCGCGGCACCGGACTGGGCCTCTACATCGCGCGGGAGCTCGCCGAAGCCAACGGAGCACGCCTTGAGTACCATGCAGAACCCGTGGGCGCGCGCTTTCGCCTGACCTTTGGGCGCCTGAGTGATTGCAGCGACGCACCCCTGACGTCATGACCGGCCAAGTTCTGATCATCGACGACGAAGCCGACATTCGTGCGCTCCTTGAGCTCACCTTGGGGCGCATGAATCTGGAAACGCGATCGGCCTGCAACGTCGCCCAGGCATTCGAGCTCTTGCGCACCTATCCCTTCGATCTGTGTCTGACCGACATGCGCCTGCCGGATGGTGACGGACTCGATATCGTCCGTCACATCGAAGACAAGTACCATGGCCTGCCGGTGGCGGTCATCACCGCGCATGGCAGCATGGAGACCGCCATTGCCGCCCTGAAGGCCGGCGCTTTCGATTTCGTTTCCAAACCCTTGAACCTGAACGACCTGCGGGCCCTCGTGCGCAGCGCCCTTAACGTTTCCTGCGCCCCCCAGGGAACGGTGTCGTCGACCCAGGCCACGGCACGGCTCCTTGGGAGTTCGGAGGCGATGCAGGGGGTGCGTGTCCTCATCGAGCGTCTCGCCCGCGGTCAGGCGCCGGTCTACATCAGCGGCGAATCGGGAACCGGAAAGGAACTGGCAGCCCGTCTCATTCATGATCTCGGCCCCCGCGCCAGCCAGCCCTTCGTGCCCGTCAACTGTGGCGCCATCCCCGAACAGCTCATGGAAAGCGAATTTTTCGGTCACAGGAAAGGCAGCTTCACAGGCGCCTTCGCCGACAAGGACGGATTATTCAAGAGCGCCGACGGCGGCACCCTCTTCCTCGACGAGGTCGGGGATCTGCCGGTGCCGATGCAGGTGAAACTCCTGCGCGCGATCCAGGAAAAGGCGGTGCGTCCGGTCGGCAGCCAGCAGGAAATCCGGGTGGATGTCCGCATCCTGTCGGCGACCCACAAGAATCTGCACGAGCTGGTGCGGGCGGGGGCCTTCCGGCAGGACCTCTATTACCGGCTGAACGTGATCGAGCTTACCATCCCGCCCTTGCGGGAACGGCCGGAAGACATCCCGACGCTGGCCGCGCATCTGGCCGGACGCCTGTCACAGGGCAAGCCGCTGCCGCTCACAGCCGCCGCCATCGCAGCACTCAAGCAATACACCTTCCCCGGCAATGTCCGTGAACTCGAAAACATCATGGAACGGGCACTGACCCTCTGCGAAGGATCCGAAATCGACGTCGGCGATCTGCATCTTCCCACCCACAGCGAACGCCATTTGCACACCGATCCCGTGCATCCGGCGGCTCCCTCGCCTGTGCCGGCCGACGAGCGTGATCCGGCGCGCCAGTCCCTCGAAGAACATCTCGCCGAAGTCGAACGCGCCGCCATCGAAAAGGCCCTGCGCGACAGCCACAACAACAAGACGGCGGCCGCCAGGGAACTGGGCATCACCTTCCGCGCGTTGCGCTACAAGCTCGAAAAGCTCGGCATCGAATGACCGTCCGCACCGGCGAGCGGGCCGGGGACGATGCTCGCGCCGAGGCCGGTCGCCTGCGGGGGACTTAATCCGGGCGGGTGGGCAGACTGCCGCTTCGGACATCGACACGCCGTCCCGTCATGGCGGGCGAACCTCTCC
>JAJYPD010000014.1 GCA_021795715.1 Pseudomonadota bacterium
TCATCAAGAACAACGTCATCACCAACGACCAGAGCGCGTGCCTTGCCGAATCCTCCTCCTATGACGCCTACATCTACAACAACTCGTGCTACAACGCGGCGATCGACCGCAAGGGCGCGATTCTGATCACCAATGAATCGGTCAGCGGACAGGGGGGGACGAATGTGTTCGTGCGCGACAACATCATAGAAGATTTTTCAACGCACCCCATGGTCCTCATCCAGCCGGGCGCCATGACGAACGACACCACGCTGCACATCGACCACAATCTGTATTTCAATCCGGGCGGGGCGACATTCCAGTGGGATGAGCGAGGGCTCTATGGCGCGTCGTTTGCGGCCTGGCAACGGGCCGGGTTCGACAGTGATTCGCTGGTGGCCAATCCGCTCTACGCCGATGAGGGGACCTTGACCTTAAAGCAGGGCAGCCCCGCGCAGCACGCGGGCGTCCCCTTGCAAGCGGTGCGGCACGATTTCAACGGCGTGCGCCGGCCCACGGAAGGGCCGGTCGCCATGGGTGCCTACGAAACGCCGGCCGGATCGTGAGGGGAGTGCGCAATCACAAACGCCAGCCCACGTTCAAGCCGTAGTAGGTGGACCCCGCCATGCGGTCGGCCTCGGCGTCCAAATTGAACAGGCCGAGATTCACGTCGACACCGAGATAGACCTTGTCGTTGTAGAGGCGGGCCGACGCCAGCGCCAGGCCGTCGGCGCTGGCGTCGGTGCGCACGCGGCCAACGCCCACATAGGGCGTCACGAACGCAAACCCCTTGGACAGGCTGACCTCCACCGAGCGCGTATCGAGATGGAACTGGCTGACGCCGGTCATGCGCGTATAGGTGCCGCGGATGGTCAGCGCGGGCGCCATCAGGCCGCCACTGCTGATGGCGTAGCTCAAATTGCCGCCGATGACGCGTGCCGGCGTGCCGGGTGCGACGTCATACACCAATCCGACATCGAAATTTGCCGGCAGGCCCTTTTCCACCTGCAGACCGACGGCGGGCAACTGGCTTGCGCTGGATCCGGTCGCGGCCTGCCATGCGCCAGGGTACGCAAGATGCGTGTCCGATCCGGTGACACCCACATCGAAACCCGTGATCCCAAGCGGAGCGGCCGGCATCATGTCGTGATAGCTGAAGGCGTTGCCGAGGTCCGAGGCGAGATGGGCGAACTGGGCGTTACTCACCGTCGGGAGGGCGCCGAAATTCGCAGCCTGCGCGGCCGGGACGAGCGCACACAACGCAAACGGGACGCAGGCGGCAATGATAAGGCGATTCATGAGGACTCCTTGTGTTCCGCGGGTACGCGTGCGCGCACCGATCAAAAAAAGATAGTCAACAAACCGCCTGGCTGCAATGTTTCGCGGTTCAGGGATGCAAGGGGAACAGCTTGTCGGGATTCAGGATGCCGTCTGGATCGAAATCTTTCTTGATGGCGCGCATCAGCGCCAGTGCCGCCGGTTCGATTTCGCGGTCGACGTAGTCGCGTTTTTCCCGGCCCACGCCGTGCTCGCCCGACAGCGTCCCCCCAAGCCCCAGAACGAGATCGAAGACGGCGCCCAGACAGGGGCGGGCCTTGCGTTCCTGCTCTGCGTTTTGCGAGTCGTAGAGGAGATTGACATGGATATTGCCGTTACCGGCGTGCCCAAAGTTCACAATCGGAATACCAAATTGCGCGCTCAGGGTCTGCAGCCCCTCGATCAGTTCCGGGATGCGCGACACCGGCACCACGACGTCTTCATTCAGCTTGTTCGGTGCCAGTTCGCGCAGCGCCGGTGAAAGGGCTTTGCGAAGCGCCCAGAGTTTTGCCGCCTCCTCCGCCGTCTGTGCAACCGTGAGCGCCCGAAGTCCCGGTCCGCCGGCGGCGTCCGACAGGCGCGCGATGGCCTCCGGCATGGCCGTCAGCGGCCCGTCCACTTCAATCAAAAGCAGGCCGCCCGCATCCGCCGGCAACGTCTCGCCGTGGCCGCGGATCAGGGCCAGGGCGGCGCCATCCAGAAACTCAAGCGCGCAGGGGGTAACCGGCTGCGCCATGATCCGCGATACCGCCTGCGCGGCGCCATGCATGTCGGCATAGACGGCACACAAGGTCCGCCGTGCATCGGCCAGTGGCGTCAGCTTCAAGGTGGCCTCGGTGATGATCGCCAATGTCCCCTCCGAGCCGATGATAAGGCGCGTGAGGTCGTAGCCGACGACACCCTTGGTGGTGTTGACGCCCGTACGGATCCGTTCGCCCGCCCCGGTGACGGCCCGCAATCCGAGCGTGTTCTCGCGCACCGTGCCGTATTTGACGGCACGCGGTCCGCCGGCATTCACCGCCAGGTTGCCACCGACGCTGCAATAGGCCGCGCTCGTCGGATCGGGTGGCCAGAAGAAGCCGTGGACGGCCGCCGCCTCCTGTACCGCCTGATTGGTGGCGCCTGGCTGCACCCGCAGGATGCGGTTGGCGGGGTCGACGGTGAGGATTTTGTTCATACGTTCCAGCGCCAGCACGACGCCGCCGCGCAACGGGATGGCCGCGCCCGCCGTTCCCGTTCCGCGGCCCCGCGCCACGAGAGGCAGGCGGTGTGCGCGGCAGACGCGGACGATTCCCTGGATCTGCTCCTCGGTCGTGGCAAACACGACCGCATCCGGCAGGCTGTGCTTGCGCGAATTGTCATATCCGTAGACGAAGCAGTCGGCCGGATCGGTCTTCACGTTGATTGCGCCCACAAGGGCGGTCAAATCGGCAAGGACGCCCGCGGCCATCATGATGTGCGGATCGCCTGGACGATCTTGGTGGTCGAACGGTCAAAGCGAAACGGGATGGAATGCACGCTGCCCCCCCATCCCATCACTTCCGCGGCCCCGACGATCGCCTGGACCGGCCAGTCGCCGCCCTTGACGAGCACGTCCGGCCGCACGGCACGGATCAGGGCCAAAGGCGTGTCATCCTCGAATGCGACGACCAGTGACACGCTCTCCAGTGCGGCAAGAACGGCCATGCGGTCCTCGAGACCGTTGATGGGCCGCTCCGGTCCCTTGGCGAGCCGTCGTACCGAGGCATCGCTGTTGACGCCGACGACGAGGGAGGCGCCCAGAAGGCGGGCCTCCTCAAGGTAGGTCACGTGGCCCCGGTGCAGGATATCGAAGCAGCCGTTGGTGAACACCACCGGGCGGGGCAGATGCGTAAGGCACGCCGCCAGGCGATCGACAGGGCAGAGCTTATCCTGAATGGTCATGTGTACTGAAAAAGCTCCACGACACTGCGGACATTGGGAACGTGACTGGCGGCTTGCGCCGCCGCCGCCGCGGCGGCCGGATTGACGAGCCCCATGAGGTAGACGACCCGGCCGGCGGTGACCACCTTGATGCGGTTGGCATTGAGCCCCTGCCCGACAAGCGCCGCCTTGACCCGCAGTGTAATCCACGAGTCATCCAAGCGCGCGGCAAACGGGCTGGGTGGTGCGACGCGGATCTGGTTGATGATTTTGCGAACCCCTCCCAGGGTGCGCACGATGGTCAGAACCCGATCCAGGTCGCCGCGGGTTCGGGCCTCGCCTGTCAGCAGCACGACGCCATTGATGCTGGTGGCGTCGATGTGCGTATTGTCCTTGAGAGCGCGATGCGCCGAGATCGCCGCTTCCGCCCTCAGTTTGATCAGCGTGTCGTCGACGACGGTTCCAACGGATCGCTTGTCATCGGCCACACTGGTGGCCGTTGCCGTGCCCCCCACGACGAGCGGCGCGCAACCTCCGACACCGAAAGTCGCGGTGGCCAGCAGGAGGATCGTCGCTAGACGGCGCACATGCCTACTCCTGTCCCAGGAGTTGGCAATCGATCAGGTCGCATAGGCTGTGGATAATGGCGATGTGCATCTCCTGGATGCGAGCGGTCGAGGGGCCTTTGACGAGGATGTCCACGTCTTCTTCCGTGAGCAGCCCGGACATTTCGCCGCCCTCGCGGCCGTTTAGGACCACGCATGGCATGGCGCGTTCGTGCGCCGCCTCGATCGCGCGGATCACGTTCGCCGAGTTGCCCGAGGTCGAAATGGCCAAAAGGACGTCCCCCCCGTGGCCCAAAGCGCGGACCTGCCGCGAAAAAATGTCCTCGAAGTGATGATCATTGGCGATCGACGTGACCGTCGACGCGTCGGTCGTCAGCGCAATGGCCGGCAGGCCCGGGCGTTCCGTTTCGAAACGGTTCAGGAGTTCAGAGGAAAAGTGCTGGGCGTCGGCCGCCGATCCGCCGTTGCCGCAGGCGAGGATCTTGCGATCCGCGAGCAGCGCATCGATCATGATCTGCGCACCGCGGGCCACAAGCGGCGCCAGCGCATCCTTGCACGACTCCTTGGTGCGGATGCCCTCTTCGAAATTGCGCAAGACCCGCGCGGTGAGCGCGTCGGGTGCGGGTCTGTCAGACATGGAATGCGTTCCTCAAGGCAATGCGATGGGTATGGCCGGATAGGTTGTGCTTGGCGATGCCGCAGCCGGCGTTGCCGCCCGCTGGGTCTTGAGAAACAGCCCGCGGTACGGCAGGAAGGTATCCGCAAGTTGCGGCAAACCCCGTGTAAAGCGTGCCCAGACGAGCTGGCGATGGATGACGTCATCGCGCTTTAAGCTCAATTCGCCCGTGAGGCCATTGTAGCGGCCCCCGCCGCCGAGACTCAGACGGCTTAACTGGTTGATAAGTCCGTAGGCGTCGGCGCCAAAGGCATAGAGGCGCGCAAGCGGCGTAAACTCGTACTGTTTGGCGTGCGGCAGAATCTTGCGCAGGCGCCCCGTGCGTCCATTGGCGACCAGCATCCATGGCATGTCGCCAAACTTGATGCCATCGAGATCCCGGTCATAGACGGGGTCCGCGCGGCCGGTGAAGATGGTCGAAGTCGAGTACACGGGCAGGGTGTCGGCGTGGTTGTAGTCAAGCTGCGGCTTGATCAGGCGGCCGTCCGGCGCATCCGCGACGAGAAACACAAAGCCCACGTCCTGGCGCCGGCGGGCGGTGAAGGCCAGCGGCATGCCCAGGATGCGCTGCAGGCGCGCGTCCCGCGCGCGGCTTTGGGTGATGTTCAGCAGGTTCTGGACCGGCGCGGCATAATTGGTCAGGCCGGGTGTGTAGCTCGCCTCGGCCGTGACCAGGCCGCCGAGATGGCGCCAGTGCCGGGCGAAGGCATGCCGCATGCTTTTGCCCCATGCGGTATCGGGATACAGGATCGCTGCGCGGCGATGGTTGTCGAGGTATGCGCGGTTGGCCGCCTGCCGGGCCTCGAGGGTCCGCGCCAGACTGAACTGGTAGACCGGCACCGCGCCGCCGTCGTGCGCGAAGGCGCCCGGGGCCAGCCCCAGCAGCAAGGTCGGCACGCGGAAACGGGTGTGTTCGGTGACGTCACGGACCGCGGCCGCCCCAAGCGGCCCGACTACGAATTGCGCGCCGTGCGCGACGGCTTCCTTGTAGTAGTGGTTCGCGTCGGCGCCATTGCTGCCGATGTCATAAATGACGATGTGGGGGTCGCCCGGGAGGGGACGGACCTCGGACATGTCGACAAATCCGTTCTCGACGGCCTGTGCGGCCACCGCGAAGGGCGACGACAACGGGAGCAGCACCGCAATCGAATGCAAGGCCGTGGGCCGGGGACGCGATCCGCCGAGCATTTTCAGAAATTGCGCCCCCAGCGGGTACTGGGGGTGGCGGATTTGCCAGGCGCTGACGGTCCGGCGCAGGCGCCGGGATTGCGGCGGATAGTGCCGCACGCGCAAAGCGAGGTCCGCCCATGCCCGCAGCCCGGCGGTGGCGCCCTGCCGGCGCAGTGTGCGCAGATCGTGATCCGGCATCAGTGCCAGCGCATGCCAGAGAGCGCGCTCGTTGGCGGCGAGGCGCCGCGGCGACACGAGCAGGCTTTCGCGTTCGACCAGCTCGCGCACGGCCACCTGGGTATGGCCAAGGCGCAGGGCGGCCTGAGCCTTGATGCGATGGATGCGCGCCAGCAGACTCGGTTTGAGGTTTGGCAAAGACGACGCGGCGTCGGCGTCGGCGAACGCCCGTGCCGGTTGATCGCTGGCGGCGGCAATCTCGGCTTGCAGTACGGCCTGCCGTGCCGCCAGAGAGGACGTAAGCGGCGTTTTCAACTGCCTTAGCTCCGCGCTGGCGGCATCCAGGGCGCCTGCGCGCACCAACGCGTCGGCCGCCTTCAGTGTCAGCGCGGCCCGTGTCCGGCCATGCGCCTGTTGCGCCAGACGCTGGTATGCCTGTGCGGCTTCCATGTAATGTTCGTGGCGAACCGCCTTGCCCGCCTCTTGGGCGCTCATGGACGGGGGCGTCGGGGTTTGCGGGAGGCGCGCGCAACCGGAAAGGGCCGCAGCGGCTAAAGCCGCAATCAGCGCCGTCTTGGGGAGTTGCCAGGGACGTGGGATCATGGTGCAAGTATCCAAAACGGGAATGCAAATGTCTATGAGCAGCCGATGACATGACGGGCAGCCTCTATGTTGTCGCCACGCCGCTTGGCAATCTGGGTGACATGTCGGCGCGTGCCATCGACACACTGCGCGCCGTGGCCCTCATCTGCGCCGAGGATACGCGCCATTCGCACAGGCTCTGTGCGCAATTTGGCATCGATACGCCCCTCGTTTCGCTCCATGATTTCAATGAACGCGAGCGCCTGGACGGTCTGCTGGCGCGCCTGGTGGAGGGGGAAAACCTTGCGCTGATCAGTGATGCGGGGACACCCCTGATCAGTGATCCCGGTTATCGGCTGGTGCGCGCCGCTCGACAGGCCGGTGTCGCGGTGTACGCCATCCCGGGCCCAAGCGCCCTGACCGCGGCGCTGTCCGTGGCCGGAATCCCGACCGACCGGTTCGTGTTCGAAGGATTTTTGCCCGCCCAGGCGGCGGCACGGCGCGCCCACCTGGCTACGCTGGCAGGCGAGACGCGCACGCTGGTCTTCTATGAATCACCCCACCGGCTGTCCGTATGCCTTGCCGATATGGTGGATGTGTTTGGGGCGGACCGCGAAGCGGCGGTGATCCGGGAGATCACCAAGCGATTCGAGGAGGGGCGCCTGGAGACGCTCGGTTCACTCCATGACTGGGCCGCCCAGGGTGTGCGTGGCGAGTGCGTGATCGTCGTAGGCGGGGCCCCGCAGGGGCGTGGGCGCGACGAGGAGGCCCTGCGCGTGTTGACTCTGCTGTTAAGAGAGCTACCCTTGCGTCAGGCGGTGTCATTGGCAAGCCATATCACGGGCGTATCACGTAAGGGACTTTACGCTCAGGCGTTGTCGCTGAAAGACCGCGGTGAGGCGCCGGCGCCGCCAGATGGGGAATAACAAGCCGGAGCCTGGAATTAGAACAAGAAAAAAGTCTGGATGCGCGTACACGCGCCGGTGCGAGAAGGCTACCACATCCGTGTACGCAAATCTATGCGGACCCGCAAAGCGTTCGCCAGACCGAATATAATAAATTATTAATGCGCATGAATGGGTGCGACGCGGCCGCGGGTGCGCGTTGCGAACAGCGAACTTTAAACTTGGGTGCCACGAGGGCACGATCGTATGGAGGTGGGCAGAATGATAAAGCGAAGCGCGATCGCCGCGGCGTTGGGATTGATCGTTTTGGCGGGGAATGCGGGTGCCGCCACCACGCAGGGGGCGAAGGCCGCCGCCACCACGACGCCGGGGGCCAGTGCAGCTACCGCAGCCGCGCATGTCCCCAGTCTGGTGACGACCACCTGCTCGGCGTGCCACGGCCCCGCGGGTGTTTCGTTCGTCCCGACATTTCCCAATCTTGCAGGTCAGGGCGCCCCTTATCTGATCAAGCAGATCAACGATTTCCGGAATCACACACGCGCCGATCCGCAGGCGAAGAGCATCATGTGGGCCATGGCCGCGGCCATCCCGGCCAACAAGATCACGGAAATCGCCGACTATTTTGCCAGCCAGAAGGGTGCGCCGGGCGCTCCGGAGAATCCGCAGCTGGTCGCCGCCGGCCGCGCGATCTATCTTGGCGGCGTGACCGCCAAGGCGCTGCCCGCCTGTGCGGCCTGTCATGGGTCCTCGGGTCTCGGCGTCGAGCCCTTGTTCCCGCGTCTGGCCGGTCAGCACCAGGCCTATGTGGTGTCGCAGCTGCAGTACTTCAAGGCCAAGCAACGGACGAACGATCCGCTGCAGATCATGCAGACAGTCGCAGGCAAGCTGTCGGCGAAGGAAATGCAGGAAGTGGCTGCCTTCATTCGCACGCTTTAACGGTGGGATTGCATGGTCGTGTCTGAAACAGGCTGCCTTGCGGGCAGGGCGATACTGGTGACGGGGGCGGGCGACGGTCTGGGTCGTGCCGCCGCCAAGAGCTTTGCGGCGCAAGGCGCCGAAGTCGTCCTGCTTGGCCGGACTCCTGCGAAACTCGAGGGAGTCTATGACGAGATCGTCGCGGCCGGAGGGCCTCAGCCGGCCATCTATCCGCTCGACCTCGCCGGGGCGACGCCCAAGGAGTACCGGGATCTGGCGAATACGCTGCGTGAAGAAGTCGGTCATCTCGAGGGCTTGCTTCACAACGCGGCCATTCTGGAGCTCCTGACCCCGCTCGATTCCCACCCGTTTGATGTGTGGGAGCGGACCATGCGCGCCAACGTGACCGGGCCGTTCGTGCTCACTCAGGCCTGTCTGCCGCTTTTGACCGAAGCCGCCGATGCGTCGGTCATCTTCACGGGGGACGAGTGCATGACGAAACCCAAGGGTTACTGGGGGGCCTACGGTGTGAGCAAGGCGGGGGTGCACAACATGGCGTTGATGCTCGCGCAGGAACTGAGCCACACCCACGTTCGCGTGAATGTGGTCGATCCTGGCCCGGCACGGACAGCCATGCGGTTGCGGACGCATCCCGGTGCGCCGTTGTCGTCATGGCCGCTCCCTGAGGACCTCATGGGGCCCTATGTCGCACTCATGCGCGCAGACAGCGGACAAAGTGGCCAGGTGATTTGCGTGCAGGCAGGCGTGTAAGCGCCGGATTCGTGATTCCGGCTCGATTATCTTAACAAGCGCCACGGATGGCGGTTGAACGCAAGCGAGGTGTATATGGTGACATTGGACGATTCACAAGGTGAACCGGATTGGCGCCGCCGCCGCTTTTTGGTTGCGACGACTTCGGTGGTGGGTGCCGCTGCCGTCGCTGCAGTGGCGGGGGTGATGGTCGACAGTCTCGAACCGACAGCGGCTGATGCGGCTGCGGCCTCGACGACGGTCAATCTCGGACCCATAGAGCCCGGCATGCAGGTGACGGTACCGTGGCAGAAAAAGCCGGTCGTCATCGTCAACCGGACTCCGGCGATGCTGGCGACCCTGCAGGAAACCGCTGCGAAGGGGCTGTTGAAGGATCCAAAGTGCGAGGTTCCCCAGCAGCCGCCGTATTGCAAGAACGAATACCGTGCGAGCAAGCCCGAGTGGCTGGTGATGGTCCGCATCTGCACGCACCTGTGCTGTATTCCTCACTACCGGCCCAAGAAGGCGAGCATCACGCCCTGGTGGCTTGGTGGATTTCACTGTCCCTGTCACGGGTCCATGTACGACCTTTCCGGCCGCGTCATAAAGGGCTCTCCGGCTCCGCACAACATGGCGGTGCCCGAGTATCACTATGCGAAGGACGGAAAGACCGTGACCATCACGAAGATGTATCCGAAAGCACATTTGTGCTAGTCGTCACGGCAAGGTAGGGGGGTTACATGGCTAATTTTGGTGACTGGCTCAACAAGCGATTCCCGCTTCGCGAGCTCATGCGAGAACACTTGACGGAGTATTTTGCTCCGAAAAACTTCAATTTCCTGTACTACACCGGCTCGTTGCTGCTGCTGATGATCGTCATGCAGTTCATCACGGGCTTCCTGCTCATGGCGCACTACGTACCGACGGGCCCGGAGGCCTTCAATTCGGTACAGGGCATCATGTACGACACACGCTGGGGCTGGCTGATCCGGTACATGCACGTGGACGGCGTTTCGCTGATCTTCGTGCTGTTGTATCTGCATATCGGCCGAGGCATGCTCTACGGCTCCTACCGCAAGCCGCGCGAGCTTCTCTGGATCGTCGGCTACACCATCTACATCCTGATGATGGGCGAAGCCTTCCTCGGGTATGTGCTGCCGTTTGGCAACCTGTCGTACTGGGCGGGTCAGGTTATCACCTCGATCATCCAGGCCCTGCCGGCCGTCGGTCCTGCGTTGGCGGTTCTCGCGCGCGGGGGTGCTGGCATCGGCACGGCGACACTCGAGCGTTTCCTGGCCCTTCACGCGGTGCTCTGGTTCTGGATCATCGCCGCAGCCATCTTTATCCATATCCTTGCGCTGCATCAGGTCGGGTCGAACAACCCCGACGGGATCGAGATCAAGGAGAACAAGGGCGCTGACGGCCATCCGGTGGACGGCATTCCGTTTCATCCCTACTACACCGTCAAGGACATCTTCGGTGTCGGTGTGTGGTTGACGATCTTTGCGGCCGTCATTTTTTACGCACCGACCATGCACGGCGTGTTTCTGGAACGGACCACCTTCTCGCCGGCCAATCCCATGGTCAGCCTGCCGGACGTGACGCCGCCCTGGTACCTGGCGCCGTTCTACGCCATGCTCCGGGCGATCCCGAACAAGGATGGCGGTATCTTCCTCATGATCCTGGCCGTGGTTCTGCCTTTCTTCCTGCCATGGCTGGACCGGTCCCCGGTGAAGTCGAGCCGGTACCGGCCGGTTTACCGGGCCATGATTTTGTTGCTGGCCGTCACATTCTTCACGCTGGCCTGGGTGGGGGAACAGCCGCCGTTGCCCAAGTACTTCCTGCTTGAGCGCGGAGGAGCCGCGATCTACGTGGGCTTCTATCTGCTGTTGCCAATCATTAGTCGGTGGGAGCCGACCCGTAAAGTGCCGGAACGGGTGACGTCATGAGCATGATCAAAAAATGGGGTGTTCTAGCTGTTTTGGTGGCCGGTATGGCCGGTGTGACGGTGCGGGCGAATGCCGATACCCTGCTGTCACCGCCGTCTGGTTATTTCAACAAACCCGCGGTCATCGCCGGCGCGAAACTCTTCGCGAAGCACTGCAGCACCTGCCATGCGGTGAGTTCTCTCCGGTATGAGCGCCTGGCAAGCGATCTGGGCATGTCCAAGGCGAGCATCGAAAAAGATGTGATGCTGCCGAACGGGGCCAACTACCGCATGGGCATGGAGCCGGCGATGACGCAAGCGGAGGCCAAGAAGTGGTTCGGTCTTCCGCCGCCGGATCTGAGCCACATGGTGCGGGCGTTGGGTGTGCGCTTCATCTACAGCTACCTGCAGTCCTTCTATTGGGATCCGAACCGGCCGTCTGGATGGAACAATCACTTGTTCCCGAAGGTTGCCATGCCCAATGTGCTGCAGCCGTGGAGCGGCATCGTCGCGAAGAATGGCCAGGTGATGCAGCCTGGGCGGGTGACGCCGGCGGTGTTCCACCAGCGCGTGGCCGACATCGTCGCCTTCCTGCGCTACGCGAGCGATCCCTCCGTCTTCATCCGGCACAAGCTCGGACCGTATGTGCTCGGCCTGCTGGTGGCCTTCTCGCTGATCGCCTACTGGCTGAAGAAGGAGTACTGGAAGGACGTGCATGACAATCCGTCGAAACGCAAGAAGTAAGCGGTAAAATCGCAAGAGACCTGGGCGCCTTTGGGCGCCCAGGTCGTTTTTGTTTCCGCCGCATCGCTGTCCCTCCCCCCGCCCGCATGGGGCGCGTCCTGTCCTGGGTGGGCACGACCCACCGCCACCGGGCTCCACCGCCTGTCTTCCCGCCGTCCCCTGCGGCGGACGCGCTGTGCGTACCCCTGTATATAATGAAAAGCGGGGCGGGATTTCGTCTGCGCAGGCTCGGGCAGGTGGCCGCGCAAGCGGGAACCGCAGGCGGCGGGCCGAGTCAGTATGGGACAGAAGATGAGAGGACGGGCGGCGGCAGGGCGCCGGTCTCGGGGGCGCGATTGGCGCCGGATCGCAAAGAGGCCGCCGGGATCCCGTGGCCTCCGGCCGTGGTGCAACGACAGGGACTGCCTAAAGAGGGGCCCTCGGGAAAGCGGCGGTTGGGGTGCTGTGGCCGCACCGGTCCGATGACGATCATCCGAAGAAGAAGCCAGCACAGTCACGTGGAGAGGGCCATGAATACAGTTGAGCGCATAGCGGCTCTGGGTCAGAGGATCTGGTATGACAACATAAGCCGGGATCTGCTCGGCAGCGGCCGCCTGAAGGCGCTTGTCGCCGCCGGTGTCCGCGGGGTGACCACCAATCCCACGATCTTCGAGAAGGCCGTCCGCGACAGTTCACAGTACGACGACGACTTGCGGCGGCTGCGCGAAGCGGGCACCGATCCGGGCACCTGGGTGCGCGCTTTGATGGTCGCCGATGTGCGTCAGGCGGCCGATATCCTGCGGCCGGTCTACGACCGCAGTCTGGGTGAGGATGGCTACGTCAGCATCGAGGTCGACCCCCACAAGGCCTATGATACGGATGCCACCATCGCGGAGGCGGCCCTGCTGTGGCGCGAAGTGGCGCGCCCCAATGTCATGATCAAGATTCCCGGCACCCCGCCCGGTCTGGCGGCCGTGCGGCAGACGGTCCGTGCCGGCATCAACGTGAATGTGACGCTTCTTTTCAGTCCCTCGCGGTATGATGAGGCCGCCAACGCCTATCTCGCCGCTCTCGACGACCGCCTGAAGGATGGGCAGACCATAGACCGTGTCGCCTCGGTCGCCAGTGTGTTTGTCAGCCGCGTGGACACCGAAGTGGACGCCCTGCTGAAGGCGCGGATCCAGACCGCCCCGACCGCCGAAGCCAAGCGCCTGCAGGGTCTCATGGGGCGGGCGGGGTCAGCCAACGCGCAGCGCATCTATCAGCGCTACAAGGATATCTTCCGCAGCAAGGGCTTTGCGCGCCTGCGCGCGCGCGGCGCCCGGCCGCAGTGGCCCCTCTGGGCCAGCACGAGCACCAAAGATCCGGCTCTCAGTCCCGTCTGGTACATCGATCGCCTGATCGCGCCCGACACCATCAACACCGTGCCGCCCGTCACCTTCGATGCGCTCACGACCCATGGCCGCCCGCGTGCGCTGCTCGAAGCGGAACTGCCGCAGGCGCAAGGCATTCTGGATAGCCTGCGGCGCGAGGGGATCGATATCGGCGGCATCCTCGATCAGCTCGCGGTGCGCGGTGTCGAAGCGTTCACGGCCTCGTTCGAATCCCTTGCGCAACAGCTCGCCGCCAAGCAGGCGGCTCTCGCGCAGGCGTGAGTTTGCGGCCCGATCCCGCAGGGGCGCGGAAAGGCGTATACTGCCCACGGGAATCGGCCAGGCAGTCGCTGCCTTAAGAACAGCTTAAGGTGGAGGAAAGTCCGGGCTCCATAGGGCAAGGTGCCAGGTAACGCCTGGGAGGCGCGAGCCTACGGAAAGTGCCACAGAAAAGATACCGCCCCGCAAGGGGTAAGGGTGAAATGGTGCGGTAAGAGCGCACCGCGCCGATGGTAACATCGGCGGCAGGGCAAACCCCACCTGGAGCAAGACCGAATAGGGGGACCATGATGTGGCCCGCATCGTCCCCGGGTAGGTTGCTAGAGGCGTCTGGTGACAGGCGTCCCAGAGGAATGACTGCCCACGACAGAACCCGGCTTACCGGCCGATTCCCACCTTTCGTCAGCGTAGTATCCCTCTTGCCTCTATTCCCCGGATATCGTGCCGATTTTTCAGGCTTTTCGCTTGACACCGCTTTTTCTTGCTCTCTATAGTGTCATGAAGTGGGTAAATGTGGGTTTTTGTGGGAGCGGATCCCGGATGGCCATGTTCCGTGGCGTCAACAGTCTCAGCCTTGATAGCAAGGGGCGCGCAGCGATCCCGACGCGTTACAGGGAAGGGCTGCTAGCGCAATGCGAAGGTCACATGGTCGTGACCGTCGACCCGGACCATTGCCTTTTGCTGTATCCGTTGCCGGCGTGGGAGGAAATTGAAGCCAAACTGAACCGTTTGCCAAGCTTCAATACCCAGACACGGCGGCTTCAGCGCCTGCTCATCGGGCATGCCACGGAATGCGATATGGATGGTGCCGGGCGGATCTTGCTGCCGGCCCCGCTGCGCGCCTTCGCATCATTGGATAAGGACATCGTATTGATCGGGCAGGGCAACAAGTTTGAGGTGTGGGACGCGGCGACATGGGACGCGCAGCGCAGTGAATGGCTGTCGGCGGCTGAAAAAGGGCAGTTGCCGCCCGAACTCCAGTCTCTCTCGCTGTGACCGGCGGCCACGCGCCGGTCCTTCTGGCCGAGGCGATCGAAGCACTCGCCATCACGCCAGACGGACGCTACATCGACGCCACGTTCGGCCGGGGCGGTCATAGCGAGGCGATTCTGGCCAGGCTGTCGCCGCGTGGACGGCTGCTGGTCATAGACCGTGATGAGAGCGCGATTGCGGCGGCCCTGAAAGGAATTGGCGCGGACGCGCGCGTGACGGCGGTCAAGGGGCGATTCTCCATGATGGAGAACATTCGGGCAAACGCAGGCTGGTCGGACCCTGTCGATGGCGTGCTCTTCGACCTCGGCGTGTCCTCCCCCCAGCTCGATGAACCGGAGCGCGGCTTCAGCTTTCGCGCGCAAGGACCGCTGGACATGCGCATGGAGCGCGACCGCGGCGAGCCGGCGAGCGTGTGGCTCGAGCGGGCCACCGAAACCGAGATCGCGCAGGTCCTGCGTGATCTCGGCGAAGAGCGCTTCGCCAAGCGGATCGCGCGCGCCATCGTGCGCGCCCGTTGCGAGACCCCCATCACCACCACCCGTGCCTTGGCCGACCTCATTGCGCGGACCGTGCCCCACACAGAACCCGGCCAGCATCCGGCCACGCGCAGTTTCCAGGCGATCCGCATCCACATCAATGACGAGCTCGGCGAGATCGCAGACGCCTTGCCAATCGCCCTGCGCCTGCTGCGCCCGGGTGGCCGCCTGGTCGTCATCAGCTTTCACTCGCTGGAAGACCGGTGTGTCAAACGCTTCTTCCAGGAGGAAGCCCGGGGTGACCCGCATCCGCCACGCCTGCCGGTTCTGGCCCATGTGGTCCATCCCCGGCTGCGCCTCGTCGGGCGCGCACAGCGGCCGACCGCCGCGGAAGTGGCGCGCAATCCTCGCGCGCGCAGCGCCATACTTCGGGTCGCGGAGCGCCTCGGGGAGGGCCCATGAGCCGCAACCTCTGGCGGACCCTGATCGCCGTCCTGTTTGCCTCGGCGTTCGCGATCGTCGATGTCCGCACCCATTATTTGCTGCTTTTCACCCATGAACAGCATCTGGCTGTGCGCCATGACGCACTGCAGGTCGAGTGGGGGCGGCTGCTTTTGGAGCAGGGCACACTGACGGAGCAGCAACGGGTGCAGCGGATTGCCCGCCGCCGCCTCGACATGACCATGCCCAATCCGCGCGATATCGTTTTGCTCTACACGCAGGGGGCGTCCATGCCATGACGTTTTGGCGGCGTGTTCCCCAAGACCCTTCCACCTCCGGCAGCGGGCGGCGGCGGTTCGTCCAGTGGACGCTGCTGGCGGTGCTGGCCTTGATGGTCGTGCGCGCGTTCTACCTGCAGATCCTCGATGCCCCGTTCCTGGCGCGGGAGGCGCGGCGCCAGGCCATCCAGACGATCCAGGAACAGGGTCACCGGGGCATGATTCTGGACCGCCACGGCCAGCCGCTTGCGATCAGTACGCCGGTGGATTCCCTGTGGGGCAATCCGCAGCTGCTTTTGAAGGAGCGGGCGGACTGGCCGGTGCTTGCGCATGCGATCGGCTGGACGCTGGCCCGGTTTCAGCGCGCCCTTCACGCGCAGCGGCACGAGCAGTTCATGTATCTGCGGCGGGAGGCAGATCCGCGTTTCGCCCAGAAGGTGCTGGATTTGCGCATATCCGGGGTCGCCGTCCAGCGGGAGTACCGCCGCTACTATCCGACGGGCTCGGCCGATGCGACGGTCATCGGCTTTACCAACATCGACGATCAGGGTCAAGACGGGATCGAGCTCGCCTATAACGCCTGGCTCAGCCCGCAACCGGGCCATGCGACCGTCATCCGGGACGGCCTCGGCGACCCCATCGCGATTCATTACGGGCGCACGCGGCCACGGCCGGGCAAGAATCTGGTGCTGACGCTCGACCAGCGCATCCAGTACCTCGCCTACCACGCTCTGAAGAAGGCGGTCCGCTATCACCGCGCGCGCAGCGGTTCGGTCATCGTGCTGAACCCCTACACGGGCGCCATACTCGCCCTGGCGAACGTGCCGAGTTTCAATCCCAATACCCGCGCCGATCTGAACAGCGTATACTATCGCGACCGTGCCGTGACGGACGTGATCGAGCCGGGCTCATCCTTGAAGCCCTTCACGGTCGCTCTCGACCTGCAGACGGGACGCATCACCCCGCATACACTGGTCAACACAGCGCCTGGTCATTATTGGGTCGGTCCGGACAAGATCAGCGACGTCGGCAATTTTGGGCTCATCGATGTGAACCACGTCATAGCCGAGTCGAGCAATGTCGGCGCTTCGAAGATCGCGCTCACCACGCTGACCCGGCGCGCCATGTACCAGAATTTCTTGCGCCTCGGTTTCGATCAATCAACAGGCAGCGGGCTGCCCGGAGAATCGCCGGGTTTCCTCGCGCCGCCAAACACATGGGAGCCGATCCAGAAGGCGACCTTGTCCTTTGGCTACGGCATCTCCGTGACGCCCATGCAACTTGCGCGGGCGTATACGGCGCTCGCCAATGGCGGCATTCTTGAGCCGATTTCCATCGTGCGCCACACAAAGCCGGTCAAGGGCCAGCGGGTCTTCTCGCGTCGTGTCGTGCTGGAGATGCGGCGCATGCTGGAGATGGCGGCGAGCCCCGTCGGCACCGGCGCCACCGCCGATATCGTGAATTACCGTGTCGCCGGCAAGACCGGCACCGCCCACATCGCCGATGCCGACGGCTATCATCGCCACCAGTATGTCGCCTCATTTGCGGGATTTGCGCCTGCCACCGATCCGCGTCTGGTCGCCGTCGTCGTGATCCGTGATCCCACCCGCCATGGCTATTACGGCGCCCAGTGCGCCGCGCCCGTGTTTCGCGCAGTCATGACGGGCGCTTTGCGCCTTTTGAACATCCCGCCGGACAATCCGGAGACGCTCATGGCCAGCGTCGGGGGGGGCGGATGACGGCTAGAACCATGAATCTGTCGACACTGCTGGACGGGTGGATCGACGTGCCGGCACCTCTCGACCGGCCGGTTGCGGCGATCAGCCTGGACAGCCGTTTTGTGGAACCAGGCGCTTTGTTCATCGCCCTGGCAGGCCGCGCCCACGATGGCCGGGCCTTTGCCGCCGACGCCATCGCGCGCGGCGCCGCGTGTGTCTTAAGCGAAACGGGTGTGCCGTACATGGCCGGTCCGGTGCCCGTGTTCGTCTGCAGCCGGCTCAAATCACTGGTGGGCCCGATCGCGGCGCGCTTTTACGGGGAGCCTTCGCATCAGCTTCAAGTCATCGGTGTGACCGGGACCAACGGAAAAACCACGGTGACGCACGCGCTGGCGAGGGCGCTTGGCACGCGCATGCCCTGTGGCGTGATGGGCACGCTCGGTAATGGGTTTCCGGACGCGCTGACGCCCAGCCCCCGGACAACACCCGATGCCGTGACCCTGCATCGCTGGCTGGCCCGCTTCCGCGATGAGGGTGTGGCCGTGGTGGCAAGCGAGGTGTCATCGCATGCCCTGGACCAGGAGCGGGTCGGCGGTGTGCGCTTTGCGGGCGCCATTTTCACCAACCTGACACGCGATCATCTCGACTACCATCCGAGCATGGCGGAATACGGGGCCGCCAAAGCCAAGCTTTTCGCCACGGCGGGTCTGCGGTTTGCCGTGCTCAATGCCGACGATCCGTTTTGCGCGACGCTGGCGGCGCTGCTGGATCCGTCCGTCGAGGTGTGGTGGTACGGCGTGACGCGCGCCACCGTGCGTATTCAGGCGATCGAAACCTTGCCGCACGGTCTGCGCCTGCGTCTGGCTACGCCCAAGGGAGATGCGCTCCTCGAGAGCGCGCTTTTCGGCGACTTCAACGCGCACAACCTGGCCGCTGTGCTGTGCGCCTTGCTGGCGCTGGGCTGGCATGTATCCGAGGCGGTTGCCGCCCTCGCCACGGTAGGGCCTGTCCCGGGGCGCATGGAACGTTTTCTGCTTGGTCCTGCGCGGCCGCTCGTGGTGGTCGATTACGCCCATACGCCGGATGCGCTGGAGCAGGCCCTGAAGGCCGCGCGGCAGCACACGGCGGCGGCCGTCTGGTGCGTCTTTGGATGCGGTGGCGACCGTGATCAAGGCAAGAGGCCGCTGATGGGGGCCTGCGCCAGCCGTCTTGCGGATCACGTGATCGTGACGCATGACAATCCCCGCCATGAAGATCCTGCGCGCATCGTGGCCGACATCCTCGCAGGTATCGGGGTGGCGCAGCGGCCGCACGTCACGGTCATCGAGGATCGCCAGGAGGCGATCCGCTATGCGGTTGACCACGCCGGTGCGCGCGATGTCGTTCTCGTCGCTGGCAAGGGACATGAGGATTATCAGCAGTTCGGCGATGCGTGCGTACCCTACAGCGACCGGCGGACTGTGCAACATTTGGCGGGGGTCGCATGATGACGCTGCAGGAAATCGCCCGCGCCGTTGGCGGCCGGTTGGCGGGTCCGGATGCCGTTTGCAACGGCGTGGTGACGGATACGCGCGCCAAGGTGGCGGGCGCCCTGTTCGTGGCCCTCGCCGGTGAGCGATTCGACGGTCATGCCTTTCTGGCCAAGGCCAAAGAACAAGGCGCCGCCGGCGCCTTGACGACGCGGCCGCCAGCCCAGACGGAGCCGCCGGCGATCGTTGTCGACGACACGCGCGCGGCCCTGGGCCGCCTTGCCGCGTACTGGCGCAACAAGCACAGCGCGCGCGTCGTGGCGGTGACCGGCAGCAATGGCAAGACCACCGTCAAAGAGATGATTGCCCTGATTTTGGCCCAGGCGGGGCCGACGATTGCGACCGCCGGCAACCTGAACAATGACATCGGCATGCCGCTTACGCTGCTGCGGCTGCGTCCGGAGCACCGTTATGCCGTCATCGAGATTGGCATGAACCGGCCAGGTGAGATCGCCGCGCTCTCTGCGATCGCCGGCCCAGATGTCGCGGTCGTGACCAACGCGGGCCATGCCCATCTCGAGGGATTGGGCACCACCCGTGCGGTGGCGGCGGAAAAAGGACAGATTTATCGCGCGCTGCGGGCAGGTGGCGTGGCGGTCATCAACGCCGACCAGCCGTATGCGGCGGCCTGGCGGCATGCCTGGAGCGGGCGCACGATTACCTATGGTCTCGAGGCGGCCGCGGACGTTTCGGCGCGCTTTACGCTCACCGCCACCGGCAGCAACGTGCGCCTGTCCGGCCCTTTTGGCGAAGAGCCGCTGGCGGTCACGCTGTCGGTCCTGGGCCGGCACAACGTCGCCAACGCCGTTGCCGCGGCCGCGGCGGCGGCGGCCTGCGCTGTGCCGCCAGCGGCGATCGTGGCCGGGCTCGAGGCGATGCACCCTGTGCACGGCCGCCTGGAATCCTTGGTGGGCCTGCATGGCATGCAGCTGATCGACGACACATACAACGCCAATCCGGATTCGGCCCGCGCCGCGGTGGATGTCCTGGCCAATGTGTCGGGCGAGCGTTTCCTGGTCCTGGGGGATATGGCGGAGCTGGGACCGGAGGCGGCTATGCTGCACAAGACGCTGGGCGCCGAGGCGGTCCGTGCCGGCCTCGAGCATATCTGGACGCTCGGGGCGCTTGCCGCGCATGCGAGTGCGGCGGCCGGTCATCGTGGCCGGCACTATGAAGAACTGGAAGCGCTGATCCGCGACCTGCAGCAGGCGGCGCATCCCCATTGCGCGGTGTTGATCAAGGGGTCACGCCGGATGGGCATGGAGCGAGTGGTCGAGGCATTGCGCGAGGAGGGGACTGTCGATGCTCCCGTGGTTGTCTGAGTTGTTTGGCGCAGGCGGGTCCTTGTTCGCGCATGTCGTGCTGCGCGCGATTCTTGCCGGGTTCACGGCGTTTGGGATCGGTCTGCTGATCGGTCCCTTCATGATCCGCCGTCTCACCGAACGCCTGATCGGGCAGACCGTGCGCAGGGACGGGCCGGAAAGTCATTACCAGAAGGCCGGTACCCCGACCATGGGCGGCGTCCTGATGCTGTTTGGCACCACGGTCGCGACGCTTCTCTGGGCGCGCCTAAGCGACATGCAGGTGTGGATCGCGGTGATCACGTTCCTTGCCTTCGGCGCCATCGGCCTTGCCGACGACTACATCAAATTGCTGCACAAAAATCCGCGCGGGATTGGTGCGCGCGCCAAGTTTGCCTGGCAGACGGGCTGCTCGGTGGTGGCGGCGCTGGCCGTCTTTCTCACCGCCCGGACGCCGCTGCAGACGGGTTTTCATGTCCCCATGATGGTCCGCCCCGTGGCCTCGCTGGGCCTCTTTAGTTTCACGTTCCTTGGCTATCTTGTCGTGACCGGCGCCAGCAATGCGGTGAACCTCACAGACGGACTCGATGGTCTGGCGGCGGTGCCCACCGCGCTGGTGGCCTGCGCCTTGGGGTTGCTCGCGTATCTGGGCGGCTCCCCGCACTGGGCGGCCGCCGTGTCGGTGCCCCTGGTTCCGGGGGCTGCGGAGTTGCTGGTCTTTTGCTGCGCCATGGCCGGTTCTGCCCTGGGCTTCCTGTGGTTCAATGCCTACCCTGCGCAAGTCTTCATGGGAGATGTCGGCGCGCTCGCCCTCGGCGGCGCTCTCGGTATCGTCGCCGTGATGATCCGGCAGGAAATCCTGTTGTTTGTCATGGGCGGCGTGTTCGTGGCGGAAACGGTGTCGGTGATGCTGCAGGTGGGATCGTTCAAGCTGACGCGCCGGCGCATCTTCCGCATGGCGCCTTTGCACCATCATTTCGAACTGAAGGGGTGGCCTGAGTCGCGCGTCATCATCCGCTTCTGGGTTGTCAGCTTCCTGCTGGTCGTGCTGGGTCTGTCGACATTGGGGATCCGGTCATGAGGCGCCATGCCATCGTCCTTGGACTTGGCGAAACGGGCCTGTCGTGTGTTCCGTATCTGCAGGGCCACGGCTATCATGTGACGGTCTGTGACAGCCGCGAGAAGCCGCCCCTCCAGGACCGGCTGAGCGCGGCCCATCCCGATGTCCCGCTTGTCTGCGGACCCTTTCCCGCGACGCTTCTGGTCGAGGCCGATCTCCTGGTCGCAAGTCCCGGCGTGCCGCTGAGGGAGCCCGCCATCCAGGCCGCCGCGGCCGCAGGCGTCCCGGTGGTTGGTGACATCGAACTGTTCGCACGCGCCTGCCAGGCGCCGGTCGTCGCCATCACCGGCGCCAACGGCAAGAGCACCGTCACGACGCTGGTCGGCGACATGCTGAAGGCGTGCGGGCGCCGCGTCCAGGTGGCCGGCAACATCGGCGTGCCCGTGCTGACGCTGCTCACCCAACCGGTGCCGGACGTCTATGTGCTGGAATTGTCGAGCTTTCAGCTCGAAACCACCATGAGCCTGAATGCGGTGGCGGCCACTGTGCTCAACATCACGCCCGATCACATGGATCGTTACGTGGATCTGACCGAATATGCGCATGCCAAGGCGCGCATTTTTTCGGGATCCGGCCGCATGATCATCAACCGCGAGGATTCCTGGGTCGCTGCCATGGCGCGGGCGGGACGTGAAGTCGTCAGCTTTGGGCTCGACCGTCCGATCGGACACGATTTCGGTGTCACAACCGAGGCAGGGCGGGCGTGGGTGTGCCAGGGGCGGACGCGGATCATGCCGGTCGATGCCATCGGCATACCTGGTACGCACAACACCGCAAACGTCCTGGCCGCGTTTGCTCTGGCGACCGCCGTAAGCCGCGATACCACGGCGATGATCCAGGCGGTTACCGCATTCCGCGGGCTGGCCCATCGCACCACCATGGTGGGAATACGTGACGACATCTCCTGGATCGACGATTCGAAGGGCACGAACGTCGGGGCGACCGTCGCGGCGCTGACGGGTATGGCCGGGATGGTCGTCCTGATTGCCGGCGGCGACGGGAAGGGTGCGGATTTCAGCGCCTTGCGTCCCGCCGTAAGCAGCAAGGCCCGGGCGGTCGTCTTGATCGGGCGGGATGCCGACAAGCTGGCCGCGGCGCTGGATGGCTGCTGTCCCCTTGTCTGCGCAACCGATCTGGATCAGGCCGTTGTGCTGGCCCGCTCCCTGGCGCGACCGGGCGATTCTGTCCTGTTGTCGCCGGCCTGCGCGAGTTTCGACATGTTTCGCAACTACACGCATCGGGGTGAAGTCTTCGCAGACGCCGTCCGGCGGCAGATCCTGGAGCCCGCAGGGAGGCCGCATGTCTGAGATTGCCGTCCACATGGGCCGCCGCCACCTGCCGCCGCTCGACAAGATCCTTCTGTATGACGTCGTGCTTTTGCTTGGTGTCGGGCTTGTGATGGTGTATTCGGCGTCAGCCTTCGTCGCGGCGCACAGGTCGGGCTACAGCGCGTACTATTTCGTGCACGATTGCGTAAACATCATCGTCAGCCTGATTACGCTGTCGTTTGTCGTGCAGATTCCGATGAGCGCATGGCAGCGGCTGTCGCCGTATTTGCTGCTGACCGGCATGGGCGCTCTGGTGCTCGTGCTCATACCGCACGTCGGCGTGCGCGTCAACGGATCGGCGCGCTGGCTCAGCCTCGGCGTAGGACATATCCAGCCATCGGAGTTCTTCAAGCTTCTCCTCGTGTTGTACCTGGCCGGCTATCTCGTTCGCCGCCAGGACCGGCTGAGCGAATTCACGCACGGCATCATGACGGTTGCCATCCTGCTCATGGTTACCGGGGTATTGCTGTTGCTCGAGCCCGACATGGGCAGCGAGGTGATCCTCTGGGCGGTGGCTTTCGGTATGCTGTTCATGGGCGGTGTCCGGCTCAGCCATTTCCTTGCCGTGGTCATTTCCGGCCTGGGCGCGGCCGTCGCGCTCACCGTCGTGTCGCATTACCGGGAGAGCCGGATCGTGGGCTTCCTGCATCCGTTCGCCCAAGCGCGCGGCGACGGCTATCAGCTGGTGCAGTCGCTCATGGCGTTTGGCCGCGGCGGGCTGTGGGGCCGGGGCCTCGGCCGCAGTCTGCAGAAACTGTATTATCTGCCGGCTGCGCACACAGATTTTCTGTTTGCCATCATTGCCGAGGAATTCGGATTCGTCGGCGTGGTTGTCATCGCCGTGCTGTTTGCGGTCATCCTCGTCCGCGCCTTCCAGATCGCCGAGGCGGCCCGGCACCATGACCTCTATTCCGCCTACGTGGCCAACGGAGTCGGGCTTCTGATCCTGCTCGAAGCCCTCATCAACATGGGTGTCAACATGGGTGTTCTGCCGACCAAAGGGCTCGCTCTGCCGCTTCTGAGCTACGGCGGTTCGAGCACTCTTGTCAGCTGCGCGGCCATGGGCATTTTGTTGCGGATCGACCGGGAGACGCGGACCCAGGGAGCTTCCCGATCATGAAGACCGTGATGATATTCGCAGGCGGTACAGGAGGCCACGTGTTCCCGGCGCTGGCGGTGGCGGAAGCGTTGCGCGCCATGCAGGTCGGCGTGGTCTGGGTCGGAACGGAAAGGGGTCTCGAGGCGCGCGTGGTCCCGGCCGCCGGATTTCCGATCGAGTGGATACGTATCCGCGGCCTGCGGCGCCGTTCCGTGGCCGACCGCGTGCTGCTGCCTGTCCGTCTTACGTTTGCACTGGTGGAGACCCTGCGCATTTTCCGCCGCCACAGGCCCGGTGTGGCTTTGGCGCTCGGCGGGTTCGTGTCCGGTCCGGGTGGCATCGTGGCCTGGCTGACGCGTACACCCCTTGTCATCCACGAGCAGAACGCGTATGCCGGTCTCACCAACCGCTGGCTCGCCCTGGTCGCGGCCCGTGTGCTGACCGGATTTCCGGGGGCCTTCAAGGGCGTGCCGGGCGCAATCCATATCGGCAATCCGGTGCGCGCCGAGATCCTGCGGCTTCCTGCGCCGGAAAACCGGCTGCGCGACCATGTGCCGCCGCTGCATCTGCTGATCATAGGCGGCAGCCAGGGGGCGATGGCCCTGAACGAAACCGTGCCGGCGGCGCTTGCGCTCATGCCGGCCGCCGAGCGGCCGCTCGTGCGGCATCAATGCGGGGCGCGGCATGTCGATGCGACGCAGGCCGACTATCAGCGACACGGCGTGGAGGGCGAGATCCTGCCCTTTTTCGATGATATGGCGGCCGCCTATGCATGGGCCGATGTCGTCATCTGCCGGGCGGGCGCCATGACAATCAGCGAAATCTGCGCCGTCGGTGTCGCTGCGGTCCTGGTTCCGTATCCGCATGCCGCCGACGATCATCAGATGGCCAACGCCCGTTTTCTGGCGGATCGGGGCGCGGCGCTCTGTGTGCCGCAGGATGAATTCACGGCCGCCCGCGTGGCGGAAATCCTGAGCGGATTCATGCACAGTCCGGCAGTTGCCCGCGACATGGCCGCGAGCAGCCGCGCCTGCGCCATTCCCGATGCCACGCAACGGATCGTCCAGGCTTGCCTCGAGGTGATGCATGCATAAGGTCCACAGAATCCACTTCGTAGGCATTGGCGGCGCCGGCATGTGCGGGATTGCCGAGGTATTGCACACGCTCAAGTTCGATGTGTCGGGTTCGGACGCCCAGGAGAGCGCCAACACAAGGCGCCTGGCAGGCCTTGGTATCCGTGTCCACATCGGCCATGACCAGAACTATGTCGACAAACAGGACGTGGTGGTCGTGTCCTCGGCCATCTCCGCGGAAAACCCCGAGGTTCTGGCGGCGCGGGCGGCCAAGATCCCCGTCATTCCGCGCGCCGAGATGCTGGGCGAGCTGATGAGGTTGCAGCATGGTGTGGCGGTGGCAGGCACGCATGGCAAAACGACGACGACGAGCCTCGTCGCGAGCGTGCTCGCGCAGGCCGGACTGGATCCCACGTTCGTCATCGGTGGCCGCCTCAACAGCGCCGGCAGTCATGCGCGCCTCGGCCACGGCCGCTATCTCGTCGCCGAAGCCGACGAAAGCGATGCATCGTTCCTCCATCTCCAGCCGTTGATCGCGATCGTAACCAATATCGACGCCGATCACATGAGCACCTACGGCGGTGACTTTGCGCGGCTCAAGCAGGCGTTCCTTGCGTTTCTGCAAAATCTGCCCTTTTACGGGCTCGCTATCGTTTGCATCGATGATCCGGTCATTCGCGGCATGGTCGCGGAGATCCACAAGCCCGTGCTGACTTACGGCATCAGTGAAGACGCCCAGCTGCGGGCGCACCACATCACGCAAAACGGCCAGCAAATGCGGTTTCGCGTGGCGTGGGACGGTGAGGAGGAGTGGCTGGAGGTGACGCTGCGGCAACCGGGTTACCACAACGTATTGAACGCGCTTGCCGCCATCGCTGTCGGCCGGGAGCTTGGGGCACAGCGGGCGGACATCGCCGCGGGGCTCGCCGCGTTCGCGGGCATCGGACGCCGGTTCCAGATAAACGCCACAGAAACCCAGGCGGGCGCGGATGTGTTGTTTGTCGACGACTATGCGCATCATCCGCGGGAAATCCAGGCCACCATCCGGGCGGCCCGCGAGGGCTGGCCCGAGCGCCGGCTGGTCGTCGCCTTCCAGCCCCATCGCTACAGCCGCACGCACGATTTGCTCGACGATTTCAGCGCGGTGCTGTCGGAGATCGACAATTTGTTCATAACCGAGGTCTATGCCGCAGGCGAGGTGCCGATCAGCGGGGCCGACGGCCGCGCCTTGTGCCGTTCGATCCGGGCGCGCGGGCGTCAGCCGGTGTTCGTGGAGGACGTGGCCACCTTGGGCAGCGCGCTTAGCAGCGTCGTGCAAAGCAACGACCTCGTGCTGACCCTCGGTGCCGGTAACATCGGTCAGGTTGCACTGGGCCTGCCGGCACTGTGCGGGAGGGGGCGATGATGGCGACGAGCCGCCATTGTGGATTGCGCGAACGGCCCGGCGCGCCCCTTGCGCCGCATACGACCTGGCGCGTGGGCGGTCCGGCGGAACTCCTTTTTTTGCCGCGCGACACGGATGAGTTGGCGGACTTTCTTCAGCGCGAGGCGGCGCGGCCCATCACCTGGCTGGGATTGGGCAGCAACGTCCTTGTGCGCGATGCGGGGATCAGGGGCGTCGTCATCGTGACCGCAGGCGGCCTCGGCGACCTTGCCCGGGATGACGATCGGGTCCATGCGGGCGCCGGCGTGCCGGTCGCCAAGCTCGCGCGGTTTTGCGCGCGCCAGGGCTTGCGCGGTCTCGAATTTTTCGCCGGCATACCAGGTACGGTCGGCGGTGCGCTCGCCATGAACGCCGGCGCGGCGGGCAGTGAGACATGGGATTTTGTCGAAAGTGTCGATGTCCTCGATCGCGGCGGGATCATGCGCCGGCGCAACAAGGAGGAGTTCGTCGTGCGTTACCGGCATGCCCAGGGGCCGTCCGTCGACGAGTGGTTCGTCGGCGCGACGTTTCGCCTGACGGCGGCGGATGCCGACGGGCAGGCGCGCATCCGCGTACTGCTCAAAGCGCGCAACGCGACGCAACCCATGCAGACCGCCAACGCGGGTTCCGTATTTCGAAACCCGCCCGGGCACCACGCCGGGCGACTGATCGAGCAGGCCGGATTAAAGGGGCTGCGTGAGGGGGCTGCGGTGGTGTCGGAGCGGCACGCCAATTTCATCATCAACGAGGGAGGCGCCAGCGCCGCGCAGATAGAAACACTCATTGCGCGCGTTCAGGCGGCCGTGAAGGAACGTACGGGCATTTTTCTTGAACCGGAAGTCCGGTTTTTGGGAGACGCGCGATGAACGATTACGGCCGCGTGGCGGTGCTCTACGGTGGGCCCTCGTCCGAGCGCGAGGTCTCTTTAAAGAGTGGGGCCGCCGTCCTTCGGGCCCTGGTGTCCCGTGGCGTCGATGCGCACGGTATCGATGTGCAGCCCGACATCGCCAGCCGCCTGCTGGCGGGTGGTTTCAGGCGGGTGTTTCTCGCGCTGCACGGCCGCCTCGGGGAGGACGGGGCGATCCAGGGTTTCCTGGAGGTCTTGGGTCTGCCCTATACGGGAAGCGGTGTGACCGCGTCGGCAGTCGCCATGGACAAGGCGCTCAGCAAGGCGGTGTGGGTGGCAGGCGGCGTGCCGACCCCGGAATATGCGCTCATCCGCACGGAGGAGGACATGGCGGCGGCCGCAACGCGGCTCGGCTACCCGCTGATCATAAAGCCGGTGGCCGAAGGGTCGAGCATCGGCATCACCAAGGTGCGTGACCCCAAAGACCTGCCCGGAGCCTATCGTCTGGCGGCAGACTACGGGCATGTGCTGGCCGAACGATGCGTGGTGGGCGCGGAGTACACCTGCGCCATACTCGGCGGCCGGGCCTTGCCTGTGATCCGCCTGGAAACGCCGCAGGAATTTTACGACTACGAGGCCAAGTACGTCCTCAATACGACGCAATACCACTGTCCGGCAGGACTTGCGCCAGACGAAGAACGGGAGGCGCAGCTCCTTTCCCTGCGCGCCTTCGAGGCCCTCGGCGCGCAGGGCTGGGGCCGCGTTGACCTGATGCGCGACGCCAAGGGACGGTTCTATGTGCTTGAACTCAATACCGCGCCAGGCATGACCGATCACAGTCTCGTGCCCATGGCGGCCCGGGCTGCGGGCCTGTCGTTTGAGGATCTGGTTCTGGCCATTCTCGATCAGGCAGGGGGTGCGCGATGAGCGTCGTGAGCGGTGAAATCCGCCCCCGCCGCAGCGATGCGCGCGGCGGCGAGGGCCGGTTTCATCGTCTGCGCTCACGGCGGACCGGAATCATGCTCGCCATTATCCTCCCGGTCATGGCCGGCGGCCTGGCCGTGCACCGCCTGTTGGCGCCCGGGCGCTTTCCTGTGCGCATGGTGCGTTTTGTCGGGCACTTCCCGCGCGTCCCGCGGGACCGTCTGGTTGCCGCGGTAAGCCCCTTCATGCATGCGAATTTTTACGCCCTGGATCTGGCCGCAGTGGCGGCGGCCGTGCGGACCGTGCCGTGGGCGGCGCATGTCAGTGTCACGCGCCGCTTTCCGCGCACACTCGATATTGTGTTGCGCGACCAGAAGCTCGTCGCGCAATGGGCAGGCGGCGGGTTCGTGAATGCGCGGGGTGCGCAGATTCACCTAGACGGCGTCGGAAAGCCCGCCGGCCTCCCCATTTTCTATGGACCGAAGGGCGACGAAAGTCAGATGCTCAGCCGTTATCAGCAGTTCAGTACCATTCTCGCGCCGCGGTCTTTGACTATTACAAGGCTGTGGTTGTCAGCCCGTCAGGCGTGGCGTGCCCGATTGGGAGACGGTGTGACGATCGTGTTGGGGCGCCGGCCCCATGCACGCCTCGTGCGCCTGGTGCAGGTCTTCCCGCAACTGGCTGCGCAGATCCCGCACATGCGCAGTATCGACCTCCGCTACACGAATGGCTTCGCGGTCCGGTGGCGCAAAGGCCCTGGGGACACACATGGTTAGGAAAAACGATGCACGGCTGGTGGTCGGACTCGATATCGGCACGTCGAAGGTTCTGGCGATTGTCGGCGAGGTCTCCGACAGCGGCGAGATCGAAATCATCGGTGTGGGCCACCAGCCATCCCGTGGCCTGAAGAAGGGTGTCGTGGTCAACATCGAGTCGACGGTCCAGTCGATCCAAAGGGCGATCGAAGAGGCGGAACTGATGGCCGGCTGCCAGATTCACTCCGTCTACGCCGGCATCGCCGGCAGCCACATCAATTCGCTCAATTCGCACGGCATCGTCGCCATCAAGAACAAGGAGGTGGCAGACAGCGATGTGGCGCGCGTCCTCGAGGCGGCGCGTGCCCTGCCCATTCCCGCAGACCAAAAGATCCTCCATATCCTGCCCCAGGAATACATCATCGACCGGCAGGAGGGCGTACGCGAGCCCATCGGCATGTCCGGGGTGCGTCTCGAAGCGAAGGTTCACATCGTTACCGGTGCCGTGAGCGCTGCCCAGAACATCATCAAGTGTGTGCGCCGCTGTGGCCTCGAGGTCGACGACATCATTTTGGAGCAGCTCGCCTCCAGCATGTCGGTGCTGACCGAGGACGAAAAGGAATTGGGCGTCTGTCTCGTTGATATCGGGGGTGGCACCACCGACATTTCCGTGTTTACCCAGGGCGCCATCCGGCACACGGCCGTGATACCGATAGCGGGCGATCAGGTGACAAACGATATCGCGGTGGCGCTGCGGACACCGACCCAGCACGCCGAAGACATCAAGAAGAAGTATGGCTGCGCATACGGGCAGATGGTGGAGGATGGGGTGGTCGAGGTGCCGAGTGTCGGCGAGAGGGCGCCACGCAAGCTGTCGCGCCGGACGCTTGCCGAAGTCGTCGAGCCCCGCATTACGGAACTCTACGAACTGGTGGGCGAGGACCTGCGCAAGAGCGGATTCGCCGATCTGCTGGGTTCGGGCATCGTGCTGACGGGCGGCAGCGCAAAGATGGAAGGGATGGTGGAACTCGCAGAAGAGGTCTTCCATACACCGGTGCGGCTGGGCGCGCCCCAGTACGTGGGCGGATTAAGCGGCGTCGTACACAACCCGATCTTCGCGACCGGAGTTGGACTTGTTCTATTTGGCAACAAACAGACTGCCAATGCGAAATTCGAACCGGCCGGCCGGGCCATGCCGACCCGTCTACAGGACATCTGGGGTCGCATGAGGAGCTGGTTCCAGGGGAATTTTTAAAAACAGCAGTGGGGTGTGGGGTGGTTGGATAACGAGAGTGCATTCTGCTAATAGGAGACGAGGATATGTTTGAAATAGTGGATGCTGGCGGCCAGCAGGCCGTCATAAAGGTCATCGGGGTGGGTGGTGGCGGCGGCAACGCCATCGACTACATGATGCGTTCGAACATCGAGGGCGTGGAATTTATCGTTGCGAACACGGATGCGCAGGCTATCAAGCGGTCGGCGGCCAATCTCGTCTTGCAGCTCGGATCCAACCTGACCAAGGGGTTGGGGGCGGGTGCCGACCCGGCCATTGGCCGTCAGGCCGCGGTTGAGGACCGGGACCGGATAGCCGAAGCCCTGGCCGGCGCCGACATGGTATTCATTACCGCCGGCATGGGTGGCGGTACGGGCACGGGCGCAGCCCCGGTGGTCGCACAGATCGCCAAGGATCAAGGGATCCTGACGGTGGCGGTGATCACGAAGCCCTTCCCGTTCGAGGGGCGCAAGCGCATGGCGGTTGCCGATCAGGGCATTCGCGACTTGAGCGAGTACGTGGACTCGATCATCACGATACCGAACGAGAAGCTGCTGGCAGTCGTCGGCCGCGACATGACCTTGCTGGACGCATTCGGGCGCGCCAACCAGGTCCTGCAGGGGGCCGTGCAGGGCATTGCCGAGCTGATTACGCGGCCGGGCCACATCAACGTCGATTTCGCCGACGTGCGGACTGTCATGTCGGAGATGGGCATGGCGATGATGGGATCGGCGGTGGCCCGCGGTCCGGAGCGCGCGCAGGAGGCGGCCCGGGCGGCGATTTCCAGTCCGCTGCTCGAGGATATCGACATCGCCGGGGCGCGGGGCATGCTCGTCAATGTGACCGCGGGGGCCAATATGTCCATTGGCGAATTCGCGGAGGTGGGCGATACCATCAAGGAGTTTGCCTCCGAGGATGCCACCGTGGTGATCGGCACGGCGTTCGATCCGGATATGAATGACGAAATGCGGGTCACGGTGGTTGCGACAGGGCTCGGCCAAGGGCAGAAGCGGGCCGCCACCCTGAAGGTTGCGGCCAAGGGGGGCACAATGGCCCCGGATTACGATCAGCTGGACACTCCGACCATCATCCGCAACCGGCGGGATCGGGGGCGGCCGGCAGAGACGATGGGAGCGGACTACCTGGATATTCCCGCTTTCTTGCGGCGCCAGGCGGACTAGTCCCGTTTGTCGGCTGAAGTTCGCCGTCGGGGACCCGCGTGGCCGGCGTTCTGGACAGGTGGGCCGTTTGTCTTTACAGTTTAACATGACGCTGATCGCTTGGTGATGCCGCACAGGGACGGTCCGGCGGGGTTGGCAGGCAAGCCGTTTGTGTATGGTTTATTGCTCGGAAGTACCCATGATCAAACAAAGAACACTGAAGAATGTCATTAGGGCGACGGGCGTCGGATTGCATACGGGGGACAAGGTTTATTTGACGTTGCGGCCGGCACCGGCCGACAGCGGCATCGTTTTTCGCCGCGTGGATACGCCCAGCCTGATCGAGGTGCGCGCCTGTCCGGAGAATGTCAGCGACACGCGGTTGTCGACGACGCTCGAACACAACGGGGCACGCATCTCGACCGTGGAGCACTTGATGTCTGCTTTTGCGGGCCTCGGGATCGACAACGCCTATGTCGACCTGACCGCGGCGGAGGTGCCGATCATGGATGGCAGCGCGGGTCCGTTCGTATTCCTGATCCAGTCGGCAGGAATCGAGGAGCAAAACGCGCCGAAGCGCTTCATGCGCATACGCAAGACGATCGAGATCGAAGAAGGGGGAAAGTGGGTGCGATTTGAGCCATGGGATGGCTTCAAGGTCGCCTTTTCCATTGATTTTGATCACCCGATATTCCGCAATTCGACCCAGGTCGCATGCATTGATTTTTCAACCACCTCCTTTGTCAAGGAAATCAGCCGCGCCCGTACCTTCGGGTTCATGAAGGAGCTGGAGGCGCTGCGTGCCGATGGTCTGGCGCGCGGGGGCGGTCTTGACAACGCGATCGTCATGGACGATTTCCGGATATTGAACGAAGACGGCCTTCGCTATGAGGATGAGTTCGTCAAGCATAAAATTCTCGACGCCATCGGCGATCTGTATCTGCTTGGCCATCCACTGATCGGGTCCTTCAGCGCCTACAAGTCGGGGCATGCCCTGAACAACCGGCTGCTGCGGACCCTGGTGGCCGATGCCGACGCCTGGGAACTTGTGTCCTTTGCGGAATCGGACCGGCCGGCGGTATCGTTCACCCACGCCGTATCGGCGGTTTGACCTACAGGACGTACTACGCATGAAGGGACCTGATTTGGCGCGCACAACGGTCCTGATCGTCGGGCGCCGGCGCCCCTGGAAGAAGCAGTTTCTCCTGACGGGGCGGCGGTGGCAGTTGGGTTTGGGCATCGTCGCCCTCGTCGTGCCGCTGACGCTGACGGTCGTCACCTACCAGATGTGGAATGCGTGGGCGGTCTCCGCGGCATCGGCAAACCCAGGCTCTGACTACCGGGCGCTTGCCCGCCAGGTGGCCGTCATTTCCACCAGTACCCAGGCAGGGCTTGGTGTTCTGAACAGCGAATTGGGCGCGCTGGCGGATAACGCGGCCCGCCTGTCGGGCCTGCGTGACCGTATCATCGGCAGCATGGGTCTGGCGCCGGTGGCCTTCCGTGTGCATCGCGCGGTGGAAAGCCGGACGAAGGCCGCAACCCCTCCCGCTTTGGGCCTCATGAGTTCCTTGCGCCAGCTCGCGGCCCAATTGCGTCAGCAGGCGCACATAAACGGCCAGAGATCGACATGAACATCATCATCATGCGCGACGGGCTTGCGCGTCCGCTCACGGTGTCCATCGAGCGGATCCTCGCCATGATGGCCGCGCTGCTCATACTCCCCGTCGCCTTGGGCAGCGCCCTTTTCTGGCTGCACGCATGGCACGTCCGGCGCAGTGGCACGGGGCGTCTGGGGGGTACCACCGTGCAGCGCGAGGCCGCCGAGGTGCAACAGCTGCAGATGAGCAGCCGCGATACCCTGGCGCAGCTGGCCCGCCAGGTGGGGCGGCTGACCGCGCAGGCGAGTCAGCTCGACGCCATGGGCGCCCGTCTGCGCCAGCTCGCCGGGTTGCCGGCGGCGCCCGCGCGGGCGCAAGTGGCCGCTCCGCTTAGGGCCGGGTGGCATGCGGCCTCCCTGAATCCCAATGTCAATGTGGCGGCCCTCCAGGCCCTGGCGGGCGAGCTCGCCCGCCAACTGGGGCAGCGCCAGGTGGAACTGGCTGCCCTGACGCACGTCCTGGCCGCGCACGCGGTGCGCCGGATGACGACGCCTGGCGGGTGGCCGGTGCGGGGCGGGTGGATTTCTTCACCCTTCGGGCCGCGGCCTGACCCCTTTACCGGGCGGCCGGGCTTTCATCCCGGCGTCGACATCGCAGCGCCCGTGGGGACGCCGGTGCGGGCGATGGCGGCGGGGATCGTGATCTTCGCCCAGACGGACGGGGGGTTTGGCCGCCTCGTCAAGGTGTTCGACGGCCGGGGAGAAGTCACCATGTACGCACACTTGAGTGCGGCCTATGTGCATACCGGCGAGGTCGTCCATAAGGGAACGCTGATTGGACGGGTGGGCGACACCGGCTATTCGACTGGTCCGCACCTCCACTTCGAGGTCACCCTGAACGGTATGCCCATCAACCCGATCGGTTTTCTTCACCTCGCAGACCGGCATTAGCCGCGCAAGTGTTCAAGTAAACCCGCTTTTCCGCCATAATGCGCCTTTACTTCAGCGCGCAGAAAAAAATGGCCGTAAACGTCTTCAGTAAATTCTTTGGCAGCCGCAACGACCGCCTCATCCGCCGCATGCGGCAGAAGCTGGCGCTCGTCAACGCCCTGGAAAGCCAGATCGCTCCGCTCCCGGACGAGGCGCTCGCCGCCAAG
This sequence comes from Pseudomonadota bacterium, assembly GCA_021795715.1. Classification (GTDB taxonomy): domain Bacteria; phylum Pseudomonadota; class Gammaproteobacteria; order Acidiferrobacterales; family Acidiferrobacteraceae; genus JAJYDN01. Next base: position 33,734 of record JAJYPD010000014.1, read on the forward strand.
ACCGCCGAGTTTCGTGAACGGCTCGGGCGCGGGGAATCCGCCAATGACCTCCTGCCGGAGGCCTTCGCGACCGTCCGTGAGGCGGCCAAGCGCACGTTGGGCATGCGTCATTTCGACGTACAGCTGATCGGTGGCATGGCGCTCCATGACGGGAAGATCGCGGAGATGCGCACCGGCGAAGGCAAGACGCTGGTGGCCACCCTCGCCGCCTACCTGAACGCGCTGTCTGGAAAGGGTGTGCACGTGGTGACGGTCAATGACTATCTTGCGCGCCGTGACGCCGACTGGATGGGCCGTGTCTACCGCTTTCTCGGGCTCACCGTGGGCGTCGTCGTGTCGACGCTGGATGGTCCGGCCAGGCGCGAGGCGTATGCCGCAGACATCACCTACGGCACGAACAATGAGTTTGGCTTTGACTATCTCCGCGACAACATGGCGTTCAGCGCCGATGAGCGCGTCCAGCGTCCGTTGCATTTTGCGATCGTAGACGAGGTCGATTCCATCCTGATCGACGAAGCGCGCACGCCGCTCATCATCTCAGGGCCCACCGAAGAAAATACCGATCTCTACGCGCGCATAGACGCCATCGTTCCGAAACTGAAGAAACAGGAGAGCGAAGAGGGAGCCGGTGATTTTACGGTTGATGAAAAGGCCAAGCAGGTCTATCTCACCGAAGCGGGCCATGAAACGGCCGAGCGCCTGCTTGCCAAGGCCGGCCTGCTGGTAGACGACAGCGGCCTGTACGACGTCGCGAACATCAGCCTTCTGCACCACCTGAACGCGGCACTGCGCGCCCATGTGCTGTTTCATCGCGAGGTGGACTACATCATTTCCGACGGGCAGGTCGTCATTGTCGACGAATTCACCGGCCGCATGATGCCGGGACGGCGCTGGGGGGATGGCCTGCACCAGGCGATCGAGGCCAAGGAGAAGGTGGCGATCCAGAATGAAAACCAGACTCTGGCCTCCATCACCTTCCAGAACTACTTCCGTCTCTACGAAAAGCTCGCCGGCATGACCGGTACAGCCGATACCGAAGCCGCCGAGTTTGCCGAAATCTACAATCTGGAGGTCGCCATCATCCCCACCCACAGGTCCGCGATTCGCGAGGACACGGGGGACAAGGTCTACCGGACGGCCGCCGAAAAGCACGCAGCGATCATCGCCGAGATCCGTGAGGCGCACAAGCAGGGGCAGCCGGTCCTGGTCGGAACGGCATCGATCGAGCATTCGGAACACCTGTCTGCGCTTCTCAAGCAGGAGAAGATTCCGCACGAGGTGCTCAATGCCAAGCAGCACGAGCGTGAGGCCCACATCATCGCCGAAGCCGGCCGCGAAGGGGCGGTGACGATCGCCACGAACATGGCTGGCCGCGGAACGGACATCGTTCTTGGCGGCAACCCGGAAATGGAGCTCGCCGGCGCGCAGACCGAGGCGGAACGCGAGCAGATCCGGGCGCGCTGGCAGGAACGGCACGACCGTGTGGTCGCCGCCGGCGGTTTGCGGGTGATCGGCACCGAGCGCCATGAGTCGCGCCGCATCGACAACCAGCTGCGTGGCCGGTCCGGGCGCCAGGGTGATCCGGGCATGACGCGTTTTTATCTGTCGCTCGAAGACAACCTGATGCGCATCTTCGGCTCCGACCGGGTCGCCGGTCTCATGGAACGGCTCGGCATGGAAGAGGGCGACGCCATCGAGCATCCCTGGGTCACCAAGGCCATCGAAAACGCCCAGCGCAAGGTCGAGGCGCACAACTTCGACATGCGCAAGCAGTTGCTCGAATACGACGATGTCGCCAACGACCAGCGCAAGGTCATCTACGACCAGCGCAACAAGCTGCTGGTGGTCGAGGATGTGAGTGCGAGTGTCGCTGCCATTCACAAAGACGTCGTCTCGGAACTGGTCAGCGAGCACGTGCCGCCCGACAGCTTCGAGGAGCAGTGGGACATACCGGGTCTCGTCGAAACGCTTTCGCGCGAACTCATGCTGGTGCTGCCCATCGAGCAGTGGCTGAAGGATGACCCGGCGCTCGACGAAGACGGCCTGCGTACCCGCATTCAGGAGGAGGCCGAAAAGAGTTATGCCGCAAAGACCGCGGCGCTCGGTGCCGAAACGATGCGCCACCTGGAGAAGGCGGTCATGCTGCAGGTGCTGGATATGCAGTGGAAGGATCATCTGGCGGCGATGGACCACCTGCGCCAGGGCATTCATCTGCGCGGTTACGCGCAAAAGAGCCCCCAGCAGGAATTCAAGCGGGAAGCCTTCGAGCTCTTTTCCGACATGCTGGACCGGATCAAGCGGGAGGTCATCACGACCATCATGCAGGTGCAGGTGCAGGATGAGGCGGACATCGATCTTTTCGACGAACAGCGGCGCATGCCGGGCGCGGCCATCTACGAGCACCCAAGCGTCATGGTCGACGAAGGGGACGGGAATCTGGCGGTGCAGACCGTCGTGCGCGCCGCCCCGAAGGTCGGGCGCAACGACCCCTGCCCGTGCGGATCGGGGAAGAAATACAAGCAGTGCCACGGTAAGCTCGCCTAGGCGCAAGGGAAAGAGGGAACAGTATGGCGGTCGGCATCAAGGGTTTGCCGCATCTGCGGCCGGTCCACGGCATTCGTCTCGGCACGGTCATGGCGGGCATTCGCAAGGCCGATCGGCGCGATCTGGTCATCATCCAGTGTGATGAGGGCACGACCGCGGCTGCGGTCTTCACCCAGAGCCAGTTCGCCGCCGCGCCTGTCATGCTGGCCAAAACGCACCTGCGCCTTGCCACGCCGCGCGCTTTGATCATCAATACGGGCTATGCCAACGCGGCGACCGGGGAGCGCGGTCTTGAGGACGCCCGCCGCTGCTGCCAGGCCGTCGCCGAGCGCCTTCATTGCAGTGTCGAGGAAGTCCTGCCGTTTTCGACCGGCGTGATCGGTGAACCGCTGCCGGTCGACCGCATCGTCGCGGGGATTCCGGCAGCCCTCGAGGCGGGCCATGCCGAAGGCTGGGATGACGCGGCGTCGGGCATCATGACCACCGACACCGTCGCCAAGGGCGCATCGGTGACGCTGCCGATCGGCACCCGCGCAATCACGATCACAGGCATCGCCAAGGGGTCGGGGATGATCCATCCGAACATGGCGACGATGCTCTCCTTCGTGGCGACCGACGCGGTGGCGGAGGCGCCGATACTGCAGGCCGCCCTGCAGCAGGCCGTTGCGACCACGTTCAACGCGATTACCGTCGACGGCGACACCTCCACGAACGACGCCCTCGTTCTGCTCGCAACGGGCCGTTCCGGCGTCCTTCTCGAACGATCGGGACCGGTGTGGAACGCCTTCGTGGAAGGACTGGAGCGGGTGTGCATGACGCTCGCCCAGGCGATCGTGCGCGACGGCGAAGGGGCCACCAAGTTCGTCACGGTGCGCGTGACAGGCGGGCGTTCGGTGGAGGAATGCCGGGTGGTCGCCAATACCATCGCGCTCTCGCCGCTCGTAAAGACGGCGCTCTTTGCCAGCGACCCCAACTGGGGCCGCATCCTGATGGCGATCGGCCGCGCACCCATCGCGGCTTTGGATACGCGCGCCATCGTGGTCATGCTCGGGGATGTGTGTGTCTTCCGCAATGGCGCGGTGGATCCGGGCTACAGCGAGGAATGGGGCCGCCAGGCCTTTGCGGGCGAAGAAATCCGCATCGGTGTCGATCTGGGGCAGGGTGGCGCCTCCGCCACCGTGTTCACCAGTGACCTGTCATACGAGTACGTACGCATTAATGGTGCCTACAGAACCTGAACACTGTCAGGTCGTCGTGGCGGCGCTCGTCTGCGACAAGCAAGGGCATTATCTCGTCAGTCAGCGCCCGCACGGCAAGGCGGGCGCCGGTCTCTGGGAGTTTCCCGGCGGCAAGGTCGAACCCGGGGAAGAGGAACAAGACGCCCTGGTTCGCGAGTTGCGCGAAGAGCTGGGCATCGAGGCAACCGCCGTGGAGCCGCTGCCGCACTGGCGCGCCCGCGATCCCGCAGGCATCCATCTTTCGTTGTGGGTCGTCGCCGCGTTCGATGGTGTACCCGAGGCGCGCGAGGGTCAGCGGATCCGCTGGTGTACCGCCTTCGAGCTTGCGCGCATGGATTTTCTGCCGGCCGATGTGCCCCTGGTCGCCCGGCTCTGGCTGCCTCCTTACTACCTGATCAGCGCCGTTGCACAGACCGGCGAAGACGCCTTTCTTGCGAGTCTCCAGGACGCGCTCGCGCGACAGACCGCGCTGGTCCAGTTGCGGGAACCCTGGTCTCCCCGCCGCCTGCGATCCTTCGCCCGCCGGGTGCACGGCCTGTGCCGCCGTTATGGCGCCAAGCTCCTGCTCAACGCCCCTGCCGATGCCGTTTCCGGTTGTGCCGATGGTGTGCACCTCACCACCCGCCGCCTCCTTGCGCTGCGCGAGCGGCCGCTGCCGCGGCCCCTCCTTGTCGGGGCATCCTGCCATACGGCGGCAGAGCTTGCGCATGCCGCCCGTATCGACTGCGATTTCGCAGTGATTTCGCCCGTCCAGGCGACCGCATCCCATCCAGGCGCCGTGCCGTTGGGGTGGCGGGGATTTGCGCAACTGGCCGCCTCCGTCGCCCTGCCGACCTACGCACTGGGCGGCATGACGTACAGCGATCTTCCGCGCAGCCGCGACCTCGGCGGGCAGGGTGTGGCTTTGCGCAGCGGCGCGTTTGCAATCCCCGGGGATCCGGTGGGAAAAGACTGAGGGCGGCGGCGGTATCGTGGGCTATGCTTTACACAACGCTTGCATTGCGCAAACCCGGTGCGCAGGCGCCTGACAGGAGGAATGATTGCCATGGTCGCTTTCTCGCTTCTGGCTTTTCTGACGGCGTTTGTCCTCGTGCTCGCCTGGTCTTTGCATGTGATCTACGAGTATCAGCGTGCCGTGATCTTTACCTTCGGCCGTTTTACCGGTGTGAAGGGGCCTGGTCTGATCGTGGTCATCCCCGTCGTTCAGCGCATGGTACGGGTGGATTTGCGTACGCAAGTGCACGATGTGCCCGTTCAGGACGCCATATCCCGGGACAATGTGTCGGTGAGGGTCGATGCCGTGCTTTATTTTCGCGTGATCGATGCGGCCAAGGCATTCATTCACGTGGAGAACTATTATGCGGCCACCAGCAAGCTCGCGCAGACGACGCTGCGATCGGTCATCGGCAACCACGAACTCGATGAGATGCTGGCGGAACGTAACAAGCTAAACGGCGACATACAGGCGATCCTGGAAAAACAGGTGGACGCGTGGGGCATCGAGGTGATCAATGTCGAAGTGCGCGACATTTTGCTGACGGATGACATGATCCGGGCGATCGCCAAGCAGGCCGAAGCGGAGCGCGACCGGCGCGCCAAGGTCATCCACGCCGAGGCCGAATTCCAGGCCGCGCAGACCCTGATCAATGCCGCCAGGATCCTGGCGACGGCCCCCGGGGGGATGCAGCTGCGCTATCTACAGACGCTAAGCGAGATTGCGCGCGAAAACAATTCCACCGTCGTCTTCCCCATGCCGATCGACGTGGTGAAGCCCATTCTGGAGATTCTCGAACGCAACGCGGCGCCCCGCGCCGGTACGGCCGGCTAGACATGCCGCTTGCGAGCAGGTGGCCGTCTGCAACCGGGGCCGCACGGTGAGCGGCGCGAAACGCAAACACCGGTCTCACGTCTCCCCTGTCCGATCGCGTGCGGCGGCCTGCCCCACCCCGCCCAGGGGTGCCGGTGCCTGCCGCCATGAGGCCCGTGGCGCGTGTCTGGGGCCGCCGGGGTCTGCGCGGCCGTCTGCCGGAAGTGGCGTCCGGTCTTTTTGCGCCGTTGCGTAAAGGCGCCTCCCCAGGCGGATCCTGCGTCCACGCGGCCTGGGCCTGAAACCCCCAAAAGAGGTGAAAGGCGGCCTGGCCCGCCTGGTATCGTTGAGGACTGCAACGGCCGGGAAAGGCCTGCGCCGCACGGCAAGGCCATCTTGTCCGCTGCGGGTCATTCGCAAAGGGCGGGGCGATTCTTCACGATCTGCCGGTAACGTTCATCCAGGGCCGCCACGCGGGCGCGCAGTTCCTCGCGGCTGCCCTTATTGACGAGGATGTCGTCTGCCATCGCCAGCCGCTGCGCGCGGGTCGCCTGAATGGCCAACAACTGGTCGATGGCGGCGGGGTTCAGCTGGCGTTCGCGCAGCCGGGCTCTTTGCAGCTTGGGGTCGGTGTCTACCACCGCGATGCGATCGACAAATGGGGGCCGCCCGTTTTCGGCGAGAAGCGGGATTACGAGCAGCGCGTAGGGGCAGGCGCCTTCGGAGCGCGCCCGCAGGGCGTTCCGGATGAGGGGATGGAGGACTGCTTCGAGCGCACGGCGCGCCTGCAGGTCCGCAAAGACGATGCGACGGAGCGCCGGCCTGTCGATATGGCCTTCACTGTCGGTTATGCCCGATCCAAAGAGCGCGCGGATGCGCGCATTGGCCTCCTGGCCCGGTTCCATGAATTCGTGCGCGAGGGCATCGGCGTCGGTGACGGGTATGCCGCGTTCGGCAAACATCTGCGCCACCGTCGATTTGCCTGTCCCCGCACCTCCCGTGAGGGCGACCCGCCACGTGCGTTCAGCGGCCATGCGCCAGATGCAAATAGGTGGCGAGGAGCGGGTGACCATAAAAGAGCGCAAGCCAGAAGGCGCCCGCGAGATAAGGACCGAATGGCATCGGGGCGCTGCGTCCCTGGCGTTTCAAGGCGATCAGGGTAAGGCCCACCACCGCCCCCGCAAGCGATGCAAGCAGCAGAAGGAGGGGGAGCAATTGCCATCCCACCCAGGCCCCCGCTGCGGCGAACAGTTTGAAGTCGCCGTAGCCCATGCCCTCTTTGCCGGTCAGGAGGCGGAAGGCGTGGTAGATGAGCCATAGCGAGAGATAACCGCTGGCCGCGCCAATGACCGCGGCCTCCAGGCTTGCGAAGCGACCGCCTATGTTGACGAGCAGACCCAGCCACAGCAGCGGCAGCGTCAGCACATCCGGCAGCAACTGTTCCTTCCAGTCGATGAAAGTCAGCGCGATCAGGCAGGCGGAGGCGGTGAACGCGAGGATCGCCGCCGGTGCCGCGCCAAAGCGCGCCAGGCTGAGGGCCGCCGCCACCGTGGTGACGAGCTCGATCAGGAAATAGCGGGGCGGAATTGGGGCGCGGCAATGGCGGCAGCGGCCGCGGAGGGCCACGAAACCGATCAGCGGGATGTTTTCCAGCCACCCAAGCCGCGTCTGGCACTGCGGGCAGTGGGAAGGCGGCAGGGCCAGATTGAAGACCCCGCGCGGCCGGTCCGTTTCGCGTCGTGCGGTGAGGGCCTGGCAGTCTTCTTCCCAGCTGCGCCTGAGCATGATCGGCAGACGGTAGACCAGCATGCTGAGGAAGCTGCCAATGATGGCGCCCAAGCCCAGGACAAGGATGTAAAGGGCGAGCGGATGCGCAAGAAGTCTCATGTGGGCATTATAAAGCGCCGCGGCGCCGTTGCGCAGTCTGCCGTGTGTGATCCGCGCTCATTCGTTGGTGACGCGCTCGACTTCCTCGAGGCTGGTAATGCCTTCCCGAACCTTTCTCAGGCCTGACTGCCGCAGATCCGCAATCCCTTCTTTGCGCGCCTGTTGGGCGATGTCGGTCGCGTTGCCGCCACGGAGGATGATCTGTCCGATGGCCGGTGTCATGGGCATGACCTGGTAGATACCGACCCGCCCCTTGTATCCCCCGTTGCAGGCATCACATCCGCCGGGACCATAGATGCGCAGGCTGGGAATCTCCTCTTCACGGAAGCCGACCTGGAGCAGGGCCGTCTTTGGCAGCTCGACCGGCTTGCGGCACTGCGGGCAGAGGCGGCGGGCCAGCCGCTGGGCAATGATGAGATTGACCGCCGAGGCGATGTTGAACGGGGGCACGCCCATGTTCACGAGGCGCCCCAGTGTCTGTGGCGCGTCATTCGTGTGCAAAGTCGAGATCACCATGTGCCCTGTCTGCGCCGCCTTGATGGCGATTTCCGCCGTTTCCAGATCGCGGATTTCCCCCACCATGATGACGTCAGGATCCTGGCGGAGGAAGGCGCGCAAGGCGGAGGCGAAGGTCAGTTTGGCCCGCTCGTTGATGTTGACCTGGTTGATGCCCATGAGGTTGATTTCCACCGGGTCCTCGGCGGTGGAGATGTTGCGGTCGGGCGTGTTCAGGATGTTCAACGCCGTGTAGAGCGTAACCGTTTTGCCGCTTCCCGTCGGGCCCGTGACGAGCACCATGCCGTAAGGCCGGTGGATGGCCTCCATGTACGCCTCTTTCTGTTCGCTCTCAAAACCGAGGCGGTCGACGCCGAGCGTCGCGGAGGTCGGGTCGAGAATGCGCAGCACGATCTTCTCGCCGAACAAAGTCGGCAGGGTGCTTACGCGAAAATCGATCGCCCGCGTCTGCGATACGCGGATTTTCATGCGGCCATCCTGGGGGATGCGGCGTTCGGAAATGTCCAGTTTCGCGAGAATCTTCACGCGCGATGCGATGCGCGAGGCCAGTGCCGGCGGCGGTGACGCCACCTCCTGGAGAACGCCGTCTGTGCGGAAGCGCACGCGGTATTGGCGTTCGTAGGGTTCGATATGAATGTCCGATGCGCCGCGGTTGATGGCATCGAGCAGAATCTTGTTTACGAACCGGACGATCGGCTTGTCGTTGACGTCGTCGTTGTCCGTGGCGTCGACCGGCATCTGCTCGGCACCGACGTCGACGTTGTCCAGCACCTCGCTCATCTCCGCAAGCGAATTGCCCTGTTGCGAGTCGAGGTTGCGGTCGATCAGCGTGTTGAGCTTGTTTTCTTCGACCAGGATCGGTTCGGGGACAAGGCCCGTGTTGAACTTGATTTCGTCGAGTGCGGCCACATTGGTCGGATCCGCGACGGCCACGTAAAGGCGCGTCCCCCTCTTGAACAGCGGCAGGATCCGGTGGCGGCTGATCAGTTTCGCATCCACCGCCTTGACCGGCAGGGACTGGGGGTCGAAGGCGTTGATGTCAAGCAAGGGGATGCCGAATTCTTCCGAGGCGGCCCGGGCGATGGTCAACGCATCGAGCTTGTGGCTCTCGGCGAGGCGAACAAGAAAGGAAACTTTGTTCGTGACCGACTCATTGTTGATTTTTTCCGCATCCTGGGCGCTCAGGAGCTTATCGCGCACGAGGCGCGCAGCGAGGCCTGAAAGGGCGGCTGATCCGGTCGCAATCGGGTTCACGTTGGACATAAGGACGCTCAGGCCTTGATAGCGGTCATTGGTACATTGTGTTTCATGACAGTCACTCCCATAGTAGATCAGTTCGCGCGAGAAGCCAGTTTGATTTGACGGCTTGACGGCGTTCCCGCGCCGACATTAGACTAATTCTAAATCAACGGACACCAAGGAGTCCTGACGTCATGGAGCTTAAAGGTAGCAAAACTCATGAGAATCTGAAGGCTGCGTTTGCGGGCGAATCCCAGGCCAACCGCCGTTATCTGTATTTCGCGGCCAAGGCCGATGTCGAGGGGTACAATGATGTTTCCGCCGTATTCCGGTCCACGGCAGAAGGCGAGACGGGCCATGCGCACGGCCATCTCGAATACCTCGAGAAGGTCGGTGATCCGGCGACCGGTCTGCCCATCGGGTCGACGGCCGACAATCTGAAGGCCTCGATCGCCGGTGAAACGCACGAATACACCGATATGTACCCGGGCATGGCCAAGGCGGCCCGCGCCGAAGGGTTCGACGAAATCGCGGATTGGTTTGAGACCCTGGCTAAAGCCGAACGGTCTCACGCCAACCGCTTCCAGAAGGCCCTCGACGCTTTCGGCAAATAAGGGCTAATCTATACGGACCGGCGCCCTGCCGGTCCTTTTTTGTGGTGCGCCCGCCGGCACGTCTTTGCAAAAAGACGGTTCGCGACGCATCCGGCGAGGGGGCGTGTCACCCGAGGCCTGGGTGATGCAGGCAGGCGCAGGTCTTTTTAAGGGAAGGCGGATGCGGCAGGCCCGGCGTGAGGGCCGGTCTGTGCCATCGGGGCAGACCGGAGTGTGCCCGGCGCAGGCGCCGGCCGGCGGCGTTCGGGTTTTGCGCGAATCGCCGGATTTCGCACCCGCACATCCGCTGGCGTGAAAGGGCCAACGGGGGCCGCCCCTTGCCCGGCTGGACCCCGGAAGGAGATCCGACATGGCGACAGACGACAACCACGGCGAGCCGCGCGAGGGCAATCTCGCCGCGCCGATCCGTCACCCCGTTCCGTGGCGGGATCCCGCCTTCTACGACGTGGCTGCCATCGAGACCGAGTTGCGCCGGGTCTTCGACATCTGCCATGGTTGCCGGCGTTGTTTCAATCTGTGCCAGTCTTTCCCGACGCTTTTTGATCTCATCGACAACGCGCCGAGCATGGAGCTTGGCGATGTCCCTGTGGCGGACTACCAGAAGGTGGTCGAGCAGTGCTATCTGTGTGATCTCTGTTACATGACGAAATGTCCGTACGTGCCGCCGCATCCCTGGAACGTCGACTTCCCCCATCTGATGCTGCGCGCCAAGGCCGCAAATTTTCAGACCGGCAAGGTCCGCCGCCGCGACCGCCTGCTGACCAGCACCGACCGGATCGGCCAGCTCGCCGGAATTCCCGTCGTGACGGAGTTTGTGAACACCGTGAACCGCATGCCGGCTGCGCGCAAGATGCTCGAAAGCGTGCTGGGTGTCGATCATCGCGCCGTGGTGCCGGCGTATCACCGCAAGCCCTTTCGCAAGACGTTCTCGGCCGATGAAAGCATCACGCCGGTGGCGGCCGGCGGGACCCGTGGCCAGGTGGTGGTGTTTGGGACATGCTATGCCAATTACAATGACGCGGATCTCGCGCGCGATCTGGCCGCCGTCTTCGAGCACAACAAGATCTCCGTGCGCGCACTCGAGGATGAGCGCTGTTGCGGCATGCCAAAGCTCGAGCTCGGCGATTTCGCCAGTATCACGCGCCTGAAGGAATTCAACATCCCCCGCCTCGCGGAAGCGGTCGACGCCGGTTATGACATCGTTGCGCCCGTACCGTCCTGTGTGCTGATGTTCAAGCAGGAGCTGCCGCTGCTGTTCCCCGAAGACGCCGCGGTTGCCAAGGTCCGGGGGGCGATTTTCGACCCGTTCGAATACCTCATGCTCCGCCATAAGGCGGGGCTTCTCGAGACGACCTTCGCGGCATCGCTTGGCAGAATCAGTTATCATGTGCCGTGTCATCAGCGCGTGCAGAACATCGGGTTGAAGACGCGCGACGTGCTCATGCTGGTACCCGGGACGACCGTCGACGTGATCGAGCGCTGTTCCGGACATGACGGGACCTATGGCGTCAAGCGAGAGCACTATGAGGATGCGGTCAAGATCGGCCGCCCGGTCATGCGTCGCATAGCGGATGCCGCACCCGCGTATTTCACGAGCGACTGCCCGATAGCCGGCCACCATCTGGCGTCCGGTCTCGATGACAAGGACAGGCTCCTTACGCCGTTTGCTTTGCTAAGGCGCGCATACGGCATCTGAAGTACGGCAAGAAGAAGCCAGGAGGACGGATATGGCACACGAGGGTCTCCACGAGGATCGCAAGGATCTGACCGACGCAACCTTGGACATGCACCGGGCGATAGAGTCGCTCATGGAGGAGCTGGAAGCGGTCGACTGGTATCAGCAGCGCGCCGACGCCTGCAAAGACCCCGAACTGAGGGCGGTGCTTGCGCACAATCGTGACGAGGAGAAGGAGCACGCGGCCATGACCCTCGAGTGGATCCGCCGCCATGACCCCGCATTCGACAAGGAATTGCGCGAATACCTGTTCAAGGACGGCAGCATCGTTGCCAAGGAACAGGTCAGGAAGGGGTGAACATGACCGCGCTCGTGCGTAGTGATCTGCTGTCCCTCGAGGAGTATGCGCGCCAGCGCAATGAGTTCCGCGCGCGCGTGATGAGCCACAAGCGGAACCGGCAGGTGCAGATCGGCGGCCATGCCCGCCTCTATTTCGAGGATCGGCTCACCATCCAGTACCAGATCCAGGAAATGTTGCGTATCGAGAGGATTTTTGAGGTCGATGAAATCGAGGCAGAATTGTCCGCCTACAACCCCCTGATTCCGGATGGCCGCGACTGGAAGGCGACTTTCATGCTCGAGTATGAGGACGTCGAGGAGCGCGTGCTCGCCCTCGGACGTCTGCAGGGCGTTGCAGGCCGGGTGTGGGCCGAGGTGGGCGGTGACCGCGTCTTTGCCGTGGCCGACGAGGACATGGGGCGCGAGGATGAGGAGAAGACATCGTCCGTGCACTTTTTGCGTTTTGATCTGACGGATCTCATGATCGAGGCGGCTCGCGCCGGCCAGCCGATCCGCATGGGTATCGATCACCCGCATTATCGCCATGACACGGTCGTTGCGGAACCGGTGCGGGCCTCGCTGGTGGCCGATTTGCGCTGATGGCCCGATATGACGCTTCTGACATAGAGGTCCTGACCGGCCTCGAGCCCGTACGGCGCCGGCCCGGGATGTACACCGAGACCGACCGGCCCAACCATCTCGCGCAAGAAGTCATCGACAACAGTGTCGACGAGGCGATCGCGGGCCACGCGCGGACCATTGTGGTGACGCTGCATGCGGATGAATCCCTGTCTGTGACCGATGACGGCCGCGGCATGCCCGTCGACATTCATCCCGAAGAAGGTGTCAGCGGGGTCGAGCTGATCCTGACCCGCCTGCACGCCGGTGGCAAATTTTCGCACAAGAACTATGCGTTTTCCGGCGGCCTCCATGGCGTCGGGGTATCGGTGGTCAACGCCCTTTCGAAGCGTCTCGACGTGTACGTGAAGCGGGGCGGCCAGATTCACCATATGGCCTTCGCGCATGGGGAAAAGGTCGAGGATCTGCATGTCATCGGCACGGCGGGGCGCAAGGAAACGGGGACCACGGTGCGTTTCCTGCCGGAAGCCCGCTATTTCGATAGTGCGAAGTTTCAGGTGGGGCGCCTAAAGCCCCTGCTGAAGGCCAAGGCGGTGCTCTGTCCGGGACTGCGTGTCACGTTCCACAGCGAAGCGGACCCGGGCGATGACGGCGAGTGGCTCTACGAGGACGGCCTGGGCCAATACCTCGCGGAATCGTTGCAGGACCGGACCTTCATGCCAGCGGCTCCCTTCGTCGGGCGCATGACCGGCGGCGACGAGGAGGTCGAGTGGGCGGTGGCCTGGCAGCCGGAGGAGGATCCGCTCCTTGTGCGGGAAAGTTACGTGAATCTCATTCCGACACCCCAGGAAGGCACGCATGTCAACGGATTCAGGCTCGGTCTCACAGAGGCACTGCGGGAATTCTGTGAGTTCCGCAGTCTTTTGCCGCGTGGTTTGAAGCTGGCCAGCGAAGATGTGTGGGAGCGGGTGGCATTCGTCCTCTCGGCCAAGCTCAAGGAACCGCAGTTCTCCGGCCAGACCAAGGAGCGCCTGACGTCGCGGGCGACGGCTGCGTTTGTCGCGGGCGTAGCCAAGGACGGTTTCGCGCTGTGGCTGAACGGTCATGTCGCCGACGGCACGGAGATCGCCCGGATTGTCATCGAGTGCGCCCAGCAGCGCGAACGGCGGGCCAAGCGCGTCGAACGCAAAAAAGCGGTCAATGGTCCGGCCCTGCCGGGCAAGCTGGCCGACTGTACGAGCCAGGATCTGGCCCGCACCGAGCTTTTTCTCGTCGAGGGGGACTCGGCCGGCGGCTCGGCCAAACAGGCGCGCGACCGCGTGTTCCAGGCGATCATGCCGCTGCGCGGCAAGATTCTGAACACCTGGGAGGTGGATTCCAGCGATGTGCTGACATCGCAGGAGGTGCACGACATTGCCGTGGCGCTGGGTGTGGATCCGGGTTCGCCGAATCTGGACGGGCTGCGTTACGGCAAGGTCTGTATCCTCGCGGACGCAGACTCCGACGGGGCGCATATCGCCACTCTTTTGTGTGCCCTCTTCGTCCGTCACTTCCGCCCGCTCGTGCTCGCCGGACGGGTTTATGTGGCCATGCCGCCGTTGTACCGGATCGACCTCGGAAAGGAGGTCTATTACGCGCTGGATGAGGATGAAAAACACGGCATTCTCGACAAGATCGCCGGCACGCAGTCGCGAGTCCGGCCGATCGTGCAGCGCTTCAAGGGGCTGGGCGAGATGAACCCCATGCAGCTGCGCGAAACGACCATGAGCCCGGAGACGCGGCGTCTCGTCTGCCTGACGCTTACTGAAGAGGATGGAACGGATGCATCACTCGATATGCTGCTTGCGAAGAAGCGGGCGGCGGACCGGCGGCGCTGGCTGGAGAGCCAGGGTGACAAGGCGGAACCGACGGTATGAGTGAGCGCGGGGATTTCGTCGTCGAGCGCATGCCGCTCATGGGGTTTACGGAGAAGGCCTACCTCGATTACTCGATGTACGTCATCCTGGACCGCGCCTTGCCGCATATCGCTGATGGCCTGAAACCCGTCCAGCGGCGCATCGTCTACGCGATGAGCGAGCTCGCCCTGTCGGCTGGCGCCAAATTCAAGAAATCCGCGCGCACCGTTGGGGACGTGCTCGGCAAGTTCCATCCGCACGGGGATACGGCCTGCTATGAGGCCATGGTCCTCATGGCGCAGCCCTTTAGCTATCGTTATCCCCTGATCGAAGGGCAGGGCAACTGGGGGTCGCCGGACGATCCGAAATCCTTTGCCGCGATGCGCTATACCGAGGCGCGCCTGTCGCGTTTTGCCGATCTGCTGCTTGCCGAGCTCGGCCAGGGGACGGTGGACTGGCTGCCGAATTTCGACGGGACGCTTGATGAGCCCAAATTGCTGCCGGCGCGCCTGCCACATGTCCTGTTAAACGGCGCCACCGGCATCGCGGTGGGCATGGCCACGGATATCCCGCCGCATAACGCGGCCGAGGTGGCGGCCGCCTGTATCGTGTTGCTGGACGATCCAAAGGCGCCGCTCGAGGCGCTGCTCGAACATGTGCAAGGTCCCGATTATCCGACGGGCGCGGAGATCATTACGGCGCGCGAGGATATGGTCGCCTGCTACCGGTCCGGCACGGGATCCATCCGCGCCCGCGCCCGCTGGGAGCGTGAAGACGGTCTGATCGTCATCACCGCCTTGCCTTACCAGGCATCCGGTTCGCGCATCCTCGAGCAGATCGCCGAGCAGATGCGTAACAAGAAGCTGCCGATGGTAGACGATCTGCGCGACGAGTCGGATCACGAAAATCCGACCCGCCTCGTGATCGTGCCGCGATCTGCGCGCATCGACGTCGAAGCGTTGATGAGCCATCTCTTTGCGACCACCGACCTGGAACGCAGTTACCGGATCAACCTCAATGTGATCGGGCGCGACGGCAAACCCCGGGTCTATGGATTGCGCGAGCTTCTAAGTGAATGGCTTGAATTCCGTATCGGCACCGTCCGCCGCCGTCTGCAGTTCCGGCTGGAGAAGATCAATGACCGGCTGCATATCCTCGAGGGATTGCTGGCCGTTTTTGCCTCGCTCGACGAGATCATTCACATCATCCGCACGGAGGACGAACCGCGGGATGCCTTGATGGCGCGATTCCACCTGAGTGAGCGCCAGGCCGACGCCGTGCTCGAGATCCGCCTGCGGCAGCTGGCAAAGCTCGAAGAGGTCAAGTTGCGCGACGAACATGCCAGGTTGACCGAGGAGCGCGCCGGTATCGAGCGGGTTCTCGGTACGAGCGCCAAGCTGCGCCGTTTCGTCCGGGCGGAACTGGCCCGTGACGCGAAGACCTTCGCGGACGCGCGCAGGTCGCCGCTGTGCGCGCGGCCGGTGGCGCGCGCCATCGATGTGGCCGAACTCGCGGTGGAGCCGGTGACGGTGGTTCTCTCCACGAACGGCTGGGTGCGTCAGGGGCGTGGCCATGAGATCGATGGCGCGAGCCTCCCCTATCGCACCGGGGATGGTTTCCTGCAGGCCGCACGCGGGCGCAGTACGCAAAATGCCCTCTTCCTCGACGCCCAGGGCCGCAGCTATGCGATTCCCGCCGGGCGGCTGCCATCGGCACGAGGCTTTGGCGAGCCCTTGTCGAAAACTCTCGAGCCGGGCCCGGGGGCCGGCTTTGTGGGCGTGCTGATGGGCGAGGAAACGGATCACGCGGCGCTCGTCAGCAGCAAGGGCTACGGTTTCCAGGCGGCGTTGGCGGATCTGGCGGCGCGCAACAAGGCCGGCAAGGTGATCGTCAAGCTGGATGCGCAGGCGTCTTTGCTTGCGCCGGTTCTGGTGGTGCCCGGCGGATGGCTCGCGCTGGCCTCGAGCGAACGGCTGCTGGTGATTGCGGCGGAGGAACTGCCGGTGATGGCGCGCGGCCGGGGCGTCAAGCTCTTCGACCTCCACGAAGGCGAGGTGCTGCTGGCGATCGCCCCCCTGGCCCCGGACCACGGCCTCGCCCTGATCGGTGCGCGCCGCACGCAGGTGCTGGCGCCCAAGGACTGGCGGCGTTATCAGGGCAAGCGTGGCGGCCGGGGGCGGGTGTTGCCGGAGGGTCTGCGCGCGATCGTCAACATCGCCGCAAAGTCGTGACCCGCTTCGCCTTAGGTGTCGAATACGACGGCACGGGTTTCGCCGGATGGCAAAAGCAGGCCGGTGTGCGCACCGTCCAGGAGACGGTGGAGGAGGCCTTGAGCCGCGTGGCCGACGGCGCCGTGCGGGTCGCCGCCGCCGGCCGTACCGACACGGGTGTGCACGCGTTCGGGCAGGTGATCCATTTCGATTGCGAAAAATCCCGGTCCGCCGACGCGTTCCGGCGCGGCGGAAATGCGCATCTGCCGGCTGATGTCAGTCTGGTCTGGGCGCAGGAGGTGAGCGACACCTTCCATGCGCGCTTTAGTGCACACGCCAGGACCTACCGCTACGTGATTTTGAACCGGCCCACGCGCCCTGCGGTTTGGGCGGGCCGTGTGACTTTCGAGTATCGCCCGCTTGATGCACCGCGCATGCAAGAGGCGGCCATGGCCCTCATCGGACGCCATGACTTCAGTGCCTACCGGGCGGCTGGCTGCCAGGCCAAATCGCCCATCCGCGAAGTGCATGCGCTGCGGATTGAGCGGCGGGACGCCTTTGTCATCCTGACGATCCGCGCCAATGCCTTCTTGCATCACATGGTCCGCAACATCGCCGGCGTGCTGATGGCCATCGGCGCAGGCGAACAGCGGGTGGCTTGGGCCGGCGATGTGCTGGCCGGCTACGATCGCAATCTGGGCGGCGTCACCGCGCCTGCGGACGGACTGTATTTCCTCTCGGCTTCTTATCCTCCGGCTTTTGGGATACCATGCGTTGCCGAACATGAGTGGTCCTATGGCGGGGCGCCGTCGTCGGGATAGCAAAGGTGCGCAGTTCGTCGTTTTCCCAGGAATTCCCATGACATTGGCTATCGCAGTCTTTCTCGTCACGCTGCTCCTCGTGATCGTCCAGCCGCGTGGACTGGGTATCGGCTGGGGGGCGGCCATTGGCGCCGTGCTGGATCTCGCGCTTGGCGTCGTGCATTGGCGCAACATCCCGGTCGTCTGGCACATCGTCTGGAATGCCACGTTTACGTTCGTGGGCCTGATCGTCATATCACTGCTGCTCGATGAGGCGGGGTTTTTTCATTGGGCGGCCCTGCACATGGCGCGTCTGGGACGGGGCCGCGGGCACCGCCTCTTCACCCTGATCATTGTGCTGGGTGCCGTTGTGGCGGCCTTTTTCGCCAACGACGGCGCGGCTTTGATCCTGACCCCGATCGTCTTGTCGATGCTGCTGGCATTGGGCTTTGCGCCCGAAGTGGCGCTGGCCTTCGTGATCGGTACGGGATTCGTCGCCGACACCACCTCCTTGCCGCTCGTTATTTCGAACCTGGTCAATATCGTATCCGCGGATTTCTTCGACGTATCCTTCCACCGCTACGCCGAGGTCATGGTTCCGGTCGATGTCGCATCCGGGCTGGCGACGCTCGCCGTCTTAAGCCTGTATTTCCGCCGGGTATTGCCTCTTCATTATGATCTGCACCGGCTGCAGGCGCCTGCGGCCGCGATCCGTGATCCTTTGCTCTTTCGCCTGAGCTGGCCCGTGCTGCTGCTTCTGCTGGGGAGCTACTTTGCGGCCGGCGCGCTGCATATCCCGGTTTCCTATCTGACGGGCACGGCGGCGGCCGTCCTGCTCGGTCTGGCGGCCCGGGTGTGGCGGCGCGGCCGGGGCGCCGTCATTCCGGTCCGGCGCGTCTTGCATGAAGCGCCCTGGCAGATCGTGCTGTTTAGTCTCGGGATGTATCTGGTCGTGTACGGCCTGCGCAATGCGGGCCTGACCCGCCTGCTCGCCGATTTGCTGACGATGCTGGCGCATCAGGGGCTGGTGGTGGCGACGCTTGGCACCGGTTTTCTGACGGCCATCCTGTCGTCGATCCTGAACAACATGCCCACGGTTCTGGTCGGTGCCCTCGCCATCCATGGCGCCCACGTCCGTCCGGTGATCCGCGAGGCCATGTTGTACGCCAACGTCATCGGCTGCGACATCGGTCCGAAGTTCACCCCGCTTGGCAGCCTCGCGACACTCCTGTGGCTGCATGTCCTGGCGCGCAAGGGGCAGACCGTCCGCTGGGGGACTTATATGCGGATCGGTATCTTGTTGACGCCGCCTGTGCTGCTCATCAGCTTGCTGACCCTGGCGGGGTGGCTTGTCGCTCTCAAAGGCTAAAGGGTCGCCGCGGCATAGTCGGCAAGGCGCGAGCGCTCGCCGCGCTGCAATGTGATGTGGCCGCTATGCATCCAGGCCTTGAAGCGATCCACGACGTAGGTCATGCCCGATGTCGTTTCGGTGAGATAAGGGGTGTCGATCTGCGCGATGTTGCCAAGGCATACGACCTTGGTGCCAGGTCCTGCGCGCGTGACCAGCGTCTTGATCTGGTGCGCGCTCAGATTCTGCGCCTCGTCGATGATAAGAAATTTCTGCTGAAAAGTGCGCCCGCGCATGAAGTTGAGTGATTTGATCTTCAGCCGCGAGCGCACCAGGTCGTGTGCCGCCGCCCGCGCCCACTGCGAATGGGCCGGGGTGCCGAGTTCGGTCCGGTTCAAGACATCCAGGTTGTCCTCGAACGCCCCCATCCACGGACTCATCTTTTCCTCTTCGGTGCCGGGCAAAAACCCGATGTCTGCGCCAACCGGGATGGTCACCCGCGTCACGATGATCTCGCTGTAGCGTTTCTGTTCGATGGTCTGTTCGAGAGCCGCCGCCAGTGTCAGCAGGGTTTTGCCCGTGCCCGCCTGTCCGAGCAGGGAGACAAAATCCACATCGGGATCCATCAGCAGGTTCAAGGCCAGGTTCTGCTCCAGATTGCGCGCGTTGATGCCCCAGACGCGCAAACGCGTGTAATCCTGCACGGGGTCGGCTGTCACATAGTCGTCCGTGCATTCGCGGATGCGCAGGGCCTGCAAAGGTGCGGGAAGAGCGCTGCCGACCAGAAATCCGTTCGGAAACCAGGCCGCGGGACCGCCTGGCCGGATCAGGTAGGGCATGCCTTGTTCCGCCGGCGTTTCTATCGCCGCCGTACCGGACAGGCTGTCGACACCCCGGTAGAGGAGATCGGCATCCTCGAGCACCCGCTCGCTCGTGTAGTCCTCGGTTTTCAGGCCGAGGGTCCGCGCCTTGATCCGCAGGTTGATGTCCTGGGACACGAGAACGACTTCCCGTCCCCTGTGGGTACGGGTCAGCGTCTGCGTCAGGGCAAGCAGCCGGTTGTCCGTTGTTGCGGTGGTGAATCCGGCGGGCGGGGATTCCTCGTCGATCGGGATGAACAGACGCCCGCCCGGGCGCTGGGCGGTGCCAGGCAGGGGCGCACCTATGGTCAGGTCACCCGCGCCGCTTAGGGTCTCGTCGATGAAACGGCTGGCCTGCCGGGCGTTCCGGGCGAGCTCGGAGACGCCCTTCTTGTGCATGTCGAGCTCTTCAAGGACGACGACCGGCACATAGACGTCGTGCTCTTCGAAGCGGAAGAGCGCAGCCGGATCATGCATCAGAACGTTCGTGTCGAGCACGAACAACTTTGTCAGGGCGGTCATTTATCCTTTGAGTGTGCGCAAATCCTTCAAAATGGTCAGGACATGGTTTTCCACCTTCACTTTCCGGTATTCGCGCCGCAGTATGCCGTGTTCGTCAAAAATGAAGGTGCTACGCTCGATGCCGAGAGATTTCTTGCCGTAGAGATTCTTCTCCCGGATCACATCGAATGCGCTGCACAGTGCGCCCTCGGTATCGGCGATCAGATCGAAGGGGAAACATTGTTTGTTCTTGAAATTCTCATGCGATTTCAGGTCATCACGGGAGACTCCCAGTATGACCGTATTGAGGGCCTCGAACTCGTCGTAGTGGTCACGAAAATCCTGGCCCTCGGTCGTGCAGCCGGGAGTGTTGTCTTTGGGGTAAAAATAGAGGACGACGTTCTTGCCCTTCAGCTCCGTCAGCCGGAATGCCTGATCATCGGTGGCCTCCACGCTCAGGTCAGGGATGGGCTGGCCGATTTCTAGCTTGTTCATTCGCTCTCCGGTATGGGGGGTTCTGTCTGTTGGCGAGCGTATTGTAGCAAGATCGGCACTGTCGGCCACAGACACGTATCCGGCCTTTTGCACCCTGTGGTTTCGTTCAGCTACAATGTCAACAGGGCGGAGGCGGTGCCGCACCAATCCACAATTTCCCTCTCAAAAAGTCGGCCCGCACACATCGGAACAATGGCAGCGGAGCCGGGTTACCCCGGCGGCGTGTGCCGTATTGCGGCCAGCTCCCTTCGTGGGCTGAGCCCGCGGTGTCCTGTTTCTGGTAGTGGCAGCTCATTCAGCGAGGAGATGCGTGTGGCGATCGTGGCAAAGACACGAAACGGGCGGGCGCCCGCTCGCCCGTCCAAGGGGCGCGAACAATCCGCCCACGGCAAGGTGCGCCGCCAGCCCTCCGCGCCAGACGAAGACGCGCGTCTGGATGAAAATTGGCGCCGGCTGCTGGCGGGACTCGAGAGCCTTCATCAGGGGGATTTCGGCGTGCGTCTGCGCGGCGCCGGGGTGCCCCGGGAGGTGGTCCGGGCATTCAACAGTCTCGCCCGGCGCAATCAGCAGATCACCCATGAATTCGTACGGATCGGCAGGCTGGTGGGCCGCCAGGGGCGCACCGCCGAGCGCGCCCGGATCGAAGGGGCGACGGGATCATGGGCCACCATGATCCGCGCCCAGAATGCCCTTGTGGGGGATCTGGTCCATACGATTGCCGAAATCGCGCGTGTTTTGGGTGCGGTAGCGGCCGGTGATCTGACGCAAACGGTGCCGACCGAGATCGACGGACATCCGCTCAAAGGCGACATGGTGCGGGCCGGACGGCGGGTCAACACCATGGTCGACCAGCTGCGCGCGTTCGCCGCCGAAGTCATGCGCGTGGCCAAGGAGGTGGGCATCGAAGGCAAGCTCGGCGGCCAGGCGCGGATCAAGGGGGCTTCGGGCACGTGGCGGGATTTGACGGACAACGTCAACGGGCTCGCCAGCAACCTCACCTCCCAGGTGCGCAACATCGCCCTGGTCACCACCGCAGTCGCCAACGGCGATCTCTCCCAGAAGATCACGGTCGATGCCCGCGGCGAGATCCTCGAACTGAAGAACACCGTCAACACCATGGTCGACCAGCTGCGCGCCTTTGCCGCCGAGGTGACACGCGTGGCCAAGGAGGTGGGCATCGAAGGCAAGCTCGGCGGCCAGGCGCGGATCAAGGGGGCTTCGGGCACGTGGCGGGATTTGACGGACAACGTCAACGGGCTCGCCAGCAACCTCACCTCCCAGG
>JAJYPD010000015.1 GCA_021795715.1 Pseudomonadota bacterium
GCTGTAAGCCTTTGTTTTTATTGGTGCCCAGGGGCGGAATCGAACCACCGACACGAGGATTTTCAGTCCTCTGCTCTACCGACTGAGCTACCTGGGCGAAAGGGCGCATTAAAGCCGCTCGGACAAGCCGCGTCAAGGGCAGGCTTGGCGACGCGCGGGTGAGGCCGGCTGCCAGCGCAAGTCGGCAGGCCCGCGGGTTTCCGGTATCATGGGGTGATGCGTGTTCTCCTTGCCAGCCCCTATGAGATCGGACGCCAGCCGCTGGCGCTGGCTCATCCGGCGGCGATTTTGCGCCAAGCCGGTCATCATGTGCACTGTGTGGACCTCAGTCTGGGCACGTTGCCCTGGGACGATCTGGCGGAATTCGACATCATCGCCCTAAGTGTGGTCATGCACACGGCGACCCGCATTGCCGCGCGCCTGCTCCCCCGCATCCGGGAGAAGGCGCCACGCGCGCACCTTGTCTGCTACGGCCTGTACGGACCCGCGCACGCATCCATTCTCACCGGACTCGGCGCGAACACGGTTCTCGGCCCGGACTGCGAAGGCTCCCTTTTGGATCTCGCCGACGGGCGCGAGGACAAGCCCCCGGCAAACGCCCCGGCCCGGGTGCGCTTTGTCGTACCGGATCGGCGCGGCCTGCCCGATCTCGGGCGCTATGCGCACCTCATCGGACCCGACGGCGGCAAGAAGACAGTGGCCTTCGCCGAGACCACCCGGGGCTGCAAGCATCTGTGCCGCCACTGTCCCGTCGTGCCGATCTATCGGGGCCGTTTCCGGGCGCTGCCACGCGACGTGGTCCTGGATGACATCAGCCAACAGATCGAACAGGGCGCGACGCATGTCTCGTTTGGCGACCCGGACTTTCTGAACGGGCCCGCACAGGCACTGCGGATTACCGAAGCCCTGCACGAGCGCTGGCCGCACGTGACTTTCGATGCAACGATCAAGGTCTCCCACATCTGTGAACACCCGGAGATCATCCGCACGCTCGCCAAACGCGGCTGCGTCATGATCACCAGCGCCGTCGAGTCATTCGAGGACGCCGTGCTCGCCAACCTGGACAAGGGTCATACGGCAGCCGACATCTACACGGCCTCGGCGATCGTCCGCGCAGCGGGTGTGAGCCTCATGCCCACCTTCGTGCCGTTTACGCCCTGGACGACTCTCGATGGCTACCGGCAACTGCTGCAGTCCATACAGGACCTGGATTGGGTCGATGCGGTCGCACCCATTCAGTTGGCCATCCGCCTGCTGGTGCCGGCAGGCTCCTACCTGCTGGATCTGCCCGGCTTTCGCGACGAACTCGGTCCGTTCGCGGCCGAGCGGTTTGGCTTCCCCTGGGCGCACCGCGACACCCGTGTGGATGCCCTGCAAGAGGCGGTGCAGCAGCGCGTGGAGGTGGCGGAAGAGCGCAAGGAAGGGCGCCGCGAGACGTTCGGCGCGCTATGGGACCTTGCGCATGCCGCATGCAACCTGCCGGCCCCGGTGCTGGTGCAAAGCGCCGGCGTGACAGCCGTGTTCCGGCTGTCTGAACCGTGGTACTGCTGCGCGGAACCGACGACTACGCAGCTGGCGGTCGCCGACGCGTCGACCTGATCGGTCGCCGATGCCCTACGGGTTCGATGGGGGAACGTAACCCTCGGGCGCACTGGAACCGCCGCCGAACAGGAAGTTCTCCATTTCTTTTTCCAGAAACTTGCGCGCCTTGGGGTCCATGGGCGTCAAACGGTATTCGTTGATGAGCATGGTCTGGTGGTTGAGCCACTCCTTCCATGCCTCCTTGGAAATCTCCTGGTAGATCCGCTTGCCGAGTTCCCCCGGATAGGTCGGATAGTCGAGCCCTTCGGCTTCGCGTTTGAGTTTGGCGCAGATGATGGTGCGGCTCATGGGATTTCCCTCAATCGAGTCAACAGGCGGCCAACCGGCGCAGGCACACCGGGCGCAGGCTGGTCGAGCGGATACCACATCATAACGTCTTCGTTGGCCAGCGGGGAGGTGGCCGCCACGACCCGCGCGTGCACGGGCTGGATATGCAGCGTGAGATGGGTAAAGGTGTGCCTAAGCGGCGACAGAAGGTCGTGGTCTTGCGCATGCAGGCCGTAGGGCCGCAGGCAGAGGTTCGCCTCCTTTGGGTGCGCGCACTCCGGCAGGCTCCACAGTCCGCCCCAGATGCCCTGTGCGGGGCGGCGGATGAGCAGCACCTGGCCGTCGGCGCGCTGGGCCAGCAGCATCGTGACCGAGCGCTCGGCGCGGACGGGACGCGCGGCGACGGGGTCTTTGCCCGTAAACGCGCAGCCGCCAAGCAAAGGGCAGCGCGGACAGTCGGGTATCTTGCGGCAGACCAGGGCACCGAGATCCATGATCGCCTGGGTGTAATCGGCGATCCGCTCGGCCGGCAGATGGGCTTCGGCAAGCGCCCATAGGCGGCGTGTGTGGGCTGCGCCCGCACCCTGTTCGTTGTGATAACGGCGCAATACACGCCGCACATTGGCATCGAGGATGGGGGCGCGCAAGCCGAAGGCGAAGGCGGCGATGGCACCTGCTGTGGACCGGCCGATGCCCGGCAAGGCCGCAAGACCCGCAACGGTGCGCGGCCAGACGCCGCGCAGATCGCGGACGATCACTTGCGCCGACGCATGGAGATTGCGGGCGCGCGCGTAATAGCCAAGGCCCGCCCATTGGGCCATCACATCGGCGAGCGGGGCGGCGCTTAGCGCTTCGATCGTGGGAAAGCGCGCGAGAAACCGGGTGAAGTAGGGAATGGTGGCGCTCACCGTGGTCTGTTGCAGCATGATCTCCGACACCCAGCGGCGATAGGGGCAGCGCACCTGCCACGGCAGGCCGCGCCGGCCGTGAACGTCGTACCAGCACAGAAGCCGGCTGGCGAACGACCCGTCAGTGGATGCCGAGGATGTTTTGAAGGGCATGGCCGAAGTGCCGGACCGCCTTTTTGGTGCTGCGCTCGCCAAGCAGGCGGCCCACCGCGATACCAAACCGCACATGACCGAAGGGCCCCTTGACGTTGACGGGCACCGTGAAGCCGGTGGGCAGGGAGACCTGTAACAGATAATCGAGGCTCTTGCCCGGGAGGTCGATTGTGCCCTGCCCATGAACGACGGCGCGGGATGTCTTGATGTAGAGATCACGGGTGTGCGCCACACCATGGACGATCACAGCGCTTGCGCGCAGATGCTGGAAGGCAGTGCCTGTCACCTTTTTCAGGCGATGGGAGCCTGCGGCGACACGGGGATCCGAGGCGATGAAATCGAGATCGAGCCCGCGCAAGCTGCCGTGACTTATGGCCATGTTCATGTTGCCGGAAAGACTGCGCTCGATGGCCATGGCCGTATGCCCATGCGCATGCAGACGGGCCTGCCCCTGCAGCACGCCGGAGAAACTGTCCGAGAGGCCCGTGGCAGTCAAAAGCGGACCGACCTGAACTTGGGCGAGGCGGCCGCTGACTGCGACCGTCGGTGAAGCGGCCGCTTCGTTGGCGGCGACGCGGCCGGCGAAGGTACCGCCATAGAGGTCCGCATCCACGGGATCGAGCACCGCAAGTCCATGATGGAGAACGAGCGGGATCGTGACGTGGGTCAATACGACGTGGTGCCAGTCGAGACGGCCGACGCGCAAGAGGCCGCGGACATCGAGCGTGGTGAGGGCGCTTGGCGGCGCAAGACGCGCAGGCGCCACAGCCGGACGTGCGGGACCGGGCGACGGCGGTGTCTGGGGCAGATAGCGCGCGGGCGCGATCGTGTCGATATCAAGCTGCACGCGGTAGAGGTGCGAACGCGCATCGAGACTCAGATGCCCGGTCATGGTGCTGTTGTCGACATGCACGATGAGCGGTGTCAGCAGCACACCGGAGGAGGTGTAAGAGAAGCCCAAGTGGGCGGAGGCGCTTTGCCAGGCCTTCGGGCTTGCGGGCCTGTAGGCGAGATGGAGAAGGGTAAAGAGCGGCCGCGGCGCAAACCGGGGGACCCGTAAGGAGCCATGGGCGACCCAGCCGCCGGGGCCCCGGGTCGCCTCGACGTCGCCATTGAGGATTAGATCCCCCAAGGCGAACTGGAGAGGCGAAACGCTGTAGTGGCTGCCCTGCATGCGCGCACGCGCCGTCAACCGGAAGGGGACGTTCAGGGTGGCGGTCTGAAGACGGCCGCGTGCCGCGATCTGTACGGGCTTGGCCGGCTCGATGGTGCCGGTACGCAAGGAAAGCTGCGCAAGCCCATAGTGGGTGTGACTGCGCAGGTCGGTATAGCGGACCGTGGCGTCGCGCACAGAGACGCCGGCGGCCTGCAACAGGTGGAAGAGCGGCGACTCCTTCGCTTCGGCCGGGGCGGGCGCAGGATGAGGCGCGGGACGGGTGGACCCCATCTGCCAGTTGTCGACACCCGGCCCGCGGGTCTCGAGGTTCAAGGTGAGGCGGGTCAGAACCACACGGCGGATGACGAGGCGTTTGTCCAACAAGGGCAGGAGTTTGACCTCGACGACGGCGTCATCCACGGTGGCCAGAGGCTGGGTGCCAAACCCTGGGGCGTTGGCGATGGCGGCCCCGTCGATGCGGACACCGAGCCAGGGAAAAACGGTCAGACGCATACGCGCTATGGTGATATGGCGGCCGGTTGCCGCACTTAAGGCGGAGACGACGCGGTCTTTGACGGCGTTCACATTGATGAGCTCAGGGAGCGCCAAAAGCGCGCCGACCAAGACGACGGCGATGACGCCAAACGCAAGCAGCAGACGTTTCTTCACGCGGCCCTTCCTTAACTGTCGCGGTACATATGCCGGGGATTCCGGGAGAAGCCTTCGGCGGCGACCCCCCTCTTAGACCGTGGAGCGGGTGCGGGAATCAGAGGATGGAAGCCACCCGGTTGATTCGCAGCGAACAGGCCCGCATGGCCTGTGACCACAGCAACGCATTATGTATCACCTCCCTCTCGCCAGGCAAAGAGCCTTCGGCCACTTGGGGCTCGGGGCTGAGCGTGTGGACGCTGGGCGTTGTGCGGCCAGGGTATGACCGTTTTCGCGGGGCGGGGTTGACGCGTAGTGTCGCCCATACCGGGGCGGCTTCAAAGCGCGCCGCGCATCGGCACAGGAATCGGTACGCGGCTTGGGCGGATGGAAAAGCGGCGCCCATCGCACGGCTTTTGCGACGCTGGGCGGCAGCAGACGACGGACCTGGGTCATGGCCTTGCGGAAAACCAAGCGCCCGGAGAAGAGACATGAGCGCGAGCACAGGCTCGGGCATCCGGCGGCCTGATACCCGGTTCGTTGCCGGGCGCGAAGAAAGCGCGCCCGACTGGAGCCGGTTGAGTGCGCAACACAAGCGCCTTGGGGTTTGGTGGAAGTCCCTGGAAAGCCGGAGTGGAGCGGGTGAAGGGAATCGAACCCTCGTCGTAAGCTTGGGAAGCTTCTGCTCTACCATTGAGCTACACCCGCAATGGCAAGTCGCGGCGCGAGGCCATACAATATACCGAGGCGTCTTGATCCACAACCTTTCCTATGCAGATTACAGTCAACGGAGAAATGCGCGAAAGTGATCGCGCACTATCGATATCGGCCTTGTTGGAAGAGATGGGCCTAGGCCAGCGGCGCGTGGCGGTGGAGGTCAACAAGACCATCGTGCCGCGCAGCCTCCACGCCGGGCACATGCTGGCGGATGGGGATCGCGTGGAAGTCGTGCAAGCGATTGGAGGAGGGTAGAGTGCGTGACACATGGCAGGTCGCGGGCCGGACGTTCGTGTCCCGCCTGCTCGTCGGAACGGGCAAGTACCGCGATCTCGAACAAACACGGGCGGCGATCGAGGCAAGCGGAGCGGAGATCGTCACGGTGGCGGTGCGACGGACGAACATAGGCCAAACGCCCGGCGAGCCGAACCTTCTCGATGTGTTGCCGCCGAGCCGCTATACCATCCTGCCGAACACGGCGGGGTGCTATAGCGCCGAGGAGGCGGTGCGCACCTGCCGGCTCGCGCGGGAGCTGCTTGACGGGCACGAACTTGTGAAGCTTGAAGTGATCGGCGACCCGCAGAGCCTTTTTCCGGACATGGCCGAGACGCTCAAGGCCGCAGAGACGCTCGTCAAGGACGGATTTGCGGTGATGGTCTACACGACCGATGACCCGGTGGCGGCGAAACGGCTGGAGGAGATCGGATGTGTCGCCGTGATGCCGCTCGCCGCACCGATCGGTTCGGGTCTTGGTATCCGCAATCCTTATAACATCCGGTTGATCGTCGAAAACGCGCGCGTGCCGGTACTGGTGGATGCCGGCGTCGGCACCGCGTCGGATGCGGCGGTGGCCATGGAACTGGGCTGTGATGGCGTCCTCATGAATACCGCGATCGCCGCTGCGCGCGACCCAGTGCTTATGGCGCAGGCGATGCGCAAAGGCGTCGAAGCCGGACGGGAAGCCTACCGGGCCGGACGGATGCCGCGGCGGATGGCCGCCGACCCCTCGTCACCGCTGGCCGGCTTGATCGCGTGAGCGGGGCGCAACGCCTCATCCGCAGTTACGTTCGCCGCGAACGGCCCTTCAAAGAGAGTCAAAAAGCGGATTGGGAACGGCTGTGGCCGCGCTATGGCGTGCCGCGCGCAGCGTGGGGTTCGGTGGTCGCCGCGGCACCTGTCATTCTGGATATCGGGTTTGGCGATGGCGAAGCGCTCATGGGCATTGCCGCCGCGGACAGCGCGCACACTTATATGGGTGTGGAAATGTACCGGAGCGGGCTGTTGAAGGTGATGCGGGGCGCGGAACACGCCCACCTGCCCAACGTCCGCGTCGTCGAAGCCGACGCCAATGAAGTGCTGGCGGCCCTGCCGGCGGACAGCCTGGCTGGCGCACACGTGTTCTTCCCGGACCCCTGGCCGAAGGCGCGCCATCACAAGCGGCGGCTGGTGACGGCGGCCTTCATCGCGGCTCTCGTGCGCGTCCTGCGTCCGGGCGGGATCATCCACATGGCGACGGATTGGGAGAATTACGCCGCCGAAGCGGCACAGCTCTTTCGCACGTTCGCGGTTCTCGAACCGCTTGCCCCGGAGCGCAATGGGCGCCCGGAAACCCGGTTCGAGCGGCGCGGCTGGCGGCTCGGTCACAGCAGTTACGACCTGCGTTACCGGCGGCTGCCTTAACGCAGGTGGATACGGTCCAGGCGGACGCGGTGCGTCAGGCCCTGGACTGCAAAAGTGAGAAATTCCTCGCCGGCCACGGTTTCGACGGCCACGGGGTGGATGACGCCTTCGTGCCAGTCCCCCCCGTCCTGCCAGCGCGCGTTCAAGGTCTGGCGTAACAGGATGGCGCACTCGTAGCGGTCGTGCAAATCACAGGCGACGGGGGTATAGCGTTTGGTCGTGTCGGGTGGAGCGTCCGTGTGCTGGGCCATAGGATCCTCGCGGCGGCTTCCGGAAAACAGGGGTCCCTGCGGCCCCTGACGAAGAAGAAAGTCTGATACGTCCGCGCCGGGAAGGGAAGGGGCGCACCCGCATGGGCAGATACGACCCCGGGACCAGGCGGGGTTCCTCCCCACCTAGACCATGGCGGCAGGCAGGGGAAGGGCCGCAGAGCCTCCGTCAAATGTCCAGATTCATGACCTGCAGGGCGTTGCGCTCGATGAATTCACGGCGTGGTTCGACCTGATCACCCATGAGGGTGGTGAACATCAGATCCGCGGCGACGCCATCTTCGATGTTTACTTTCAACAGACGGCGGACCTGGGGATCCATGGTGGTTTCCCACAGCTGATCGGGGTTCATTTCACCCAGACCCTTATAGCGCTGGATGCTGTGGCCGCGGCGCGCCTCTTCCAAAAGCCACTGGTAGCCCTGCTCGAAGTTGTCGATGGGTTGGGTGCGGCCTTGGCGTTCGACGAAGGTGCCCTCCTTGAGCAGCCCCGTGAGACGGGCGCCCAGGGCGCGGATCGCCCGGTATTCCGCCGACGCGAAGAATCCCGGATCGAGATGGGAGCTGCGCACCGCGCCGTGTTCGGTGCGGGTGATCTCCAACTCGTAGTGATCACCGGTCAGGCCCGGTACGGCGGCGACGGTGAAGCGGGCGGTGGCGGGGGCGACGGCCCCTAATCGGTCTTCGATCAGGCGGGCGAAGGCGCGGGCGTCGCTTTCCTGGCGCAAAGTGTCTGGCGTGGCGGTCGGCAGATACAACAGTTCGTGGAGCAACAGCGCGTCGTGACGGCGGGCAAGCCGGCGGCGGTGCTGATCGACACGGGTGTATTCCGTAAAAAGGGAAGCCAGCTCATCGCCGATCAGGACCTGTTGTCCCGTTCCCGTGACGAGGCTTGCGCCCTGTAACGCCATGCTGCCGAGATGAGCCGTGAGCTCGGCGTCGTCTTTGATGTAACGCTCCTGTTTGCCGTGCTTGATCTTGTAGAGCGGCGGCTGGGCGATATAGATATAGCCGCGCGCCAGCAATTCGGGCATTTGCCGGTAAAAAAAGGTCAGCAGCAGCGTGCGGATGTGCGAGCCGTCGACGTCCGCATCGGTCATGATGATGATCCGGTGGTAGCGCAGCTTGGCGACATCGAAATCGTCCTTGCCGATACCGGTGCCAAGAGCGGTGATCAGGGTGCCGACTTCGGCTGAGGCCAGCATCTTGTCAAAGCGCGCCCGTTCGACGTTCAGGATCTTGCCTTTTAAGGGCAGGATCGCCTGGAAACGGCGGTCGCGGGCCTGCTTGGCCGAACCACCGGCGGAGTCCCCTTCGACCAGATAGAGCTCGCAGGCCGCCGGATCGCGTTCCTGGCAGTCGGCCAGTTTACCCGGCAGACCGGCGATATCGAGGGCACCCTTGCGGCGGGTCATCTCACGGGCGCGGCGGGCGGCCTCACGGGCACGGGCGGCCTCAACGACCTTGTCGGCTATGGCGCGGGCGACCGCAGGATTCTCCTGCAGGTAGCGGCTCAACTGATCGTTGACGATCGCCTCGACCACGGCCTTCACCTCGGAGGAAACGAGCTTATCCTTGGTTTGGGAGGAGAATTTCGGATCGGCCACCTTCACAGAGAGCACGGCGGTCAGCCCTTCACGGGCGTCGTCACCGGTCATGGAGACTTTGGCGCGCTTGGCAAACCCCATCTCCTCGATGTAGTGGTTCAAGGTGCGCGTCAAGCCGGCGCGCAAACCCGCAAGGTGCGTACCGCCATCCCGCTGCGGGATATTGTTCGTGTAACAGAACACGTTCTCCTGATAGGAGTCGTTCCATTGCATGGCCAGATCCACCAAGACCCCATCCCGTTCCGCGGACAGGGAGAGAATCTGAGGGTGGAGAGGGGTCTTGTTGCGGTTCAGATCTTCGACGAAAGCGGCGATGCCACCCTGGTATTCAAAAGTATCGTTCTTGCCGGTGCGTTCGTCCTCGAGAACGATACGGGCACCCGAGTTCAGGAAGGATAATTCGCGCAGCCGCCGGGCGAGTAGGTCGTAATGCATGATGCAGTCGCTGAAAATTGCCGGACTCGGTTTGAAATGCACGACCGTGCCGGTCTTGTCTGCGGGACCTGTCACCTGCAGAGGGGCCACGGGTTCCCCAAGGACGTAGCGCTGGTAGTGGGCGTGGCCATCCCGGTAGATGGTCAATTCCAAGAATTCGGAGAGGGCGTTGACGACGGAAATCCCGACGCCGTGGAGGCCTCCGGAAACCTTGTAGGAATTCTGGTCGAATTTACCGCCCGCATGGAGCACCGTCATGATGACTTCGGCGGCAGACCGGCCCTCGGAAGGGATGATGCCTGTGGGGATTCCGCGGCCGTTGTCGCGTACGGTCACAGAGTCATCCGGATGAATGGTGACGCGGACTTCCGAACAAAAGCCGGCCAGGATTTCGTCTATGGCGTTATCGACGGCCTCAAACACCATGTGATGGAGACCGGTCCCGTCGTCCGTATCGCCGATGTACATCCCAGGGCGTTTGCGGACCGCGTCGAGACCTTTCAACACCTGGATGCTGCTTTGGTCGTAGATCGGCTGCGAATCCATAAAAACTCCCCAAAAGGTGAGGGGTCATTCTAACACAAAAGGGAGGGGGTGGACCTACGTAGGAAAACGGCCTTGTTCCACGTGGAACACTTCCGTGCCAGCTGGCAGGGAGGGTGGGTCCTCGGTGGCGGTGGCCATCGCCTGCGCGCCACAGTCTTGCAGAACCGTAAAAAAGGCCGCACGCCGCACGCGATCCAATTCCGCCGGGACATCATCCACAAGTAGCGTCGGGGTTTTGCCGCTCCTTGCCACTCTCTGTGCCAAGGCGAGCCGCCACGCACTGATGATGACCTTTTGCTGTCCGTGTGAGCCGACGGTCTGCAAGGGGTGCTCGTCGAGAAAAAATTTGAGATCCAACCGGTGCGCGCCCAGCTGTGTGTACCCGAGACGCTCATCGGTGGCCTGGCCCGCCCGCAAGGCCTCCTCCAGACTCGATCCTTCCCAGGGGCTGCGCATGCGCACCGTCGCCAAACCCTCCAGCCCCAACCGCTCCGCATACTGGGTGAAGAGGGGACTTACAGACGCATAGAGTCTCACCCATAACCCCGCCAACGATTCCCCGACTTGGGCGAGGCCGTGGTCAAACATCCGATACACCCCGTCACCCTGGCGTAGGGCGGCATTGCGTTGCCTCAGGATGCGCTGGTACCGGCGCCACATATCCAAAAACAAAGGTTCCACGTGGAACAACGCCCAGTGCGTTGCCGCGCGCCGCGCCGCCGGATCCTGTAGAGCGACATGATGGGCATCGGGCGTCAGAACCATCACCGGCACCCGCTCCACGATCGCCAATGCCGAGCGCTGCGGCTGCCCATCCATAGCCCACACGCGGCCGTCCGGACCACTTTCGTAGCCGACCACGGTCTTTTCGAGCCCCTTACCGTATTCCGCTGTCACCCGCAGCCGTTCGCTCCCCCGGCGGCGCGCCGCCACACTTCCGCCCGCGCGCATGACCCGCCCGGTGGCGACCAGAGACACTGCCTCCAAGACGCTCGTTTTCCCGGCGCCATTGGGCCCGACGATGACATTCAGTCCTTCTCCTGGTGTCCACGCCACATTCACCAGGCACCGCACATTTTCCGCGTCCAGCCGCTGGAACGTCACTTACAAACGCATCGGCATCACCACATAGACGGCCGTCCCATCCCCTGCAGCATCCCGTATCCGGCAGCCGCTGTTGATATCGTTCCAGCCCATCTCGATCTCTTCGCCTTCGATGGCGCTGATCGCTTCGACCAGATAACCCACATTGAACCCGACCTCGAAATTTCCCACAGCCTTACCCAGGGCCAATTCCTCACTCGCCTCATCCCGTTCCGGGTTGTGAGTGCTCGCTGTCAACACGGTTCCCGAAAATACCAGGCGCACCCCGCGATGTTTCTCCGACGACACGACCCCGACACGGCCCAGCATCTCCCGCAACATATCCCGCCCGAGCACCGCCACTTCCTGTACCTTATTCGGCACCACCCGGTTGTAGTCCGGAAACCGTCCATCGATGAGCTTCGACGTGAACACCACATCCTGGCCTTCCACCCGGATATGATTGCTCGCGAGCCTCACCTCCACAGGCCCTTCCGTTCCCGCCAGAAAGCGTGTCATTTCGACCACGCCCTTGCGTGGCACGATCACCTGCTTCTCCCCGACGTCGATACCCTCGAGACGCTCTTCACACAGCGCCAGCCGGTGCCCATCGGCCGCAACAGCCTTCAGGCTCCCGGTCATCGTCTCCAGCATCAACCCGTTCAGGTAATACCGGACATCCTGTTGCGCCATACAAAATTGTGTCTTTTCGATCAGCTTTCTTAAAACCGCACCGTCCACTGCAAAATTCACTTCCCACGCCACCGTATCGATGCTCGGAAAATCCACCGCCGGCATGGTGCTCACCAAAAACCGGCTGCGTCCGGCTGAAATCTTCAACCGGTCTTCCTCCCTCTGGATGTCCACCTCGCTGTGCGCCGGCAAGGCCCTGACGATATCCAGAAATTTCCGCCCGGGCACGGTCGTCGCACCCTCTTGCGTGACCTGCGCCTGCGCCCATGTCACCATTTCCACCTCAAGATCCGTCCCCGTCAGCGACACCTTTCCCTGCCCGGCCTCAATCAGAACATTCGACAGGATCGGGCGTGTCTGTCGCCTCTCCACGACACCTGCCACCATGGACAACCGCTTCACCAGTTCTTCTTTCGGCATGGTCAATCGCATCGTTTTTCCTCGCTATCCCCAACCGCCATTACCATCGGGTTTTATATGTCTATCTTGTTAAATTGATTATTACGCAACCCGGTTTCTGTGGATAAGCCGCAAACCCCCGGGGATCCCGTCTCTTTTCCACCCCTATAACCCTGTGCATAACATCCGGCCAGACTGTTGGTAAACATGTGGATGAATGTGAATAAATCCCAAGTTTTACCAAAACTGCGGGTTTATGTTTTTTTATGCACACGTTATGTCGTCAGTATGCGCATCAAGTTGGCGTAATCTTCCTTGGTGCGCGGATCTTCCTTCACCAGCTGTTCCACCTTGCGGCAGGCGTGGATCACTGTGGAATGATCGCGCCCCCCAAATTCCTTGCCGATTTCCGGCAGGCTGTGGTGGGTGAGCTCTTTGGCGAGTGCCATCGCCACCTGCCGCGGTCTTGTCACCTGCCGCGAACGGCTCTTTGAGCTTAAGTCGCCCACCCGGATCTTGTAATACTCGGCCACGAGCTTTTGGATATTCATGATAGTGACCAGCCGCTCTTGAAACGCCAGCAGGTCCTTTAGACTTTCCGCCGCCAAGGCCACGTCAATGGTACGGCCGGTGAAATTGGCGCTCGCCAAAAGCCGCCGCAACGCGCCTTCGAGTTCACGGACGTTCGATCGCACTCTTTTGGCTACGAAAAACGCCACATCGTCGGGCAACGTCACGCCTTCCTGTTCGGCCTTCTTGATCAGAATGGCGACCCGGGTTTCGAGTTCCGGCGGTTCGATGGAGACGGTCAATCCGGAGCCAAAGCGCGATATCAGCCGCTCCTCGACCCCCACGAATTCCTTCGGAAAGCGGTCTGCGGTGATGATCACCTGGCGCTGGCCTTCGAGAAGTGCATTGAATGTATGGAAAAATTCCTCCTGCGACCGCTCCTTGCCGGCAAAAAACTGGATGTCGTCGATGAGCAGGGCATCGAGCGACCGGTAATGCTTCTTGAATTCATTGATGGCATTGTGCTGCAGCGCTTTGACCATATCCTGGACGAATCGCTCGGAGTGTACGTAGCTGACCCGGGCCTCAGGTTTATGGCTGATCAGAAGATTACCGGCGGCCTGCATCAAATGGGTCTTACCAAGACCCACACCACCATAAATAAATAAGGGATTGTATGCGCCACCAGGATTTTCCCCGACCTGCCGGGCGGCGGCCCGCGCGAGCTGGTTGGACTTTCCTTCGACGTGGGTCACAAAGGTAAACTGGGGATTCATCCGGCCGACAGGGGACTGATTGCGCCGTACAGGCTGAGGCGCCATCTTTATGGATTCCGGCGCGGCCTGGGCGCTGTTGGTGCCGATCTGGACCGTCACGACCAGAGGTCCCGCGCCGTTCTGGTATTGTTCCATCAACTCCGTGATCCGCTCTATGAAGCGATCCTTGACCCAATCCATCACAAAGCGGTTGGGCGCATAAAGACGTAGGGTATTTTTCTGCCATTCGGCCTGCAGCGGGCGAATCCATGTATTGAATTGCTGGGCGGATAGTTCCTCCTCCAGGCGATCGAGGCATTTTTTCCAGATCAAAGGTTGGGTCACGGCCGGACACGTCGCTATGGGGGAACCCCAGTCTATTGTTAGCGTGAGTTATCCACAAGATCGCCGTCTCTTTTCGCGGCCGGTCCGCCCGCCGGCCCCGCGACATTGACAAGCGCCCCGTGAAGCCTTAGTGTTCCCGCCTTTTGACGCCACGAGTTTTCGTTTAGAGGGAAGGTTTTATGAAGAGAACGTACCAACCGAGCGTCCTGCATCGTAAACGTACACACGGCTTTCGTGCGCGCATGGCGACAGCCAGTGGCCGCGCCGTGATCAACGCGCGCCGTGCCAAGGGTCGTGCCCGGCTCAGCGCGTAAGGATGTGTCTGACCAGGGACGGAGTTTTCCGCGTTCCAGCCGGTTGACGACACCCAAGAATTATCAGGACGTCTTTCAACAGGGTCAGCGCGCCCGAAACGCGCTTTTTGGGGGGGTCGTCCGCATAAACACCCTCGACCACGCCCGGCTGGGTCTTGCGGTCTCCCGTAAGGCGTCGCCGCGGGCCGTGGTTCGCAATCGCATCAAGCGGGCCGTTCGCGAGGTGTTCCGTCAGCAACAGTCGGCGCTCGATGCTTTGGACTTCGTCATCATTGCCTATCCGCAGGCCGCTGCGGCGACCAAGACCGAGCTCGCCTGCGCCGCTTCACAGCTCGTACAGAAATTGACCCGGACGTGCGCAAGATCCTGATCATCCTTATTCGCGGCTACCAGGTGCTCATCAGCCCCTGGCTGGGTTCACACTGCCGTTTTTCTCCATCCTGTTCCGAGTATATGGCGCAAGCCATAAGCCATCACGGCCCCCGCAAGGGCCTGTGGCTGGGCGTGAAGCGACTCGGCCGTTGCCATCCCTGGCATGAAGGTGGGCACGATCCCGTGCCCCGTTAGCCCATCCGTGAAAACATCATGAACACTATTCGTCCTATACTGTACGTCCTGCTGGTCGTCATCCTTTTCATGCTCTGGAACGACTGGGAGCACCGGCTGCCGCCCGTAAGCCCACAAGCCCCCCCGTCGACGAGTCTGCCTGCGGTCCCCAGTGCCGCCCCCGCGGCACCTCACGCCCAGGCTGCCGCCCCCGCGCTCCCGCGCCCGGCACCGGCAGCCCCGGAAGCGGCGCGCCTGGTCACCGTTCGCACCCAAGCCTTTACGGCGACGATCAACACCCGCGGTGCCAGTCTCGTCCAGCTCTCACTGCGTGATTACGAAGCGACGCACCATGGCCGGCAGAGCGCTTATGATCTGTTGAGTCCGAGCGGCGACGGCGAATTCATCAACCAGAATGGATTGCTGGGCCGCCACCCGTACCCCAATCAGGACTCCCTTTACACCGCCGTCCGCCCTCTCTACGCCATGACGCCCGGGCAAACCCGTTTGCGCGTGCCCTTTTTCTGGCAGAAAGACGGCATCCGGGTGACCAAGACCTACACCTTCACCCGGGACAGCTATGTCGTCGGCGTCTCCTACGCGGTGCAAAATCTCGGCAAGACCCCGCGCGCGGTCTACTTCTATGACCAGTTTGTCCACGCGCCGCCACCAAAGACGCATTTCTATCACTCAGCGCCCATCTATATCGGCGCGGCCCTCTATACCCCGCAGGGCAAGTACCAAAAACGGCCCTTCCCGGCCATGGCCCGCCATCCCCTGAACGTCACCGCCCGGGGCGGTTGGGTGGCGGTTTCGCAGCACTACTTTGTGGGCGCGGCCATTCCGCCCGCCACGCAGCCCGTCATCTACTACGACCAGGTCCTGCCCGGACCGCGTTATGTCGCCGGCTACAAGTCGGCCGCGCCCGTCACCATCGCCCCCGGCGCCACCGAGGTCTTGCAAGGACGCCTGTTTCTCGGCCCAAAGAAACCCTCTCTCCTGAAGGCCGCCGCGCCGGGTCTCGATCTCACCGTGGACTACGGCTGGCTGACGGTCCTCGCGCAGCCGCTCTATTGGGTCTTGCGCCACATCGAGAGCGTTACCGGCAACTGGGGCTGGGCCATCATCTTGCTGACCGTCCTCATTAAGCTCATCTTTTTCCCGCTGTCGGCGGCCAGCTTCAAGTCGATGGCCAAGATGCGCCAGCTGCAACCGCGCATGGCCGCCCTCAAGGAGCGCCATGGCCACGATCGCACCGCGCTTCAGCAGGCCATGATGGAGCTCTATAAAACCGAAAAAATGAATCCCCTGGGCGGATGTCTGCCGATGATCGTGCAGATACCCGTATTCATCGCGCTCTACTGGGTCCTTTTGGAGAGTGTTGCGCTGCGCGACGCGCCCTTCGTCCTGTGGATTCACAACCTCGCCGCACCGGATCCGTACTTTGTGCTGCCGATCCTGATGGGGGCGAGCATGCTCTTCCAGCAGCTCCTGAATCCGGCCATGATGGATCCGACCCAGCGCAAGATCATGATGATCATGCCGATCCTCTTCACCGGCTTCTTCCTCTTTTTCCCGGCAGGCCTTGTGCTCTATTGGGTGACCAACAACGTGCTGTCCATTCTGCAGCAGTGGTGGGTCATGGAGCGCATGAAGGCCCGCTGACCAGGGCCCATGGCCGACACCATCTGCGCGATCGCCACGCCGCCGGGGGCCGGTGGCGTGGGCATCCTGCGCGTTTCGGGTGATAGGGTCCCAGACATCGCCCAGCGCCTGCTCGGCCGTCTGCCCGTCCCGCGCCAGGCGACGCGCGCCACCGTGCAAGACGCCGCCGGGCACCTTGTCGACCAGGGTCTCGCTTTGTATTTCCCGCACCCCGCGTCCTATACAGGCGAACATGTTCTCGAGCTGCACCTCCACGGCAATCCGCACGTCCTGGACCAGGCCCTGCGGATCCTCGTGGCCCTGGGTGCGCGCCTGGCGCGTCCCGGTGAATTCACGGAACGGGCCTTCCTGAACGGTAAAATCGATCTCGCCCAAGCCGAGGCGGTCGCCGATCTCATCGGTAGTGCCACCGCGCAAGCCGCGCAAGCCGCCGCACAGGCCCTGGCCGGCGCCTTCTCGGCTGCGGTGGCCGCCCTGAAGGAACGCCTCATCCATGTGCGCGTCCAGCTCGAGGCCGGTCTGGATTTTCCCGACGAGGACATTTCGCCGGCAGCCGATGCGCAGGTGCGCGGGCAATTGCGTGCCCTCGCCGACGATCTGGCCGGTCTATTGGCGCGCGCCCGCGAAGGCCGGCTGCTTCGTGACGGCGCGACGGTGGCCTTGCTCGGCCGCCCCAATGCCGGCAAGTCGACGCTCTTCAACGCGCTTTGCGGACACCCGGCCGCCATCGTCAGCCCTCTTGCCGGGACCACACGCGATGCCCTGCGCGAGGTGGTCGACATCGAAGGCATCCCCGTCACGCTGATCGACACCGCCGGTTTGCGCGACGCCACCACCGATCCCATAGAAATCGAAGGGGTGCGCCGCGCGCAGACGATCGCACAGGAAGCCCAACTGCGGCTTCTTTTGATCGATGACGGCGCCGATGCCGCGGGCGCGCACCCCGCATTCGGCAAAGAAGGCACCACTCTGGTCGTTTACACCAAGATCGACGTCACCGGGCGGCCGCCTGGACCGGCGCCCGGCGGCATCGCGGTGTCGGCTTTGTCGGGCGACGGGATGGACGCCTTGCGCGGTGCACTCTCGGCCTGTCTGCGCGGCGCCCCTCCCGCAGAGGGCACCTTTACCGCCCGCACGCGCCACATCGAGGCCTTGCATCAGGTCCGCCGCCATGTGGAGGCCGCCGTCTCGCGCCAGGCCGAGAGTGCGCACGACCTGGCCGCCGAGGATCTGCGCAGGGCCCAGACGGCCCTCGGCGCCATTACCGGCGAATTCACGAGTGAAGACCTTCTCGGCGAAATCTTCAGCCGCTTTTGTATCGGCAAATAAGGCCGCCGCCGCGGGCCGGGATGGTTGGGGGGCGGCCCCGTTTTGTTAAACTGCCCCTGGTGTCCGTCGGGCGAGCGGGGGCGTTTGCGCCGATCTGCGCAAGCGGCCGATCCGCCCGCCGCCCCGTTTTGCGGGCAGCGCGCATCCCGTCAGATGGGTCCGGGTTTCACCAGGGGGAAAGATTACCGTGACCGCCATTTTGCACGATGACCACCGTTCCCGCGGGGAGGCCCTGGCGCTGCTTTGCGCGGCCTTGTGCGCGCTGATTGCCGCCAATTCCCCCTTGGGCGCGGCTTATCACCGGTTCTGGCACATGTCCCATGGTCTCGGCGGCTGGCGTTTCACCCTGCAGGCGGTGATCAACGACGGCGCCATGGCGCTCTTTTTCCTAGCCATCGGTCTCGAACTCAAACAGGAACTGCGCACGGGCCTTTTCCGTCATCCCCGGGCCATGGCCTTGCCCGTCATCGCGGCGCTCGCCGGCATGGTGGTGCCCGCCCTTCTTTTCGTGGCACTCAATCCGGCCACACCCGCCCGTCATGGCTGGGCCATTCCCATGGCCACGGACGTGGCGTTTGCCGGCGCCATCCCGGTTGCGCTCGGCCGCCGCACGCATCGAGGTGTGCTCCTCCTTCTGCTCGCCTTGGCGATCGTCGACGATCTCGGCGCCATTGCGGTCATCGCTGTGTATTACACCCGCCATATCCACCCCGGGGCGCTTCTTGCGGTGGCGGCAGGGCTTGGCAGCCTCGTCGCGGCCAACATCCGCCGCCTCCACTCGCCCGTGCTCTATGGCCTCATCGGCTTATGGCTTTGGGTGGCGGTCGCGCAGACGGGTCTGAGCCCCCCGCTTGCCGGCATCCTGCTGGCGGCGGGGATTCCGCTGTCCCATCCGTTGCCGTCCAAGGACCGCCCGCAAGCCGACCACCGCCCGGCACCGGGCGCGCGCATCGCGCGGCGGTTGCGCCCGCTCGTCTCCTACGGTGTGCTGCCGTTGTTTGCCCTGGCGAATGCGGATATTCCGATCACACCCCGTGCGCTCGCGGCCCATCCTGGTGTGGTGGCCGGCATTTTCGTCGGCCTGCTCGTCGGCAAGCTCATCGGTATCGGCGGTGCCGCGTGGCTACTCGTGCGCACGCGCGTCGCGCACCTGCCGGCGGCCACCTCGCTGCGCGATGTCATCGGTGTCGCCTGGCTGGGCGGCATCGGTTTTACCATGGCGCTTTTCTTGAACAGCCTGAGTTTTACCGATCCCTCGTTGCGCGAGGCAGGCAAGCTCGGCATTTTGCTGGCCTCGCCCCTGGCCGCCCTCGCCGGCGCGGTCTGGCTCTGGCGCGGCCCCCTGGCGCCGTCGTCTTAGGTGCGCGGACCGCGCGGGAAAAACCGCCAGACAGCCTGCCGCAGCGCGGGCAGAAGGTTGGTTTCCCCGCCGTAGCGGACGGCGACGTAGAGGTCGGTGATGCGCAAGACGGCCGGCGCGAGGTCAGGCCGCGCGCGTCCGACACGCCGCCCGAATGTGGCAGGTCCTTCTCCGGCACGTGCCGGGAGGCCTGCGCGCGCAAGCCGCGCCTGATAGCGCTGATAGAGCGCAAGCGCGGGATCCGCGCTGCGCCGGGGCCGCACGCCATACAGACGCACGCCATAGGCGAGCGCCGCCAGTACGCCCAGCACCACCAGCGCAAGCGTCGCCCGGCCGGGGTCGTCCCAACCAAGTCGCGCGAGCAGGTCCTCCTGCCGCCGCCCGTCGTAGCTGACGATCCAGTTGTCCCATCCGGTGATGGCGGCATCGCGCCAGGCCTGCGCAAACCGCAGCGCCTGCGTCCACAGTGCCGCCGGCAAATCGCGCCCCCTTCCCCGCGCGCTGCCGGCGAGCCCGCGCGAAAAGGCACCTACGCCATAGCGGATGATGCCCGGCGCGACCACCGCCGTGGGATCGAACCGCCGCCACCGCCCGCGGATCCAGCACTCATCCCACGCATGCGCGTCCCGCTCGCGCACGATCACATCGCCCCCATCCGGATTGTATTGGCCGCCGGCATAACCGACGATGACGCGCGTCGGCACGCGCGCTGCGCGCATGAGCGTTGCGAAGGCGGCGGCATAGTCCTCGCAGTAACCCGCCCGCACCGTGAACAAAAAGTGCGCCACCGGATGGGCCCCCATCGGCGGCGGCGTGAGCGTGTAGACGAAGTGATGTGACACGAAGTAGTGCAGCACGCGCGCCGCGATGCCCTGGGCGCCCCCATCGCCTGCGGCCAGGCGGTGGGCGAGGGCGATGACGCGCGGCTCAGTCCGTGTCGGCAGCTCCAGGTTCGCCGCCCGCTCTCTTGCCGATAGGGTGGCCAGGCGCCTCGGTGCGGAGACGAGCCGGTAACGCACGAGCGCCCGGACCGGCCGCGGCGCCGACAAAGTGGCACCGCCGCCGAGGCGGTCGGGCGGTGGCGCACCGACAGGCCAATCCAGCGCGGGCAATGCGCGGTGCCCGCTGGGATTAAGTAAAATGGTGTAGCGGATGCGCGGGTGGCCGCGCGTCACCCCGGGCGCGAAGGCCTCTCCCGTGCGCCATTCCCGCCCATTGGTGACCGACAAGGCATACACGCGGAAGTAGCGCGCATCCGGGGGCGGCACCGCGCCCCGGAAGAGCACCCGCATCGCCACCTTCCGGGAGGG
Source organism: Pseudomonadota bacterium (assembly GCA_021795715.1). GTDB lineage: Bacteria > Pseudomonadota > Gammaproteobacteria > Acidiferrobacterales > Acidiferrobacteraceae > JAJYDN01. The sequence goes on from JAJYPD010000015.1 coordinate 20,297, forward strand.
CACGAGATCGCTCAGGCTTCCGGGCCGCAGGATCGGACTCACGCCGGTTTGCCCGACGGCTTCTTTTTGCTGGCCGAAGAATCCGCCGGTCACGCGCGGAAAGACCACGTAGAGCACGATGGCCACCGGCAGCGCCTGCAGCAGCAGGACCAGCGCCTGCCGCAGGCGTTTGCGCGCGGCCACGCGCGGGCTGACGATGCCGGCGAGTGCCGCGAACGACAACACCAGAAACCCGGCGCTGAAAACGCCCATGCCGATGCCCGGGTCATAAAGCATGCCGCCCAAAAGGCCGATGTAACTGAGCAGCGCAAGCACCACCAGGTCCCGGCGGCTGTCCGTTTCCAGAAGCTTCAATCCATAAAGCAGCATGAAAAAGGCGATGCCCGGCCGCTCGCCGATGAAGGTGTGGAAGCGCACGTAGATCGCGCTCGCCGCCAGCACCGCCACCAGCCACTTGACGGCGCGCGAGGGCAGGGGCAGCCAATCGATCGCGACCGTCCGCCAACCGACGAGCGCGCCCACGGTCAAAAGGATCCACCAGGGAATGTGCCCGATCAGCGGCACGACGGAGGCCAGCATCAGCAAAGCCAGCGCCCGGGGCAACGTCAGCGCTGCGGCGGTCCTATCCATGTTCCGCGTACAGCGCAAGCGCCCGCAGGCAGTGTTCGTAATGGGCAAGACCTTGCCGCGGCGGCAGCTGATCGCCGCCCAGCCGCAGGCCGTACCGGTAACCGCCGCGCTCGGCTTCGATCACCTGCCGGCACGCACGCGAAAGCCGCTCCTCCAGTCCGCCGCCGCCGCGCGGCGTAATCCAGATTTCGAGATCGCTTTGGCCGGCGAAGCGCTTGACGAGCAGGCCGCGCCCGGCCGCCGCCGCTTTCCAGTGGATGTGGTGGGGGTTTTCGCCGGTGCGGTAGGCGGCCAGATCCGCGAAATCACCGCTCCCGCCCGCGATCCGCGCCTCGGCGTCCGCCGCCGTGCGCGGCAACACGCCGGCCGGCAGGCCGGCATAAGGGGCAGGCCGGGGATAGGCGATGGCCGGGCGCTTGAGTGACAGCCGCCCGGAAAAGACCCGCAGGAGACCAAACGGATAGAGGCTGCTGATGCGCACCACCGGCGGCGCCACCCATCCCCGCCGCGGCGCCATTTTGGGCAGCTCGACCAGGCGGTGCTCGCCCGGGCCCAGATCCAAAGTGACCCGTTCGCCACCCACAATCTGCACCGTGATGTCCCGGCAGGCGGTCTCGCGCGGCGCGGCGAGCAGGAGCCGAAAGGCCACCGGCCGCCCGGCGAAGTCCGCGCGCGGCTCCGCTTCCCGGCACGACAGCCCGAGCAGGTTGCGCTGGGCGCCGACCGCCGACACGGCGGCCATCGACACGAGCAGGAAACTCGCCGCATAGGCGAGCCCGTTTCCGTAGTTGATGGCGCTCAGCAAAAGCACGAACGCGATGGCCGCGAATACGCCCCCCTCGCGGGTCGGCAACAAAAACACCATGCGGCGGGTGAGCGTGCGCTCGAGCCCCGTCATGGCACGGGGACACGTTCCAGGAGGGCGCGCACCTGCTGGCCGGCATCTCCCACTTCCACGCGGTGGGCGAGCACGGCGGGGGCCACCGCCTGCAGGTCTTCGGGCACGGCGTGGCCGCGGCCCGCCAGCAGAGCGTGGGCCCGCGTCGCCATCAGCAGACCGAGTCCCGCGCGTGGCGAAAAGCCGCCGCCGAGCTCGGGGGCGGTACGGCTTGCGGCGAGCAGATCCTGCAGATAGTCGACCAGGGGCGCGGCGACGTGCACGGCGCGCGTTGCCTCCTGTGCCTGGGCCACATCGGCGGCCGCAAGGATGGCCGGTTGCTTGTCGAGCAACATCTGCCGCGGATCTTCGGTCAGCAGCCGCCGTTCCGCGGCCCGGTCCGGGAATCCCAGATCCAGGCGCATCAGGAACCGGTCCATTTGCGACTCGGGGAGCGGAAACGTGCCGATCTGATGGCGGGGGTTTTGGGTGGCCACCACGAAAAACGGTTTCGGCAAAAGGTGCAGGGTGCCATCCACCGTCACCTGTCCCTCGGCCATCGCCTCGAGGAGGGCGCTCTGGGTCTTGGGTGTCGCGCGGTTGATCTCATCGGCGAGCAAGAGCTGGGTAAAGATCGGCCCCCGGTGAAAGGCGAACTGCCGGCTGGCGGGATCAAAGATCGAGACCCCGAGGACATCGGCCGGAAGCAGGTCCGCGGTGAACTGGATGCGGTGGAATTCGAGTCCGAGGACTGCCCCGAGTCCGTGGGCGAGTGTCGTTTTGCCCATGCCCGGCGCGTCTTCGAGCAGCAGATGGCCTCCTGCGATCAGACAGCAGAGCGCAAGGCGCACCCGCTCGGGTTTGCCGACGATTATGCCGTCTAGCGCTTCCTGGGCGCGCGCCAGAGCCGACGCCGCTTGCTGCGGATGAGCGTTCATGCTGGGAGTATAGCGAGCCTGGCCGGTCGCGGGTAAGGTGGCCATACGGTCCCCGTTGGCGGTCATGTTATGATTTCGGCATGCAGTATGCGGAACACTATGACGTGATCGTCGCGGGTGGCGGCCACGCCGGCACCGAGGCCGCGCTGGCCTGCGCCCGCATGGGCCGCAAGACCTTGTTGTTGACGCATAACATCGAGACCCTCGGGCAGATGTCCTGCAACCCCGCCATCGGCGGTATCGGCAAGGGCCACCTCGTCCGCGAAATCGACGCCCTCGGCGGCGCCATGGCCTGGGCTGCCGATCGTGCCGCCATTCAGGCGCGCACCCTGAACGCCCGCAAGGGACCGGCCGTGCGGGCGACCCGCATCCAGGCCGACCGGGTCTTGTACAAGGCCGCCATCCGCCAGGTGCTCGAGCAAACGCCGGGCCTGCACATCTTCCAGCAGGCGGCCGAGGATCTGCTGACCAGCGGCGACGGGGTGCGCGGCGTGGTGACGCACATGGGGCTTGTGATCCACGCGCCAGCGGTGATCCTGACGGCCGGCACCTTCCTCGGCGGACTCATCCACATCGGCGACCGCCGGCAGGTGGCCGGCCGCGCGGGCGAGCCGGCGAGCATCGGCCTGGCCGAGCGTCTGCGCGAACAGCCTTTCACCGTCGGCCGCCTGAAGACCGGCACACCACCGCGTCTGGATGGCCGCACCATCGATTGGGCGCGCCTCGAGGCGCAAGGGAGCGACGACCCGGCGCCCTGGTTTTCGTTTGACCGCCCGCAGCGCCCGGGCGAACGCCCCTGCCACATCACCCATACGACAGCCATCACCCACGACATCGTCCGCGGCGCGCTGGGCCGCTCACCGCTTTACACCGGCGCCATCACCGGGGTGGGTCCGCGCTACTGCCCGTCGATCGAAGACAAGGTGGTGCGCTTCGCCGACAAGACAAGCCATCAGATCTTTCTGGAACCGGAAGGACTGTCCACGCACGAAATCTACCCAAACGGCGTCTCCACGAGCCTGCCGTTCGATGTCCAATGGGCGCTGATCCGCTCCATACCCGGCCTCGAAAACGCCGTGCTCATGCGCCCGGGCTACGCCATCGAGTACGACTACTTCGATCCCCGCGACCTGAAGCCGACCTTGGAGACGCGGGCCATCGCGGGTCTCTTTTTCGCCGGCCAGATCAACGGCACCACCGGTTACGAGGAGGCCGCCGCGCAGGGGCTGCTGGCCGGCATCAACGCGGCTTTGCGTGGCACGGGGGACGTTTTCTGTCCGACCCGCGCGCAGGCGTACCTGGGTGTTCTGGTCGATGATCTCATCACCCAGGGGGTGACCGAACCCTACCGGATGTTCACCTCGAGGGCCGAACACCGGCTGCTGCTGCGCGAGGACAATGCCTATGAGCGGCTGACGCAGACCGCCCACGCACTGGGTCTTGTGGACGATGCGCGCCTGCGGGCGGTCGCGGCGCGCGCAGAGGCGGTCGAGCGCGAAAAGTCCCGTCTGCGGGCGGTCATCATCCGCCCCGGCCATCCGGGTGCAGGCGCGCTGCTTGGGCGGGATCTCGCCCACGAACAATCGGCGCTGGATCTCCTGAAGCGGCCCGAGGTCGGTTACAAAGCGCTGGTCGCGCTCGACGGGGCCGGTCCGGGGCTTGCCTGCGCGGATACGGCGCAGGCGCTGGAGATCGCGGTCAAGTACGAGGGCTACGTCAATCGCCAGAATGATGAAATTGCCCGCCAGTCGCGCCATGAAGACCTCGTTTTACCCGAAGATCTGGACTACGATCGGGTGTATGGATTGTCCGCCGAGGCGCGCCAGAAGCTCAGTCGCCACCGGCCCACGACCCTGGGGCAGGCCGCGCGCATCGCCGGCGTCACCCGGGCGTCGCTGTCGATCCTGCTTGTCCACTTAAAGCGCGAGAGGGCGTGAGCATGAGGGAGCCAACCAGGGTTGCCGCCGGTCCGGGCGCGGCCGAGCGGCTCAAAGCCGGTATCGGCGCCCTGGGCCTTGCGCTGCCCGATGGGGCGGAGGAAAGCCTGCTGGCCTATCTGGAGCTGCTCGGCCGGTGGAACCGCGTGTTCAATCTGACCGCCGTGCGCGAAACGGAAGACATGGTGACCCGCCACCTGCTCGACAGTCTCGCGGTGTTGCCGCACCTGCCGGCGGGCACGCTCATCGACGTCGGCAGCGGCGCCGGGCTGCCGGGCATCCCGATTGCCATCGCCGACCCATCGCGGCCGGTGACCTTGCTGGACCGCTCGCACAAACGTATCGGTTTTCTGACCGAGGCGGTCGCGCGGCTCGGACTAAAGCACGTCGCGCTCGTGTGTGCGCGTGCGGAGGAACACCGGCCGCCCCGACCCTACGACATCGTCATCACGCGTGCCTTCGCGAGTCTCGCCGACGCGGCCGCTTCCACCCGGCATCTGCTCGCGGTCAACGGCGTGGCGCTTGCCATGAAAGGCGCCTTGCCTACCGAGGAAATGGCGCAGCTCCCAGGCGACGCCGCCATCCGTGCGGTTTATCCGCTGACCGTGCCCGGCCTGAACGCGCGCCGGCATCTCGTGGTCATGGCGCGCAACGCATGAGCCGGGTGATCGCCGTCGCCAACCAGAAAGGCGGGGTCGGCAAGACGACAACGAGCATCAATCTGGCCGCGTCCCTCGGGCGCAGCGGCAAGCGTATCTTGCTGATCGACCTGGACCCGCAGGGGAATGCCAGCATGGGCAGCGGCGTGGCCGGCCACGAAGGCCTCTCGATTTACGAGGTGTTGATGAACGAAGCCGCCGTCGCCGACGCCGCCGTATCGTTGCCCTACGGCTACGACCTCCTGCCCGGGCACAGCGATCTGGCGGGCGCCGAGCTCGAGCTGATCTCGGTCGCGCGTCGCGAACGCCGTCTGGCGGACGCACTGGGGGCGGTTGCGGGCCGCTATGATTTTGTCTTCATCGACTGTCCGCCGGCGCTGAACCTCCTGACCGTCAATGCGCTGGTGGCGGCCGACGCGGTGATGATTCCCATGCAGTGTGAATATTACGCACTGGAGGGGCTCACCGCGTTGCTGGCGACCGTGCGCCGCGTGCGGGAGGGACTGAATCCCGCCTTGACCATCGACGGTCTTCTGCGCACCATGTTCGATCCGCGCAACGGTCTGGCGCTTGAGGTGTCCGACCAGCTGAGCCGGCATTTCGGCAACAAGCTCTTCCAGACCATCATCCCGCGCAACGTGCGCCTTGCCGAAGCACCGAGCTACGGGAAACCCGTCATCGACTATGACCGTGCCTCGAAAGGGTCCCAGGCCTACATGGCCCTGGCCGAAGAGGTGTTGGCGCGTGCCTGATGGCCGGAGAAGCCTCTATGAAGGATAAAAAGCCCCGGCTCGGCCGCGGCCTCGACGCCCTGCTGGGCGGCACGCCGCCTCTTGGCGACCACAAGCCGGCGCCAGAGAGCCTGCGTACGCTGCCCATCGAACAGTTGCGCCGCGGCCAGTACCAGCCGCGCACCCACATGGACACGGACGCCCTGAACGAACTGGCCGAATCGATTCGCGCGCAGGGAATCGTCCAGCCCATCCTGGTGCGTCCGGCCGGCCACGAATTCGAGATCATCGCCGGGGAGCGCCGCTGGCGCGCCGCCCAATTGGCCGGTCTTGCCGCCGTACCCGTCATCGTCCGCGAGATCCCCGACCAGGCGGCGATGGCGGTCGCCCTGATCGAGAACATCCAGCGCGAAGGTCTGAGCGCCATCGAAGAAGCGCAGGGTCTGCGCCGCCTGCAGGATGAGTTTGGCCTGACCCACCAGGAGATCGCCACCCACATCGGCCGTTCGCGCACCGCCGTCACCAATCTGCTGCGCCTGCTCGCGCTCGCGCCGGAGGTGCGCGCGCTGCTCGAGGAGGGCCGTCTCGAAATGGGACACGGCCGTGCGCTGCTGGCCCTCGGTGCTGCAGAACAGCTCGCGCTGGCGCGGGAGGTGGTGGCCAAAGGCTTGTCGGTGCGCGAGACCGAGCGGCGTGTGCAGGCCCATGGCCGCGCGCGTCCGGCACCGGCCCCCGTGGATCCCGACGTGGCGGCGCTCGAACGGCGCCTGGGCGACGAACTCGGAGCCCGGGTGCGCATCCATGCGAAAAAATCCGGCACCGGCCGCATTACCATCGACTACCATAGTGTGGATGAGCTCGAGGGACTCCTCGGCCGATTTTCGAAGGACCACAAGGAGGGGTTATGATCCGCTCGATCCGATGGCTGGCGGGGATCGCGTGCGTGGTGCTGTCCACGGCCGCGGCGGCCAACCTGCAAACTCTGCGGGCGCAGGCGCGCGCAGGCGTGCCCAAGGCCCAGTTTGAGCTCGGGGAACTGTACCAGTTTGGGGTCGGCCGTCCCGACCATCTCCAGAAGGCCCTCAAATGGTACAGGCGGGCCGAGGCGCACGTACCCCGTGCGGCCCTTTTGGCGCGCCGCGTGGCCGCGCAGCTGGCAGCGGACACACACGCCCGGGTGGCGCAGCCGCTGCACCGGGCACCGGCGGCGCGGGTGGTCCAGAAGCCGGCACGCAAGCCAAAGTCGAGCACACCCCCGGTGCGTTGACCCGACATTAGGGACCGCTTATACTGCGCGGCCTTCGCGCCCTTTTATAGGCATTCTAAAAGATCATGAGCGCTGCAGCCGACGTCTTCCGTGAGCGTGTTCGCCGCGTCCTGCTGGGGCAGGCGCTGGTGGCCTGCGCCGTCGGTGTGGCCGCCGTCTGGGCGGTTCCAGGCGCTGCGGCCGTCCTGCGCTTCGCCGCTGCGCTTGCCGGCGGACTGATCGCCATGCTGGGGACCTGGATTTTGGGTGTCACGCTCGAACGCGCCGACGATCGCCATACGGTCATGGGCCAGGTGTGGCTGTATGGCGGGTGGGGTGTCCGCTTCCTGTTGGCGCTCATCCTGATGTTTCTTGCCCTGGGCGTTCTCCATCTGCCCGGCGCGCCGCTGGTCGCGGCCTTTGGATTCGGACAGCTGATGTACGCCATGCCGGCGGGGCGGCGCGCATGAAACACCCCATCACCTACATGACGGAGCATCTGAAAAACCTGACCGTCGGTCACGGCTTCTGGAGCTTCCAGCTCGATACGATCGGCATCAGCTGGGCGCTCGGTGCGCTCATTGTCGCCACCGGCTGGTGGGTTGGCCGCCGCCTGGATGAGGATCACCCAGCCGGCCTGCAGAACGGGCTGGAGGCGGTGGTCGAGTTCGTCGACGACCAAATCCAGGGTATTTTCGCCGTCAAGGACCCGCTCATCGGTCCGCTGGCCCTGACCGTGTTCGTCTGGGTGTTTCTCATGAACATGATGGATGAGCTTCCGGTCGATCTGCTGCCGACGGTCGCCGGCTGGTTCGGCATCCGCCATTTCCGGTCGACGCCCACCGCCGATCCCTATACGACGCTTGGGATGGCGCTGTGCGTGTTCTTGCTGACGCTCGCCTACAACGTGCGCCACAAGGGCCTCCTCGCCTACCTCAAAGGCTATCTCGTGCACCCCTTCGGGCCGTATCTGTTTCCGTTCAACATCCTGATGTCGGTGGTCGAAGAGCTCGCCAAGCCCCTCAGCCTCGGTCTGCGGCTGTTCGGCAACATGTTCGCGGGCGAGCTCGTGTTTTTGCTCATCGCCTTGCTGCCCTGGTGGTTCGCCTGGATTCCGGGGACGGCCTGGGGCATCTTTCATCTGTTGATCATCACCCTGCAGGCGTTTATTTTCATGATCCTTACGATCATGTACCTCGCCATGGCGGCGGCCGAAGAGGGCGGTGCGCATTAATCCTGGGATTTTCTGGCCATTTTTAAGGAGTTAGTCATGACAGATCCGCAACTTGCCTCGGTCATCGGCTCGTTGTATTCGTACACGGCCATCGCAGTGGGCATCATAATCGCCGGCGCCGCCCTGGGCTCGGCGCTGGGCTGGGGCCTCATCTGCTCCAAATATATGGAGGGCATCGCCCGGCAGCCCGAAATGCTGCCGACTTTGCGGGTGCAGATGTTCATCACCGCAGGCCTCATGGAGTCGTTTCCGTTCATCGCGCTCGCGTTTGCCATGTATTTCACTTTCGTCGATCCGTTTGCGGCGAACGCGCTTGCTGCGATCCAGCACCTGGTCCACTGACGCCGGTCTTTAAGCCATGACCATTTCCGTGACCCTCATTGTGCAGATGGTCGGCTTCGCGCTGCTCATCTTCTTCGTCAACCGCGTGCTGTGGGGTCCTTTGACGGCCATGATGGCCCGTCGCCAAAAGCGCATCGCCGATGGTCTGGCGGCGGCCGAGGAGGGGCGGCGCGCGCTGGACCGGGCGCATGAGCAGGAGGAGGAAATCCTGAAGCTCGCCCGTGAGCGCGCCGCCGAAATCCTCGATCACGCCGAGCGTCGCGCGCGCGGCCTGGTCGATGAGGCGCGCGAACGCGCCCAGCAGGAAGGCGAGCAGATGATCGCGCTTTTGCGGGCCGAGGCCGCGACCGAGAGGACCCGCATGCGCGAGGCGCTGCGTCATGATGTGGCGCGTCTGGCGCTCTTGGGCGCCGAGCGCGTCGTGCAGCGCGAAGTCGACGCGCGCCTCCACGAAGACCTGCTTCAGCAAGTCATGGAGCAGCTCTAGAGATGGGCGAGCGTGAAGCCGTCGCGCGCCCCTACGCGCGTGCGCTCGTGGCCGCTGCCGCCGCCGATCTTGCCGGCGCCGAGGCGTGGCTGCAGGCGGCCGCCACCGCGGTGGCGGACCCGGCCGTCGCCGCACTGATCAGCAACCCCGGGCTCGGCGACCAGGCGCTGGCTGCGGCGTTTGCGTGCGAGCGCACCAACGGCTGCGATGCCGCCGCCCGCCTCGTCGGCGTCCTGATCGAAAACGGCCGCCTCGATTATCTGCCGGAAGTGGCGCGGGTCTTCGCCGAACTGAAAGACGAACACGAAGGCCGCGTGCGCGCCGAGGTGATCAGCGCGCATCCGCTCGATGCGCGGCACAGCGAAGCCCTGCGCGCCGCTTTGGCCAAGCGCTTTGGCAAGACCGTGGCGCTGCGTGTCGTCGTCGATCCCGGTCTCATGGCCGGCGCCATCGTGCAGATCGGTGATATGGTTTTGGATGGCTCGGTTCGCGGCCGCCTGCGGGCGCTCGGCCGTGCCATGGGACCTTTTTAGAGGATATGTCTTATGTCACTGAAGCCCAGTGAGATTTCCGAACTCATCAAGCAGCGCATCGAGGGCCTGGCACCGCCTGCCGCCGCCTTGACCGGCACGATCGTGAGCCTCGCCGACGGAGTGGCCCGCATCTACGGCCTGGCGTCGGTCATGCAGGGCGAAATGCTGGAATTGCCCGGCAACACGTACGCGCTCGCGCTGAACCTCGAACGCGACGCGGTCGGTGCCGTGATCCTCGGCGAGTACGAACACTTGGCCGAGGGCGACGAGGTGCGCGCAACCGGCCGCATTCTGGAGGTCCCGGTGGGCCCCGAGTTGCTCGGGCGGGTCGTCGATGCCCTCGGCCGGCCGATCGATGGCCAGGGCGACATCCGCGCGAAAGCCACATCCCCGGTGGAAAAGGTGGCGCCAGGCGTGGTGGCGCGCAAATCCGTCACCCAGCCCCTGCAGACCGGCATCAAGGCGATCGACGCCATGGTGCCCATAGGCCGCGGCCAGCGCGAGCTCATCATCGGCGACCGCCAGACCGGCAAGACAGCGCTCGCCGTGGATGCCATCCTGGCGCAGCGCGGCACCGGCGTGATGTGCGTCTATGTGGCGGTCGGCCAGAAGGCGTCGAGCGTCGCCGCCGTTGTGCATCGCCTGACGGAAGCGGGCGCCATGGCCTACACGACGGTGGTCACCGCCTCGGCGGCCGATTCGGCGGCCATGCAGTATCTGGCGCCCTATGCCGGCTGCGCCATGGGCGAATACTTCCGCGACCGCGGCCAGGATGCGCTCATCATCTATGACGACCTGACCAAGCAGGCCTGGGCTTACCGTCAGATCTCCCTCCTGCTGCGCCGGCCGCCCGGCCGCGAGGCCTATCCCGGCGACGTGTTCTATCTGCACTCGCGGTTGCTCGAGCGCGCCGCACGCGTAAACGAGAGCTATGTCGAGAAACAGTCGGGCGTCACCGGCAAGACGGGTTCGCTCACGGCGTTGCCCATCATCGAAACGCAGGCCGGCGATGTGTCGGCGTTCGTGCCGACGAATGTCATTTCGATCACCGACGGCCAGATCTTTCTGGAGACGGACCTGTTCAACGCGGGGATCCGGCCGGCGATCAACGCCGGACTGTCGGTGTCGCGTGTCGGCGGCGCCGCCCAGACCAAGATCATGAAGCGCCTCGGCGGGGGTATCCGCCTAGCGCTCGCCCAGTACCGGGAGCTTGCCGCCTTCGCTCAGTTCGCGTCGGATCTCGACCCGGCCACGCGCAAACAGATCGACCGCGGCCGCCGCGTCACCGAACTCATGAAGCAGGATCAGTATCGGCCGCTGTCGGTGGCCGACATGGCGGCGTCGCTGCTTGCCGCCAACCTGGGCGTGCTCGACGACCTGCCGGTGGAGCGGGTCACGCCGTTTGAGCGGGCGCTGCACGGCATGCTGTGGCGCGAGCACGCCGATCTGCTGGCGCGCATCAACGAGCACGGCGACTACAACGACGACGTCATCGCCGAGCTGACGCGCCACATCCAGACATTCCGGGCCGAAGGAGCCTATTGATGGCCCAGGGCAAGGAGATCCGCAGCAAGATCAAGAGCGTGCAAAGCACGCAAAAGATCACGCGCGCCATGCAGATGGTCGCTGCCGCGAAGATGCGCAAGGCCCAGGAACACATGCAGGCCGCGCGCCCCTACGCCGACCGCATCCTCGCGGTCATGAGCCATTTCCGCGCCGCTCACCCGGAATACCGCCATCCCTACTTCGCGGCAAGGCCGGTCCGCCGCGCAGGTCTGCTCGTCGTCAGCTCCGATCGGGGTCTTGCCGGCGCCTTGAATGCCAATGTCCTGCGGGTTGCCGTCGGCTGCCTGCGCGAGTGGCAGGAACAGGGCATCGAGGCCGACATCGGCGTCTACGGCACCAAGGCCGCCACCTATTTCCGGCGCTTGCGCGCCCCGGTGGTGGCGCAGGCGGCCCCGCTCGGGGACCGGCCGCCGTTGTCGGCCATCCTCGGCGTCGTCAAGGTCATGCTCGATGCCTATTGCGAAGGCCGCATCGACCGGCTGGTGGTCGTCTTCAACCGCTTTCAGAACGCCATGACGCAGCGCGCCGTCATCGACACGGTATTGCCCTTGCCGCAACCGCAGGATCAGGCGCTTGCGCATTGGTGGGATTATCTCTATGAGCCGGATGCCCGCTCGGTCATCGACGAAGCGTTCGACCGCTACATCGAGACTCGCATCCACGGCGCCGTTCTGGAAAACCAGGCCAGCGAGCAGGCGGCCCGCATGGTCGCCATGCGCGCCGCCACCGATAACGCGGGGCGCCTGATCGGCGATTTGCGGCTCGCCTACAACAAGGCCCGTCAGGCGGCGATCACGCAGGAATTGGCCGAAATCGTCAGCGGCGCGTCCGCAGTTTAGGGGGTAGGATGTCATCCGGAAAGGTAGTGCAGGTCATCGGGGCGGTGGTCGACGTCGAGTTTCCGCGTACCGCCGTACCGAAGATCTACGATGCGCTCACCGTCGCCGACGGCGCGCTGGTTCTCGAAGTGCAGCAACAGCTGGGCGACGGCGTCGTGCGCGCGATCGCCATGGGCACGACCGACGGTTTGCGCCGGGGGCTGGTCTGCACCAACACGGGCCACCCGATCTCGGTGCCCGTGGGCCTGCCGACACTCGGGCGCATCATGGACGTGCTCGGGCGGCCGATCGACGAAATGGGCCCCATCGACGCCGCCAAGACGATGTCCATCCATCGTGCCCCGCCGCGCTTCCAGGACCTTGCGGCCAGCACCGAACTGCTCGAAACCGGCATCAAGGTCATCGATCTCATCTGTCCCTTTGCCAAGGGCGGCAAGGTCGGCCTGTTCGGCGGGGCCGGCGTGGGCAAGACCGTGAACATGATGGAGCTGATCCGCAACATCGCCATCGAGCACAGCGGCTACTCGGTGTTTTCGGGTGTCGGCGAACGGACCCGCGAAGGCAACGACTTTTACCATGAGATGAAAGAAGGCGGCGTGCTCGACAAGGTTGCTCTGGTCTACGGCCAGATGAACGAGCCGCCCGGCAACCGTCTGCGCGTGGCCCTCACGGGGCTGACCATCGCCGAGCACTTCCGCGACGAAGGGCGCGACGTGCTGCTTTTTATCGACAATATTTATCGCTATACGCTCGCGGGCACGGAAGTGTCGGCGCTTTTGGGGCGCATGCCCTCGGCGGTGGGCTACCAGCCGACGCTGGCCGAGGAGATGGGCGCCCTCCAGGAGCGCATCACCTCCACGAAGACCGGGTCGATCACCTCGATCCAGGCGGTCTACGTGCCGGCCGACGATCTGACCGATCCCTCGCCGGCCACCACCTTCGCGCACCTCGATGCCACCGTCGTGTTGTCGCGGCAGGTGGCGGAGCTTGGCATCTACCCTGCGGTGGATCCGCTCGATTCCACCAGCCGCCAGCTGGATCCGCAGGTGATCGGCGCCGAACATTACGAGACCGCGCGCAAGGTTCAGGCCATTTTGCAGCGCTACAAGGAGCTCCAGGACATCATCGCCATTCTCGGCATGGACGAGTTGTCCGCGGAAGACAAGCTTACCGTGTCGCGGGCGCGCAAGATCCAGCGGTTTTTGTCGCAGCCGTTCTTTGTGGCCGAGGTGTTCACCGGCAGCCCCGGCACCTACGTTCCCCTGAAGGAGACCATCCGCGGCTTCAAGGGGATCGCCGAAGGCGAATACGACCAATTGCCGGAGCAGGCCTTCTACATGGTCGGTACCATTGACGAGGCCGTGCAGAAGGCAGGAAGGCTCTGATCATGCCGACCCTGCACGTCGACATCGTCAGCGCCGACCGCGCCATCCACAGCGGCGAGGCCACGCTCGTCGTCGTGCCGCTCGCGGAAGGGGAGGCCGGCGTCATGGCAGGTCACTCCCCTCTGTTTGGGAAATTGAAGCCCGGCGCGGTGCGTCTGACCGACGCCGACGGGGTGGAACACGGGTTCTACGTGAGCGGGGGGTTCGTCGAAATCCAGCCGCGTTTGGTGACGATCCTCGCCGATAGCGGCGACCGCGCCGCGGATCTGGACGAAGTCCGGGCGGCCGAGGCGGTGCGCCAGGCGCAGCGGGCCCTGGAAGACCGCGCGGCCGAAATCGATTATGCTCGGGCCGAGGCCGAGTTGGCCGAGGCGATCGTCCGGCTGCGCGTCGCGCGCAGCCTCAAAATCCGCCGCAACCCCGGCGCCGGTCCGCGGCCGGAGTCTTAGATCCATGCCAAAGGAGGCCGTGATGGTCGTTACAAAAGACAAGGTGGTGTCGCTCACCTATGTGTTGCACGACCAGCACGGCGAGATCTTCGAGTACACCGATTTGCCGGTTTACTACGTCCATGGGTCCGGGCAGGGTCTTTTTGACAAGATCGAACAGGCGCTCGACGGCCACGATATCGGTGACGTCGTCGAGGTCGAACTGACCCCCGCCGACGGATTCGGCGAGCACGATGACGGCCTCGTTTTCACGGACGATCTCGCCAATGTCCCCCCCGAATTCCAGCGAGTCGGTGCCCAGGTCGAGGCCGAGAACGACCGCGGCGACACCCTGGTCTTCGTCGTCACCCGCGTCGAGGGCGGCCAGGTCACGGTCGACGCCAACCATCCACTCGCCGGACAGACCGTGCGCTTCGTCGTCACCATCCGCGACGTGCGCGATGCCACCGATGAAGAGCGCCAGACCGGTCGTCCCGCACAAACGCTGCACTGATCGCTTCCGGCGTTCGGGCATTGCCTTTGCCGGTTAAGGCGGCTCTAATAGCGCCATGCAGGGCCCGCTTTCGCCACTGGAAATCGTCATTCTCGCCGCCGGTCAAGGCCGGCGCATGGCGTCGGCGCGCCCCAAAGTCCTGCATACGCTCGCCGGCCGCCCCCTTCTCGCGCACGTGCTCGAAACGGCCCGCAGCGTGCACCCGCAGGCTATCCACGTCGTCTACGGCCACGGCGGGGAACTGGTACGCGCGGCATTTGCCGCCGATACCGTAAGCTGGGTTTTGCAGGCAGAACGCCGCGGGACCGGCGATGCGCTCCGCCAGGCGCTGCCCGCAATCGCCGGGGAGGCGCGCGTTCTCGTGCTGCTGGGCGACGTGCCCTTGCTTACGCCGGCCACGGTGCAGGCGCTGCTCGATACGGCCCCTGACCGGCTGACGCTCCTGACTTTCCTCGCCGAAGGCCCCAATCAGTACGGCCGCATCGTCCGCGACGCCGGCGGCTCGGTTGCGCGGATCGTCGAATGGCGCGATGCGACGCCCGAGGAGCGGGACCTGCGCGAAGTCAACAGCGGCATCCTGGTCGCCCCGGCCGCCGACCTCCGGCGCTGGGTCCCGCAGCTCGCCGCCGACAACGCCCAGGGTGAATTTTATCTGACCGATATCGTCGCGCTCGCGCGGGCCGAGGGGGCGCAGGTGGCCGCCCTTCATCCCCTCGACCCAACCGAGGTCGACGGCGTGAACGCGCGCACGGATCTCGCCCGCCTCGAGCGCATCTACCAGCACCGGGCGGCCCGCCGCCTGCTCGATGCCGGCGTGCAGCTGGCCGACCCCGCGCGCTTTGATCTGCGCGGCACACTCGATGCCGGTCAGGACGTTTTCATCGACATCAACTGCGTGATCGAAGGCCACGTGCGCCTCGGCGACCGCGTCTTCGTCGGTCCGGGCTGCATCATCCGCAACAGCACCATAGGCGCCGACACGCGCATCGAGGCCTACAGTGTCATCGATGGCGCCGAAATCGATCACCATGCCGCCCTAGGCCCCTTCGCCCGCGTGCGGCCATCGACGCGCCTTGGTCCCCATACCCGCATCGGCAACTTCGTCGAGGCCAAGGCCTGTGTCATGGGCGAGGGCTCGAAAGCGAACCATCTGAGTTACATCGGCGACACCGACATCGGCTGCCACGTCAACATCGGCGCGGGCGTGATCACCTGCAACTACGACGGTGTCCACAAACATCGCACCACCATCGGCGACCATGCGTTCGTGGGTTCCGATACCCAACTCGTCGCCCCGGTGACGGTCGGTGCCGGCGCCACCATCGGTGCCGGGTCGACCATCACCAAGGACGCGCCTCGCGACCAGCTGACGCTCAGCCGTTCGTCCCAGAAGACAGTCGCCGGCTGGCGCCGGCCCGAGAAGTAGCAGGACACGCAAGGAGCCGTTATGTGTGGAATCGTCGGAGCCGTCGCGCAACGGGATGTGGTACCGATCCTCGTCGAAGGCCTGCGACGCCTGGAATACCGCGGCTATGATTCGGCTGGTGTCGCCGTCATCGACGGTGACGCCCGGCTCGCGCGCACACGCTCGGTGGGCAAAGTTCGCGATCTCGAAGCCCGCCTGGATGGCCACATGGCCGGCACGACCGGTATCGCCCACACCCGCTGGGCCACGCACGGCCGCCCCGCGACCGAGAACGCGCATCCGCACATCTGCCGCAACAAGGTGGCGCTCGTACACAACGGCATCATCGAAAACCATGACCATTTGCGCCGTGCGCAAACCGCGCTCGGCTTCCAGTTCACCTCCGAGACCGACACCGAAGTCATCGTCCACGAAATCTACAGGCACCTGGCCGACAGCCACGATCTGCTGGAGGCCGTGCGGCGCGCGCTGCCGGCGCTGCGCGGCGCCTACGCGCTCGGTGTCATCACCAGCGAAGAGCCCGGCCGCCTGGTCGCCGCACGCCGCGGCAGCCCTCTGGTCGTCGGTCTTGGCATCGGTGAGCACTTCATCGCCTCGGACGTCGCCGCCCTCCTGCCCGTGACGCAGCGCTTCATTTTTCTCGAGGAGGGCGATGTCGCCGACATCACCCGTGATCGCGTGATCATCTATGATGCGGGCGGCCAGGTCGCCGAGCGGCCGGTCAAGCACAGTGAGCTGTCGGTCGACGCGGTGGCGCGCGGCGAATACCGGCACTACATGCTGAAAGAGATCTACGAGCAGCCACGCGCCATCGCCGACACGCTCGCCAACCGCATCGGCCTGCACCAGGTCTACGACGAGGCCTTCGGTCAGGGTGCCTCGGCCATTTTCGATGGCGTCAAGGCGGTCCAGATTGTTGCCTGCGGCACCAGCTACCATGCAGGCCTGATCGGCCGCTACTGGCTCGAGGCCCTGGCCGAGATTCCGTGCGCCGTCGAGGTCGCAAGCGAATTCCGCTACCGCCGTCCCCGCCTGAGTCCGGCTACGCTCTTTGTCACCTTGTCGCAGTCGGGCGAGACCGCCGACACGCTCGCGGCGCTTGCCCACGCCAAGGCCGTAGGTGTGGAGCACACCCTGACCATTTGCAATGTTCCGGAAAGCGCGCTGGTGCGCAATTCAGAGCTCGCACTCCTGACTCAGGCAGGCCCCGAGATCGGTGTGGCCTCGACCAAGGCCTTCACCACGCAGCTCGTCGCCTTGTTGCTGCTCGTTGCGAGTCTCGGACGGCGCAACCGGCTCGGTGTCGAAGGGGAGCGCCACATCGTGGGATTGCTGCGCAGTCTGCCGGTGCTGACCGAGCAGGCGTTGAGCCTCGATGCGGCCGTCCAGTCGTGGGTGAGCGCGTTTGCCAACAAGCAGCATGCCCTTTTTCTGGGCCGCGGCACGCAGTATCCGGTGGCGATGGAGGGCGCGCTGAAACTGAAGGAGATTTCCTACATCCATGCCGAGGCCTACCCCGCGGGCGAGCTGAAACACGGCCCCCTCGCCCTGGTGGATGCTGACATGCCGGTTGTCGCGGTGGCTCCCAGCAACGATCTGCTCGAGAAGCTGCACTCGAACCTTCAGGAGGTGCGGGCGCGTGGCGGCGAACTCTTCGTCTTTGCTGACGTCAATAACGGTATAACCGCGGACGAACACACGCACGTCATTGCCGTGCCACCCACGGACGACCTGGTGGCGCCGATCATTTACACCGTCTTGCTGCAGCTGCTCGCCTACCATGTGGCGGTCTCCAAGGGGGCCGACATCGATCAGCCGCGCAATCTTGCCAAGTCGGTGACGGTCGAATAATCGGCGGCGTTCGCTCGCGCGCGCTTTTGGTAGGACAATAAAGTTGGTAACCAGCTCATAAAGAGGGTCTTCAGGCTTTCGTGTGGGTAGGGGGTATTGGGCTTGCATCAGGCGCCCCCGCAGGCAACTATGGTACCCCTGTGCGTGACACGGAACTGTACCAAAAGCTCTTGGGATTACCGGCGCTGTGGCGAGTCACGGCAGTGGCGGTACAAGTTGCCTCAGGCGATACGCGGCTTTAAGCGAGATACCGGTTGCGCGTGGGGTAGCCGCCAGACGTGCCTCTACACGGCCCTGAGTGTGAGGCCGTTGGTACCCGGTTAACGATCCGTCCGCGACGCCGGCGTCATCTGAATACGATGCAAGGGAAGACCTTTATCGAGGCCGATGTCCCACGAGTCAACTGTCTGAAGTGTGGGGTCAAACAGATCCCGGTCGCCTGGGCCGAGGATGCAAGCCGTTTACCCGAACTCTTTGAAGCCTACGCGATTCAGGTGTTGCAAGCGGTGCGCAGCAAGGTGCAGGCCCATTGGCTGACGGTGCTCTCTTGGGACCAAAGTAGACCGGGTCATGGGCCATGCGGCCCACAATGTGGAGCGGGCAGTCACACGCGGCGTGGCACGGCAATCTCTGAAAGGGTTGCGCTCTGCCGGCCTCGATGAGAAGAGCTTTGGCAGGGGTCATGATACCGTCTCGGTGCCGCATGACCTGCGGCGAGTCCTTGAGGTCGTGCCCGAACGCACCCGGGAGGCCGCCAATACGCTCTGGGCCGCGATCCTTAAGCCCCAGCGCCAGGCGATCGATGCCGTGGCCATGGACATGTGGGTGCCTTATCTTGAGGCCACCCGGAGTGGCGGCTCCGCAAGCCCTGATCGTACAGGACAAGTTCCACTGCGCGAAGGCGTTGAACAAGGCCGTTGATCTCGTGCGTCGGCGCGAGCACCGGGAACTGCGAGCCCAGGGCATCGGGATGCTCACGAAGACCCGATATCTTTGGCTGAAGAACCCATTGAACTGGACGGATCGTCAACGGGAGCGCCTCCAGACACCCAAAGTCGATGCGCTGAAGGTCGGCCGTGCTTGGGCCATCAAGGAGGCGTTTGCCGACTTCTAGGATTACCGATATACCGGATCGGCCCACAAGTTTTTCGACCGCGGGTTTCTGGGCGATTCACTCGTGCCTGGCGCCCATCATTATTTTCGAAGCCGGTCATACCACAGACCGCTTTGGCCGATTATGCATAGTCGGGGATCATGGGGGCCTGTCTATAAGCCAGAGACACGGCCGACCCGGGCGCCCTCGCCCATTGGGCGGCCGCACTTCGGCCAAAGCAGTCCTTCGGGGTTAAGCCTAAAACTGGTCGCTATCAGCCCCTTGCCGTCAGTTCCCTCTAGGTGCGAACGACGAGCGGTGTCGCAGCGGAAGCGGTCGTTCAGGTTGAGGTCGGATGAGCGTGGCGTCAACCCGCAAGGTCGACTTTAACCGAGGAGGCCGATTACTACGGAAATATCGGACGTACATCGGCAATAGTCATCACATCCAGTCTTTTCGATTGACCTTAAGCCATTCGCGCATTCTGTCCATTAAAAGACGAGCCTGATCGACCGCCTCGTCCACCTTGGCTGCGCTGACGGTGTCTCCGAAATAATCTCTTGCATTCCGTTGCTTTCGCGGTCCATCCAGAAGAATCATCGTGTCGCGATCCACGCCGATGGTTTTCGGTAGGCACTGGATCATCGTTTGATAGTGGCCGGGTCTATTGGTCGGTGTACGGCAACCATTGACTCACAACGCGGCGCTGGCGATCTGCATAACCGCCTTATAAGCCATATCGAAACGGCCCTCGTTGCTCAAACCGGCATCCAAGAGACTGCGGTTGGCGGCTCCCAGCAATCGTTCGGCTCCGGCGCGATCCGGTTCAACCTCTTCAAGCTGCGTTCCAATTAGATGATCCAGCGTCATGAGTACGGGACCTCCTTGTCGTGCAGATCAGATTCGGTGCCCATGATAAACAGCATGGGATTCTTCCGGATGTCGCGAATGAACGTACCGTTCTCTGCTACCAGATTGCGCCATTCCATTCGGGAGTAGACCTTGGGGTTCAATTCCCGGCCCAAACGCTCCTGAAGCGAATAAAGGGCGGTGACAACAGCCTTGAACGATACGTCGCCGATCACCATCACGTCGATGTCGCTTTCGGATCGCGCTTTGCCGCTGGCCACCGATCCGAAGACGAATGCCGCCTTGATTTGATCGGCGAGTGGGAGCAAGGCTTCGGCCAGAACCTCTGTCAAGCCGCCGGTTTTGCGCACGATGCTCGTTAGCTCATCAAAGACCGGGCAATCACGATTCGCAGACTAATGGGCGTGGTTGCCGACTTTTTGTAGGCCCACCACATCCGCCTTGACGAGCCTGGAAAGTTCGCGAGCCAAGGTGCCTGCTGTAGTGCCCGTCAGGCGGGCGATCTCGCGCAGATAGTAACGCTGGTCAGGGTGGAGCAATAACAAGCCCAATACCCGGCGGCGATACTCCGGAAATAAAATAGCGGTAAGGGACATCACTGATCTGTATGTTGCCTTTAGGGCAACTATCGTTGCCTAAAAAGCAGCATGCAATCAACCGAATTCCGCGGCGCTTTCAGCCGGTTTCGTCACGGCTTGTATCGCAATGCTTCGACCACCACGGCCAGCGAGCGCGACCATTGTCTTCGGCTCGGATAATATAGGTGATAGCCGGCAAAACTCGGGCACCAATCCTCGAGAACCCGCTCGAGGCGGCCGCTAACTATATGTTCGATGGCGGTATCCTCCGGCACATAGCCAAGGCCCCCGCCGGCCAGGGCGGCGCGCAGGACCGCGGTACTGCCATTGAAATACCCACTGTCCCTCTACCTGGACGCTCAGGCGGCGTCCATCCCGCTCGAATTCCCACGTCAAAAGTCCCCCGTGGGGCAGACGCAATTGGATACCGTTATGCGCCGCCAGATCCGCGGGTGTCCGCGGAGGGGTCCGTTTAGCGAAATACTCGGGCGTGGCGACCACCGCCATGCGCATGTCCGGACCTATGCGCACCGCGATCATGTCCTTCTCCAGGCTTTCCCCGAGCCGCACGCCCGCATCGAATCGTTGCGCGACGATGTCCGTGAAGGCGTAGTCGACATTGATCTCGAGTTTCAAATCCGGGTAGTCCGGCAGGACCTGCTTGAGCTTCGGCCACAATATGGTGTTGGCCGCATGCTCGGCGGCTGTGATGCGCACGATGCCGGCAGGTTTCTCGCGCAATTCGCGCAAGGCCGCAAGCTCGGCCTCGATTTCTTCGAGGCGCGGTGCCAGGGTCTGCAGCAGGCGCTCGCCCGCTTCGGTTGGCGACACGCTGCGCGTGGTGCGGGCGAGGAGGCGCAGCCCAAGCCGGGTCTCGAGCGCGCGCATGCGGTGACTCAAGGCCGACTGCGAAATCCCGATCCGTGTGGCAGCCTGGGTGAAGCTGCGTTCGCGTGCGACCGCCACAAAGGCCGCCAGATCATTGAGGTCCTCGATGGGCATTCATGAACTCCATTCATAAGCTCATGCCGATTATCCCATCTACTCAGGCCTCGATTCCACGCTTACATTCTCGTTCAGGCCACAACGAGGTTTGCGCATGTCCACCACCGTACGCGGCTACGCCGCTTTTTCCGCCGAGGAGCCACTGGCTCCGTTTGATTTTGAACGCCGCCGCCTGCGCGACGACGATGTGGCGATCGCCATCCTGTATTGCGGGATATGCCACTCCGATCTGCACAACGCACGCAACCACTGGGGCAATGCCACCTACCCGATGGTGCCCGGCCACGAAATCATCGGACGCGTGGTCGAAGTCGGTCCGTCGGTAACGCGCTTTAAGGTGGGTGATGCCGCAGGCGTGGGCTGCATGGTGGACTCCTGCGGCCATTGCGCCGCCTGCGGGCAGGGCCTCGAGCAGTACTGCGAGAACCACGCGACGTACACCTACAACGGTGTCGATCTGCAAGAAGGTACGACCACCTATGGCGGCTATTCGGAGCGGATCGTCGTCTCCCAGGACTTCGTGTTGCGTGTGCCGCCGGGGCTCGATCTCGCGGGCGCAGCGCCCCTTTTGTGTGCGGGCATCACCACCTGGTCGCCCCTGCGCCACTGGCAGGTGGGGGCGGGCAGCCGCGTGGCCGTGGTCGGCCTGGGCGGTCTCGGTCACATGGCCTTGAAGTTTGCCAAGGCGCTGGGCGCCGACGTCACGCTTTTTAGCCGCTCGGCCGCCAAGGAAGCCGATGCCCGCCGGCTGGGCGCCGATCGCATCGTGTTGTCGACCGATGCGGCCCACAGGAAAGCCAACACAGGACGTTTCGATCTGATCGTCGACACCGTGCCTTACGCGCACGATGTGAATCTTTATGTGCCGACCCTGGCCACCGGCGGGACTTTGGTGCTCGTGGGATACCTCGGACCCCTGGATCCGACGCTGAATTCGGCACCGCTTGTGATGAACCGCAAGACAGTGGCGGGTTCATTGATCGGCGGCATCGCCGAGACTCAAAAGATGCTCGATTTCTGCGCAAAGCAGGGTCTTGCCGCCGACATCGAGCTCATTCGCATCCAGGACATCAACCACGCGTTCGAACGCATGGTGCGCAGCGACGTCAAGTACCGTTTTGTGATCGATATGGCGTCGCTCAAAGACGCCGCGTGAGGGACAGCAAGCCCCCAACCCGGAGGATTCACATCATGGACATCCAACGCCATGGCGCGCGCGCCTCGAGCCCGGGGCCTGCCGCGTGGTTCACCGGGGCTGTGCGCGTCGATTGGTTGTTCGACGCACAGGACGGCCCGCGCACGCGGCGCCCGTGTCACCTTCGAGCCCGGGGCGCGTACCGCGTGGCACAGCCATTCGCCCGGCCAGATTCTGATCGTGACCGCAGGCTGCGGCCGCATGCAGCGCTGGGGCGGGCCGCTCGAAGAGATCCGGCCCGGTGACGTGATCCGCATCGCGCCCACCGAGAAACACGGGCACGGCACGGCGCCGACTACGGCGATGACCCACATCGCGACCCAAAAGCAGCGCGACGGCAAGGTCGCCGACTGGTTCGAGCCTGTGGACGACACGCCGTACGGCGCGCGCCCCGCGGGCCGATGGGGCGGATCAACGTGAAGGAAATCAAAAAGGACCCGACATGCAAAAACGTTTCTTGGGAACAGGCGGACTGGCGGTCTCGGCGCTCGGTTTCGGGTGCATGGGCCTAAGCTATGGCTATAGTCCGGGCGTGGATCGCGCCACCGGTATACGGATAATTCAAAGCGCCTTTGAGTCCGGCATCACCTTTTTTGACACAGCGCAAGCCTATGGCGCATTGAATGAGGAGATGGTCGGCCAGGCCCTTGCTCCCGTCCGCGACCAGGTGGTCATTGCCACCAAGTTTGGTTTCAGGGGGGGTGATGTCGGCCAAGGCCTGGACAGCCGGCCCGGGAGCATACGCGCGGCGGTCGAGGGGTCATTAAGGCGTTTGGGCACAGATCGCATCGATTTGCTGTATCAGCACCGCGTAGATCCGGATGTACCGATCGAGGACGTGGCGGGCACCGTGCGCGACCTGATCCATGAGGGCAAGGTTCGCCACTTCGGGTTGTCGGAGGCGGGCGCCGCCACCATCCGCCGCGCTCATGCGGTGCAGCCGGTTGCGGCTTTGCAAAGCGAATACTCTTTGTGGTGGCGCGAGCCGGAAAAGAGCGTGCTGCCGGTGCTGCAGGAGTTGGGGATCGGTTTCGTGCCGTTTAGCCCGCTCGGCAGGGGCTTCCTCGCGGGCGCGATCGACGAACACACCGCCTTCGACAAAGGGGACTTTCGCACTACCGTGCCGCGCTTTAGCGCCGCAAATCGCAGAGCCAACGCGCGTCTCGTCGAGGCCCTCGGGCGTCTCGCCCGGGACAGGGGTGTGACGCGCGCGCAGATCGCGCTTGCCTGGCTTCTGGCGCAAAAGCCCTGGATCGTGCCGATCCCGGGTACGACCAAGCCGCATCGTCTGCAAGAAAACGCGAGGGCCGCGGCCGTCGAACTGGATACCCGGGATCTGTCGGCGATCGAGGAGGCGCTGCGGCCAATTGCCATCGCGGGCGACCGCTATCCGGCGCATCTCCAAAAGCGGGTCGATCGCTGATGAGCCGAACCGCCTGTCCGTGACGCCCCATCCGTGGGAATGCGGGCCTAAAATGCCTAAAGACCCCGGACGCACTGTGCGTTCCCCCATCCGCTGCCACAAGCGACGCGTGGGGGGTGGCGCAGGCCGCAGCCGCCGAGATCCCGGAGCGGGCCGCCGCAGGCCGCCGACGCAATCGACAAACGACCGGCCGCGTCCGCTATGCGCACGGGCGGCACTTTGGCCATCGTCTCCTTACGGCCGAGCCCAATCCGTCCCGGCGGCTTCCCGCCCCCGGACGCAGGCGGCCGTGCGGGCAGCCCGCGTAGAGATTGCCTGTCCCCGGAACCAGCCGGCCCCCTTATACCGGGTCCGCTTTTTCCACACACCCGCTTATCTCCTGCCCAGTTCTCTCAGCGCTGGCGGCCGCCTCAAAAGGGGGCCTATCCATTTCGACGCCGCGCTTGAGCGACTATACTGAACTCAACTATTGCGGTTCGGTGCGGTGTACGGGCCGCCGACCAATCTCAGGGGTGAGGGTTGCAATGAGTACGTTCCCGGGGCGCGCGAGGCCATGAGCGACCGGCTCTATCGGCTTTTGGTGGGCGCTACACTGCTGGTCGCCCTGTTCTTCCAGTGGCACAACGTCGTGCTCGGTCTCATCGCCATGTTGACGCTGGAGGGTCTGTCCAGCGCGCGCCTGCCCTGGCTTGTCACATGCGCCCGCACCAAGCTGTTTGGGCGCACATCCTGTCCGCAGTTCACCACGGGCACCGGCGCGCGCAGCCGTTTCCAGTTCGAAGCGGAGCGGGCGTGGCGCCTCATGGCGGCCGTCATGCTCGTCGTCGGGATCGTCAATTATCACGATATTTTCTGGTTTCTGCCGTGGTTTCTCGGTTTTGGCATGCTCGGCGCCGGCTTAAGCGGCGTGTGCCCGATGCTGATCACGGCCCGCTGGTTGGGGTTTCGGTGAACGAGACCGACCCATCCCTAGCCCCGTTGCTGAATAGTCAGGGCAGTCTCCCGGTCAAGATCGCCGGTCTGGTGTTCTGGGGCATGGTGCTGATCGGTCTCATTACCGCCGTGATCATCCTGCGCGGGGAACGCCAGGTACAGCTGGCTCACGATCAGCTCGCCGCCACCGAGCTGTCGCGTCACCTCCGCGCGCTCGTCAGTCCGGCACCGGGCCAGCCGGCGTGGCCGCGCGCGCGCCTGCGCCGCTGGCTCAACATTTATGGCGCCCGCGGATTGATCCTGCACGCCAACGGCCGCCGCCTCGCCATCGGCACCGTGTCCCACGCGCCCGTCCTCTTCATTCACCGCACCATCACAAGCGCTGCGGCGCTCCACGGCATCCTGCAAGCCGATATCGCCTTTCCGAGTCTTCGCCAGAGCCTCATCGTTCGGCGCAATCGCGTCATGCTCGGTGTCGGCATGACGATGGTGTTGTTCGGTCTCGTCTTACAGGCGGTGTTGCGCGAGCTGCTGTCGCGGCCGTTTTCTGCCCTCGTCGCCGCGGCACGGCGCTTCGCCGACGGCGACAGCCGGGCCCGCATGGACGAGACCTTGGCCGATGAATTCGGTTTTCTGGCCAAATTCATCAATCGCGCCCTCGATTCGGGGGCGGCCAAACAGACGGAGCTCGAGCTTGCGCTGGAGCGCGCGGCGGCTTCGGAACGCGCCCTGCTGGCAGAAAAAAAACGGGCCGAGATCACCCTCTACTCGCTGACTGACGCGGTCATCACGGTCGATATCGCCGGCCGCGTCCAATATCTGAATCCCGTCGCCCAGCGATTGGTGGGCCATACCAGCGGCGACTGGGAAGGGCGGCCGATCACCGAGGTGATGCATCTGGTCGACGAGCAGACCGGCGCCTCCTTGAGCACGGCGCTGCGCGGTGCGTTCGTCCCGGGCGCCACCGGTCCCTTGCGCAACGCCGCCGTGCGCGCAAGCGACGGCAGCCTCACCGCCGTCGATCTGTCGGTTGCGCCCATGCACGATGATTCGGGCAAGCCGATCGGCGCAGTCTTCGTCTTCCAGGATGTGAGTCAGGCCCGCCGCATGGGCCGGCAGCTCGTCCATCAGGCAACCCATGACGCCCTCACGGGCCTTTACAACCGCGGCTATTTCGAGTCGGCGCTCGCCGCTCTCCTCGATAGCGACACATCCCATCGCCGCCATGCCCTCGTTTATCTCGATCTCGATCAGTTCAAGATCGTCAATGACACCTGTGGCCATACCGCCGGCGACGATCTGCTCCGCCAGATCACGGGCGTCTTGCAAAACGGTCTGCGCGCAGGGGACATCCTTGCGCGTCTGGGCGGTGACGAGTTTGGCGTGCTGCTGCTCGACTGTCCGCTCGAGACCGCAGTCGGCATTGCCGAGGCGTTGTGTGAATGCATCAAGATGCTGCGCTTCGTCTGGGCCGGGAAGGCCTTCACCGTTGGCGCCAGCATCGGTGTCGTCGCCGTTTCGTCCGACGTCAAAGACGCAGGCGAGATCCTCCGTGCCGCCGACCTGTCGTGTTATGTCGCCAAGGATATGGGCCGCAACCGCGTCCACGTCTACCAGCCGAGCGATTCCGTGCTGGCGCAACGCCAAAACGACATGCGCATGACCACCCTGATCCAAGCGGCCCTCAAAAACAACGAGTTCTGCCTGTTCCGGCAACAGCTGCGCTGGCTGGCGGATGGTCCGCTCCGTCCTGGTGAGTGCTGGGAGGTGCTGCTGCGCCTCAAAGGATCAAACGGCGAGCTGACGCTGCCGGAGAGTTTTCTGCCGAGCGCCGAGCGCTACGACCTCGTGCCCGCCATCGATCGCTGGGTCATCGAGCACACCTTTGCCAGTCTGGCCGCCGTCGCGCACGGCGACCATCCGCCCGGCATGGTTTCCATCAACCTGTCGGGCGCCTCGTTTGTGGATCCGGGGCTGCTTGACTACATCTGTTCGATGGCGGCCCGTTTCGATATCGATTTCCATATGCTCTGTTTCGAGATCACCGAAACGGTCGCCATCAGCAACTGGCCGATCGCCAGCCGCATGATCGGCGATTTGAAGCGTCTGGGCGCGTCGATCGCCCTCGACGATTTCGGCAGCGGTGTCAGTTCCTTTAGCTATTTGAAAAAACTGCCGGTGGATTTCCTGAAGATCGACGGCAGTTTCGTCCACAACCTCGTGTCCGACCCGCTGGACCGGGCCATGGTCGAAGCCACCACGCGCATAGGCCACCTGCTTGGCATCTTCATCATCGCCGAGTGGGTCGAAGACGAAGCCACGCTCGCGGCGTTGCGCGAAATCGGCGTGGACGGGGCGCAGGGCTTTTACATCGGCGTCCCGGAGGCGTTGCCGGGCTAAGTGTCCGCGCCGGGTGCGGGGTCTCCGGCTTCCTCGGGATGGTGCGGCCAGACCCTTTGCCGGGCATAATGGGCCCATGGCCGGGCCGCCCTGCGCGGTTGCATCGGGCTCCGCCTGTCAAACGCCGATCATGAGGAGCCGCATGACCCTTTTTCCCTGGCGAGCCCCGCGGGTACCCGTCCTCGTATTGCGCGGCCTGATCGCCGCGCGCCCCTATGCGATCCACCTGCGCCGTTACCGGGAACCGATCCGCCGTGCCTTCGCGCTGGCCCGGCCGCGCAAGATGCTGGTGCTTGCCATCGAGAGCCCCGGCGGCTCACCCGTTGAATCCGACCTCGTGGCGAGCTTCATCCGCGCCGAGGCCGAGGCACAGGGCGTGCGCGTGATCGCCATCATCGGCGAGGTCGGCGCTTCGGGCGGCTACTGGCTTGCCTGCGCGGCCGATGAAATCTTCGCCAATCGCATGAGTATCGTCGGCTCCATCGGCGTCATCGGCGGCGGTTTCGGGTTCGTGGACTTCATCGCGCGTCACGGCATCGAGCGGCGTATCTACACGGCGGGCGCGCACAAGGCCCGTCTCGACCCGTTCCGCCCGGAGGAGACCGACGACGTCCTGTTCACGCAGGCGCTGCTGACCGACATCCACGCCCAGTTCAAGGATTGGGTGCGCGTCCGCCGCGGGCCGCGTCTGCTCGATGAGGAGGCCGCCTTCGACGGCTCCTACATGCTGGGCAGCCGGGCGCTGCAGCTTGGCCTGATAGACGGCCTGGGCGGCATCGACGAGTGGGTCCGCGAAGCCGCCGGGCCGCGCGCGAAACCCGTCTTCATCGAACCGCGGCGTCCCCGCGGCCTGGCCCGCCTGTTTGCGCGCGGCGCGGCCGAGGCGCTGATCGAAGTCGCCGAGGAGCACTGGCATCCGCTTGCGCGCATGACCCTGTAGGGGTGGTTGCGCGTTTGGCCGGGACGTGCTGATCGGGGTACACTGCGCGCATGAAATCTACGCTGTTGATGGGCCTGAACGAGGCCCAGCAGGCCGCCGTTACGGCCCCGGAGGGGCCCGTGCGGGTGCTCGCCGGCGCCGGTAGCGGCAAGACCCGCGTGCTGACCCACCGGCTCGCCTGGCTGGTCGCCCAAGGCCATTCGCCGTTTGCGTTTGTCGCCGTCACCTTCACCAACAAGGCCGCCACGGAAATGCGTCGGCGGATCGAAGCGCTGCTCCAGGGTCCCGTCAACGGTTTGTGGATCGGCACCTTTCATGGCCTGTCTCACCGGTTTTTGCGCAGCCACTGGCGCGAGGCGCGCCTGCCGGAGGCGTTCACCATACTCGACAGCGATGACCAGCAGCGGCTGATCAAGCGGCTGATCCGCGAGCAGGGTCTCGACGATTCGCGTTTTCCGCCCCGCCAGGCGCAGGCCTTCATCAACGCGCACAAGGATGCCGGGCGCCGTGCGCGCCAGGTCACCGCCGCCGCCGATCCCGTGAGCCGCGCGTTCGCCGCGCTCTACGAAGCGTACGAACGCGTGTGCGCCGAGCAGGGACTGGTCGATTTCGCCGAGCTGCTGCTGCGCACGCTGGAGGTCATGCGCGACGATGCCGGTCTGCGCGGTCATTATCAGCGCCGCTTCCGCCATGTCCTCGTCGACGAATTTCAGGATACGAACGCCGTCCAGTACCAGTGGCTCAAGGTGTTCGGCGGCGGCGGCCACCTGTTCGTGGTGGGTGACGACGACCAATCCATCTACGGGTGGCGCGGGGCCGAGATCGAAAACATTCTGCGCTTCGAGCGCGATTTCCCGGCCACGCGCACGGTGCGTCTGGAGCAGAATTACCGGTCGACGGGGCAGATCCTGGCCGCCGCCAACGCCGTCATCACCCACAACGAAAAGCGTCTTGGCAAAACACTCTGGACCGCGCTCGGACAGGGTACACCCCTGTCTGTGTACGCCGCGTACAGCGGTGTCGACGAGGCGGCTTTCGTCATCGAGCGCATCAAGACTTTGCTTCGCGAGGACATGCGGCCAAGCGATTGCGCCATCTTGTACCGGTCCAACGCCCAGTCGCGCCTTTTCGAGGAGCTGCTGGTCCGTGCGGCCATTCCCTATCGCGTCTACGGCGGTCTGCGCTTTTTCGAGCGCGCCGAAATCAAGGATGCGCTCGCCTATTTGCGCCTGACGGTCAATTGCCACGACAACGCCGCCTTCGAGCGGGTGGTCAACGTCCCCACGCGCGGCATTGGCGCGCGCACGGTCGAGGCGTTGCGCGCAGAGGCGGCGCGTTCCGGCCAGTCCTTGTGGGCCGCGGCGCAGGCCTTGTGCGCGGCCGGGGCCTTGAGCGGCAAGGCGGCGACGGCCGTGCGGGGCTTTCTCGGCCTGATCGAACGTCTCGCCGCGGGATCTGCCGGCCAACCGCTGGATGCCGTGGTCGAACACCTCGTCCGCGACAGCGGTCTGCTGGAGTTTTACCGCGAGGAAGGGCGGGATCGTGGCGAGGCGCGCGGGGAAAACCTCGAAGAGCTGGTTTCAGCGGCCCGCTTTTTTGTGAGCGAGGAGCACGAAGGCCCCGACGTTCTCGAGTTTCTGGCGCACGCCGCGCTCGAAGCCGGCGAAGGCCAGGCGGGCGAAGGCCAGGATTCCGTGCAGCTCATGACTCTTCATGCGGCCAAGGGTCTCGAGTTTCCGGCTGTGTTCCTCACCGGGCTCGAGGAGGGCCTGTTCCCGAGCGAGCGCTCCATTCATGACGAGGGCCGCCTCGAGGAAGAGCGGCGGCTTTGCTATGTGGGCATCACACGCGCCATGCGCACACTGGTGCTCACGTACGCGGAGACCCGCCGTCTTCATGGGCAGGACATGTACTGCACGCCGTCGCGCTTTTTGAACGAAATCCCAGACGACCTGCTCCATTTCGTGCGCCCAAGGCCTGCGGCGGCCGTGGCGCCGCGTGACGGCGCACCGGCGGCACGCATGGGCGGGCGCGTCCGCCATGAGGTCTTTGGCGAAGGGGTGGTGGTCGACTGCGAAGGGCAGGGCGAGCACGCGCGCGTCCAGGTCAACTTCGCGCAGCGCGGCGTGAAGTGGCTGGTGCTCGCCTACGCCGGCCTGACCTGGCTTTGACGCGCCAGGCGGGGCATTCCCCCCACCGTTTGGCTTCAGGGACCGGTCCTTTCGGGAGCCGGTCCCTCCGTTTTGTCTACCACCAGCTCCCGAAGGGGGGCGCCTGCCACGCCAGCAACCGGCCATTGGCGCCGAAGGCCACCGAACCATTGTCGCCGCGCCCGTAACTGTAGTACCAGACCCGTTGCGAGCCGAGAGTCACGGCCCGCGTCGGCGTGCCGAGCAGGGCGCGCACCTGCGGCTTGGTCATCTGGCGGCGCAGCTGGCGCCATTCCAGGCGCCACACGCTGGTCCGCGTCTGCGGGGGCGGACCGAGCGGCTGGCCCGGTGCGGGCCGGGCCTTCTGGGCGCCAGGCGGCGTGGCGGGTGCGGTCTCCGGCGCAGGTGTAGCCGGCCCGGACGCGGCGGGGCGCCCTGCCACGCACGCGCCCAGCCGCCGCTCCAGATGACGGACCTGTGCCCGCAGGGTGCGCACTTCGGTGCGCAGATGGGTCAGTTGGGAGCCCCATGCCGGCGCCAGGCAGGAGGCGCCCGCGAGCGTGCCCCAGAGAATGGTGCGGTAGCGGTTTGTCACAAGACCCCCTTAAGGTTCACTGTCTGCGCGCATGATAGCGGATGCGCCAAACCGGGGCCATGAGGGGTCGGCGGGCGGATTGGAAAAT
The DNA here is from genome assembly GCA_021795715.1 of Pseudomonadota bacterium. Lineage (GTDB taxonomy): Bacteria > Pseudomonadota > Gammaproteobacteria > Acidiferrobacterales > Acidiferrobacteraceae > JAJYDN01. Next base: position 51,190 of record JAJYPD010000015.1, read on the forward strand.
CCCTCCGCCGCCGCCTATAGTGTGGGCTAACAGGCAAAAGGATCGTTCTCCCTCTCACCGGGTCTTCGCTACGTGTCACAGCCTTCCTCTTTTCGTCCCGCGGCTTGGTCCTGGCGGGCCCTCATCACGCTGGCGGCCACCGCCGCGCTCGTCTGGGCCGTAGCCACCTTGGTGGCCACGAGTTATCCCGTGCTGCGCTGGCCGCTCGTGCTGGTGGCGGCATTCGTGCAGGCGCCGCTTGCTTATGCGTTGCTGCGCCGGGAGCGCGCGGAGCTGCCGCCTGCGCCGGTGCCGGCGGAGTCTGCCGGCGCCGGTCTGGTGGACGACCTGACCCGCAGCCTCAACCGGCGCGGGATCGGCTCCAGTCTGATCGAGGCCATGGCCCAGTCCCAGCGTTATGGCAGCCCGCTGTCGCTCGTGAGCGTGGGTGTCGATAGTGTCGCAGGCGGTGTGCCGGGCGAGAGCCTGTCCCTTGTCGCGGCGGTTCTGGGCGAGGCCTTGCGGCTGCCCGATCGTTTCGGCCGCTACGAGGAAGACGAGTTTCTTCTGGTGTTGCCGCAGACGCGCGTCGATGACGCCTTCCGGGTGGCCGAGCGCCTGCAGCAGGCGATCACGGCGGCGATCGGCCGCGCCACCGGCCCCGGCCCCGTGCCCGTGACCATAAGCCTCGGCGTCGCCGAATTCGGGCGGGGACAGGATCTGGAGAAGTTCGTGGCGACCGCGCGCAGCGCGCTCGCGTCTGCCCGCGCCGCCGGCGGAAATCAGGTCGCCCGTTTTCGTGCGACCCGCGCGCGCGGCTGATCAGGCCATGGTCGCAACGCCCTGCGCCACGGTGTCGCGCAGGCCGCGGTAGCCGTTGCCGACCAGCAGGACCAGCGGGACCAGGGTGAGCCCCGCCGCCAGAACGAGCGCTTCCGTGGGCAGATAGGCGGCGACGAGGGCCGGCCAGACGCCCACCGCCATGGCCAGCATCAGCCGGCGGGCCCGCACCCACAGGCGCAAGGCGTGCTCGAGCGCGGCCTGGGGCGACAGGCCGTCGAGGGCGACGCCGGCCACGAACATCATGGCGGTGATCGCCACCGCCGATCGCAGCATCCAGAAAATCAGCAGCTCTCCCCCCACGAAGACGTCACCCACACCGCCTTGGTAGGCAAAAAGCGCGTGGAATGACAGCGCATCGAGGTTGCAAAACATCTCCAGCACGGTCGTCAGCATCCATGCGCCCAGGACATAAGCGGCGGCAAAGAGGGTCGGCCAGGCCGGCCGGCCGGCTGTCCGAAGGGGCCCCCACAAGACGGCGGCCACACGCCCGGCCAAGGGTTCTGCGGTGCGCGCGGGGGCGCGCAGGATGCCGGCGATGACGATGGGGGTGTACAAGGCGATCAAAACGGGTCCGACGAAGGGCAGGCGCGCGATCACGACGCACGCGGCGAGATAGATCACCGTGACCGCCAGCCATAACAGCCAGTCGCCTGCGATCTGGCCCATGGCCCCTTCAAGCCACCCGGACAACGCCCTTGTGGTTGACTGCATTGCCGCACCTCCGTTTGTCGGAACCGCCTAGGATCCGCCGGACCACAGCCCGCGCAAAGCCGCGGTTTCCCGCCGCCGCGCGTCCAGGATGCGGCGAAAGACCAGCGGGTCCTTAGTGTGCGTCAGTTCGCCTGGCCTTGGGAAGTGCCAGTCCCGCAGCCGTGACAGCCAAAAGCGCAGCGCCGCTGCCCGCAGCAGCGCGGGCCAAGCGCCGCGCTCCATGGCCGTCATGGGGCGGCGTGCCTGGTAGGCCGTGGTGAGGGCGGCCGCCCGCGCGAAATCGAGGCTGCCGTCGGTCCGGCTGCACCAATCATTGACGGTGATGGCCAGATCGTAAGCCAGCGTATCGTGGCACGCATAATAGAAGTCGATGACGCCCGTCAAGGTGTGGTCGGCAAAAAGCGCGTTGTCCCGGAAGAGGTCGGCATGGATGATTCCGCGCGGCAGATCCGCCAGGCGGTAGAGGCCCTGGAAACGCAATTCTTCGCGCAGATAGGCGAGATCGGCCGCGTCGAGATGGGGGGCGAGTTCGTCGGCGGTCTGCCGCCACCACCGCGGACCGCGCGGGTTCTCGCGCTGCACCAAAAAGCCCTGGGCGGCGACGTGCAAAGTGGCAAGGGCCTGCCCGATGGCCCGGCAGTGTACGACGTCCGGATCGAGGACCGAGCTTCCGTAGAGCCGTTGCACCAAAGCGGCCGGCTTGCCATGCAATGCCCCGACGTAGTCGCCCTTCAGGCTGCGCACCGGGTGGGCGCACGGCACTTCGTGTTCGGCGAGAAAGGCCGTCAGGTCGAGAAAGAAGGGAAGCTCATGCGGGTCAACGGTCTCGAAGATGGTGAGCACATACTCACCACGATCCGTCTGGACGAAATAGTTGGTGTTTTCGATGCCGGTCGGGATGCCCGTCAGGGTTTGCAGGGTCCCGACGGCATAGTCTTGCAAAAATACCGAAAGCTCGTGTTTTTCGACGCGCGTAAAGACCGACATGATGGGGGTAGATCCACGCTATAGGTTGAGCTGGATCTCTTTTTCCTCTTCGGAGGGCTCGAATCCGCTTGCCTCATAATAGCGGAAGATGGCATCGATCACATCTTCGGGACGATCCAGGGTCACGAAAAGATCGAGGTCGGAGGGATTGATCACGCCTTCCTTTACCATCGTCTGCGCAAACCAGTCGGTCAGACCTTGCCAGAACGGACTGTGTACCAGGATCACCGGGATGCGGCGGCTCTTGCCGGTCTGGACCAGCGTCAGGATTTCCATCAACTCGTCTAGGGTGCCAAAGCCGCCGGGCATCACCACGTAGGCTGTGGCATACTTCACGAACATGACCTTGCGGGCGAAAAAGTGCTGGAAGGTCAGCCGGATGTCCTGGTAGGGGTTGCCGACCTGCTCGTGGGGCAGGCGGATGTTCAAACCGACGCTCGGCGAGCGCCCCGCGTAGGCCCCTTTGTTGGCCGCCTCCATCACCCCGGGGCCGCCTCCGCTGACCACGCTGAATCCGGCATCGGACAGCTGGCGGGCGATCTCTTCGGCGAGCGTGAAGTAGGGGTGTCCTTCGGGTACGCGGGCCGACCCGAAAATGCTGACCGATGGACGGATCTGCGCGAGGGCCTCGTAGCCCTCGACGAATTCGGACATGATCTGGAAGATTTTCCACGCCTCGCGCGTCAGCGCGCCGTCACGGGCGGGCGCCAGGGGATGTTTTGGCTTGAAAGGGTTTTTGCTGGATTCCATGGATGTCATGACCTCAAGCGACACCAAAGCGCCGCGCCTGGTTCTCGTGGATGCGTCATCCTATCTGTATCGGGCGTTTCATGCCATGCCGGACCTGCGCACGTCCACCGGGCAGCCGACGGGCGCGATCTACGGCGTGCTCAACATGCTGCGCAAGCTGCGCGCCGACTATGCGCCGCAGGCCCTGGCGCTGGTCTTCGATGCCAAGGGACCGACGTTTCGCGACACCCTGTATGCCGATTACAAGGCCACGCGCGCGGCCATGCCAGACGACCTGGTGGCGCAGATCGACGGTCTCTATGAGGCCATCGAGGCCCAGGGTTTGCCGCTTCTGGCCGTGCGCGGCTTCGAAGCCGACGACGTGATAGGCACCCTCGCCACCCAGGCGCGGGCCGCCGGCTACGAGGTCATCATCTCCACCGGCGACAAGGACATGGCGCAGCTCGTGGAGCCGGGCGTGGTGCTCGTCAACACCATGACCAACGTGACCCTGGATAGTGACGCCGTGATGGAGCGCTTCGGCGTGGCGCCTGCGCGCATCGTCGATTTTCTGACCCTCACAGGCGACAAGATCGACAACGTGCCCGGCGTTCCCGGCTGCGGACCGAAGACCGCCGCCAAGTGGCTCGGTCTGTATGGTTCTCTCGAGGACATTCTCGCCCACCAAGACGAGCTGCCCGGGCCGGCGGGCCAGGCGCTGCGCGCGGCCGCCGCGGACCTTCCGTTGAGCCGCGCGCTCGTCACCATCCGGCGCGACGTGCCGCTTGCGGTGTCCCTTGCCGATCTCACCCCGCGCCCCCCCGATACCGAGCGTCTGCGTGCCTTGTACCGCCACCTGGAATTCAAGGGCTGGCTCGCAG
>JAJYPD010000040.1 GCA_021795715.1 Pseudomonadota bacterium
CAAGGCCCGCGGTTATGGCCGATTCTCGACTATCCGCACCGTGATCTTCCTGATCGCCGGTAAGCTCGACTTCTCGCAGATCAACCCGCATATGACGGGTCAACCCACATGAAATTCGACAGAGCCTCTTATTGAGGATTTACCCCAACTACCCCAAATGCGATTCCACAAAGAACCGGATTGGACAAGAAGGCGCTGCAACTGATTGATTTTCATGGTGCCCGAGGCCGGACTCGAACCGGCACGACCTTGCGGTCGAAGGATTTTAAGTCCTTTGCGTCTACCATTCCGCCACTCGGGCGCGGATGTTTAAGCCTAGAGGCTCCCGCCCACGATGGCAACCAGCCGGAGGGTTTTTTGGCCGTTAGTAGTTGGTCGTTGCCAGTTGTGCCGATATCACCGTGCCGCTTACAAACATCTTTCCGAGAGTACGCCCGGGGGATGCAGCAGAAAAATGGTAACACCGGAACAACCTCCCTCACGGTGCGCCATAGTGACTAGGCGCGCCACCGCTCCCCCGTGTTCCAAGGAAACGGGCTATCGCGGGGGGGCGCCGATCCTTGCGAGAGGGGGCGTAAACCCCCATACCGAAGGGCATGATGCGCAGGACACGATGGCAGTAAAACACCCGAATCCTTGGCGATTGCTCACCTGCCTATGGCAACCTGTATGTGCTGCGACCGTCATCTCGCCATAGCTGGTTCTTGTGATCCCTTATTACGCAACAGCATCATCACGGAGGATATCTTGGCGATCAGGCATCGCGTTCGGGCTCTCGATCGGCGCCCAGCTTGATGACGGTCGAAAAAACTGCTTGGCACGCATATGTTCAACCCCCGATAAAAACCCCGCCAAGGGCGGGGTTTTTTATACCCGTATACCGGTATACCGGTGTTACTGCGTGGACTGATAGGCGCCCAAATCATAGGGCCCACTGGTGGGCCGGGCCACTCCGTTGAAATCATGCGTGACCTCAGGTAGGAACACCCCAGCATTGACCGCAGGACTGTTTGCGCTCAGCGTCAGCGTTGTGAGATTCGCATACAGCGGGTTTTCTACGACGCTGTACTTGTCGAGACCCGTCGTCTGCTGCCAGCTTGTGAAGCTCATGCCATAGATATTCTTGTCGTCCCACTCGAACGTTACACCTGCTGGGTTGTAATACATATTGTGATCGATGTGCAAAGTGGCATAGTTCGTCATCGCCTGTGGCGCAATCACTTCCATCGGCTTGTTGGTCAGGTCGTATATGATGTTGTTGCGGACGTACACGTTCGTGGCTGCCTGATGCAGTGCCGACTCATTGGACAACATGATCGCGCCGTGGCGCGATATCGCCGCGTTGTAGCACGAGTTGTTGTAGATGTAGGCGTCATAGGAGGAGGATTCGGCAAGGCACGCGCTCTGGTCGTTGGTGATGACGTTGTTCTTGATGATGCTGTTGTACGACTCGTAGGTCTTGCCGGGCAGCAGATACTGGACACCCGTCGACTCGCCGAGCATGATGCCGCGGCTGTAGATGTTGTTCAGGGCGTTGTCCTCGAAGGTGATGTTGCTGGCGTTGCCCTTGCAGTAGAGGCCGATCGAGGCGATGTTGGAGAGGGTATTGTGGGCGACGAGCACGTTCTCGGAGCCGACCATGTCCACGCCCTGGGCATTGGAGCCGGCGGCGGCATTGTTGTTGTGGATGTTGTTGCCCCAGATGACGATGTCGTGGGCCCCCTGGACGAGCTTTACCAGGTCGTTATGGGCACCGTAGATGTCATTGTCTATGAGCTTGATGTCGGCCATCTCCATCTGCACCGTGTACTGCGGGGCGTTGGCGATGGTCAACCCCTTCAAGGCCCAGTAGACCGGGGTGGGCACGGTGGGATTGGGGGTATAGAAGAAGATGTTGTTGGGGTCGCTCGCCCCCAGACTGCTGCCGTCGATCGTCACCTTCTGCCCCTGATAGGCCTCCATGGTGATCCAGGCGTTCGCCGTGCCGGCACGGCTTGGGTCGATGACGATGCCGCCCGCGTAGGTGCCCCCCATGATCTCGATGGTGCCGCCCGGGCCGACGGTGTTGACCGCATGCTGGATGGTCGCAAACGCCGTCTGCGGACTCAGGCCGTTGTTGCTGTCAGATCCCGTGGTCGACACATAGTAGGTCTGTCCGGTGCCCGCGCCCGGGATCAGCGTCGCCTGGCTCAGAGGGATGGTGCTGCCGGTGATGGGCTCGGAAGAGGCAAACGTCTCCATGGCCTGCGCGGCGGGCCCGGCAGCCAACAAAGCCGCGAGGGCAAGGGTGCGCAGATGCCCCATCCAGCGCCTGACCCACGTCAGGCGCCGGTTGGAGCCTGCATCCTGAACCGGCCTCAACATAATAACCCCATAAGAAATATCGAAAAGTTAATGTGGGTATGGGGTTATGCTGCCAGAGCACGGACGGGGCTCAAAATGCCTTCCGACATGCGCCGGGCAATTCGGGACAGGGAGACTCAACCGGTCTTGCAGGCCGACAAACGGCGGACGTATTACTTCACGCGCCGCAGGGTGGGGGTCTTTGGCGGCGTGGAAACCGGCGGCGTGGGTTCTGCGGGGGGCGAGGGATCGTCATCCGGGCCCTGCTCGAAAGACAGCCCCTTCCCGTTCTCGCGGGCATAGAGGGCGAGCACAGCCGTGAGCGGAACGGTGATGTTGAAGGGGACGCCGCCAAAGCGGGCCGAAAACGCCATCATATCGTGGTCGAAGAAAAAATCGCGCACCGCGGCAGGATCGATGTTCAAGACGATGCGGCCGTCGGCGGCGCGTCCGGGGGGCACCGCCACGCCGGGCTGGGTGACGTCGACCACCACATGCGGCGTCAGGCCGGAATCGACCGCCCAGTCATAAACGGCCCGGATGAGATAACTCCGGAGCGGTGTCATCAGCGGCGCATGTCGCGCTCGGCGTCCGTCAGGCTTGCGCGGAATGGCTTGCGCGCAAAGAGACGTTCGCCATAATCGAGGATCGCCTTGGCCTGCCGCGGCAGTTCGATTTCATAGTGTGGCAACCGCCACAAAAGCGGCGCCAGCGCGCAGTCGACGAGGGAAAACTCCTCGCCCAGCACATACGGCTGATCCTTGAATATCGGCGAAATCACGGTGAGGCCATCACGGATGATGGTCCGCGCCCGTTGCGCGTGACGCTTGTCTTCGCCCTCGAGTTGGGGCAACAATTCATACCAGTCGCGGTTGAAGCGCAACAGCATCAGACGCGCCTTACCACGCGTCACCGGATCCACGGGCATCAGCGGCGGATGAGGCAGGCGCTCGTCGAGATATTCGGCGATAATATGCGACTCATAGAGGACGAGGTCGCGGTCGACCATGGTCGGCACCTGGTTGTACGGATTGAGTTCGACGAGTTCCCGCGGCTTTTTCTTCAGATCCACATGGATGATCTGGCATTCCACGTCCTTCTCGAAGAGGACGATGCGCACCTTGTGACTGAAAGGACACGTAATCCCCGAATAGAGTGTCATGATGGGTTTACGGACCGTCGGGATTGCCATGTAGATCTCCATGCCCGCACGCCATGTACGGGTTAACGCGATGATTTCAGGGGGGCTCGCCGTACCGGAATGGCGCGGCCATCGGCGATGCAGACCGGCCGCTTACTTCGCATGCGCCAAGCCCCTATAATTTTAGCTCACAATGACGAGGCCGCCTAGCCATCGCCCGGAGACAGAAATGCGACTGCGCCAAAATCTGATCATGCTCAGCCAGGCCCTCGTCCTCGGGCTCGCCATGGCTTTCATAGCAGTCCTGCTCTGGCCCCGGCTGTTCGCGAGCCGCGGTAATGTGGTGATCCGCGAGGCCCCGCCCGCATCGGGCCACACGCCCGGACCGGTATCCTATGCAACGGCGGTCCGTCTGGCAGCCCCCGCTGTCGTGAATATTAACACAGCGCGGGTCGTCGTGTTGCCGCAGTCCCGCCTCCTCCAGGAACCGTTCTTCGGAATACCACGCAATGACGTCCCGCAAAAACGCATCAAAACCAGTCTCGGCTCGGGCGTCATTATCAGCAAAAGCGGCTACATTCTCACGAATTACCACGTCATAAAAGGTGCCGATGCGATCCGGGTCTTCCTGAAGGATGGGCGCAACACCAAGGCACGGGTTGTCGGTACCGATCCCTCCACGGACCTTGCCGTTCTCAAGATCCACCTGCCGCACCTGAAGGCGATCACGCTTGGGCACACGCGTGACACGCATGTCGGGGACGTTGTACTGGCCATCGGCGATCCCTTTGGTATCGGCCAGACGGTTACCATGGGCATCGTCAGCGCGACCGGCCGGGATGAGCTTGGCTTGAGCGCGATAGAAAACTTCATCCAGACGGATGCCGCGATCAACCCCGGGAACTCCGGAGGGCCGCTTGTCAATACCCAAGGCGACCTCGTGGGCATCAACACCGCGCTCTACAGCCGCAGCGGCGGATTCCAGGGCATCGGCTTTGCCATTCCGGTGAATCTCGCGCGCCATGTGTTTCGGCAGATCATCCGTTATGGACACGTCATCGAGGGGTGGGTGGGCGTCGCCGGACAGACCTTGACGCCGACCCTTGCGCGGGCGCTGAAACTGCCCGCCGATACCCACGGCGTGCTCATTGCCGGCGTCTATGCGCACAGCCCGGCGGCCAAGGCAGGGCTCGAGGCCGGCGACATCATCACGGCCATTGATGGGCACGCGCTGCTGACGGCCAATGACGCGCTGGTCCAGATCACCGACACGAATCCGGGTGTAAAGCTCGTTCTGACGGTGCTCCATGGGGGCACCCGCCAGACGAAAACCGTCACCGTCGCCACGCGCCCCCCGGACAGTCCGACCACCATACAGGGATAAAGACCGGCCGCAGCCGGCGCCCGGGATGCCGCAAGACCGTCAGCCGCGGGGGGCTTGACGGTCTGCTAGGGCGCACCCGGCGGCCCTTTCGGGCGCGGCCGCCGGCGGCGCCGGCGGTTGGTCCGCCTTGTCGGGGCACTGGTCGGCGATCCGGGCGCCGCCGGCGCCCGGGCCCCCGAAGAGTCCGGGGTCACGGGGCGTTCTGCCGGGGTCTCTGGCAACGCAGCGGCGGGCGCCTCGGGCGTTGCCGTGGCACGCCGGTGCACCCGGTAGGCAACCAGCAGACCCAGCTCAAAAAGCCCCCACATGGCCATCGCGAGGAGGGTCTGCGAAAACGCATCCGGCGGAGTCACGATCGCCGCCAGGATGAAGGCGCCGAGGATCACATAGCGCCGTTTTGCCGACAGGGTTTCCGGCTTCAAAATCCCCATCATGACCAGCAATACGATCGCCACCGGCACTTCGAAGGCAAGGCCAAAGGCGAAAAACAATTGCAAAACGAAGTTCAGGTAGGAATTGATGTCCGTCATCACGCGGACGCCGGCTGGCGCCGCACGCGCAAAAAATCCAAAGGCCAGGGGAAAGATGAAAAAATAGGCGAAGGCCATGCCGAGGTAAAAAAGCACCGTGCTCGATACGAGCAAAGGGGCCACGAGACGCTTCTCCTTCTTGTACAGGCCCGGCGCAACAAACGCCCAGATCTGGTAGAAGACGACTGGCACGGCGATCGCCGCGGCGACGGCAAAAGTGAGCTTGAGCGGCGCAATGAAGGTGGCGGGCAGATTGGTGGCGATCATGGCACCATTCTTGGGCAAAACCGCCGTCAAGGGCCGCGCCAGCAACGCATACAGCTTGTCGGCAAAAGGAAACAGGCCGACGAAGAGGAGCAGGACGGCTCCCGCCGCCTTCATCAGACGTTGACGCAATTCGAGAAGATGCTCGACGAACGTCGCCTCGGTGCCTTCAGGCACCTTCGCCACCGCCATCTGGCTTCCTCACGGTCGACTTGTCCTGATTTGTGCCGGGCCTACGGGCGCGCTTGCGGCCGGTGCGGCGGCGCCGCCGCGGCCTGGACGGGGATGGCGAGGCGGCCGACGGCAGGGGCGGGGCATGCGTCACGGGATGCGGCTGGAGTGCATCGCTCGCGTCGTCGCCAAGCCACTCCGCCGGCACCTGCTCATGCAGCAGCGATTTGGTGCGCTGCCATTCCTGATTCAGTTCCCGCAGCGGCGCCAGATGCTCTTCCCCGATCTGGTCGTCGAGATCTGCGCGCATCTTGTCCATCAGCCGCCGGGCACGTCCCATCCAGCGCCCCGCAGAGCGCGCGACATCGGGGAGATGCCGGGGATCCAGCACGAGCACCGCGACGATCCCGATGATCAGGAGTTCGGGAAAGCTAAAGTCGAACATCGGTGCGCCGGTCAACCCTTGGATTTGGTGGTTCTCGCGGACCGGACCTTAGGCGCTTGCGAAGCGGCCGCATCGATGACGCGGCCTTTGGTCGTGACGCCTTCAGTCTGCGCTTCGGTCGGTTCGTCCCCCTCTTCCTCGCGCCCTTCCTTCATGGCCTTGCGAAAGGTGGAGATCGCCCCGCCCAGATCGCTGCCGATGTTGCGCAGCTTGCTCGTCCCAAACAGCACGACGACGATCAACAAAATGACCAACAAGTGCCAGATACTGAAAAGATCCATAGCCGCCTCCTAAAAGCCAGGCAGTCGTCCACCGCCGAGCAGATGTATGTGTAGATGGAAGATTTCCTGTCCGCCACCATACCCTGTGTTGATGATCGTCCGGAAGCCTTTTTCGAGCCCCTGTCCGCGCGCAATTTGCGGCAGGATTGTCATGGCGTGCCCCATCAGCGGCTCGTGTTCCGGTGTGAGCTCGTCCAGGCTGGCAATGTGGGTTTTGGGGATGATCAGGACATGGACGGGCGCCTTGGGATACTTGTCGGCAATGACAATGAGCTGCTCGTCCTCGTAAAGACGCGGAACCGGTATGCTGTTCGCCACGATCTGGCAAAAAATGCAATCTGTCATGAACGCGCCTCGCCACGAGCCGCCTTTTCCGTCAAGCCCGACTGGCCAAACCGCCGCTCCAGCTCGGCCAGCACCTGCGCTGGCGTCAGATCCAGATGGGCCAGCAGTACGAGACTGTGAAACCACAGGTCCGCCATCTCATGGATGACCTCGCTGGGCTTGCCGTCCTTGCCGGCGATCACCGTTTCGACGGCCTCCTCGCCCACCTTCTTCAGGATGGCGTCGATGCCCTTGTCGTACAGAGACGCGACATACGACGCCCGCGGGTCGCCGCCCTTGCGGCTCAAGAGCACGGCGTGAAGCCGCGTCAGGATTTCGTCGCTCATTATACTCCCTGTTCCCTCACTTGGCGCCGCCGGGCCCGTAGATTTGCTCTGCGGATTTCAAAACCGGGTCGACCGGCGCGAAACGGCCGTCCTCAAGGCGGGCGAAGAAGCAGCTGGCACGGCCGGTGTGGCAGGCGATACCGGAGACCTGCTCGACCTTGAGCAATATGGCGTCCCCATCGCAATCCAGACGCACCTCATGAAGACGCTGGATGTGGCCGGATTCTTCCCCCTTGCGCCACAACCTCTGGCGTGAGCGCGACCAGTAAACCGCCCGGCCTTCCTTCACGCTGAGGGCGAGCGATTCCCGGTTCATCCAGGCCAGCATCAAAACCCGGCCCGTGTGCACATCCTGTGCAATGGCCGGCACGAGACCTTCCGCCGACCACTGAACCTGATCCAAAAAGGATCCGTTGCTCACAGACGCACCTCGATTCCCGCCTGCGCCATGGCCCGTTTGGCATCGGTGACCGTAAATTCCCGGAAATGGAACACGCTCGCCGCCAGAACCGCGTCGGCGTGACCCTCGAGAATCCCCGCCACCAGATGTTCCCGCCGCCCGACACCGCCGGACGCCACGACCGGTACCGGCACCGCGTCGGCGACGGCCGCCGTCAGCGCCACGTCAAAACCATCACGCGTGCCATCACGGTCCATGCTCGTCAGAAGGATTTCGCCGGCCCCATAATCTGCCATTTTCTGCGCCCAGGCGACGGCATCCAGGCCCGTCGGCCGCCGCCCGCCGTGGGTGAACACTTCCCATCGGTCCCCAACCCTCTTGGCGTCGATGGCGACAACCAGGCATTGGGCACCAAAGTGGTCGGCAGCCTCTTTGACCAGATCCGGACGCGCAACGGCCGCCGAATTGATGCTGATCTTGTCTGCGCCCGCATTCAGCAACCGGCGGATGTCGGCGACCTCGCGGACCCCACCGCCGACGGTCAGGGGGATGAAGACTTCGGCGGCGATCGCCTCGACCATGGCAAGCAGGGTCGAGCGGCCTTCGTGGCTCGCGCTGATGTCGAGAAAGGTGAGCTCATCGGCCCCCTCCGCGTCGTAGTACCGGGCGGCTTCCACAGGGTCGCCGGCATCCCGGATTTCCTGGAAACGAACGCCTTTGACAACCCGGCCGCAGTTGACATCAAGACAGGGGATGACGCGCTTGGCCAGCATCAGGCCGCGGCGCCGCTGCCCGATCGATCCAGTTCATCGGCAAGGCGTTGGGCGGCGCGCAAGTCGAGGGTCCCTTCGTACAGGGCGCGTCCGGTAATGGCACCGAGGACACCGACGTCGGCAATGCCACAGAGGTTGCGGATGTCATCCAAAGTGGCAATGCCGCCGGATGCGATCACGGGAATGGAAATGGCGGAAGCGAGCTTGCGTGTGTCCTCGATATTGACGCCGCCCATCATGCCATCGCGGCCGATGTCGGTGTAGATGATGGCCTCGACGCCATCGTCCTGGTAACGGCGGACAAGGTCGATCACGTCGTGACCGGACAGCTTGGACCAGCCATCGGTCGCCACGCGTCCCTCCTTCGCATCCAGACCGACGATGATGTGGCCCGGAAACTCGGCGCACACGTCACCAACGAAATGCGGCATGTTCACCGCCTTGGTGCCGAGGATGACGTAACGGACACCGGCGTCGAGATAGGCCTGGATGGTCTCCTCGCTGCGTATGCCCCCGCCGACCTGCAGCGTGACGTCGGGGTAGCGACGCGCGATCTCGTGGATCACGTCCGCATTCACCGGCGTGCCGGCAAATGCGCCATTCAGGTCGACGATATGAAGGCGGCGGGCCCCTTCGCGGATCCAGCGGCCCGCCACCTCGACCGGGTCGTCGGAAAACACCGTTTCGTCTTCCATGCGCCCCTGCCGGAGCCGCACGCAACGGCCATCCTTCAGATCGACTGCGGGAATAATCAGCATCAGCTATTCCGTCCGTCCCACATCACAAAATTCTGCAAAAGCCTGAGCCCGGCCTGTTGGCTCTTTTCCGGATGAAATTGTACCGCAAAGATGTTTTCATAGGCCGCCGCCGAAGTAAAGGGAACGCCGTAGGTGGTCCGCCCGCAGCTCCAGGGCGCCTCGGGATCCGGAGCGTAGTAACTGTGTACGAAGTAAAACCGGGTGTTTTGTGCGATGCCTTGCCAGAGCGGATGCGGCCGCGTCTGATAGACCTCGTTCCAGCCCATGTGCGGGACCTTGAGGGGCCGGCCGGCGGCATCGCAGACATCCCGCAATTGCGTCACACGCCCTTGCAGGAGGCCAAGACCCGGAACACCCCCCCCTTCTTCGCTGCTCGTATACAAGGCCTGCAGGCCGAGACAAATACCGAGAAAGGGGCGCTCTTGGGCCGCGCGCATCACCGCCTCATGCAACGCGCCGCCGGATAACGCCTCCATGCAGCCGCGGATGGCGCCCTGGCCCGGAAACACGACCCGGTCGGCACGTTCTATCGCCGCCGCGTCGTGCGCAAGCTCGACGCGGGCCTGCGGCGCAACCTTCTCGATCGCCTTGATGACCGAACGCAGGTTGCCCATTCCATAATCCAGAACCGCCACGCGCACCATAAAGCGACCTACAGTGTCCCCTTGGTAGAGGCGATGGCCGAAGGGGCGCGCGTGTCCCCCTCAAGCGCCATGCGCAGCGCGCGCCCGAATGCCTTGAACACGGTCTCAGCAACGTGGTGGGCGTTGTGGCCGGCCAGATTGTCTATGTGCAAAGTGACCAGACCATGGTTGCAGAATCCGCGGAAGAACTCCTCGATCAAGTCTACATCAAAATCGTGGATGCGGCCGCGCGGATACTTGACGCGGTAGAAAAGCCCCGGGCGACCGGACAGATCCACCACGACGCGGGTCAATGCCTCGTCAAGCGGCACATAGGCGTGGCCGTAGCGGCGAACTCCCGCCTTGTCCCCCACCGCCCTGGCAAAGGCCTGCCCGAGCGTAATGCCCACATCCTCCACGGTGTGATGCGCATCGACGGCGAGATCGCCTTTTGCATCTATCGTCAGATCAAACAGTCCGTGGCGGGCGACCTGTTCGAGCATGTGCTCGAAAAACGGCAGGCCCGTGGCCAGCCGGGCCTGGCCCTGGCCGTCTAGTGCCAGGTTCACCGTGATCTGGGTCTCCAGCGTGTTGCGCGTGACGCTTGCCTGACGTTCCATGCGTACTGTTCCTCGATTTCTGGGTGACCCCGCGGCCCGATCGCCTCAGATCCGGCACTCGGCCGACAACGCGTGCGCGGTGAGTCCTTCGCCGCGTGCCAGTACCGAGGCCGGTTGCCCCAGCACATGCGCCGCCTGCGCGGAGCACTCGATGACGCTCGTGCGCTTCTGGAAATCGTAGACGCCCAATGGCGAACTGAAGCGGGCCGTTCCGGATGTGGGCAACACGTGATTGGGGCCTGCACAATAGTCGCCAAGCGCCTCGGCCGTATGGCGTCCGACAAAAATGGCGCCGGCGTGACGCACCTTGTCCACCCACGCAGACGCCCCTTCGAACGACAGTTCGAGGTGCTCCGGCGCCACTTCGTTGACGAGCTCCATGGCTTCGTCCAGGGATCGCACATGGATGAGGGCGCCGTGATTGGCGAGCGCCGGCGCGATGATGGCGCGCCGCTCCATGGCCGGCAACAACCGGCGGATGGATGCGGCGACCGCCTCGATGAAGGCCGCATCGGGCGTAAACAGCAAAGCCTGCGCGCCCTCATCATGTTCGGCCTGCGCAAACAGGTCATAGGCGATCCAGTCCGGATTCGTCTTGCCGTCGCACACGATGGATATTTCCGACGGACCGGCGATCATGTCGATGGCCACGGTGCCGTACACCTGGCGTTTGGCCGCGGCGACATAGGCGTTGCCCGGCCCGACGATCTTGTCGACACGCGGCACAGTGGCCGTCCCGTAGGCCAGCGCACCAATCGCCTGCGCGCCGCCAGCCAAAAACAGGCGGTCAACCCGCGCCAGGTGCGCGGCCGCGAGCACGAGCGGTGACGGCAGCCCGGGTGAGGGGGCCATCATGATCAGTTCGCCGACACCGGCGACCCGCGCCGGTACGGCATTCATGAGGACCGATGACGGATAAGCGGCTTTCCCGCCCGGCACATAAAGCCCCACACGCTCAAGCGGTGTAATCCGCTGCCCCAGCCGCACACCGAGTGCGTCCTCATATTCGTAGGGCCTCAGGATTTGCTGCTCATGGTAGGCACGGATGCGCTCGGCCGCCATCTGCAGGGCATCCCGCTCAGCCGGCGCAAGATCGTCAAAGGCCCGCGCAAGGGCGTCCTGCGATACTTCGAGGTCGCTCGCCGTACGCGCCTGGCGGCCGTCGAGCCGGCTCGTCCATTCAACCAGCGCCTCGTCACCGCGCGCACGGACGTCGGCAAGAATGTTCGCGGCGATCTCTTCGGCCTTGTGTGACACTTCCTGGGAACGATCCAGTATCCGCCGGAACTGGACGCGGAAGTCGTTCCCCGCGGTTCGCAGAATCGTGACGTCAGCCATGTACCGTCCCTCCGACTAGGCAGTCGATTACCGGCCGTAAGGCCTTGTACTTCATTTTCACCGCAGCCCGGTTGGCCACCAGCCAGGCGCTCACGTCGACGATATGTTCCACTTCCACCAGGCCGTTGGCCGCGAGCGTCTTGCCGCTGCTGACCAGGTCGACAATGCGGTCGGCCAGGCCGACCAGGGGCGCAAGCTCCATGGAGCCATACAGGTGGACGATATCCGCCTGAATGCCCTTGGCATCAAAATGGCGCTGGGCGATCCGCACATATTTGGTCGCAACCCGCATGCGCGTCCAGGAATGCCCTTCACCGGCCGGCGCCTTCTCGCGCGGCTCGGCCACCATCAGGCGGCAGCGGGCGATGCCGAGGTCGGCCAGTTCGTAGAGTCCATTCCCGCCATCCTCCATCAGCACGTCCTTACCGGCGATGCCGATATCGGCGGCGCCGTAGCGGACGTACGTGGGCACATCGGCGGCGCGTATGACCACCACCCGCACGCCGGGGGCGGTCGTATCGACGATGAGCTTGCGGGTGGTGGTCAGATCCTCCACCGGAACAATGCCGGCCCGCTCCAGAAGCGGCAGGCTCTCCTCGAGGATGCGGCCTTTCGATAAAGCGATCGTGACCATCAGGCGGTCTGTCGCCGGGTCCAGTCGCCAAGCTGCGAGCCGGGAATGCGCCGGATACGGGCCCCGAGCTGCGAAAGTTTCTCTTCGATGCACTCGTAGCCGCGGTCGATGTGATAGATGCGGTCGATGATGGTTTCCGAATGCGCCACCAAGCCAGCCAGGACGAGGCTTGCCGAAGCGCGCAGATCGGTGGCCATGACCGGGGCCCCGTGCAGGCTTTCGACGCCGCGCACCACCGCCATATTCCCTTCCATGGTGATGTCGGCGCCCATCCGCTGCAATTCATGCACGTGCATGAAACGGTTCTCAAAAACCGTCTCCACCACGGTGCCCGTGCCGCGCGCCACGCAGTTTAGTACCACGAACTGCGCCTGCATGTCCGTGGGGAACGCCGGGTAAGGCGCAGTCTTGATGCTCACGGCGCCGGGCCGGCGGCCCTCCATCGACAACCGGATCCAGTCATCGCCGGTCTCGAGCCGGGCGCCTGCGTCCCGCAACTTGTCGAGGACCGCCTCGAGGAGGGCCGGCCGCACACAGCGAAGCTTCACCTGCCCGCCCGTCATCGCCGCCGCCACCAGATAGGTGCCGGTTTCGATGCGATCCGGAATCACCTCGTGACAGGCGCCGTGGAGGCGCTCCACCCCTTCGATGGTAATCTCCGCGCTGCCGGCGCCCTTGATGCGCGCGCCCATGGCAATCAGGCAGTTGGCAAGATCCGTCACTTCCGGTTCGCGGGCGGCATTCTCGATGATGGTCACGCCGTCGGCCAGCGCCGCCGCCATCATCAGGTTCTCCGTTCCGGTCACCGACACCATGTCCATGAAAATGCGCGCGCCTCTAAGACGCGCAGCGCGCGCCTTGATGTATCCGTCTTCGATGGAGATCTCGGCCCCCATCGCCTGCAGGCCCTTGATGTGCAGGTTCACCGGCCGGGAGCCGATCGCGCAGCCTCCGGGCATCGACACCTCCGCCTCGCCAAACCGGGCAAGCAGCGGCCCCAGCACCAGAATCGAGGCGCGCATGGTGCGCACGAGGTCATACGGCGCCTTCAGGGTATGCACGCCCGACGCGTCCGCCTCCACGGTCATGCGTTCGTCGACCACCAGCCGCACTCCCATGCGACCGAGAAGCTCCATGGTCGTCGTGATGTCCTGCAGATGCGGCACGTTGCTGATGCGCAACGGCTCACTGGTGAGCAGCGAAGCAACCAGCACGGGGAGCGCGGCGTTTTTCGCGCCGGATATGCGAATCTCGCCCTTTAGTGGCAGTCCGCCATTGATGATGAGCTTATCCATGTACCACACCGTAGGGGGCGGGAGACGACAAAAAATAAGGCCGCCTGGCCGGCGGCCCTATGCAGGGACTTATAGGGGCTGCCTTCAAACCTTCTCGCCGGCGACGAGCTTCTGCAGTTCGCCCTTCTCGTAGAGTTCGGTCATGATGTCACACCCGCCGATAAACTCGCCGCGCACATACAACTGGGGAATGGTCGGCCAATTGGAGAAGCGCTTGACGCCCTCGCGCACTTCCTGGTCGGCGAGGACATCGACTCCCTTGAATTTGACCCCGCAGGCCTTCAGGATCTGGACCGATTTGCCCGAAAACCCGCACTGCGGAAACTGCGGTGTCCCCTTCATGTAGAGAACGACGTCGTTCTCGGTAATGTCCTTGCGGATCCGATCTTCAACACTCATAGCGACCTCCCTTCAGGGGGCAAATCATGACTCGGGTAACAGCGTCTTGAGCGACAGCGCGTGG
>JAJYPD010000041.1 GCA_021795715.1 Pseudomonadota bacterium
CCGTGGCGGCGGCGGCGCGCTCGGTGCGGCGGCGGGCGCAGGCGGCGTCGGACGGGGACCGAGAATGCGGCGCAGGAATGTGCGGATCAAGCCGTTTGGTTCGGCGATCGCCGGTTGGGTGCCGGGCGCCTGGGCAATCGGTGTCAACTGACCGACGGCGGGACGTTCAGGCACCGGCTGCGGGGGCCGGGACGGTTCGGGCGTCTCGTTTTCGAACGGTACGAGGTAGCTGGGCGCGACACGTTCGGCTTCGAGTTCGTCGGCTTTGAGACGCTTGATCTGGAAATGCGGCGTCTCCAGGTCGGCCGTCGGCATGATGACAATCGGGGTGCCGAGACGCGATTCAATGGTGCTGAGTTCGTAGCGCTTTTCGTTCAGCAGGAAGGTGGCCGTGGCGATCGGCAGATGCACATGCACGGCCGCGGTATTTTCCTTCATCGCCTCTTCCTGGATAAAGCGCAGAATTTGCAGGGCCGAGGATGGTACGCTGCGGATGTGCCCGGTGCCGTTGCAGCGCGGGCAGGTGAGGCTGCTCGATTCCCCGAGCGAGGGCCGCAGACGCTGGCGTGACATCTCGAGCAGGCCAAAGCGCGAGATCCGGCCGACCTGGACGCGCGCGCGGTCGGGCTTTAGGGCCTCGTTCAGGCGGCTTTCGACGGCGCGCTGGTTGCGCATCGGCGTCATGTCGATGAAATCGATCACGATAAGTCCGCCGAGGTCGCGGATGCGCAGCTGGCGGGCGATCTCTTCGGCCGCTTCCAGGTTGGTGTTGAGAGCGGTTTCCTCGATATCGCTGCCCTTGGTGGCGCGCGCTGAGTTCACGTCGATGGTCACCAGGGCTTCGGTGTGGTCGAATACGACCGCGCCGCCGGATTCCAGGCGGACTTCGCGCGAGAAGGCCGATTCGATCTGGTGTTCGATCTGGTAGCGCGAAAACAAAGGAATTTCGTCTTGGTAGAGCTTCAGCTTGTTCGCGTTCTGCGGCATCACCTGCTGCATGAACTTGAGCGCGCGCTCGTAGATTTCCGGGTTGTCCACCAGAATCTCGTTGATGTCGCTGCGCAGGTAATCGCGGATCGCCCGGATGACGAGACTGCTTTCCTGGTAGATCAGGAAGGGCGCGGACTGATCCTGCGCGGCGCGGCTGATCGCCTCCCACAGCTGAATCAGGTAGTCGAGATCCCACTGCAGTTCCTCGGCGCTCTTGCCGATGCCGGCGGTGCGGATGATGACGGAATATTCATCCGGCAGCTTCAGTTGTGCCATGGTGTCGCGCAGTTCGGCGCGGTCTTCGCCCTCGATGCGCCGTGAGATACCGCCGCCCTTGGGGTTGTTTGGCATCAGGACGAGGTAGCGGCCGGCGAGGCTGATGAAGGAGGTAAGCGCCGCCCCTTTGTTGCCGCGCTCTTCCTTCTCGATCTGGACGACGATCTCCTGCCCTTCGCGGATCACGTCCTTGATCCGGACCTGGCTCAGCGGACCCTTGCTGTCGGCCGCAAAATAGCTGCGGGAAATTTCCTTCAGGGGCAGGAAACCCTGCCGCTCCGCGCCGTAATCGACGAAGGCGGCCTCGAGGCTTGGCTCGACGCGGGTCACGCGCCCCTTGTAGATGTTGCCTTTTTTCTGCTGATAACTGGCCGACTCGATATCGAGGTCGATCAGTTTCTGGCCGTCGACGATTGCAACCCGCAATTCTTCGGGGTGCGTGGCATTAAAAAGCATTCTTTTCATTGTAAGTCGTTCTCCGCCGCGTTGCGGCGCGCGACCACTGCCAGCATTGCTGGGGGGAACGGGAAAGTCGGCGGGTAAGGGCGGCGATGCCGTTGTCCCAATACGTGTTCACCGCGCGTCTCGACCCGTTGCCGGGGACTTCTGCCACCCTGGCAGGGGGCGCACATCCGGGCACGCCTCCATCTGGGCGAGGTGTGCGAAACCCATCGGGCGGCCGCGTGCTGCGGCCAGCCCGGAAAATCGTTTTGTATGCTGGTCCAAACCTTGGTACTATCCGCAGCACACGTTGGCGCACTATAGCAGCCGGGTCGCGCCCCGGCAATCGTTGGTTTCCTCATGGTGTCGAGCGACAAGGCGGCCTCCGCAGTCCAGTGGATCACGATCGACACGGAGCGTTCCGGTCAGCGCCTGGACAATTTCCTGATCAGCACCCTGAAGGGGGTTCCGCGCGCCCACATATACCGGATCGTCCGCAAGGGAGAAATCCGGATCAACAAGGGGCGAAGAGGGGCGGATTACCGCCTGCAGGCAGGCGACGTCATCCGCATTCCGCCCATTCACACCAAGGCGCCGCCGCCGCAGGCCCCCGAACTCGACTGGCTGCCGGAGCATATTCTGTACGAGGATGATCATCTGCTGGTGCTGAACAAGCCAAGCGGGATGGCGGTGCACGGCGGCTCGGCCCTGTCTTTTGGGGTGATTGAGGCCCTGCGCGTGCTGCGCCCGCAGGCGCGGGCCCTTGAGCTCGTGCACCGGCTTGACCGAGGCACCTCCGGGTGTCTGCTGGTCGCCAAACGCCGTTCGGCGCTGCGCGGCCTCCAGGCGGCGTTGCGCGATGGCGGTTTCGATAAGCGCTATGTGGCCCTCTTGTGCGGGCGTATGTCCGGCGGGCGGCGGGTCGTGGAGGCGCCGCTTTTGCGCATGGAGGCCGCCGAGCGGCGTGTGGTGGTACACCCCTCCGGCAAGGCCGCGCAGACCATCCTCACCCCGCGCCGGTTCTGTGGCGGGGCGACACTCGTCGATGTCGAGCTCCTCACCGGGCGCACGCACCAGGTGCGCGTGCATGCCGCACACATCGGCCACCCCGTGGCCGGTGACGAAACATATGGCGAGAGCGCCTGCAACGACACATGGCGGACCCGCGGCCTTACCCGCCTTTTCCTGCATGCCGCGCGGCTTACGGTGCCGCACCCCTCGACCGGTGTGCCGTTGCAGATCGAGGCGCCGTTGCCTGCGGATTTGCGCGCGGTTCTGGCATCCACGGAGTGTTGAGCATGGGTTATGAGCTGTTGATTTTCGACTGGGATGGCACCCTGATGGATTCAGCCGACCGGATCGTCGCCTGCTTTCGCGCCGCCATGACGATCTGTGGCATGCCGCCGCAGGCGCCGGACGCGATTCGTGCCACCATCGGCCTCGGTGTCCACGAAGCCCTCGCACGGCTTTTACCCGACAGCAGTCCGGAGCGTCGGCTCGAAGTCGCACAGTGCTACCAGGAGCAGTTTCTCTTCAAAGACACGACGCCCGCACCGCTCTTTCCGGGCGTCGATTCGGAACTCAGACAGCTGCATGAGGCCGGTTACCGGCTGGCGGTGGCCACCGGCAAGAGCCGTCGCGGCCTGGACCGGGCGCTGGAGATATCGGGCCTTGCCCCTTTGTTTACGGTGACCCGGTGCGCAAGTGAGACCCGCTCCAAACCCGACCCGCTCATGTTGAACGAAATCCTGGCGGTGAGCGGCGTGACCCAAGACGCGGCCCTCATGGTGGGCGACACCACGTATGACCTCGAAATGGCGGCACGTGCCCGCATCGACAGCGTCGGTGTCACCTACGGCTGCCATGCGCCGGCCGAGCTGCAGGTCCATGGGCCGCGCCTTTGTATCGAGACCTTCGCCGACCTCGGCGTCTGGCTGCGCGAGGGTGGCGCGCGGGACGGGCGGGGGCGGCATGTGGCCCAGGGACGCTGAGGCCTTTGGAACGCGGGTGCGGCGTGGCGCGGTGATGGATCGGCAGACCGCCGCAGCGCAACCGGATCTACGCAACAGGGTTTATATAAAGAACAACCCGGATAATCGAAGGGAGGGAGGGAGACCATGACCGAACACGACGAGCAGTCGCGCACAGAGGGCCTGTCGGAGGATTGGGCGCGGCGGGCATTGACGGACCTGGCGCGGGCGGCACTCACCGAGCAGCGGCGGGCACGGCGATGGAGTCTGTTTTTCCGCTTTGCATTCCTGACCGTGCTCATCGCCCTTTTTGTGAATTACGAGACGGCGCATTTCCGCTCGGTGGGTCTTGCCAACCAGTTCACGGCATTGGTGCGGCTGCAGGGCACCATCCGGCCCGACAGCGAGGCCGACGCCCATGGTATCGACGCGGCATTGCGCGCCGCCTTCGCGGCGCAGCCGCGCGCGGTTATTCTCGCCGCCGACAGCCCGGGCGGGAGTCCCGTACAGGCAAGCGACATGAACGCGGAGATCTGGCGGTTGCGCGCGCGTTACCCGCACATCCCCATTTACACCGTGGTGGGCGACCTGTGTGCATCGGGCTGCTACTACGTGGCGGTCGCGACCAACCGCATCTATGCCAATCCGGCGAGCCTCGTCGGGTCGATCGGCGTGCTGATGGATGGTTTTGGCTACACGGGGATCATGAAAAAACTCGGCATCACCAGGCGGCTGCTGACGGCCGGCAGCAACAAGGACTTTCTCGACCCCTTTTCCCCGTTGACCCCGCAGCACCGCGCGTACGCGCAAAAGATGCTCGATCAGATCCATCAACAGTTCATTGCGGCGGTGACCCGTGGCCGGGGCGCGCGGCTCATGCTGCATGCCGATCTTTTCAGCGGGCTCATCTGGACCGGCGAGAGGGCCCGGCAGTTGGGTCTCATCGACGGTTTCGGGAGCGTCGGCTATGTGGCGCGACACATCATCAAGGCCCCGCACATCGTCGATTTCACACCCAAGCCGGGACTGGCCGAACAGTTTGCCGAGCATCTGGGTACCGACGCGGGTCATGCGCTGGCGGCGCGGGTCTGGTCGCCGTTGCCGCGGTTTCTCTAGACGTGCGCCGCATCCTGCTTTCGAACGACGATGGTTACCTGGCACAGGGGCTGGCCACCTTGGCGGCGGCACTTGCCGGCAGCGGTGAGATCATCGTGGTGGCGCCTGACCGGGACCGCAGCGCCGCCAGCAATTCGCTGACGCTGACGCGGCCGCTGCGCGCCACGCGGGCTGCCAACGGGTTTCACGTGGTGGATGGGACGCCCACTGATTGCGTGCATCTGGCCATCACCGGGCTTCTTGACGCCGAACCCGACATGGTCATATCCGGTATCAACCATGGTGCCAATCTCGGTGACGACGTGCTCTATTCGGGCACAGTGGCGGCGGCCATGGAAGGCCGGCATCTGGGTCTGCCGGCGGTTGCGGTGTCGCTTGCCTCGCGCACGCCCACCCATTTCGATGCCGCGGGCGAGGTTATCTGCATGCTGTTGCCGCGCTTTGTCAACGGCGGCTGGCCCTCCGACACCATCCTCAACGTGAACGTGCCGGACCGTCCGTTTGCAGAGATCGCCGGCTTTGCGATCACCCGTCTCGGGCACCGGCACAAGGCCGAACCCGTGATTGCCGCGGCGGACCCTCAGGGGCGCCCCATCTATTGGGTCGGCCCCGCGGGAGCAGCCCAGGACGCCGGACCGGGCACCGACTTTCATGCCATTGAAAACGGTCTCGTCTCGATCACGCCGATCCATACGGATCTGACGCGCCACAGTCTGATTGAACCCATGCGGGCCTGGCTTGCGGAGTGGCTATGAGTGGGATGCTCGGTGCCGGCATGACATCGCAACGCACGCGCGCGCGGCTGATTGAGCGGCTGCGCGCGCAGGGTATCACCGACGAGCCGACGCTGCAGGCGATTGGCGCGGTGCCCCGGCACCTTTTTGTCGACGAGGCGCTCGCCAGCCGGGCTTACGAGGATACGGCGCTACCCATCGGTCATGGGCAGACGATCTCCCAACCTTATATCGTAGCGCGCATGACGGCGGTGCTGCGGCAAACAGGGCCGCTTGCAAGGGTGCTGGAGATCGGTACCGGGTCGGGTTATCAGACGGCGGTGCTTGCGCATCTTGCCGGTGACATCTATACGGTGGAACGGGTGGGGTCGCTGCTGCGCGGCGCACGCAAGAGATTGGCGTCGCTGAATCTCCACAATATCCATTGCCGCCACACCGACGGGAGTAATGGCTGGCCGGAGGCCGGGCCATTCGACGCCATCATCGTCACCGCAGCTGCCCGCGAAGTGCCGGAGGAATGGTTAGGGCAATTGCGCGAGGACGGCCGCCTCGTGGTGCCGGTGGGCACCACCGAGCAGGCCCTGTTGTTATGCCGGCGGCGAGGCGCGACGGTCAGCTGCGAGCCGCTCGAAGGCGTGAATTTCGTGCCGCTGCTGCCGGGGGGAGTCGTGTAGTGCACCGGCAGCGGTTGATTGTTGCCGCGCTAGTCTTTTGTGTCTGCGGTTGTAGCGCCTCGATCCCTGCGCCCATCGAAAACGCGAGCATGCCCGTGCGGGCATCCGCAAACCGCTATACGGTCATGCCAGGCGATACGCTCTATAGTGTCGCCTGGGAATCGGGCCGCGATTACCGGCAGATTGCCCGCTGGAATCACCTGCAACCTCCCTATGTCCTCTTTGTCGGTGAGCGTCTGCGCTTGACGCCTCCGCCGGCACCGCCACCGGTACCGGCGGTGGCCGCCCCCCTATCGATCGCATCCGCGGCGCCTGTCGGCCACCCTTTGTTGCCTGCGCCCGTGCGACAGGGGGCGGCGGTGGCGCGGGCCGCCCCCCCGCCCAAAGTGCGCGCGGCGGGGGGAAAGGTGCGGGTGCAACCGGTCCGTTCGTGGATCTGGCCGGCGGCCGGTCGCATTATCAGCGTCTATGGCGGACCGTCCGGGAATCGAGGAATCGATATCGCCGGAAATTACGGTGAACCGGTTCGGGCGGCGGCCGGGGGGCGTGTCGTGTACGTCGGGAGTGGACTTCCTGGATATGGTAGGCTTATTATCATAAAAGATAATAATGACTACTTAAGTGCATACGCGCACAACGCGCGGTTGTACGTTCAGGAGGGAGGAGTGGTGAGACAGGGCCAGACGATTGCCACCATGGGCAATAGCGGTACCGATCATGTCGAACTGCATTTCGAGATCCGCCGCCATGGCAATCCCGTGGATCCTTTGCTTCTTCTCCCAGGCAATCACCATTGAGATGTGAGTAGAAAGAGGCGGACGACATGACCGAGCCGGACATGGAAGAAGCAGGAATCGAGGTAGCCGAGCCCGAGGAGCTCGTCGAAGACGAGGAGGCCGCTGCCGAGGAGACGATCGAACCGGTCGTCGTGGTGGAAAGCGCATCCGATGCCGACGGGCTTGCGGCCTCGCAGGCCGATGCCACGCAGCTCTATCTGCGGGAGATCGGCTTTTCGGCCTTGCTGACGGCAGAAGAGGAGGTCTATTACGCGCGACGGGCCCTCCAGGGGGATGCCGGAGCGCGTCGGCACATGATCGAGAGCAACCTGCGGCTGGTGGTGAAGATCGCCAGGCGCTATATGAACCGGGGGCTTGCGTTGCTCGACCTGATCGAGGAGGGCAACCTGGGCCTCATTCGCGCAGTGGAGAAATTTGATCCGGAACGCGGTTTCCGGTTCTCCACCTATGCGACGTGGTGGATTCGACAGACGATTGAGCGCGGCATCATGAATCAGACGCGCACGATCCGCCTGCCTGTGCACATCCTGAAGGAAATCAACATTTATCTGCGCGCCGCGCGCTATCTCGCACAGCGTTTCGATCACGAGCCGACAGCCGAAGAGGTGGCGCTGTTGCTGGACAAGCCGATCGAAGACGTCAAGGCCATGCTCGGACTCAATGAGCGGGTGGTGTCGGTGGATGCGCCGCTGGATATGGACCCGGACCGGTCGCTGCTCGATGCGATCGCCGATGAACATACCGCGGACCCCGAAAAGCTTTTACAAGACGAGGACCTGCATACGCAGATCGGCACGTGGCTCGGTGAGCTGAATGAAAAGCAGCGCGAGGTGGTGGAGCGCCGCTTCGGCCTGAATGGACATGATGTCTCCACGCTCGAGCAGGTCGGGGCCGACATTGGCGTGACCCGTGAGCGCGTGCGGCAAATCCAGGTCGAGGCCTTGAAGCGGCTGCGCGGTATGCTGGAGAAGCGCGGCTATTCGATGGAGGCGCTCTTCTAGCGCGCCTGCGGCGGGTCGGCCAGCAGCAATGCGGCGGCCACCCGCCGTCCCTCGCTCATGAGAAGATTGTACGTCCGGCAGGCGGCGGCCGTGTCCATGCATTCGGCACCGATGCCGCGTTCCTGCAGGCCGGCAAGCCATGTGTGAGGCAAGAAGCGCAACTGGCGGCCGGTGCCGAGAAGGATGACTTCCGGGGCGAGATCCGCCAGCGCCGTCAGCTGGCTTTCGGTGAGAGCGGAGAAGTCCGCTGGCTCCCAGTCAGGCAGGATCTGGTCGGGCAGAAGGATGAGGCTGCGGCGGTAGAGGGCCTCGCCGATCAGGATTTCGCCGGGCGAGTAAGCGCGAATGCGGTACCGGCTATCGCCCGTATCGAGATGAATCTTCATAAAGTACCCGCAAGGCCCCCATCGACATTGACAGACTGCAGTTTCGTCCGTATGTTCGCGCTTCGATCGATGGGTTCGACGATCATCCGGAACCCTATACTAACCAGACCTTTTTCCCGAGACAACGGGGGAGGGCCCTGCCGGGCCGAAGGGTAATTATGGATCAGTTTCCCCGTATCAAACGGCTTCCGCCCTATGTCTTCAATATCGTCAACGATCTGAAGGCGCAGGCGCGCAAGCGCGGCGAGGACATCATAGATTTTGGGATGGGCAATCCCGACCATCCGACACCCCAGCACATCGTCGACAAGCTCTGCGAGGCGGCGCAGCGCGGGGACACCCACCGTTACTCGGTGTCGCGCGGCATTCCGCGCCTGCGGCAGGCGATCTGTCATTGGTATGAGCGGCGCTACGGTGTCGTGCTCGACATGGACAAGGAGGCGATCGTGACGATCGGTTCCAAGGAGGGTCTGGCCCACTTCGCGCTCGCGACCACCGGGCCCGGCGACGTCGTTTTGGTGCCAAATCCGAGCTACCCGATCCACCCCTACGGATTCGTCATCGCAGGCGCCGACATCCGTCATGTGCCCCTCGTGCCGGGTGGGGATTTCTTTGCGGAGCTCGAAAGCGCGATCCGCAACTGCTGGCCGAAGCCGAAGATGCTCGTTTTGAATTTCCCGAGCAACCCGACCACGCAGTGCGTCGATCTGCATTTCTTTGAGCAAGTGGTCGCGGTGGCGCGCGAACACGGCATTTTCGTCATCCACGATCTCGCTTATGCCGACATCGTGTTTGACGGCTACGTCGCCCCATCGATCCTGCAGGTGCCGGGCGCCAAGGACGTCGCGGTGGAGTTTTTCACGCTGTCAAAGAGCTACGACATGCCCGGTTGGCGTGTTGGTTTCATGTGCGGAAACCCGGAGCTGGTCGCGGCCCTTGCGCGCATGAAGTCGTATCTCGACTATGGCATGTTCACACCCATCCAGGTGGCCGCCATCCTTGCGCTCGAGGGTCCGCAAGAGTGTGTCAGCGAGATCCGCGACCGCTATCAGAGCCGGCGCGACGTGCTTTGCGAGGGTCTGAAGGCAGCCGGGTGGGATGTCGACATACCAAAGGCGACCATGTTTGTCTGGGCGAAGATTCCACCGGCTTTTGCCGAGCTGAAATCGCTCGAATTCAGCAAGAAACTGCTGCTCGAGGCGCATGTGGCCGTGTCCCCAGGCATAGGCTTTGGGGAGTACGGGGACGATTACGTGCGTTTTGGGTTGATCGAAAACGAACAACGAACCCGGCAGGCGGTACGCTCGATCAAGGATTTGCTGCGGCATCCGCGCGCCATGGCGAAGGAGATGCCGTGAGCGCCGTCCGCCTGGGTCTTTTGGGCTTCGGGGTCGTCGGCGGCGGCGTCGTGCGCGTACTGACGCGCAACGCCCACGAAATCAACCGCCGCGCCGGACGCGACATGGAAATCGTCTGCATCGTCGCCCGGGATCTGAAAAAGGCGCGCGCAAGCGAGTGGCCAACGGAAAAGCTTACGACCGACGCGGACCGGGTCCTGAAGGATCCGAGCATCGAAGTGGTGGTAGAGCTCATGGGCGGCATCGAACCGGCGCGCAGCTATGTTCTGGCGGCGATCGAGGCTGGCAAGCATGTAGTGACCGCCAACAAGGCGCTCATCGCCTTGCATGGGAATGATATTTTCGCCGCCGCGCGCCGCCGCGGCGTGGTGGTGGCCTTCGAGGCGGCGGTCGGTGGCGGTATCCCGATCATAAAGGCCATCCGCGAGGGGCTCGCGGGCAATCGTATCCGGGCACTTGCGGGCATCATCAATGGCACCAGCAACTACATCCTGACGCAGATGCGCGAGAACGGTGCGGAGTTTGCCGACGCCTTGCGCGAGGCGCAGGCGCTTGGCTATGCCGAGGCCGATCCGACCTTCGATATCGACGGGATCGACGCGGCGCACAAGCTCACCATTCTTGCCGCGATCGCCTTTGGCATCCCGCTGCGCTTTGAAAGTTGTCATGTGGAAGGGATCCGCAATCTCGAATCGGCCGACATCCGCTATGCGCAGGAGCTCGGTTTTCGGGTAAAGCATCTGGGTATCGCGCGGCGGACGGCCGCCGGCATCGAATTGCGTGCCCATCCGGTGCTCATTCCGCACAAACGCCTGATCGCCAATGTCGATGGTGTCATGAACGCGGTCCTGGTCGAGGGCGACGCCGTGGGATCGACGCTCTTTTACGGGCCGGGTGCGGGCGCAGAGCCCACGGCATCGGCGGTGGTGGCCGATATCATTGATGTGGTGCGGACCCTGACCACGGATCCACAGTTGCGCGTGCCGCATCTCGCGTTCCAGCCGGATGCCCTGTCCGAGGGCCCGCTTTTGGCGATGGCCGAGGTGGAGACTGCGTGCTATCTGCGCGCCGAGGCGCTCGATCGTCCCGGTGTGCTGGCCGACATCACGCGCATCCTGGCGGACCTTGGTATCAGCATCGAGGCCATTCAGCAGCGGCCGCCGGTCGGATCGTCGGCGCGCGTCGACGTGATCTTGCTGATTCACAAAATACGCGAAGCACAGGTCAATCAGGCCATCGAGCGGATCGCCGCCCTCGATTCGATCGTCGGCCCCATCCGGCGCCTGCGCGTCGAAATGTTCGATTAGGAGAGAGTCATGCGTTACAGCGGCATCATCAACCGTTATCGGGACTGGCTGCCTTTGGCGGATGACACCCGCGTCATCACGCTCGGGGAGGGTGATACGCCCTTGATCCGGCTCGATCGCCTGACACGCACGACCGGACGCGACGCCACCTTGTACGTCAAATTCGAGGGTTTGAACCCGACCGGGTCCTTCAAGGACCGCGGCATGTGTTTTGCGGTCACGAAGGCGGTGGAGGAAGGCTCAAAAGCGGTCATCTGCGCGTCGACCGGCAACACTTCGGCGTCGGCGGCCGCCTATGCAGCCCGCGCAGGTCTTACGGCATTCGTGCTGATTCCGGAGGGCAAGATCGCGCTGGGCAAGTTGAGTCAGGCGCTGATCCACGGGGCCGTGGTGGTACAGATCCAGGGCAATTTCGATGCCGGCATGCGGCTCGTCAAGGAGATTGCTGCAAACGCGCCGATCACCCTCGTCAACTCGGTCAATCCGTATCGGTTGCACGGGCAAAAGACCGCAGCCTTCGAGATCGTAGACGCCTTGGGTTTTGCGCCAGACTATCATTACCTGCCGGTCGGCAACGCCGGCAACATTACCGCCCACTGGTGGGGTTACGGCGCCTACCACAAGCAGGGCCGTTGCGCGATGCCGACCCTTGTGGGCTATCAGGCGGCCGGAGCGGCACCCTTTGTAAGCGGGCAGATGGTTGATGATCCGGAAACCATTGCCACCGCGATCCGTATCGGTCATCCCCAATCGTGGGCCCTCGCCCAGGAGGCGCGTGCGGCGACGGGGGGCTGGTTTGGTGCCATCGACGACGCGGAAATTCTGGAAACGCAGCGCCTGCTCGCGCAAGAAGAGGGGATTTTCTGTGAACCGGCATCAGCGGTGTCGGTCGCCGGTGCCTTGCGCGATCTGCGCGCAGGCCGTATTCCCGGCGAGGCGACCGTCGTCTGCACCGTCACTGGTCATGGCCTGAAGGATCCGGACGTAGCCATTCAGCAGGGCAAGGCGACTCGTGATTTCCTGACCGTGTCACCGACGCTTGATGCGGTCAGAGATGTTATTCACGGCCGCATGCGTTAAGAAGAAAACACTAATATTGTTTGACTTCGATCAAGGAACGCGGGCGAGCGAACAGATAGCGTGACGTCATGCGGTGAAGTTTGAGTCTCGGATCAAACGCCGCACATTGCGGATGCAAGGGGAGGTCGGTTGATCGCACTCGTAAGTCATGCGCAGATGGTGCTGGCCGCCTGGCTTGCCACCGGCGCAGTCATATACGCGGGACTGGGTTTTGTGGGATACATGATCGCCGCGCGTGTGGAGCGGCAGGACGCGAGTAATCGCATGACAGATTAAGGTCCGCCGCCAGGCTATAGAGCTGGCGTCTTTAGGGAGGATCGGGGCAGTGTATGCTGCCCCTTTTTTTTGGTACGCCCGCGAGCGTTTCTCGCCAAAGGGACAGTCCCCGGCGCGCCCTGCAAGGGGTGCCGTCCGAGGTCTGGACCACACGGGCGGCCGCGGGCTTTAGGGGAAGGTGGGTGCGCAAGGTGGCCCGCCTGCATGGCAGGCGCCCACCAGATCCCCGAGCAGGACCACCGATCTCTGCAGTCCGTGGCCGAAACGCTGACCGGCGCCGGGCGGACCCAATGCGAAGCAACCGGACGAAATCCATGAGGTGTGCGCACGGGATATCCGCGAGCACCGTGTCAACAAGCCGAATGCGCCCGATCCGTCAAATAACCCCCGAATTCCCCGGCGGGACGTCCGACGACAATCCGCGCCAGGTCTTCGTATCACACGCGATGTTCCCGGGACATACCGCCACGACCAGCGGGGAAAACGCGAGCTGCAACAAGGGGGTCGGCGCGGGGAAACCCAATCGGTCCCTCATTGCGCACGATGCAGCGCCCAACTTTTGTCTGGCGCGAGCGCTGCCATCGCCGCGCGGGGGCCGTTGTTCGGCGCCTTGACAGCGAACGGCACACACCGCCCATCGGTCATGGGCCGCATCGCTGCAAGATCGCCAGGGCCGGACGCACGGGCGCTATCTGTGATACCTAAACTGGCGTATCAGAAGCCCCACAACTGGCAAGTCCAAAAGCTGTCAGGCTGATCTCATTGCCCGCGGAGCGGGTTATCAGAACGCTTGGCCAGATCATCGAATGGCGCGGCAAGCTGCCGGCAATCCGTAGCGACACTGGCCCGGAATACATCAGTGGTCTGTTGCAACAA
>JAJYPD010000066.1 GCA_021795715.1 Pseudomonadota bacterium
TTGGAGGTGCCATGGAACTGACTTGGCCGTCTGTCGCCAGCATGCTCGGACCGCTCTCGTATGTCTTTGGCGAGCTCCTGGAGCGTCCCGTGAATGCCAGTCCGGTTATCACAAAACTGCTGCGGGCTGCGCGCAGTCCTCTTGCCATCGGCGATTCCTGTCTTACGGTGCCCCCTGACCACGACCGCTCCGGAGCCGGCCGCTGCCGGCGAAATGCGCTTGATACGGGGCCGATCCCCGAAATCTGCATTTTGTCCTGACCAAGAGCCGCCTATGCGAGCAACTATCCCGATGGGATGTACGGTGACTGGTGTGGATGCCACGACCGATCTGCAGCGTGTGGCGGCGCTCTCGGTCCGTTTTCCGTTCAGTGAGTGGGCGTTTCTCTGGTCTCCCTCGCGCTGCGGACGGGAGCACCGCTACCCCTCGATGGAGTACCTGTCCCGTGCGCTGTCCGCGCTCTCGTCGGGCGTGCGTGTGGCGCTGCACTTGTGCGGAGAAGCCGTAGACGACTTCGTGGGGCATCATGGCGACACGGGCTGGCTCGCGCGTGCCGTGGCGACCCGAGGCGGGCGCATCCAGCTCAACGTGGGTCTGAACCGCAAATCGGATTTCTACCTGGAAAACCTTGATCTGGCCATCGGGGCGTTCCCTGGAGAAGTTATTCTGCAACACAACGCATTGAACGAGACGGCGCTCGACTGGATCATCGCGCCCAATCTGGCGTATCTGTTCGATGTGTCCGGGGGGCGGGGCGTGACCCCGGATGTGTGGCCCGCCAGGGTCCCGGGGATCTCATGTGGATATGCCGGCGGCCTCGGGCCGTCATCGCTTGATCGGGAATTGCCGCGGATCGCCGCTGCAGCTGGCGGACTGCCAGCCTGGGTCGATATGGAGACCGGGGTGCGCGACGCAGACGATAACTTTGATCTCGATCTAGTGGCCCGGGCAATGGAGATTGTCGACCAGTTCCGCCGTCCCGATAACGCCGGAGCGGATCCTCATGCTGAGCGAGCCAACGAGCCTGGAAGCGTTGCCAATGTGTAGGCCGAAGGGGCAGTAGCGTTTTTCGTGGCCTGAATGATGATCCTATTTTTTCATAATCGTATATTTAGGGGGAGGTTTATGCGCAGCCTGTTTATCGCCTTTTTTGTCCTTGTTTGCCATATGCCGCCCGCTGTCCTGGCGGCTGGTGGCCCACCGTGGATTCGCTGAATCTTGCTCTGTTGGGCAGGACTATCTTCGACCCCACACCCGAGCATGCTCCGAAACATGTCGGTGATACGCTGTCGTGCGCGAGCTGTCATCTCGATCCCGGCAAGAAACCTTTTGCCGCGCCGATGCGGGGGGGCTTACACGCGCTACCCAAAATTTCAAAAGAAAGCCGGGAGAGTGGTGAGTTTCCGCCAGCGGATAAGGAAATGTTTTATTTTTAGCGAGCATGGGGTTGTGCCGCCGATTAACGGACGCACGATCAGCGCGCTCAATGCCTATGCCCGCTATCTGACCTGCCGGCACGGCACGCCCTATGGGTACTACCGTTTCTTCGTGCCCACGTCTTACGTGGCGGCCGGTTCTGGTTATGCGCGTCCCCTCAAAGCCACGGTCGGATCGATCACCGCCGGGCGCCCGGAATTCATGAGCCACTGCGCAGAGTTTTCCGAGTGTGACCTGATTCCCGAAAAACGGGGGCGCTTGTGGCGTCGATCCTGCGGTATGATCAGGCCGGAAAACGCCCATTTCTTGTCTGCCGTTCCGGCAACCGAAGCTTGAGGGCGGCGGATCTCTTGCGTCAGCTGGGCTATCATCAAGCCTGTTCGCTCCAAGGGGGATTGCACGAATGGGAGGGACCGTTGATGCGCCGCGCCAACTCCGAATCCCAACCCGCGGCAGCTGCCGATACGATAGTCAGCACCGCGACGTCGTGATGTACCCATTGCGCCGGACCGTCATGGTCCCGGACACCTACCCCATTTTCTTCGTGGGAGCCGGATTGATGGTCGCCCCCTACTTTCTGGATTTCTGACATGACACGCACAACACGAATTGTTTCGGTGCTCCTGCTGGCCGTACTGCCGGCGACTGCTTTCGCTAAAGAGCTGCCAAGGGGGCCACAGTATTTCCACCCACCCAGCCAGAGCGCCCTGCCTCACGGCAAATTCGGCGCGCTCGTGCGCCAGGGACGACGCATCTTCATGGACACGCCGCGCTACGCAGCCCGCTATGCCGGCGACGGGCTCTCCTGCCAGAGCTGCCATCTCGATGCCGGCCGCATGCCCAACGCCATGCCGCTCTGGGGCGCTGCCGGGGAATACCCGAAATATCAGGCCCGCACCCAGCAGGTCGTGACCCTGGGCGAGCGCATGCAGCAGTGTTTCATTGCGAGCCTGCACGGCTACGCACCGCCCCGGGACAGCGAGACCCTGCTCGCCCTCGAGGCGTACGCCAGCTGGCTGTCGACCGGTGCGCCGCAACGGACCGTGCTTCGGGGCGCAGGATTGCCCCAGATGCCCCGGACCGGACACGCCCCGGACCCGATCGCGGGACGTCGCACCTACGAGGATCACTGCGCCACTTGCCACGGTGACGGGGGTGGCATCCGCAACCCCAAGGGCGGCTATGCCGTGCCACCGCTCTGGGGTGCCGACGCGTTTCCCCACGGGGTCGGTCTTGGACGACAGTCGATTCTGTCTCGATTTATTCTTGCAAACATGCCCCAAGATCAGCCTGGAACGCTGACGCCGCAGCAGGCGAAAAACGTCGCCGCCTGGATCCGTATTCAGTGGCGTGAGCCTAACCCGCGCAAGGGCCTGCTCGGGTGGCTTCCATGAGTCTGCGCGAAGCAGTCCTCAGGCGCGTGGCGCCCTTTTGCTTCTGGCTGCCCGGGGCATTCCGCGTACAAACCGCGCGCCTCGATCTCGCAGCCGGGGCGGCCTCTGCGGCGCTTACCCTGCCGCAGTCCATCGTGTTCGCCAATCTTGCGGGCGTGCCGCCTCAGTACGGGCTTTACACCGCGAT
>JAJYPD010000042.1 GCA_021795715.1 Pseudomonadota bacterium
GCGGCCATGACCTGGATGTTCGCCGAGTGGAGCGCCCGCGGCAAACCGAGCGTCCTTGGCATGGCGTCCGGTGCGGTGGCCGGCGCCGTGGCCATCACCCCGGCCTCGGGCTTCGTCGATCCGAGCGGCGCGTTGGTCATCGGCATCGCCGGTGGGGCGGCGTGCTTTTGGGCGGTGACCTACGTCAAGAACCTGCTTGGCTATGACGATTCGCTCGATGTGTTTGGTGTCCACGGCATCGGTGGCATCGTCGGTCTTTTGCTGACCGGCGTCTTCGCCATAAAGGCCATCGGCGGCACGGCGGGCGCGCTGCAGGGAAACATTGGCCAGATCGGCAAACAGGCCGTGGCGATCGGTGCGGTCGCCGCCTACGATGCGGTGATGACCTTCGTGATCCTGAAGGTGGTGGATCTCGTCATCGGCCTGCGTCCGACCGAAGAACAGGAACGCGAAGGCCTCGACATCACCCAGCATGGTGAACGGGCGTATAGCGAGTAGCGGCCGCCGATTGGCTCGTTGGCTTTTCGTTTTGTGAGGCGCCGCACCGGGCGGGCGCGCGGACCGGGCGCGCCCCCGGCATGGGGGCGGCAGGGATCCTGAGGCGGCCGGCAGACGACACGGCCACAAACGGGTCCCCACAAACTTTGATGGGGGATCCGCAAAGCCTTTCCGTGACCCTCCCACTGCCCCTTTTGGCACAACACGACCTGCGAGGGGCCTATTCCGACCCGAAACAGACCGGAAAATCCGCGCAGGCCGCGCAGCTTGGCGCTTGGCATAACGGCACCTGGGCGCTCTCACAAAGCTGCCGGTAGAAGAACTTCTTCCACTTCATGTTCCGGGTGTTTTTCCGGTAGAGCGCACGGAAATAGCGCTTTAGCAAAGCCGAGAGCACATCGCGGCTCGGCAGCCCCATGTCCTGCCAGAGATGGTTGTCCTGCAGGCAGGCCGTGGCCACCGCCTGCGCGAGCCAGCGCGTGTCCTCATCTTTGGTATCGGCGTGATCGAGCAGCAAGGCGACGAGGTCGCCGCCTTCCTCCGCGCGCAGCGCCAGACAACCCTCTTGAGGCCGGCTCAAGCACGCGGCGTCTTCTGCCGTCACCGCCGGAAAATGGCGCCGGCGCAGGCGTTCGATCTCGTCGGCCGCAAGACCCGCGATGCCCGAACGCGACAACACGCCGGCCAGCGCCAGCGTCAACGGCGCCTGCGGCGTGCGGGCACCGTGCATCAGCCGTTCGTAAGCCGACTCCCCCATGACTTAATCCTCCACGGCCCGCGCGCCGTGCGTATGGCATTTCTTCGGACAGATCCGTCCACAGGCCCCGCAACCGATGCAGTCTTCAGGATGGGCGATCGTCATGACCTTCTTTTCGTATTCCCCGCCGTCCTCTTCGTCATCGCCCATGGCCATCGGTACATGCTGGCCCGCGTCGTCCACCCCCATGAGGGCGAGCACGCCGCGGCCGCACACACGAAAACACCGCCCACAGCCGATGCAGCGCGCCCCATCGATGGCCTGCACAAACTGCGGTACCCAGGCACGCCCCTGCGGGTGCAGCGTGAGTGTCAGGTCCGTCACAGGCAGCCCCCACGGTGGGTCCATACCAGGTGAGGTTCTGCCCCGGAGCCGGCGTTCACGTATCCCCCTTCAGCCCAAAGGCCGCCACGTCCGGAAACCGGCGTATCATATCGATGCCGGCCGCGACCTGCGCCTCACCGTCGGCGATCAACGCCTCGAGACTTTCGAACCCGAAGCGGTGTGCGTCACGCACATGCTTTACAAACACCACAAGGCGTCCGGCCGTCAGCATCACCCGCCCGAATCCTTCGGCGTGGATCTTGATCATGGGCGTGACCATCACGCCGGTGGCACGGGCAATCGCAAGACCTATGGCGTCGTAAAAGATCTCCAGGCGCCACAGGGTCTGCGCATCGGGATCGGCCATGAGCGGCAGCGTGCGCCGCTTCTCCTTGGTGAAAATATAGGGGGCCAGAAGCTCTTGATCGCTCTTGTTATTCCACACCCCATGCATGTCCTGCGCGCGCCACTGGGCGATGAGCCCGCTCAGAAAAGCCGACGGCACAACACCCGTTTCCGCCTTGAGGTCAGGCATAATGGTCTTCATCCTCGCGCTGATACGCCGGCGCGGCCCGCAACGCCCGGCGTAGCCAAGGTGGGGGCGTGCCTTGCAGAACGACCTGCAGCTTGTCCAGGATCGCGGCGATGATTTGCGGCTCCGTCACCTTGATCGGGTGCACTTTCTTGGCGATGACACGTGCGGCGGCGGACCCCCCTATGGCGGCGACGTAGAGGATCGTGCACCCCTCGATGGCCGCAAGCCTGGGGCCAAGCTTGTCGTCATCGCCATCCTCCGTGGCCTCCTCGAACTCCAGGCTGCGCACGAACCCGCGGCTATCGGCCGTCACCTCATAAATCACGATGTGCCTGGCCCAGCCGAAATGCGCATCGACGCGCTGCAGGTCTTCCGTAGCAAACGCCACTTTCATAAGCACTGTCCTCCACTTCCCGCGGCATCCGAAAAGGACACCGCCTCCTGTAACTTCCTGTGTTCGTCTCCGCGTGATGCATGCTGCTCCTCTGTTTGAGCAGAGAGCATATTGCCGGCCTCGAACACGAGATCCCGCGTGCCGCGATAACCGATGATCGTCCGGTGCGCACCCCCCAGCCGATCGAAAAGCGGCAGCCCCATACGCAAAAGGGGCCGGCCCAGGCGGGCTGCCATCTGCCGCCCGTGCGCGTGGGTGACAAGGAGATCGCAACGGCCCGCGCGTGATTCCAGATCGGCCAGATCGCCAATCAGCACCTCGTCGGTCGGAAGCGCCGCAAGGACCGGCGATTCGGTGGTTGTCACCGCGGCGGCGATCTTCGCGCCCATCTCTGCAAACCACGGGGCCACGGCCGCCAGCAGATCCGGTTCGGCGGCGATCGCCACCTGCTTGCCCGCAAAGGCGAAGTGGCCATCGAGCATGGCGTCGACAAGCTGGCTGCGCTGGCGCCGGTATTTGGCGGGCACCGGCCGTCCGCTGCGCTCGGACAAGAGCTCTATCAGGTCATCGGCCGCGGCAAGGCCAGTGAGACGGGGAAACAGGTGATAGGGCACGCCTGTCTTGCGCTTCAAAGCCTCGGCGGGTGCGCGCATCTGTTCACCCACAGCCAGCGTGAAGGTCGCGGTTCCGCAGCCGCGAATGGCGGACAGACTCGCTCCGCCGTGGGTGGTCGGACAAAAATCCTCCGGCACATGGCCATCGAGTGAACCGGACAGGTCCGGGATCACCTGCGCGTCGAAGCCAAAGGCTTCGGCCGTCTCGCGCAACTCCTCGATATCGCCCGGCGTCAGATGGCTGCCCGGCAGGATATTGATCCGCTGCGGCTGCCGGTGGCCCGCCGGCTCGGCGAGTTCCTCGACCATGCGCGTCACCGCTTGGCTCCAACCATCCTGGAAGGCCCCCTCGTAGTCGGGCGTCGAAACGAACACCAATGCCACCGCCGCCAGTTCCGGATGGCGCGCGCGGATGATGCGCAAAAAACCTTCCACATCCTCGCCCTGTGTCTCGGCAAGCCCCGTCGAACAGATGCCGATCACCGCGGGATGGGCCCGATTGTAGATGTTCAGGATGGCCTGTTCGACGTTATCCATGCCGCCCATGATGGTCGTCACTTCACTCATGGCGGTCGTCTGCAGGGGAATCGCCTCGCGGAAGTGGCGCACGAACAGCACCAACCCAAACGCGGTGCAGCCTTGTGCGCCATGAAGGAGCGGCATGCAACGGTCAAGACCCAGGAAGGCGAGGGCGGCGCCGATGGTCTGGCTCATCTTTAAGGGATTGACGGTACAGGCCTTGCTCAAACGGGTTACGATCGCCATCTCACACCGCCTTGCGCACGGGGGCCGCCGCATCCCAGGGCGCGCACCGCCGCACCTGTTGCCAGATCGGATTGTTCACAGTCAGGTGGATCTGCCGTACCAGCTCTACCATCCCGTCATAGCCGGCGTAGGCGTGGTGGCGTTCCTGATTGATGTCGAGCCACGGCACTTTGGCCTTCAGCGCGACGAACTGCGAGCGCCCGCCGGACAGCAGGATGTCGGCGCGGCCCTCCTTCAGCATGCGGTACATGTCACGGGGCGGGAGATCATCGATCATGGGTGCATCGGAACCCATGATCCCCTGTATGCGCTGTTTGTCCTCAGGCGTTGATTTCTTGACGCTGGTGGCGACGATTTCCATACCGATTTCGCGCAAGGCCGCCACCACCGACCAGGATTTTACGCCCCCGGTCACGAGCAAGACGCGCTTGCCGGCAAGGTGCGCCCGGTAGGGTTCGAGGCGCACCCCGATACGCGCCTCCTCCCGGGCGATCAGCGCCTCGGTCCGCGCCACAAGCGTCTCCGGCGCACCCCGTTCCACCAAAAGGCGGCTCATCTGTCGCAGGCTGTCGCTCATGTCGGACACGCCATAGAAAGACCCTTCGAAAAACGGGATGCCGTAGCGCGTTTCCATGTTGCGGGCGACGTGGATCATGGCCTTGGAGCACACCACCATGGACACACGCGCACGGTGCGCGCAGGCGATGTCATGATAACGGCCATCGCCCGTAATCGAGGCCAGAACCCGGATGCCGAGCGCATCGAGCAGCGGCCGCACCCGGGCAAACTCACCGGCCACGTTGTAATCGCCGAGGATGACGACATCACAGGGTGTCGTGTGCGCGGGCTCGCGGGTGCCGATCACGTGGTCGATCAAGGCCTGCCCTGCGAGCTTGTTGCCGAGATTCTTGCTGCCCACGAATCCCGGCGCATTCACCGGCACCACGGGACGGGCAAACTGCTCGCTTGCGCGCTGGCAGACCGCCTCGATGTCATCGCCGATCATCGCCGTCACGCACGTCTGATAGACGAACACCGCCGGGGGGTCATAGGACTCAATGATCTCCCGGATCGCCCGCAAGAGGCGCTTCTCGCCGCCCTGTATGACATCCAAGGCGGTAATGTCCGTGGTAAATCCTGTCCTGTACAACAAAGGTCCTGATGATCCCGTATGGCGGTTGTCCCAGGAATTGCCCTCGCAGGCAATGGGGCCGTGCACCAGGTGCGCGACGTCGGTAATCGGTTGCAGCGCGATCTTGGCACCATCGAACGCGCAGCCGCCGGCCGCCGCGCCGGGTTTCAGCAGATTTTGGCAGCCTGCGCGCCGTTCACGCGCCGATTTCGCCTGATTGCGTCCGCAGCCCGGCTCCGCCAGCAACCCTTGCACCTTGGTCGACAGAACGCTCATGCGCACACTCCTTCCGTGTCTTGTCAAAACGCCACCCACACGTCCTCGCCCGGCACGTACCGGCTGGCCAGACGCCAGAATGGCCCATGGGATGCGGGCCGTCTCGGGCCGCGGCGCGTGGGCGATTTGCCTGCACGGCTCAACGCCTGCCGCTCCTGCGCGCCGGGCAGGCGCGTTGCCCGCCGTGCCGCATGGATTGTCGCCACCTTCACCGCACAGGCCGCACAACGTCCGCACGCCGGCCGCCCGCGCTGGCAGCGCAATGGCACCCCAAAGCACCGCGCCAGCGCCAACAAGGTGCGCCGGTTGCGCCCCGGAATGCGGATCGTGACCGCCCGCGGCAACTGCATGGAAAGAAAGGTGACCTGTGCCATGACCGGTCCTTTGGATCGCGCCGTCTAGCGGATGATGTCGTAGCTGTAACCCTGGGCGCCCAGTGCCACCATGCGCCGGTCCATCTCGTCGAACACCCGGTCGAGAATCGTCACCAGCACATTCAGGCCGCCCTGATAACCCCACACCGGATAGCGGTGGTGATGATGGCGGTCGAAGATCGGAAAACCGATGCGGATGAGCGGTGTGCCGGTGTCGCGCTCCAGATATTTCCCGTAAGAGTTGCCGATCAGAAAATCGACCGGTTCCGTAAAGAGCAGCGAACGCATGTGCCAGAGGTCGCGTCCCGCATAGACCTGGCAGCCTGCGCCAAACGGCGAGCCATCGAGCAGCGCCTGCACCGCATCCGCCCAATCCCGGTTACCATTCGTGGCCAGAATGTGCCGCGGCTCACAGCCAAGCTCCAGCAGGAAGGCCGTCAAACCCAAAGTGAGATCCGGGTCGCCATAGAGGGCAAACTTCTTGCCGTGCAGATGCGCCGTCGAATCGGCCATCGCATCGACAAGACGGCCCCGCTCCTTCTCGATTTCGGCGGGGATCGCCTGGCCGCTCAGGCGCGCGAGCGCCATCAGGAACCGGTCGGTTGCCGCCACGCCGAGCGGGTAATTCAGCGCCACCGTCTCCTGCCCCTTCGCGCGGCAGTAACCAAGCGTCTTTTCGGTGCAAAACGCCTGCATCGAGATGGTCGCCTTGGCATTCAGCGCCGCCTTGGTGTCGGCGAGCGTCGTCCCGCCGTCATACATGCGAAACGTCCCGTCCATCGGCGTGTCCCACACCTCGCTGTTATCCGCCAGAATAGTGGCTTTTATGCCCATAAGGCCCAGCAGCCGCTTGACCTCGCGCAGGTTACCGACGGTATAGCCATCGAATCCGCCGATCACATTGATGCCGCCGCCCTCCACGCGCTCCCGCCCTTCCCAGAAATGCTCGAGGATGCTCTTTAGGGCGTTGTCGTAGCCAGTCACATGACTGCCGACAAAGGCCGGTGTATGCGCGTACGGGACATCCAGATCCTCGGGTACGCTGCCCTTGCCCTTGGCGTTCTGAATGAAGCTGTTCAAGTCGTCGCCGATGACCTCGGCCATGCAGGTTGTCGATACCGCGATCATCTTCGGCTTATAGAGCCTATAGGCATTGGCAAGGCCATCGATCATATTGTTCATGCCACCAAAGACCGCGGCGTCTTCCGTCATCGACGAAGACACACAGGATGCCGGCTCCTTGAAGTGACGGGACAAATGCGACCGGTAATAGGCCACACAGCCCTGCGAGCCGTGCACGAAGGGCAGCGTGCCCTCGAACCCCACCGACGCGAACACCGCGCCGAGCGGCTGACAGGCCTTTGCCGGGTTGATGACCAGCGCCTCGCGCGCGAAATTCTTTTCCCGGTAGGCCCAGGTTGCCGTATGATCCTGCGCTTGCGCTACCGCGGCGGCACTGTGTGCCGACTCAAAGTCGCGCTTTTTTGCGTCGAGCATGTCGACATATTTCGGCTGGCAAAACAGATCGAAATGATCGACTATCCTGGTTGACTCGTCACTCATGATGCCTCTCCTGTACCGACAAGAATGTTCCGTACCCGCTCAGTCCCGCATCTCTTTCCATGGTGCCCGGCTCAACCCCCATACCGGGTTATTGATGGCCATGTCCATGTCCCGGGCAAAAATCGCAAAGCCGTCATAACCATGGTAAGGACCCGAGTAGTCCCATGAGTGCATCTGCCGGAACGGCACACCCATCTTCTGGAACACATACTTCTCCTTGATGCCCGCGCCGACCAGATCCGGACGGATGGTGTCCACGAACTTCTCGAACTCGTAACCCGTTATGTCGTCATAGATCAGCGTGCCATCCTGAACATCCTGCGCGGTCCGCTGGTAGTCATCGTTGTGGCCAAACTCGTAACCCGTTCCAATCACTTCCATACCGAGATCTTCATACGCACCAATCACGTGACGGGGCCGCAGCCCGCCCACGTAGAGCATCACCTTCTTTCCAGCCAGGCGCGGACGATACTTGTCGATCACCGCCTGCATGCGCGGCTGGTACGAGGCGATGACTCGTTCCGCCCCTTCCTGGATGCGGTCATCGAATTGGGCCGCGATGCGCCGCAGGCTCTCCTCAATCTTGGTCGGCCCAAAGAAGTTGTATTCGACCCATGGAATCCCGAAGGTTTCTTCCATGTATCGGGCGATATAATTCATCGACCGGTAGCAGTGCAGGACGTTCAGGCGCGCCTTTGGGCTGTTTTTGAGTTCCGCAAGCGACCCATCACCCGACCACTGTGCGATCACCCGCAGACCCATCTCCTCGAGCAAAATGCGCGAGGCCCAGGCGTCGCCGCCGATGTTGTAGTCACCGATGATGGCCACATCGTAAGGCGTGCCTTCAAACGGCACCGCTTTACTCTGCCCCTTGTCGAATATCCAGTCGCGAATGGAGTCATTGGCGATGTGGTGTCCAAGGGATTGAGACACGCCGCGGAAGCCCTCACAGCGGACCGGCACGATGGTCTTGCCGGCGTACTGCTGGGATTTGGCCTTCGCCACCGCCTCGATGTCATCGCCGATCAGGCCGATCGGACACTCCGACTGAATGGATATCCCATTGTTCAACGGAAACAGTGTCTGGACCTCGTCAATCACCTGGGCGAGCTTCTTGTCGCCGCCGAAGACGATGTCCTTCTCCTGGAAGTCCGATGTAAACTGCATGGTCACGAACGACTCGATGCCGGTCGTGCCCGCGTAATAGTTGCGCCGCGCACCCCACGAATACTGCCCGCAACCGACCGGACCGTGGCTTATGTGCACCATGTCCTTGATCGGGCCCCACACCACGCCCTTGGATCCGGCGTACGCGCAGCCCCGGATCGTCATGACACCGGGCACCGACTTGATGTTCGACTTCACGCCGCAATCGGGCTTTCCTTCCTCGAACACATTCAGGTGCTTGGCGCGTTTTTTGACGGTCTTCTCGGGGTAGGCCTTCAACACCTCCTCGATCAGTCCCTGGTTACGCTTCTTTACGTCATCTGCTGTCAGGCTCATGCGCCCTCCGCATTGCTTGTCTTTATTTTGGTGCCTTTGGCACCCGCTTTGTCCCGACCGGCCGCCGGCGCGGGAATCTGCCCATCGCCGGCTGCCGTTTCCGCGCCCCCGTGTGGGCAGGCACCGCGCTGGGGCTTAGGCCGCGACCTCGGCGGCGGTCTTGCCGACAACCGACTCGTCGACGGCCTTGATGACGCCGTGCTCCATGAGCAGATCCTCGAGTTCATCCATGGTGATCGGCGTCGGGATCACACCTTGGCCTGCATTGGCGTGGATCTTGCGCGCAAGCTGCCGGTATTCGTCGGCCTGGCGCGAATCCGGGGCATACTCAAGCACCGTCATGCGGCGCAGCTCCGCGTGCTGGACGACGTTGTCGCGGGGCACGAAGTGGATGAGCTCCGTACCCAGCTTCTTTGCCAGCGAATCCGCCAGTTCCAGCTCCTTGTCGGTCTGGCGTTCGTTGCAGACCAGGCCGCCCAGACGCACGCCACCGGAGTTGGCATACTTCAGGATGCCCTTGGAGATGTTGTTGGCCGCATACATCGCCATCATCTCGCCGGACATCACGATGTAGATCTCCTGGGCTTTGTTCTCACGAATGGGCATCGCAAAGCCGCCGCAGACCACATCGCCGAGCACATCGTAGGACACGTAGTCGATCCCCTCGTAGGCGCCGTTTTCCTCGAGGAAGTTGATGGATGTGATGACGCCCCGGCCCGCGCAGCCGACGCCAGGCTCAGGCCCGCCCGACTCCACGCAGCGGATGTCCCTGTAGCCGAGCTTCATCACGTCCTGGAGCTCCAGGTCCTCGACGCTGCCCGCCTCGGCGGCGAGACTCAAAATGGTGTTCTGCGCCTTGGCGTGGAGGATCAACCGGGTCGAATCGGCCTTCGGATCACAGCCGACAATGAGGATCCTCTGGCCCATTTCAGCCAGCGCTGCCAGTGTGTTCTGGGAGGTGGTCGATTTGCCGATACCCCCCTTTCCGTAAAACGCAATCTGCCGCAAACCTTGTGTCATGGAAATCTCCTTATACGTCCTGCATGGATT
Organism: Pseudomonadota bacterium; assembly: GCA_021795715.1. Lineage (GTDB taxonomy): Bacteria > Pseudomonadota > Gammaproteobacteria > Acidiferrobacterales > Acidiferrobacteraceae > JAJYDN01. The sequence goes on from JAJYPD010000042.1 coordinate 9,786, forward strand.
CGTTGGGTCCTTGCGAACCCCCTGCCAGTCGCCGCCGCTTCGCTAAACAGGTTTGCAACACTTTTTCGTTCTTCGTATCGGCTACAAGGGCGGCCTTACGCGACGACATCTCCTACAGAGCAAATGCCGTGCCAGACATGGATCCCCCTTGTTTTTGGCCCAATCCATCACCTTGCGTACACAAAACCCGGTTATGCCGTGTATGGAACATGACATTTCCGGAGTCGCTGTCGCCAATGCGACATCAATGGGGCACAAGCGTACGGACCTATCACGCCCATCGCCCACAGCAGGGAGTCCGCCTTTGGGAGCGCGGGCCGCAGCGGCGAAAGGCGGTGTTGGTGGGACAATAGAGATGGGTCACGCAAACGACGCTCGCACGTTGTACAAAAACGCCCCGCGGGGAGGCTACGCGGCAGACAGGGCGCTCAAGACGGCTTGGTCTTGGCAACTGCGCGCATGGTCATGGGAAGCCGGTGCGGCGGGGCGGACTTGCGCCGCACAAGGCGCGGCCGGCACGCACCCGCTGCGGCCACGCACGCCCGGGCCCGAGCGACCCCAGCCGGTACGCGTTGGCGTTTGGCCTCGCACCGTGCGCACAGGGGCGGATGCCCTTCCATCCAGAACACCGAGCGTGTCTTGCGGTCCCACAGCGATACCGTATGGGTGACATCGGTGCCGCATGGGCAGTAGATCCTGATTGGCATGTTCCCTCCTGAAAAGACCCCCCATCGCACGCAAGGCGGCGCGCTTGCTGTCGGGCCACTTGGGACGAACTCGTTCGTGGTTTCGCGTGCGCCTAGGACCCATCGGGCAGGCGGCGCGCTTCCACCGTCACCGGCAAGGGGGTTTCCACCGCCAGCGCCGGCAGCTCAAGCCGCCAGCCGTTCGCCAAAGTGACGCATGCGCCCCACAGGGGGGTTGCGCCTGCCGGCAGGATCGTTTCTTCCAGGTCCTTCTTGGCGATGTATGCCGTCAATGTCCCGTCCGGCCGCTTGCGAATCGTCACTTTCATGTCTGCCCCCGAAACCGGGCGGTCCCCGCCGCCCCTTGGTGCGACCTGCCCGCCGTCATGGCCAGAACACCCGGGCGCGGTCGGTATTCAAATCCCCAAGCAGCGCGGCCAGCGCCACATATTCCGCGTGACCGCGCCATGCCTGTTGCGCGTGATCGCGCCAATACAGCCGCCAACACCCCGATGCCGGCACGAACTCGATCCAGGCAATGAGGATAGTGGCGCCGCCGTCGTCCACATGCCGGGAGCAACAGGGACTTTCGATGCAATAGCCGCAGGCCGCCGCCCGCACGGTTGGCCGCACATAGCGGTAGCGTGCGCGATGCGCCAGTGCCCGCTCGATGCGCCTGCGATCCACATCATTGGGATGTCCGCAGCGATCCGGGCCGATGTGTGCTGCGGCATCCTGCTCCGCCATCATGGCCCGTCGTCTCCAGGGGCCTCTTTCAGAAGCGCGAGCTCTGCTGCGCGCATGCCCACCCGGTAGCCGCGCGCCACAAAGTCGACATCGTAGATATAGTAGCGCTCTAGAAAACGCCCGATACCTGCGACATATCCCTCGTCACCGGCCTCGACCAGGATCGCGCCGACAGGCTGCCCCGGAAACGTGCCATCGTTGCGCACCGCCAGCTGCGCACGCACCTTGGCACCCACGGCAAAGCACGGCGGGCCCTTGAGCTCGACCACATCCCGGGTGCCCGCGCTCCCCTGGTTTTTCCGTTGGGCCGGCGCCACACGCGACCGCACCTGTGTCGCGCTCCGGCTTAGCCCCGCGCCTGATAGCGCGGATAGGACGGGTCGACCACGCACGTGTTCTCCACCGGGCACACGGCCACGCACTGCGGATCATCAAAATAGCCGATGCACTCCGTGCATTTGTCCGCCTTGATCACGTACGTTCCCTCCCTTTCCCGGATGGCGTTATTGGGGCACTCCGGTTCGCACGCGGCACACGCGCTGCACTGGGAATTTACGATCTTATAAGCCATGGTCGATCTCCGTCTTCACGTGTTGTTGCCAAACAGGGATTCGTGGCGCCGCTCTCAGGCCACCACGTACGCGCCCTGGCGCAGGGGCGCGTCACAACGCTCTTTGTGTTCGATTTCGCCGCACCGCACCCGCCTTGCGTATTCCTCAAACCAGGCGAGAAGCGAAGCGCCGATGGGCCTTTGCGCATAGCCATCGATGGCCTCGATGTTCGCTTGCGCCAAAGCTGCGCGCGGATACCCGCCGACTTGCGCCGCCAACACGGCATGGCAATCACGGAGGGCCCGGATCGTCGCGCGCAGCCTCTCCTCCTCGCCTGCCAGGACCGCGCCGCGCAGATCGATCCGCCGGTGCCCGATAAAACGGCTACCGGCCGCACGGACTTCGTATATCTGAAACTCCCGGGCCTGACCGAAGTGTTGGTTGATGCGTTTTGCGCCGCGCGTGGCCACCGCCACCAACACCTGCAAGTCTTCGTCCGCCCCGCCCGCCATCCCTTGCCGCCCCTTGGTGGCGGTTGCGTTGCGCAGGCGCTCCTGCTCGATGGCCGCATGCGCGGCGCGTCTTGCCGCGCCATCGGCATGCACCGGCATCGCCCCGATCTTGTCCAGGGTAAATTCCGCCGCGCGATCTTCCCCAAGGAGTCCCACGGCATCCGCCCGGCACTGCCGGCAGTGGCGCATAATCCCCGTACCTCCTTCACAGCGGTCCTGCAGGACCTTTAGTTCCCGCGCGGTGGGCGCCCGCTGGCCGGAAAGCCCGAAAGCGGTGCCGTGTTCGGGCGCCGATATGAGCGGCATGATGTTGTGCAAAAAGGCGCCGTTTTCCTTCACGGCGCGGTTGACCTCGATGAGATGGTCGTCGTTGATGCCGGGTATCATGACGGAGTTGACCTTACACAGAATGCCCCGCGCGGTGAGCATCCGCAGTCCCTCCATTTGACGCCGGCACAGAATTTCCGCCGCCTGAGGTCCGTGGATGCGCTTGTGTCCGTAGAAGATCCACGGGTAGATGCGGGCGCCGATCACGGGGTCTATCGCATTGATGGTGATGGTCACGTGCTGCACGTTCAAGGCGGCGATCTCGTCCACATGATCGGCCAACGCCAGACCATTCGTGGACAGACACAGCTGCACATCGGGCATCGTCTGCGCCACGCCGCGCAATGTGGCGAAGGTCTTGCCGGGATTGGCGAGGGGATC
>JAJYPD010000067.1 GCA_021795715.1 Pseudomonadota bacterium
TGGCGGTGGCACCCAGTTGCGTGAAGTAGCCCGTATCGATCCGGTCGGTCACGCCTTGGAAATCACCGCCGTACCAGCCCATCGGGTTTTGCGGCTGTGCGGCCTGGTCATCGCCGGGACCGCCGTTGTCATTGGCGGTGTTGCCGTTGTCGAAACGGTCGGTCATCAGGAAGTAGATCACCTGCGCCGGCCAGTTGACGCCAGGCAGCACCGCCACGCTGTAGTCGGCGGTGACGGTGACTTGCGTGCTGGCCGTGGCCGGTGGGGTGCCGGCGGCACCATTCGCGGTGAGCGTGAAGATGTAGGTGACGGCCGTAGCGCCGGTGTCGCCTGGCAACGTCACGCTGAGGTTGGTTACCGTGGTCGCGCCACCGGGCAGGCCGATGACGCCAGTGGAGGGATGTACGCTCAACGCATAATTGCTGGTGTTGCTGGTCTGCCAGATCAGCGTCACCGCACCGCCGAAGGCGTTGAGCGCCATGGGCGCCGCACTGAAGCTGGCGATGCTGGCCGCCGGGGGTGTGGGCGGAGTGGGTGAAGGAGGTGTTGCGCCGCCGCCGCCGCCACCTCCGCCACAGGCCGTCAGCATCGACAGTGTTAATGCCAAACCTGCAATTCGCAGCCACATTGCACGGCGATTCACTGCACAGTCCCATCTCCGGCACTCGTTCCAAGTCTAGACAAACGCAGCGTGCTGGATGTGGCTTCGCGAAGCCCGACAAGCATGAATACGTATGCGCGGGCGTGCATTTGTCCTGCTTGTTGCCGCGCGACCGAAGATGGCCAAGCGCGCGCGAAGCCTGCGACCGTGTGCTTGCGGCACAATCGCTCGACCGCGATGGCTGGACCCCGGCTGCAGTTGATCAGTCGCAGTCGCGCAAAGCCGCCTTGATGTGTTCAATTCTTGACGCCCGCGGTATGCGGTGCGGGCTGGTCTGTGTGTCTCCGGCATCCGACAGGTTCGCGCCGCGGACTGCTTCGATCTCTCATTCACGGTCGCAGAACCCCTCTCTCGACCTGATGCGGCACCTTGATGCTGGCACAGGCGTTGCCCGGATCGGGGCGCCAAGCTTGCCGACAGACCAATCCCGGTGCGTGTATGACTTGATCTTCGCTGATCAAGTATTCAAACTAATGATTGATTACTTGATCGGATGTTGGCATGGCCTCGATTTATCTTGATTACAACGCCACCACCCCGGTCGCGCCGGAAGTGGTGGCGGCCATGCTGCCGTTCCTGCGCGAGCATTTCGGCAATCCGTCGTCCGCTCACGCCTACGCTGATGCGCCGCGCCGCGCCATGGCCGCAGCGCGCGTGGACACCGCCCGTCTGATCGGTGCCCGCGCGGCCGAAATCGTCTTTACCGGCAGCGCCACCGAGGCGAACAACCTGGCGATCCTCGGCGTGGCGCGGGCATGGGGGGATGCGCGCCGGCACGTCGTGATCTCCGCCGTCGAACACCCGGCGGTGAGCGAGCCCGCGCGTCGACTGCAGGAGCTGGGCGGGTCGGTGACGGTCGTGCCGGTGGATGAATACGGCCGAGTCGCTCCCGGCGACGTCGCCGCCGCACTGCGATCCGATACGGGGCTGGTGTCGGTGATGCACGCCAACAACGAGGTCGGCACGATCCAGCCCATCGCCGAGATCGCCGCCCTGGCCCACAGTCGCGGGGCGCTGATGCACACTGACGCCGCGCAGTCCGCTGGCAAGGTCGCGCTCGATGTCGATGCCCTTGGGGTCGACCTGCTGACCCTCGCCGGGCACAAGTTCCATGCGCCCAAGGGTGTCGGCGCGTTGTACGTGCGCACCGGCACGCCGATCGCGGCGGTACTCGCGGGAGCCGGGCAGGAGCGCGGCCTGCGGCCGGGCACGGAAAACATCCCGCAGATCGTCGCCCTGGGTACGGCGGCACGCCTGGCGCGCGAACGCCTGCCGGAGACCGTCATCCACTTGCGCGCGCTGCGCGACCGGCTGCATGCCCGCCTGGCGCAGGAGGTCCCGGGGCTCGCCTTGAACGGCCACCCCGAGCAGCGCCTGCCCAACACCCTCAACGTGTCCTTTCCCGGCGTATCCGGCGCGATGCTGCTGCAGCGGGTGGCGGACCGGGTCGCCGCCGCCACCGGTTCCGCCTGCCATGCCGGGGACGCTGCGCCCAGCGGGGTGCTGGAAGCGATGAGCCTTTCCAACGAGCGGGCGCTTGGCGCGGTGCGATTGTCGGTTGGGCACTACACCCGGGAAGCGGAGATCGACGTGGCCGCCGCAGTGTTGATCGCGGCATGGCGCGAACTGACGGTCACGGAGCACGGCTGATGGACAACCGCGCATTCAAGGATCAGATCTACGAACAGTTCGGGCGCCTGGGCAAGTCCCTGGCAAGCCCCAAGCGCCTGGAAATGCTCGATGTGCTCTGCCAGGGGCCGCGCACGGTGGAGTCGCTCGCCGCGGCCACCGGCCAGACCCTTGCCAACGCCTCGCAGCATCTCAAGGTGCTGCGCACGGCCCGCCTGGTGGAGGCGGAAAAGCGGGGCCTGCACGTCACCTATCGGCTGGCCGGGACCGAGGTCTGCGATTTCTTTCTGGCCTTCCGCCATCTGGCCGAGTCGAGGCTGGCCGAAATCGAGCGCATCACCCGGCTTTTTCTCGATGGCAAGAACGTTCTGGAAGCGGTGGATCAGGCCACCCTGCTCGGGCGCGTCCGGCGCGGTGAAGTCGTGGTGCTCGACGTGCGTCCCGAGCAGGAATACCGCAACGGACACATCCCCGGCGCGCTGTCGCTGCCGCTGGCCGGGCTGGAGCAACGGCTCGCCGAATTGCCGCGCGACCGGCAGGTGGTGGCCTATTGCCGCGGCCCGTACTGCGTCATGTCGGTCGAGGCGGTGGAAATCCTGCGGCGCCACGGCCACAAGGCAGCGCGGCTCGAAATCGGCGTGCCCGACTGGCGGGCGCTGGGGCTGCCGCTGGAATCGCAACC
>JAJYPD010000068.1 GCA_021795715.1 Pseudomonadota bacterium
AGGGGAACGACTGGATTGACGTAAGCCATTCCGGCATATGCCGCTTGAGCCAAGCTGGAGAGATAACGGAAGCTCACCGTCTGCGGATCGGCGCTGTCGATCGCGAGCTCCCATGACTTCGCGGAGGAACCGAGTGCTGCACCGATGACACTGCGGAGACGGGGCATCAGGGATTGGGCGATATGACGCTCGACCCTTGCCCTCAAGTCTTCGATCAGCTGATCGGCTTTCCGCTGCTTCTGGATCACGGTCGCCTGAATAGCCAGGATCGCGACGGTCGAATGACAGATCGATGTCTTCGGAGAATCGCCGAATGACGTTATAGACCCTGGACAGGGCAGTGCCACCCTTGAAGACCCCAGGCCGGGGTTGTCATTTCCCGGCAGGGTGAACAGACGTTTCAGGGTCCCACAGACCCAGAAGTCCTTTTCAATGATCGCTGTGGCAAGACCCCGCCGCGTGCCCGCTTCGTTGAACAGATCGGCACGCTCACGTGCCGGCCAGATGGCTACGTTGTCCATGCCTTATCCCGCCACGCCGGTGATCTGATCGAGGATCGGCCGCATCCAGGCCGGCGCTTTGCTTGTCTCGCGCGCCAGCCGCTTCCGGTCGGCTGGAGACAGATGCGATGCCAGCGTGTCGGCCGAAACCGTTGCCGGCCCCTGTCCAAGATCGCGCACGGCCTGGAACACCGTGCCGGCGGCACTGCCGGCCGCGACGAGATTTCTGGGTGAGGCATGCCGCAGATTGATAACCCGACAGCCGATTCGAACTCGGCGCGAGGGGCCATTAGTCAGGTAGCAGGGTTGGGCTGGCACCTGCCACGACAGACCGAGCATGTTCGCCGCCTGAGAGCCAGCAACCTGGATGACGCTGTCTGTTTGCCTGGCAATCGCCTGAGCCACGGTATCGGGCAGCGGCGACAACGCCCCGAGCTTCGGGCTGATTCGTGGATAGTCGTACAGACCTCGGCAGAGCCGGCGGACTATGCCTATCGGGTAAGCCGCGACAGTGTTTGGTCGACGGCGGTGCGCCCGCCGAGGTCGAGGAAGTCCCGGGGTGTGAACACGACCCCCCGTCCCCAAGCGCGAACCCGACGCGAAATACGATCTGGCATGCTGTACATAGACCACCTATTGTCAGAAATTATTGAATATATTTCTGACATTAAACAACCAAGAGAAGAGATCTTTCCAACACAGAGCCAGAGGAGGTGGCGCAGCTCTGTAATGGTCACTTCCCACAGGAGTTGGCCGCGTTTTGGCCAAGTGGGGCCACCTTCGATCGATGAGACCATTTGGGGGTGTCTGCACGCACACTCACGCCGTCCCAAGGCACGCTCGCCCGCCTGCGTAGAGCGTAAACCCCGCTTCACAGCGACGATCACCGCGCGTTCACGACTGCACCCAATACGCAACCGGACGACTCGGAAAATTCCTCGACCGGGATGCCCTCTGCACCCACCCGCAATGTGCCCTGGGGCCTGAAGGTCTCCGACATGCCACCACCAGCCCCGGCTGAGCGTCTCGCGGGCGTCCACTCTTGACCTCAATGGCAGGCAACCGGCGTCCCGCGTGTACCACGAATCGACCTCCCGGTTGCGTTTCTGCCATCAGTAGTACCGCTAGTACAGTACGCAGGTGCCGGTTGCCGCGCCATTGGCCAGAAGGGCACCGACGACCGACTCGGTGAGCCGCCTCCAGCACTCGGGATCCGTGCGCGCCACTTTCCGTGTGTACCCGGATCGCGCGGTCATCAACGCGGTGGGTTTTCGGGCGTCTTTTTGGGGTGTTAAGACGGGTGGCTTTCCATGGATTCGAGGGTCTTTGTCGCGGGCTCAAACCGGTATCCCCGCGTGATCCAAAGGCCCAGCGCGGACACCATGGCCATGAGGATCAGAACCGAGGGTAAGCCCCAATTGGCTTCCATGTATGGGAACACCATTGCCGAGAGCGCCGCCCCCAGGCGCGATACGGCAGTGGCAAGCCCGCCTGCGCTCGCCCGTAGTTCGGTGGGGAATATCTCTACAGACAATGCCATCACCGTGACGCCAGGGCCAATGCCTGTGCCAAAGGCGTAGAGCGCGGTCCCGCCATAGATCAGAATCACGTTTCGCAGGAGGAGGCCTCCGGCAAACACCAAAAGGCCAATCGCCATCAGCGCAAAGCCGGCGATCTGGAGGGGGATGCGGCCCCAGCGATCCAGACGCGGCAGGATAAATGCGATACCGGCAAGGGAGATCAACAAAAAGATCGCATTGATACCCGCCGCGGTGACGTTGTTGTGCGCAAGCCCTTGTAGGCGCAGGACCACCGGGAAATAGAGGCCGATGCCAAGACCTACCACATCTAGACAAAACCATGGCATGAGGCTGAGCCACAAGCGTTTCCGCCAGGGTTTTTGGAGCAGGACAGGCCATCGGCGGACGGTGCCGGCAAAACGCTCACAGGTGCTGGTGAGGGTCTGCGTGCTCCAATCCGGATGCAGGGCGGCTAAGGCGGTGTGTGCAGCGTCTTTCTTGCCGCGGCGCATGAGCCAGCGGGGCGACTCCGGGATGTTGCGCCGCAGCCACAGCAGGAAAACGGCCGGGATCATCGCCGCACCCAGCATCAAACGCCAGGACGAAGCGCCCAGCGGGAGCAGGACCAGACCTACGAGGGTGGAAATTAAGGCGCCGACGTACCAAGCGATATTGGTCCAGGCGAAATGATTGCCGCGACGTTCTGCAGAACTGTATTCAGCGATCACGGTCGCCACCAGCGGGTAATCCATGCCCACGCCTAAGCCGATCACAAACCGGCTGATCCAGAGTACGGCCAGATTGGGGCTGAGCGCGCTTCCCAGGGCGCCGAGCACATAGAGCATCACGTTCGGTAACAATAAGGCGCGGCGGCCAAAACGATCGATAAGGGCGCCGCCTATTAAACCTCCGAGCAGCGATCCGATGAGTGCCGAGGCCAT
>JAJYPD010000043.1 GCA_021795715.1 Pseudomonadota bacterium
CCTCCAGCCGCGGCCGCCGCCAGTTTTCGCTGCTGAACGCAAACAGCGTCAGATGGCCGACACCGATCTCGGCGCAGGCTGCCACCAGTTCGCGGACTGTCTCGACGCCCTGCCGGTGTCCCTGTATGCGCGCCTGGCCGCGGGCCTTCGCCCAACGTCCATTGCCGTCCATGATGACCGCCACATGCTGCGGCAGCACGGAAAGAGGCGGTGGGTTGATCGGGTCGTCGGTCATCATGAGGCCATTATAGGTTGAACCTTCACCGTGGGGTTAAATTTCGAGGATATCGTGTTCCTTGGCGGCGACGAGCTTGTCGATTTCGGCGATGAACTGATCGGTGATCTTCTGCACGGCGTCCTGCAGCCGCTTTTCCTCATCCTCCGAAAGAGTCTTCTTCTTCAGCTGATCCTTCAAATGATTGTTTGTGTCGCGGCGGATGTTGCGAACCGCGATCTTGGCGTTTTCCCCTTCGCTCCGGGCCACTTTGCCCAGCTCGCGCCGGCGCTCCTCGGTGAGCGGCGGCATGGGAATGCGGATCACCACGCCGGTTGTCACCGGATTGAAGCCGAGTCCGGACTCCAGGATCGCGCGCTCGATGACACTTACCATGTTCTTCTCCCATGGCGTGACCACCAGTGTCCGCGCGTCCCCGACCGTGACGTTCGCCACCTTGCCGATCGGCGTTTTGGTCCCGTAGTAGTCGACCGTCAGGTGATCCAGCAGACCCGCATGCGCCCGCCCCGTCCGGATGCGGCCCAGCTCCCCCTTCAGCGCATCCACGGACTTTGCCATCCGGGTCTGCACATCCTTCTTGACGTCGTCACTCACACTTGGCTCCTTCTTCCACCAGGGTGCCCTGATCCTCACCGGCCAATATCCGCGCGAGCATGCCCTTCGTGGTCATATTGAACACCCGCAGCGGCATGCGGTATTCACGCAACAGCGCGATGGCAGTCGCATCCATGACCCCGAGCCGGCGCCGCAACACCTCGTCATAGCTAAGCCGCCGGTATCGTACAGCCTGCGGATCGCGCTTGGGATCCGCCGAATACACACCATCGACCTTGGTCGCCTTCAGCATGATGTCGGCGCGCATTTCGAGCGCCCGCACGCTGGCGGCCGTGTCGGTCGTAAAAAACGGGTTGCCTGTGCCAGCGGCAAAAATCACCACGTCGCCCTGATCGAGCAGCGCCAACGCGCGCAGACGCTCAAAGGGCGGCACCGCATGGCCCACAGGCAGCGCCGATTGCACGTGGGCGCGCACCCCCTGGCGCCCCAGGGCATCTGCGAGCGCCAGCGAGTTCATGATCGTCGCCAGCATCCCCATGAGGTCCGCCTGCGCCCGATCCATGCTCTGCGCCGACACCGAGATGCCGCGAAAGATGTTGCCGCCACCGATGACGATGGCGAGTCCGGTTCCCGCCGCTGCGCCGCCAATCTCCGTGGCCATCGCATCGAGCACCCCGGCATCAATACCGTATTGCCCTGCGCCCATCAGCGCCTCGCCGCTCAGCTTGAGCAGGACCCGCCGGTATCGCCCCACGGTTCAGGTCCCTTGCACCTGAGACATGACTTCCGACGCGAAGTTGCTGGCTTCGCGCTCGATTCCTTCCCCTACCTCCAGACGATGGAAGGCATGGGCGGCCGCCTTGGCCCGCTTTAGCTGTTCGGCCACGGTGATCTCGGGGTCCTTGACGAAGGGCTGACCGACGAGGCTGATGTCGTCGAGATACTTCTTGACCTTGCCCATGACCATCTTTTCGATGATCTCGCGCGGCTTGCCGCTTTCTTCAGCCTGCGCGACATAGATGGCCTTTTCGCGCTCCATCACATCTGCCGGCACATCACCGGGCTGCACGTACTGCGGGCGGCTGGCGGCGATGTGCATGGCCAGGTCGCGCGCGAGCGTCGCATCGCCGCCGGTGATGCGGATCAGGACACCGATTTTCCGGCCATGGAGGTAGTGGCCGAGCCGCCCACCATCTGCGGTCATGCGCACGAAGCGGCGTACGCCCATGTTCTCGCCAAACTGCGCGATCAGGCCCGCGCGCTGCTCGCTGACCGTCCCTCCCCCCGTGGCGGGCAGCGCCATCAAGGCCTCGATATGGGCGGGATTCTGTCTGGCGACCAACTCGGCGAGCATCTGCGCGAAACCGACGAAGCGGTCCTCTTTGGCCACAAAGTCCGTTTCGGAGTTGATTTCGACGAGCGCGCCGACGTCACCAGCTTCGCTCACATAGAGGCCGATCGCGCCTTCGGCGGCGATCCGGTGCGCCTTTTTTTCCACCTTGGCACCGGCCTTCTTGCGCAGCACGTCGATGGCCGCTTCCATGTTGCCGTCGGTCTCGATGAGAGCGGCCTTGCATTCCATCATGCCAAGACCCGTGCGTTCACGCAGTTCTTTGACTTGTGCTGCTGAAATTGCCATATCACCTACCTCTTGCCAAACGAAGGGGGGCCAAGCCCCCCTTCGTCATCTTTTCGGATGGATTTGCCGCTTCACGAGCGCGCGCGGCCACGACCACCGCGCCCGGCGTCGCTGCGACCCTTCGGTCGCGCCTTGCGGTCGCCGGGCGGCGCGCCTTCACTCTCCCCGTCTCCTTCCGTCACGATATCGGTGACGTTGGATCGCTTGCGTCCGCCTGGACGGGCCTTCGGTTCTTCCTTGATCTCGACGAATTCCTCATCATTGGTCGGGATGATGATCTGCGAGGACCGGCCCTCGAGCACCGCATCGGCGACCGCGCCGGCATAGAGCCGGATGGCGCGGATGGCATCGTCATTGCCCGGCACGACGTAATCCACGCCGTCGGTCTTGCAGTTGGAATCGACGACGCCAATCACCGGGATCTCGAGCTTGTTGGCTTCGCTGACGGCGATGTACTCATGGCCGACGTCGATCACGAACAGCGCGTCCGGCAAACCCGGCATGTCCTTGATGCCGCTCAGGCTGCGGTCCAGTTTCTGCCGCTCCCGCTCCAGAGTCAGGGTTTCCTTCTTGCTCAACCGCTCCGCGCCGCCGCCTTCTGCCAGCAGGGCCTCCAGGCGCTTGAGCCGCTCGATCGAACGCCGCACCGTCTTGTAGTTGGTGAGCATGCCGCCAAGCCAGCGGTGATCCACGTACGGGCATCCGGCGCGCTGCGCTTCCTCGCGGATGATCTCGGCCGCCTGCCGCTTCGTGCCCACGAACAGGACCACGCCCTTGTTGGCGGCGAGTTTTTTCGCGAAATTCGCCGCCTCGATCAGCATCGGCAGGGATTTCTCGAGGTTGATGATGTGAATATTGTTGCGTTCGCCAAAGATGTAGGGCCGCATCTTCGGGTGCCAGAACCGGGTCTGGTGGCCGAAGTGGCAACCAGCCTCAAGCATGTCGCGCATGGTGATCTGCATGTTTTCTCCTTGGGTTTGTCCACCGCGGATCCCGGACGCCGACCAGCCATCAGGCTGGCACCCGAACGCCGTGACGATCCGCGTGCGATTTAACCTTTCCCGACTCGGGGATAAGGGCCAGTACTTCGGCGGGGGAATGCTAACATGAGCGCCGCCCCAGTCCTAGCCTCATCCGCCGGAAAGGCGATGGGCGCCGGCTTGTCCCCGGGGGTGCTCCGGCCAGGGAGGCGCCCATCACGCCAGAGCCCTGTTGAATTCGCGCCGCCAACACCCGACAATGGCCGCATAGACAGAGTCAAGGAAAACATGGCGATATCGATCAAGACCCCTGAGGAAATCCAGAAAATGCGCGTGGCCGGGCGCTTGGCGGCCGATGTTCTCGAGATGATCGCACCGCATGTCGTGCCGGGAATCACCACAGGCGAGCTCGACCGTATCTGCCACGACTACATTATCGATGTGCAGCAGGCGATCCCCGCTCCCTTGAATTACCGGGGCTTCCCGCGCTCCATCTGTACCTCGGTCAACCACCAGGTCTGTCATGGCATCCCGGGGGACCGGATTCTGAAAAAGGGTGACATCGTCAATATCGACGTCACCGTCATCAAAGACGGTTTCCATGGCGACACGAGCTACACGTTTTTCGTCGGTGAACCATCGGTATCGGCCCGCCGCCTGACCGAGATCACCTATGAATGCATGGTCCTGGGCATTCAGGCGGTGGCGCCAGGCCGGCAACTGGGCGATATCGGTCATGCCATCCAGACCCATGCCGAACGCCACCGCTATTCGGTGGTGCGCGAATACTGCGGGCATGGCATCGGCCGCGCCTTCCATGAGGATCCGCAGGTCCTTCACTACGGCAAGCCCGGCACGGGCGTGGTGCTCGAGGCCGGCATGACCATTACCATCGAGCCCATGATCAACCAGAAAGGGGCGGCCGTGAAGCTGCTGCCGGACAACTGGACCGTCGTGACCCGCGATCACGGCCTCTCCGCGCAGTGGGAACACACCGTTCTCGTGACCGACACGGGCTATGAGGTGCTGACGCTGCGCACGGGAGAGCAGATATAGAAACGGCAACCGGCCGCCCACCGAACCCGGCTGCGCAAGCGCGCCTTGCGCGCCTGCAGGGCTATCGCGACGCCCTGCGCGAGGGCGACGAGGAGATCCGGTCGGTCTACGCGCGCGACTGCGCGGCCCGGCGCGGTCTTGGCGTGCACGCAGTCGCCTTGCGCACCCGCCTCGTCGACCGCATTCTCGCCGATGCCTTTACGCAACACAGTCATCTCCTGCCCAAAAAACTGCCCGTGGCGCTGGTGGCCGCGGGCGGCTATGGGCGCGGGGAACTCCACCCTCACTCCGACATCGATCTGCTGCTGCTCCTTGGCCGGCCGCACTACGACGCCATCGCACCCTTCGCCGAATCCCTCCTGCACTCCCTGTGGGACATCGGCCTGACCGTCGGGCACAGCGTCCGTTCCGTAAAAGACTGCCTCGCCGCGGCCGCCGACGACGTCACGGTCATGACCAACCTCATGGAGGCACGGTTCTTGACGGGCGACGAAGGACTCACGGTCGATCTGGTGCACCGCCTCAACGCACCCCGCCTGTGGCCGAGCGCGCGCTTTTACGCCGCCAAGCGCGAGGAGCAACGCATCCGTCACGCACGCTATAACGACACCGGCTACAACCTCGAGCCCAACGTCAAGGAAGGCCCCGGCGGCCTGCGCGACCTGCATGTCATCGCATGGATCGCCCGCCGCCATCTCGGATCCAGCGACCTCCGGGAACTGGTGCGCATCGGTTTTCTCGGCGAACGCGAATATCAGGCGCTCATCGACAACCGCAATTTCCTCTGGCACGTGCGCACCGGCCTCCACCTCCTGGCCCGGCGGCGTGAGGATCGCCTGCTTTTCGATCATCAGCGATCGCTCGCGCAGCAGATGGGCTTCGTCGACCGCCCGGGTCGCCTCGCCGTCGAGCAGTTCATGAAACGGTACTACCGGACGGTGCAGCACGTGCGCCTCCTGAACGAGATCACGCTCCAGCACTTCGGCGAGGTCCTGACCACACCCCGGCGCGCGGTGATCCGGCCGCTCGCCCCTCATTTCCAGGCGCGCAACGATTTTCTCGAAGTCACCGATCCGCAGCTTTTTGCCCGCAACCCGGCGTCGCTTTTCGATCTCTTTGCCCTGCTCCAGCAGCACCCCACCCTGAAGGGCGTGCGGGCCGCCACCATCCGGCTCGTGCGCCAGCATCTCCGGCGCATTGACAGCCGCTTTCGCCATGATGCCGATGCCCAGGCCCGTTTCATGGGCCTCATGCGCGCCGACTCCGGGATCACCCACGCGCTGCGCCGCATGAACGCCTACGGTGTCCTTGGCGCCTACATCCCGGCCTTCGGCAAGATCGTAGGCCAGATGCAGCACGATCTCTTCCACGTCTACACCGTCGATGAGCACAGCCTCTTCGTTTTGCGCAACGTGCGCCGCATTCTGCACCCCCAGTACCGTGACGAACTCCCGCTCGCCAGCGAAATCGGCCGCACCCTCGCCAAACCCGAGCGCCTCTATCTCGCCGCGCTCTTTCACGACATCGCCAAGGGACGCGGCGGCGATCATTCCCGCCTGGGCGAAATAGAGGCGCGCACCTTCTGCCAGCGGCATGGCCTCAGCGAATACGACACCGGCCTCGTGACCTGGCTTGTCCGCCATCACCTTGTCATGTCGCAGACGGCCCAGCACAGCGACATTTCCGACCCTGAGGTGGTGAAGGCCTTTGCGCAGATGGTCGGCGATCAGGAGCATCTCGACAATCTCTATCTCCTCACCGTGGCCGACATCCGCGGCACCAGTCCGACTCTCTGGAATGCCTGGAAAGGACGGCTGTTGTCGCAGCTCTACACCGAGACACGACGCACGCTGCGCCGCGGCGTCGGCGAGCCGCTCGACATCGCCGCGCGGGTGGCCGACATCCGGCGGGACGCGCTTGAACTCATCGGCACCCGCCTGCCTGTGGCGGTCACACAACCCTACTTCGACCGCATGGACCATGATTATTTCATCCGGCACTCGGCGGAGGCCGTCGCCTGGCACGCCCTGTCCGTGGCCGACGCACCCGCATCCTCCCTGCCGGTGGTCAATGTGCGCCTGGCCCCGGACGCATCGGGCGTGGAGTTTTTGATTTTCGGGGCCGCCGATGATGAGCTCTTCTCCCTGGTCACAGGAAGCCTGGAACGCCTGCATCTGTCCATCATGGATGCCCGCGTACATGAGGCGGGCGCGTATACCCTCGGCTGCTTCGTGACCTTGACGGCTGATCATGGCCTGCCAGGCGGCGGCGCACTGGCCCATCTGCGCACCCAGGTGCGTGATGACCTCATCGCCAAGCGTATGCAGAGCATCAGTCACAGCATTGGGCGGGCGCTCAAACACTTCCCCATTACGACGGAAATCACATTCACCGAAACCAGCCATGGCACGACCGTCATGGAGGTCGTGGCGCAGGACCGCCCCGGCTTGCTCCATCAGGTGGCGCTCGCGCTACGCGCCTGCCGCGTGCGGCTTCTCACCGCGAAGATCGCCACCTTCGGGGAGCGCGCAGACGACGTGTTCTATCTCACGAACGAAGACGGACGGCCCTTGAGCGCAGGCGACCCCGCGCATGTCCATGCGCTGGCAAGCGAGGTCCGCCGGCGCGTCGACGGCAAGACATAGGCGGCCGCCTTTTGCGTTGCCGCATTTCGCGGCATGTCCGGCGCGCTCCTAGCGCGCCAGCGGCGGACCCGGCTCGGGAGCGAGCGCGCTGTGCTGGCGCCCATAGCCAAGATACACGGCCAGACCAATGATGAGCCAGACGATATACCGTATCCAGGTCACGACCGGCAGACTCGTCATCAGATAGAGGCAGAACACCATACCCAGCACCGGCACAAACGGGCTCGCCGGCACCCGGAAGGGCCGGGGAAGATCCGGGCGGGTCACCCGCAACACCAGCACCCCGCCGCAGACAATTGCGAACGCGGCCAGCGTTCCAATGTTGACGAGCTCGGCCACATCGCCAATCGGCGTAAAGCCCGCGATCAGCGCCATGCCGGCGCCGCACAGCGCGATCACGCGCACAGGGGTCTGCGTGCGTGGATGGACGGCGGCAAAGAATGGCGGCAAAAGCCCATCCCGCGACATGGCAAGAAAAATCCGCGTCAGACCATAAAACAGCACCAACATCACGCTCGTCAGCCCGACGATGGCACCGAGCCCTACGAGAAGCGCCACCTTCGGATAACCGAGGATCAGCATGGATTCGGCGACCGGAGAGGCATTGTTCAACGTAAAATACGGCACGATACCCGTCAGCAGTCCCGACACCGCGATGTAGATGGCGGTACAGACCACAAGCGAGGCGATGATGCCGATCGGCAGCGACCGCTGCGGATCACGGGTCTCTTCGGCCGCCGTCGACACGGCATCAAAACCGATATAGGCAAAAAAGATGATCGCCGCACCCCGCATGATGCCGGGCCAGCCAAACGGCATGAACGGATGCCAGTTGCCCGGCGTCACGTGCAGGGCGGCCACGCCGATGAACACACCGATGACGGCAAGCTTGATCACGACCATGACCGCATTGGCTGTCGCACTCTGGCGCACGCCGGCCATCAGCACGCCGCTCAACGCCAGCACCACCAGTGCGGCAGGCGCGTTGATGAAGCCCCCCGCGTGCGCCGCCCGCGCCACGGCGGCGGGTACCGGCTGGCGCGCCAGCCGCAACATCAGCGCCCACACCGCGTCATAGTTCACACGTGAAACGGCCTGCGGCAGGCGTACGCCCACCGCCAGCAGCGCGTCACGCACGTAACCGGACCAGCCGATGGCAACGGCCGCCGTCGCCACACCGTATTCCAAAACGAGATCCCAGCCCACAATCCAGGCGATGATTTCGCCCAGACCGGCGTAGGCATACCCGTAGGCGCTGCCCGATCCGCCGATGGCCGCGGCCAGTTCCGCATACGAAAGGGCCGTAAATGCACAGGCCAGTCCCGATACAAGAAACGATACGACGATGGCGGGACCAGCCTCGGTGGCCGCAGCCACGCCGGTCAGGACGAAAATACCGGCGCCGATGATGCCGCCGATGCCAAGAAAGACGAGATCCGCCGTCGACAGGCAGCGCCGCAGACCAGCGCCGGTACCGCCGCCCGTGATTGGTTTCGTGCGAAATATGCCCATGGCGCCCCCGTCGTCCGCCTTGCCCAAAGCGTCAAAGTATAGCGAATTCCGCCGGGGCTACGTAGGCGGTGGAATGTGCAGTTCCGTGCCGGCGTAAAGAACCGGACCCTTAAGCGCATTGGCCTCGCGCAAGGCCGACATCGACACATGGAAACGGGCGGCGATACCCGACAAGGTCTCGCCTGCACGCACCATGTAAAGCCGCGGCAGGGCCGTCTCCCCGAGCCGGGCGCGCAAAGCGGGCGCATCCGCAACCACCCCGCGCCAGATGGCGCGCGCCAATTGGTGGTCGTAAACCGGATTGTTCAGCCGCAAGGCCATGCGCGGGTTTGAGATGAACGCGGTTTCTATCAGCACAGAAGGAATGGTGGGCGATTCGAGGACGAGGAAATTCGCCTTTTGCACATAGTCGACGTGGACCGGTTCCATATGGCCAATCTGGCCCAGAATGTCGTTTGCCAGCTGGTAGCTTGCCCTGCGCGTCCCATTCTGGGTCATATTGAGCAAAATGTTGTGCAGGAATCCGTTGTGTGCGCCAAAGTGGACGAAGCCCACCCGGTCGGCCGCGTTTTCGCTGCGTGCCAGCCAGCGCGCCTCGCGCGTCACGCCGTGCTGCGACAGGATGAAAATCTCTGCGCCGCGGATGGTACGCCCCTCGGGCCCTGGCAGTGAATTGGCATGAATCGAGATGAAGGCGGCCGCATGATGGGCCTGCGCCTTCAAGACGCGCGTGCGCAGCGGCACATAGTAATCGCCATGCCGCGTCAGGTAGGCGTGCAGGCCGGGGGTGGCATCGATCATCGCCGCCAGATCCAGGCCGATGCGCAAAACGACGTTCTTTTCGCAGATCCCGTCGATGCCGCAGGCCCCGGTGTCGATGCCACCATGCCCGGGGTCAATGGCAATGACCAGATCCGAAGGCGATGGCGGCGCTTCGATGACGGCATGCGCAGGCGCCATGCGCCCCCTCACACGCGCCGTTTGGGCCGGCCCCCGCGACACCGACACGGTCAGGCCGCCAGGCATGTTGGTCACCAGATAGGATGCCTTGTGCCAAAGATCGAAAACGAACCGCACCATGCCGTCGCGATGCTGGAAGACCCGGATGTCCTTGATGGCCCCCTTGTTTTCGGGCCATATGTCGTCGCCGTCGGCGAGCGTTACGCCGTGGAGATCGAGCACGATGCGCGCGGGCCGCGAGAGGGTAAATGAACGCCAGACCAGATCCCGGGCCGCGGCAAGCTGCACAAGCCACGCCTGCGGTGTGGCGTGAACAAGGGGTCTGCCCAATCGGATCGCACCGCGGGCCTCCGATCCAAAACCGCACAAGACGGCAACAGTGACGACGAGGAAAAGGCGTTTCACCGGTCCAAGCTTTTGAGAATTTCGTCTCCGCGCGGTGACAGACTGCGCAACCGCGCCTCCCGGCCATGATCAGTCAGCCTGAGCGAAACGTCAATATCGCCCGACGCCAGACCGGCGCGTTCGGGCCACTCGACAAGAAACGCCGTGCGTCCATCATCGTAATCGCGCCAGCCGATGGCCTCGAGCTCGGCGCCATCCTTTAGCCGATACAAGTCCGCGTGCACCACACGCAGGCCGGTGAGCGGATATTCTTCAACCAGCGTATAGGTGGGACTTTTCGCGCCGCCTGTGTGCCCGCAGCCGGCGAGAATGGCGGCCGCCAGCGCCGTCTTGCCGGCGCCCAACGGACCGTGCAGGAGGATCCTGTCGCCTGCCTTCAGCGCCTGACCGAGCCGCTTCCCGAGGTCTGCAGTCGCCGCCAGATCGGCAAGCGAACGGGCTAGAGATAGACGCTCAGGCATGCGGGGATCTCCTCGATCACGTCACGCGCGACAATTCCGCGTGCGCCGATCCGCGCGCTTGCGGCGTCGCCTGCGCAGCTGTGGACAAACACGCCCAGAATGGCCGCCGACCGTTCATCGGCGCCCTGGCCCAGCAGCGCACCGATGATTCCGGCCAGCACATCACCCATGCCGGCGGTCGCCATGGCGGGATTACCAAACGGGCAAACCCACGTCTGCATGCCGTCGTCGATCAGCGTGCCCGCTCCCTTCAGTACACAAATGCTGTCATAATCGCGGGCGATGGCGCGGGCGGCCGCAGGTCTGTCGGCACCGATCTCGCCCACCGTACAGCCCAGCAAGCGCGCCGCCTCTCCCTCGTGGGGCGTGACAATGTCGGCCGCCACGCCGCGTTCCTGCGCCAGCCAATAAAGTCCGTCGCCGTCGATCACCGTCGCTATCGCATGCTCGTTCCAGGCGGCCCATTGCGCGCGCGCAAAATCTCCACGGCCCAATCCCGAGCCGACCACGGCCACGTCGGCCCGCGCCCACAGCGGCGCCACCTGCGCCGGCATGGGGGCGATCAGCTCCGGATACGCGGCCGCCAGACCGGGCGCATTGCGCGGGTGGACGATCGCACCCACAAGACCCGCGCCGGTGCGGTAGGCCGCGGCCGCCGCCAGCCGCACCGCACCCGGCATGCCTTCGTCGCCGCCGACGATGAGCACAGTCCCCGCCGTTCCCTTGTGCGCATGCTGCGGCCGCCGCGGGAGGCGGTGCCGGAGGCTGTCCATCCCGGGGATCCAGGCGCGCGGGGAAACATCGACATCCTGCACGCCGCCGATGCGCTGGAATGATCCGCAGCATTCCCGCGCCGCGCCGGTCCAGACACCCAATGCCGTCACCGCTTCGAGATATGTCACGGCGGCCCGGTACGACATCGCCGCCACGGTCCCCCGATCCGGATCGACACAGGCTGGAACACCGAGGGCGACGATGGGCCCCGCCCGGTGCGCAAGCGCCTCGACGGTTTCCGGGGCGCAGGCCGTGCCTCCCCCGGCGTACCAGGCATCGACGACGACATCCGCCGTCCCCATGGCGCCGGCGAGATCCCGCACCCCCCCTACGACCGCCGTGCGTCCGCGGGCCCGGAAAGCCGCCTCCCACAGATCCGCGGGCCGCGCCGGCGCCGGACCCTCGACAACGGCAATGGTGCGTGCCCGCGGAAACCGCAGCGTCAGCTCATCGGCCAACGCGCGCACGCAGGCCTGCGCATCTGCCGGGGTCATGCAGCGGGTCTGCCACGCCCGCAGGCCCGCGCCGCCGTAGAGGGCGATCGACTCAGACTGCCCCGTCATGATCGGGAAAGAGGTGGCTGCGGTAATAGCGCAGCTCGGCGATGGACTCCAGGATGTCGTCAAGCGCCTGATGCGTATTTTGCTTGCTGAATCCGCCCATCCATTCCGGCCGCCAGCGACGGACTAGTTCCTTGACGCTGCTGACATCGAGGTTGCGGTAATGCACATAGGCTTCCAGGGTGGGCATGAACCGGGCCAGGAAACGCCGGTCCTGACAGATGCTGTTGCCGCACAGGGGCGAGCGGTTGCGTGGCACGAGAGGCTCCAGGAAAGCAAGCGTCTGGCGTTCGGCTTCGGCCATGTCGGTGCCTGAAGCGCGCACGCGCTCGATCAGACCCGACTGCCCGTGCGTTTTTTGGTTCCACTCGTCCATGCCGCGCAGAATCTCGTCACTCTGATGGATGGCGAGCACGGGACCCTGGGCAACCACATTGAGCTGACCGTCCGTTACGACGGTTGCAATTTCAATGATCGTATCCGTATCGGGCCGGAGTCCGGTCATCTCCAGATCGATCCAGACCAAAGCGTTGGGATCCTGCGGCATGCCTTCCTCCGGGAAGTGGCTTAAGATGGGGCGCGACGGGCAAAGCGTCTGCCACTCTAGCACAGGGGGCAGCGACCCCCAAGGCGGATGCGATGCATCCCGGGACGCCGAGGATGGGCCCGCCGCGCCGCCAAGATCCTTAAAGGAGGAACATATGGATGACTTGTGCACGCTGTCGTGCAAACCCTGTGAAGGCGGCGTTGCGCCCTTGTCGCCTGCCGCGGTGCAAGACCTGCTGCGCCATGTGCCACAGTGGAGATCGGA
>JAJYPD010000069.1 GCA_021795715.1 Pseudomonadota bacterium
CCGATCTCACCGCCTGCGTTATCTCGCCAAGAGCGGCCACCGGGGGGCGCGCCGCGCAGAAGTCCTGCTGCGCCGCCCCGACCGGGTGCTCGGCGTGGTCATTCTCGGCAACAATTTCGGCAACATCGCCGCCTCCTCGGTCGCGACCCTGATCGCGCTGCGCGTCTATGGACCCAATGCGCTCGCGCTCGTCACGGGGCTTTTGACCCTCGTGGTCCTGATTGTCGCCGAGACCGCGCCAAAGACCCTGGCCGCGCTCTACCCCGAACAGGTGGCGTTTGTCTCCGCCTACCTGCTCACCCCCCTGTTGCGCATCGCCTACCCGCTGGTCGCTGCCATCAACATGGTCGCGAATTTCCTGCTGCGCCTCTTTGGCATCTCGGTCACGCCGCGGCGCGCCGAGCAGATGAGCGCAGACGAATTGCGCACGGTCCTGATCGAGGCAGGCGGCCTCATCCCCAAGACCCACCAGGCCATGCTCCTTGGCATCCTGGACCTGGAAAAGATCACGGTGGAAGATGTCATGGTGCCGCGCCGCGAGGTCGAGGGCATCGACCTCGACGCCGAATGGCCCGAGATCGTCGAACTGCTGGAAAACAGCCATTTCACGCGCCTGCCGGTCTTCCGCGGAAGCCTCGACAATGTCATCGGCATGCTGCACGTGCGCCGCGCCTTGAACCTGGTGCTGGCCGGACGGCTCAATCGCGAGGATCTGCAAAATGCCCTGCTCGAGCCCTACTACATACCCGAGGGAACGCCGCTCACCACCCAGCTTTTGAACTTCAAGAACTCTAAGCGGCGCATCGGTCTGGTCGTCGATGAATACGGCGACCTCATGGGTCTTGTGACGCTCGAGGAAATTCTGGAGGAGATCGTCGGCGAATTCACCACCCAGCCGCCGGGGCCGGAGCGGGATATCTTTCCGCAGCCCGATGGCAGCTACCTCATCAACGGCGGCACCAACATCCGCGACTTGAACCGGGTCTTGAACTGGCAGCTGCCGCTCGATGGGCCAAAGACCGTCAACGGGCTCATCATCGAATACCTGGAAGACATCCCGGCGCCCGGCACGAGCCTCCTGCTAAATGGCTATCTGGTCGAGATCGTCCGCACCCGCGGCACCGCCATCCAGGTGGCGCGCATCAAACCCTACGAACCGGAAAAGACCGCGCCCGCGCAACCACCCGGCCACTAGATCCCGCACGGGATGGATCTGCGGACTTTGTCCCGGTCTTTGGGATCCGCCACCGGCCGCGGGCCCGTGGCGCCTTTGTGCACGCCCCCAGGATGCGGCTTGGTTTTGCCAAGGCCACACCCCGGCTGCCTTCTTAGACCGCTTCGTGCCGGGGCGCGATGCGTGCCAGGTGATCGCGGGCGCGGGCCAGCAACTGATCGGAAAGGCCACTGCGCCCGGCGATGACCAGACCATGCGAGGAGCCGCTGCGTCCGACCTTGAGTTCATAGGTTGGCGCCAGGCGCTCGGCATCGAAATCCATCGTCGCGTTGGTGAGATAAGGATGCTGCCCGGCGTAGGTCTTCAAGGGGCTCAAATGGGTGGTGATCACACCGCGCACACAGCGGCCGGCCAGTTCATCGAGCACCGCCATGGCGAGCGCCGCGCCCTCCTCGGGGTCCGTCCCGGTGCCCAGTTCATCCATCAGCACCAGCGTATCCCGGTCGGCCTCGGTCAGGAGGCGCTTTAAGACACCGACATGGGCGGCGAAGGTGGACAGCTGGTGCATCAGGCTTTGCCGGTCACCGATGTCGACGATCAGCCGCGTGAAATCCCCGATCACGGCGGGCCCCTCGGTCGGCAGGTGCAGGCCGCAATAGGCCATCGTCACCAGAAGGCCCACCGTTTTCAGGACCACCGTTTTGCCGCCGGTGTTCGGGCCGGTGATGAGCAGCATGGGCTGATCGGCATCGAGCGTGATCGAAAGCGGCACGGGCTGCGGGCCGCGCTTGTCGGCGTAGGCAAGCAGCATGGCCGGATGGTAGGCGCCCTGGAGATTCAGTGTGCGCGCGTCCGTCCACTCGGGCGGGCTGGCATTCAAGTGGACACTTAAGTGTCCGCCGGCAAAGGCCAGATCGATCCAGGCGATGATCCCGATCAGCCGCGTCAGATCCGCATGCGCTTGCCGCACGGCCGCGGTCAGAGCGCGCCGCACGGCGAGCTCCTGCGCATCACGTTCACCGCTTGCGCTCTCCAGACGGTTGTTGGCGGCCACCACCTCCAAAGGCTCGATCAGCTGGCATCGCCCGTGCCCGGCAGGTCCCCGGCGCACGCCCTTGATGTCGGCGGCCGCTTCCGCCGGCACGGCCAGCATCATGCGCACGCCCTGGTTGACGATGAGATCTTCGGGGCGGCCCTTTAGCTTTAGCCCGGCGATCTTTTTCTCGAGCAGCGCCCTTACCTCGCCGCGTTGGGTCGCCATCTGGTCTGCGGCCGCTTTCAGGGCCGGGCTTGCCTCGTCACGCAGGTGGCCGTTTGGATGGAGCGCCTGCAAGAGCGCCGCCTGCAGGGCCTTAGGGGGATCTAGTTCCGCGCACTCTCCGGGATAGAGCCCCGGATGGCGGGCCACCAGTTCGCCCAGCGGTCCCATCGCCGCCATCAACTGGCCGATGTGATGCAGCGCCGGCACCGGCAGCGCGCTGCCCGTCTGCGCCGACTGGCGCAAGGCCGCGCGGATGTCCGGCAGCTTGCCCAGACCCCCGCCGCCGGCCTCGATCGCGTGCCGCGCCGCACTGACGGCCCGCTGCATGCGCTGGGCCGTCGCCTGCTCCGGCGCCGCGCTCACCCACTTCACCCCCAGGTGCTTCAGAAACTCGGTGTGCTCCTTCGTCTGCCGCCCGACGCTCACCCCGATCTTCGCCTTGGCGAAC
>JAJYPD010000070.1 GCA_021795715.1 Pseudomonadota bacterium
CAGATCACCCGCTTGATCGCCCAGTACCGCACGACCGGCACCGTCAGGCGCCGCCAGAGGACCGTGGCGGGCTTTACGCCGAAGTACACGCCCGCTGATATCGGCCTGCTGGCGGCGATGGATGAACACCACGACACGCCCTGTGGGCCCGCCGTCAAGAAGCTCTGTGAGCGGGCCTTGCGGGTCTTCGGGCAAACCGAATACGAGCGCCTGGCATCGATCTCGGTGAGCCATCTTTATAACCTCCGTAAGTCCCTCTCCTATGGTCGGCTGCGACGCCACTTCGAGAAGACCAAGCCCCGGCAGATCCCGATCGGCGAACGCCGCAAACCGACCCCTAACGGACGCCCCGGATACACCCGGATCGACACCGTCCACCAGGGGGATCTGGACGGGAAAAAGGGCGTTTACCATGTGAACGCGGTCGACGAGGTCACGCAGTTCGAGGTGGTGTGCACTGTCGAGAAGATCAGTGAATATTATCTGATCCCGATCCTGGAACAATTGCTGGCGGCCTTCCCTTTTACCGTGCGGGGCTTCCACATGAGACGACCGGCGAATGCCGATTTCATGGAAAACGGCGGGTCATGACTCCGTTCAATCACGAAAACCGCATTCCCTCCTGAATGAAGCGGATATCGCTTTTCGCCATCTGCGCGCACTCCTCTGCAAAATCGGCAAGTACCGCCTCCCGGTGCGCACCCGACCGGATCGCGGCATGGATACGCACGCTGGCACCGCGCGCGCCGATATGGACATTAAGCGGCCCATAGGCGGCAGACGCACGCTCAGTCGCGATGGCGAGCCGCAGCAGCACGGCAAGCCGCACAATACCAGGTCCGTACACACCCTTCAGTGCCCGCAACGCGGATCCCGTCCAGCGGCCTGCGTGCAGCTCGATGAGAGCCCCCAGGAAATCCTGCTGGTGCCGGGAAAACCCGGCCAGATCGGCAGAACGCACAATGTAGGCGCTGTGCAACTGGCGCCGTGTGTGCGCGATGGCGTCACCACATTCATACAGCTGCGCTGCCCATTCGAGAAAGCGGCAATCTTCGTCACTCAATGCCCATGCCGTCTTCACAAAACCCGCCAGCTCAACGGCACGCTGCGCCACCCGGTCACCCGTCGGCGTGGGCCAGCGCGCAGCAAGTTCCTTCACGCCGGCGGTGCGCACATCCCGCCCTTGCAGCTGGTCGACGAGATCATACAGAATGCCCTCGCGCAAAGCACCGCGCGACACATCCATTACGTCCACACAAAACACTTCCAAAAACGCCACCAACACGGCAAGACCGCCCATGATCACGGGCGCTCGTTCGGTCGCAAGTCCCGGCATAACCAGGCGGTCGATGCGTCGTTGGGCGATCAGGCGCTGCGCCAACTCCTCGACATGCTCACGTCGTATCCCGCGCTCTGCCAGGCCGCTGTCCCGAATCATGCTTTCGACAGCCCGAATGGTCCCGGAAGAGCCCATCACGCGCGTCCAGTCCGCACCCTGAATGCTCACGCGCGCGCCCATAAGGCGCGACCTGGCCGTCTTTACCGCTTGCGCAAAACGCGCCTGGGTAAGCAGATGGCCCGCGAATATCTCGTCAGTCAGTGTCACAGAACCGATACCGACGCTTTCGAGGACTTGCGGCGCATATCCCATGCCGACGATAAGCTCCGTGCTGCCACCGCCGATATCGACCAGGAGCACGCGATCGTCTTCCGCAAGGGCCCGGCTGACACCCCGGTAGATAAGGCGCGCCTCCTCGACCCCTGAAATGACCGCGATGGGGACGCCGAGCCGATCCTCGGCGCGGGCCAGGAATCCCCCGGCCTGAGACGCAACCCGGAGGGTATTGGTGCCCACGGCGCGCACGATCTGCGGCCGCCAAAGCGCAAGGTGCGTACCGAACCGCCTGAGACACAACAGCGCGCGCTTGGCGCTCTCCGGACGGATCCGGCCCTGGTGATCCAAGGCAGATCCAAACCGCAGCATTTCGCGCGCTCGATCGACCACGACTGGGATCCCGTCGCGAATCTGCGCGATAACGAGATGAAAGCTGTTGGAACCAAGATCGACTGCAGCGACAACAGGCGCCGGCACCATCGCCGTGCGTCGCATCCGGGCACGGCTCTTCTTTATCGGTTGCTTGCCGGATCTGGCCATACTGTTCCCACGGAAACTGCCGGAACGTCTACTTTAACGAGCGCAAACTCCAAGGAACAGGCCCCCGGGACCGATTTCGTCGGTCAGCCGGCACCCCCCACCGCTATGGGAGGCCCCATACGGTCCGTGCTATTCTTGCGATGCATGGAGAGGTGGCAGAGCGGTCGATTGCGGCGGTCTTGAAAACCGTTGAAGGGCAACCTTCCGGGGGTTCGAATCCCTCCCTCTCCGCCATACACAAAAAGTCAGCCCCTGATTCCAGGGGCTTTTTTCGCCTACCGCCAGAAAAATCCTTAAACATCAAAGTATTCTCTGTCTATACCAATCCACAACCATCTATCCCAATCCACTAAATTACGACAATCCCCCCATTTTTAGCGGGAGCTGGAAGTCGAGTTAAGAGGCCATGGCCAACCGCGGTTTCTGCGTCATTCCGCCCAAGGCCCTGTGTCGACCGTCGTGATTGTAGTCATACATCCACTGCGTGGTGCGGATAACAGCACCTCTGCCGGATCTTGCCACAGGTACTGCGATAGCCGTTCATAGCGTACTGTCCGGCTGAACCGCTCCGCATAAGTATTCTGCTGCGGGTTTCCCGGCTGGATGTAGCCAAGCCGAATGTCGCACTTGTTTGCCCATTGTTGCAACAGACCGCTGATGTATTCCGGGCCAGTGTCGCT
>JAJYPD010000044.1 GCA_021795715.1 Pseudomonadota bacterium
GCCAGGGTGTTTCAATCCCCAAAGCCGCCTCAAAGAGCTTCGTTTCCGCCATCACCGCCACTCCTCATTGGGTGCTCTGGCGGTATTTTATCCATGATCGGTACCCACTCGGAATTCAACAGAGGCCGTTTTCCAGTGCACTCCGCACCCGGGCCAAGGGTCAGCAGCCGGCCTCTTGACGTCCCCCATGTTAATATCTACTATTCAAACGACCAATTGAATATGAGAAAGACGGGGTGGATATATGAATGTTGTCTCGGGTATCGCAGGGCTCGTCATGGGTCTCGTGCTCGGCATTTTCGGCAGCGGCGGCAGCATCATCACCACCCCGGCGCTCATTTATCTCGCGCACCTTCCCCCGAAGTCCGCGATCGCCACGAGCCTCGGTGTGATCGCCATCACCGCGGCCGTCGCCACCTTCCAGCAGTGGCGCCGCCAAAATGTGGATTTCAAGATCACGGCGATCTTTAGCCTTTTCAGCGTCTCGGGGGCCTATTTGGGGACCCGTCTGGGCGTCGGGTTGACCGTGGTCACACAGCTTGTGATCTTTGCCTGTGCCATGTATGCGGCGGCCTTTAAGATGCTGCGCCCGGCGCCTATACACCGCTCCGTGGGTGCCGCAGCCGTCGAGCCCACGCCGGCCGCTGTTTCGCCAAGCCTGATCCGCGTCTGTCTCATTGCCGTCGCGGTGGGCGTGCTGGCTGGTCTCGTGGGCGTGGGGGGCGGTTTTCTGATCGTGCCCTCGCTCGTGCTGCTCTGTGGGTTGTCGATCCGCCAGGCGATCGGTACGTCCGTTGCGATCGTGACCTTGAACTCGACGTCCGGTTTTCTCGGTTATGCCGGTCATGTGCCCATCGATTACCCCCTGGTCGGCGCGTTTGCCTTGCTGGCGATCGGCGGCAGCGTCGTCGGTACGCGCCTTGCGCACAGGCTTTCGGCTGAGCATTTAAAGCGCATTTTTGGTGTTTTTCTGGTATTGGCCGCAAGTGCCATTCTTTTCAAAAATCTCCTGTGAGGCGTCATGATCGTCACCTTGCTTCTCAATAATCCGCCGGGCGGCCGCTGCCGCCTCTATCGTGCGTATGCGGCCGTTCTGACGGAGCATGCGGGGGCGCATTGCGTCGAATCATTTGAAAATCCACCAACGCAGCCGGGAGTCCGCCCGCCCGCCGTGTTGATCGATGGCTGCTTGGTCGCGCCGGCCGATGGTGTCATCGTGGCACCTGAAGACATTGCCCGGGTCCTCGGACCGGACCGCCCGGATGCACCCCGCATCATGGCGCTTTTGGAAGACGCCGTCGAAGCCCAGGCGCGGGAGTGGAGTTGAGGGGCGCAAGGACAAGGGACCGTCCACCCGTTGCATCCGTGCGGGGGGAACGCCCCGAGCGCCGGCTTATACTCCGACCCGGTTCGTTTTTGCGCGTGCGCCATGACATGAGTCCGCGTCATAGGGGCGGCCCCGACCAGAAGGTCGCGCCTTTGGAGAGGAATTCGTCGTAGCGCATGTAGTGCGAGCCGTCGCACGAGAAGGTCAGACTCACCATGCCGTTGTAGATATTGATTGAAGACGTGCGCAGGTAGATGTTTGTGTCGATTGTGCGCAAGACGCCCATGGTGCTCAGAATGCGGGCAATATCCGCGACCGGAATGGAGGCGTCGGCCGGGTAGGGCCGCAATGCATACAGCAAGCAGATGTCCGGGTCCGTGAGCGCTTCGTGATCGAGGACGCGATAGCGCAGCGGGTCATCGATTACCCAGATAATGGCTTGGCTGCTCGAGAAGTGGATCTGCGAGTGGAAGATGCCTCTCTCCGTAAGCAGCTCCTCCAGGATGGACAGCGCCCGGGACATATTGTGGTCCATGGGGCTTTCAGCCCGGGTCTGTTGAAACAAGGTGCCGCGGATGGCCGGGTCGCCCTTCACTTGCCGCCAATGCCCTGGTTCCTGGTAAAGTACCGAGGTGACGGGGAGCCTGCGCAGATCAAAATCCGCACCCAGGTAGCCGAGAGTTCCCGTCTCTCCGGTCACGATTTGAAGCGCAGTCAGTGATGGCCGATTGGTCATCAGGGCGATGTAGGCATCGGATAGCAAAAATCCCCAGATCGGCATGGTCTCCTTCATGTAGGGACGTTCGGCGCGATTGCGGTGATAGTGTCCGGGTATGATGCCGGAGGCGTCGATGTTGTCGCTGATCTGAAGGGCATTGGCGCGCATCACATAAAGGGCGCTCCGATACGGGATGGATGAGTAGTTGTCAATGAGAACCTGATTCAACCGTTCCCGGTCACCCCAGGCAGGCACACACTTGTTGGCAAGCTGCGCAAGTGGTTCGCGCAGCATCCTTGCCAGCTCCTCACGCTGGCGATGAATACTATCTTTCCATGAAAGTCCCACGATTTCATTTGTCATGACCGCAGCCAGATACATTCCCGGGGCAGACTATACTCACTCCGGGGATCAAGTGCGATAGACGCCGCCTGGGTCGTTCGTGCGCAGGCACCCGGGTGCCATAAGCGGGTGGACGTTCTCTTTGGCGGGGTGTCCTTCCTGTCGCGAAACGGCGTCGGCGGGAGGATGTGCAAATGGCTTGCATTAGGAATGGGACGCCCATGGGAAATTGCGGTTGGACGGGTAGCCGCGCAAAGGGACGGTGGCGGTCGAGGTACCGGTCGCCCGATCACGTAAGCCGTTTCGCGTTGTGATGGGCCTTGGTGCTCCTTGGCAGGCCGATTGAGCCATGGTTTCGTAGCGGGATTTCGCATGGGGGTGCGGCTGCGGTCCCGACAGAGACCAGGCTGCCGGGCACCGGCCGAGTCCCAATAAGGCTGTGTCATGATCGCAACCGGGTAACGCGCATCTCCCGTGTTGATCTGGATCAGAAAACCGGGCGCTGCGCGGGGTAGTCTTGCGGAGAGGGCGCACTCTCTGTGCGCGGGCCGGTTTTGCAACGAACTGTGAGTCATTATGACAGAAGAGGATACTCTGGCACTTTCCGGCCGTCTGGTTGCGCTGCCCGAGACCCGTCAGCTCGATGTGCTCGCCGGGCTTCTGGAGCGGCGCGGGGCACGTGTGTTGCGCTGTCCGCTCGTGGCCATCCTTGATGCCCCGGATCAAGGGGCGGTGCGGGCGTGGCTGGACCGCTTCCTCGCGGACCAGGCACTGCATGATCTCGTCGTGCTCACTGGCGAAGGTATGCGCCGTTTGATTTCCGCCAGTGAGCGCGCAGGCCTGCGGGAGGCCTTTGCGCAGCGGCTGGGGCAGGTCCGCAAGATTACGCGTGGGCCGAAGCCCGGCGGTGTTTTCCATGATCTCGGGCTTACAAGTGATGTCGTCGCGCGCGTGCCCACGACGGCCGGCGTGATCGCAGCACTCGAGGATCTGCAATTCGATACCGACCGCATTGCGGTGCAGCTCTATGGCAGCGAGCCGAATGAGCAGCTGCAGTCGTATTTGCGCCGCCGGGGACTGGAGCCCGTCACGGTTTCTCCTTACATGTATGCCCACAGCAGCGATGAGCAGCGCGTGCTAGACCTCATTGAGCGGCTGGCGCGGCATGAAGTAGACGCCATTGCCTTTACCAGCCAGACACAAATCGAAAGGCTTTTCGCAGTAGCCCGCGCCCAGGCGCGCGAGGCGGCGCTGCGCGATGGGCTTGCTGCATGTGCGGTGGCGGCCGTGGGGCCGGTGGTCGCAGACTACCTGACCGGTGCGGGTCTGCGCGTCGACATCATGCCCAAGGAGCGGTTTTTCATGCGGCCGCTCGCCGATGCCCTGGCAGCACGGCTGCCGGCCTGCAAGGGGTAGCATGGGCGCCATGACACCGTATCCTGCCAAGCGCATTCTGACCGGTATTTTCTAGCCGGCGGCTTTCCCGGATTCGCCTTGCATCATCCTGTATACGCGGAAATGCCGCGATTTTCGTATGCGCCATTTGGAAGGCAAGCGCCGCCGGCGGCGCACCGGCAAGGCACAGGCGGGACCTAGGGCTGCCCGATGCGGACCGCGCCGCGGCGCGCATCACCCATCATCCCGTGTCCACTGCGGCGGATGACCCGCGGCGCGGCTCCATGCGCGCGGAACCGAGGGTGGGGCGGGTGGGGTCGCATCGTTTGCGCGCGGCAGCTGTTTTGTCCCCCTTTCCGGTTCCTCCCCGCCCCCCCTCGGAGGCACATGTGCGCACGCCGGCTGCCACGGGCGAGCTGCAGGTTTGTGATCGCCTCGTCCATTGCGTTCCGGCGCATCGCCGTATGGGTCCTCTTGATGGCTGTATGGCGCCGTGTCGCGCTCATATACGATGTTCCATTGTTCGGTGCGCAGGCCATACGGCACACACCGGGATGCTTTGGGGTGATCCCTATTCGGATGTGCCATTCGCCATTCCCCATGGGTTTGGGTCTGGGTGTGCCGTAACCCCTCTCCGGCGTGATCTGGTATGCGGGCGATCCGGCAGGCGATGCGCACGGCGCACGCGATGTGGCCGCAGTCCAGGCCAAGGCCGCCAATCAGGCCATTTCGTATCGTTCCGGGCTTGTGATCGGGTTGCGGGGGGGGCTGTATCGCCACAGGCTTTGGGATAAGGATCCCTATCCGCACAGGTCCGTACGGGCAAGCTTTTGGCAATATGTCGTTTCCGCGCGCTTGAGCCGCCTTTACGTCGGCGGCTACCCTCACCCCGCACAGCACGAGAGCTGCGAGACATCCTTGCTGAAAGTCTGTGCGGCGAGTTTGAGTCCCTCGACCATGGTCAGATAAGGGAACAATTGGTCGGCTAAGTCCTGCACCGTCATGCGGTGGTGCATGGCCAGTGCCGCCGTCTGGATGAGTTCTCCCGCGTCGGCGGCTACGGCCTGCACGCCCAGCAAGCGTCCCGTGTTCGCCTCGGCGACCATCTTGATGAAGCCGCGTGTATCGAAATTGGCAAGGGCGCGCGGCACGTTGTCGAGCGTGAGCAGGCGGCTGTCGGTTTCGATGCCTCGCCGGCGCGCCTCTTGCCCGCTCAGGCCCGCGGTTGCGACCTGCGGATCGGTGAAGACCACCGCCGGCATGGCGGTGAGATCGAGCGCCGTGTCGCCTCCGGTCATATTGATGGCGGCGCGCGTTCCAGCCGCCGCCGCCACGTAGACGAACTGCGGCTGGTCGGTGCAATCGCCGGCCGCATAGACGTTCGGGGTGCTGGTACGCATGCCGGGGTCGATCTCGATAGCCCCCCGCTTGTTGACCGTCACCCCCGCGGCGTCGAGGTTGAGGTGACGCGTGTTGGGCGCACGGCCGGTGGCGACCAGCAGCTGGTCGGCGCGGCGTTCGCCCTGTGAGGTCGTGAGTACGAATGTGCCGCCCCGGTGCGCAACGGCGCTCACCTCCGCGTGTTCCCACACTTCGATGCCTTCCGCGCGGAATGCGGCCGTCAGTGCTTGACCGATGGCCGGGTCTTCGCGGAAGAACAGCGTGCGGCGCGCCACAATCGTCACCTGGGCACCGAGCCGCGCGAAGGCCTGCGCCAGCTCGACTGCCACCACCGATGAGCCGATGACAACCAGCCGCTCAGGAATGGTGCTGCTCATCAGGGCCTCGGTTGACGTCCAGTAGGGCGTGTCCTTGAGGCCTGGAATTGGTGGCGCGATCGCGCTGGCGCCGGTGGCGATCAGGCAGCGATCGAACGTCACGGCGCGCTCGCCGCCGTCATTTAGCCGCACGGCCAGGCTGTGGCCATCGTTGAAGCAGGCTTCGCCGTGCAGCACGGTGATCGCCTGGTTGGCGTCGATGATGCTTTCATATTTGGCGTGGCGCAGCGCATCGACGCGCCCCTGCTGTTGCCGGAGCAGCTGATCGCGCAGGATGGCCGGCGGTGCGGGCGGCAGGCCACCGTCGAAAGGGCTCGCCCGGCGCAGATGGGCGATGTGGGCGGCGCGGATCATGATCTTGGACGGCACGCAGCCGACATTGACGCAGGTGCCGCCGATAGTGCCGCGCTCGATCAGCGTAACCCGAGCCCCATGTTCGACGGCTTTGAGTGCACCGGCCATGGCCGCACCGCCGCTGCCGATGATGGCGATGTGCAGACGTTGCCCGCTGCCCGGCGATGCGACATGGCCGCTTCGCGGGTGCGCGCCATAACCGTGCGCGGCCACCGCATCGGTCAGTTGCTGCAGGGGCACCTCGTGTTTCAGCTGGATCCGCGCCAAGGCATCCGGATAGGACACCTGCGCCTCGTGCACGCCAGGCACGCTTTCAAGAACTTCGCGCACATGTATGGCGCAGCTGTCGCAAGTCATGCCGGTGATGGTCAGTTCGGTGGTTGTGGTCCCGGTCATAAGCGCCTCCTCGGTATCGCCGTATTCAGTCGCGTGACGCCGGCGTTTGGCGGGTGTCCGGGGCGCAGTGGCGGTTTGCCGGATCGACCATGTCCCAGATGGACGCAAGGACCATGACCGCCAGTCCGGTATAGAAAACCCCGCGCGCCAAATCCTTGTTCAGGAAATGATGGGTCATCCCGAACACCCCGACGAGCGCAAGCACCGGGCCGACCGAGCCGAGCAGGGTCCGCCGCCCCTGGCGGTGCGAGAACCAGCCCGCCAGAGTGGCCAGGAGCGCCATGGCCGCGAAGATCGGAATCAACCAATGTACAAACAGACCTTCCCATCGACTCAAGAAGCCCAGCCCGATCGCGGCACCGAGACTCGCAGCGGCCGGGAAGCACAAAGAGCAACTGAAACTGCCCACGAGGGCGCCGATGACACCGGTTTTATCAACGATACGGGTAATGGCAGACACGGATCGTCCTCCTTCTTGGTAAATGGTTTATGGGACTTTGAAAGGGTAAACTTACTGCCGTACTAAAGTACGGAGTCAATCCCCTGTGGATCATCGGGAAAATGCGCTGACCATCGGCCGCCTGGCCGCAATGGTGGGTGTCAACGTCGAGACTATCCGCTTCTATCAGCGCAAGGGCTTCTTGCGCGAGCCGCTTCGCCCGCCAGGTGGCGTTCGCCATTACACTCCGGCGGACGCCGCGCGAGTGAAGTTCATCAAGTCGGCGCAACGGCTCGGGTTTAGCCTGGACGAAATCCGCCATCTGCTGCGACTCGACGAGGGCATGCAATGCGATGCGGCAGCCCAATTGGCAGCCCAACACTTGGGTGACGTGCGCAGGCGGCTACAGGATTTGCGCCGAATCGAGGCGACGCTCGCAAATTTGCTCGAACAGTGCGGCCAAGGCGGCGGGAAAGTGACTTGCCCTTTGATCGTGGCACTGTATGCGGATGAAATGAAGAAAGACTATGGATCGGGACCTTAAAACAGCATTGGGCGGCCTATTGGCCGCGCGGGAATCTTAGCTTGCGCCAGCGGACCGGCTTCAGGTCAGTATGGGGATGCGCTTTGGGATTGGGTTTGGGGACATGGCCGGGCAAACAGAACACCCGGTCCTGGGCAAGGTGTCCGGTTATCTTGCCCGGTTTGCCGTGAGGGACGCAGTGGCCCGGGGACAGAAACACCTTGTGTTCCGGATCGGCGGCGAGAACTTCAAAAAACCCGATCAGTCTCTCGCGGTGGCAGGAGGCCGCGGTGGGACCGGGCCTTCGTCGCGCAGCCCCTGGCCGTAGTACGGCATGCGGATCCGCGGGCGCTGGGAGATGGCGTGCATCATGGCCTGGCGTACGCGCGTGTCGCGGATAAAGGCAATTTGCGGGCCGGCGAAGCGGCGGTGGGGCCCGAAGGTGACCGAGTGTCCGGATCGGAAAGACACCAGCCGCAACGCCCTGTCGACGACGCAAAAGAAACGCGGGCCGGCGAGATGATCGTAGAGCGCGGGAATCGAAAAATCGTCCCCAGGCCGTCTCCGGCAAGGCGGCGAGCAACGCAGGCCCGTTTAAGATGAACCAGCGCGGATGGACCGCATTTTTCAGGGTGACGCGGAACGGATAGGGCCCGAGGATCCGGAACGAGGCCACATCCGTGAAGATCCCGCCGACCCTGTAGTTGGCGAGCTGCGGGCCGAGGTGGCGAATCATCCGATCGGTGCAGGCCACGTCGGCGGTCGCCACCGGGGTCTCGTGGGGCCACCGCCAATGGCGCCAGAGGGTCACGGTGTAGGTTCTGTGACCGGGCCCGTCACGATACGCCGCGCGACGCGCAGGCTTTGTCGATAGACAAGCGGCGCATCACTCATACGAGCGGCTGGTAGAGAAGGCTGGCCGCCTGCTGGTCGCAGGCCGACGAGATGAGCAGCCGCTTGAAGCCGTTCACGGCCGCCGGGGTGCCCGACCCACCCCGGGGGACGGTGACGATCGTCCCGCCCAAACACGGGCCCAAGGCCCATGCCGCGGACGCGCCCAAGAGCGGCCCGGCCACGAGGCCTAGGCCCGTACAAACCGCAGTCCGCGCGATCCGGCCTGTTTGTGTATACCGCAAGGCCACGTCCGACGCCTTTTGCGCGCTCCCCGCTCTGATGGTGCCAAAGACGCGCGCCGGGCGCGAGGGCGGCTTGGTTACTCGCCCGCGACCCGATGCAGCTTTGGCCGGGATGGGCGAGGGATCCCGGGCGGTGCAACGAGCGGTCCTTGGGCGCCGTTGCGGCCGGCGGCGTTACCAGGTGAGTCGCAGTGCGGCGTGGATCTCCCGGGTCCGCTCCGGGTCGACGCCGGCCGCGCGGGCGTAGTCGGGCCAGCGTCCGACTGTGTCGACGATCTCCTCCAGTATCTGGCCCGGCGCGTGAAGCCCCAGGGAGCGGCCCACCGCCAGGAGGTCGTCACGCACGAACCCCTCGCGTTTTCCGTTGATGGTCATTTGGTGGCGACTCGTCCAGCGGCCGCGCGGATTGTGCGCGTAGATCATGTCGAAGGCCGGCGCCAGCTGCCATTGCCCGTCCCGGTCCATGAGGAAGGCGATGTTCTTGGTGTGGTCGTCCTGATTACGCGCCACCACATTAAAGATCATGCGCCGGTATTGCTCGACTGCGGCGGCGCGCGGCAGGCGCAGCCGGCGCATGACCTCGAAGACCTGTTCGTAGCCGTAGGCGCCGGCGGCGTTGAAGTCGAAATGCGCCAGTCCGCAGAGCGACTGCAGGTGCCGCTTGCCCTGGGCGGTGCGGTCGAAGCGCTGGGTGAGGAAGTGCGCGCGGCCGTTTTCCTGCAAAAGCCGGCACTCGGTCATGGTGATCCCCGCGGCCTTGGCCATGAGCGAGTAGGCGTATTCAATCCGCCCGTAGTCCTGGGTTTGGCCAAGCTCGAGGTCGCCCACGCCGTCGAATTTGATGATCCAGTGGGCGTAGCCTTCAGGGGCTGTGCCCTGACCCGAGACGATCCGCCCCGCGTCGTCCATGGCGATGACGGCCTTGGCGCGGGCGCCGCCCGCCGAGGTGCCCACGCGCAGGATGTCGCGCAAAGCCTCGGCGTTTGGCCCATCGTCGCCGCCGAGCTGGACGTTAAGGCGCAGGCGCTCGGCGGTTACCCCGCGGGCCAGCAAGACGAGTTCGGCGACGTCCACGGCCACTCGACGCTTCAGGCCGCTAGTGAGCGCGGGGCGGAATTCGAGGGCACCCATACCCCGGTCGCCCACATAACACAGGCGTTCGACGGGATTGAAGTCGGCCGCGGTCCGTCCCGTGCGGCTCAACCAGGCGTCGATCAGGGCGTTGCCGAATTTATCGGGCAAGGCGTCGGCCAAAAGCCCCGGCAGACCCATGAAGGTCTCGCGGTTTAGGGCCGGGAAGAGGAACACCTGTCCCGGCGCTTCGGCCCGCGGCATGGTCAACGGCGCGATGTCGAGGCCGGAGGCGAGGAAACGGGGTTCGAACTCGAAGGCCGCGAGATCCCGATCCGGTAGCCAGGTGACCGCGCCGGCGTCCTGGCCCCAGAGGTGTACGGTCGCGGTCGTTACCATTCGCGGCCGCCTTCGGGATCGCGTTGCAGGGCCGGTTTATGGCGGCCGGAGGCCCGGCGCCTCGGATGGCCGCGATGCCGGGCCAACGCCAGCGGGCTTGCTGGCGGCTCCGGGAGCAGGGCATCGAGGGTCTCCAGGGCGCCGAGCTCGCGCAGGACCGCAATCAGGGTCTCGAGTTTGCCGCGTCCGGCCTCCAGGGCCTTCAAGGTCCCGAGGCTTACAGCGGTGCGCGACGCCACGTCTTCCTGGGTGCGATCGCGTCGCAGCCGCAGGGCGCGCAGACGTGCGCCGAGGATGGCCGCAACGGCCTGGTCACTGAGCGACTCATATCGCAAGTTTGTAGTGGACATATTATTACCTATAATGCATTTCTGTAGCTATTATAGTTAAGTTTTCAACTGTTATATAGCTCACCGGTATCCCCAAGCCTTTGCGGCAAGAGTACAGGCATCGCGGCCGTGATCTGCCGGGTTGTGTCGGACGCTGGGTCGCACCAACGCGGTGTTGCCCGGGGCCCTGGTCCGCGGACGATCGGCCCGCCTTTCGTTCGATGGTCGGGCGGCGGATGGCCCGATCTCCGACATCACCCCAGGGCGGTGATCCTGGCCGGGGCCGAGTCCCGGAAAAGCCGGCCACACCTTTTCCCTCGGTACCTGGCCCACCGAGCGCAGATGCTGCGTGATCCCTTGCTCGCGTTCGCTGTATTGCATCGCCGCCGCGTGCCTCCACGACGCACACTCCATCTTGGGTTGCGCCGGGCGGCGGTCGCAAATCGTGCGCTGGATCGCCGTCTCCTGCTCCTGTGTCAGGACGCATTTGCCGCCCGTACGCCGCCTGCGAACGCAAGGCGCGAACGCCGCCATGTCCCTGCTTCATGGCGGTCGATGATCTTGCGTGTCGCGAAGTGACTCAAGCCCACATCCAGCGCAATCCAGCTCTTGTTGCTTTGCGTTTGTATGCACAGATCACCTGGCGGCGGTGCGGCTCTGTCAGGCTGAGTCTGCGGGCGCTGTCTGCGTCCATGCCCCCGAGACTGCAGCCCCGCCAAACACGACAGACTATTACGGTGGGATCTACGCGTGTGCCGTCAATGCGCTTGCCGTTGGGTCGTTTGTGTCATCGAACCTGTTGGCCGGGCATGCATTCTAGGGCGCGGATTTGACAGAGGGGAGAGCGGTGTTGCGGATGGGCACCGCCACGATCGTCTTACGAACGGGCCGGCACATACAAGACGCAGTAACCCATTGGAGTGATCCTCCCCTGGACGAGCTGGCAGGTGCCGTCTTTCATCATTCCAGGACCCATGGTTCCCATCATACCTTGGTCCATGCCGCCCATCATGCCGCGCTCCGCCGTGCCGCCAGGCGGAATGAAATGGGTGCACATGCCGCACATCTTGCGCCCTTTGGGGTGGTTCCGATAATGGACAGTCGCCTTCGCAAGTTTCGGTGTGGAGGCCGCTTTGGCGCTCCGGATGAGGAGTGGGTGAGCGCTCAGGACCGAGCCGGTAACGATGGCTCTTTTGAGCCAGGCGCGCCGGGAAAAGCGTTTGGGTTCGTCCATTTGAAGGGCCCCCGGATAAGATGCACCCAATCTATCAGATGCTGGTATCCCTACCAAGGGCCCGGGTTGCGCAAGATGTGCCCGGGCAAAGCGCCCATGTCAAGTGGAAAATAGAATGGTCCAATTTTTCGGAAGCACCGCATTGTTAAACGTAGCGAGCGATTTTTCCTATGGCGAAGCTCGCCACCACGATGGCGAGCTTCTGGGCCGAGGACACCTGATCGCCCGACGGCTTCGCTGTGTTCACCGTTCCTCCTTTACCTCGTATCTCCTCGCGCCAGCGATAGAGCGTGGAATCTGCAATGCCCGTTTCTCGGGCTAAAGCCATCATCGAGATGGTTCCTGACAGCATGCGCCGGACCACAGCCTCGCGGCGTTCTTGTGAATAATACATAACGTGTCACTCTCTTCTGGCCCCTCAAGGTCGAATAACAGAGGCGACAACTATCCTGGCAGCTGGGGCTTTTGGCGCTTAAGGTCGCGCGCGCCTGAAACGGGTAGATTTCCTCATGGTGGTAGCATTGCGTGGCTGGTTTTCCGGTAGGTCAAGGGGGGTGCTTGTTTTTGCCTGCACGGTGCTGGCCAAAGGGCGGTGACATAGCTACAGTAGGTAGGGTCCGCGGACCGATATTCGTCGCCGGGCCCTTACCTTGAGCGCGGCGGTATTCAGGAGCGGCGAGGGCTGCAAGCTAACGGCCTGTCACATGACTCGGCCAGTTTCTGATGCCTGAAACACCTCCATTCCGGTAGCGTTTCGAGAGTCCTCGCCGGCCGGTTTATGGGGGAATCGCGATGAAGCGGAGGTGACATGAAATGTCCTAAATGTAATT
>JAJYPD010000003.1 GCA_021795715.1 Pseudomonadota bacterium
GGTGAGCGATGGGATTCGAACCCACGACAACCGGAATCACAATCCGGGACTCTAACCAACTGAGCTACGCTCACCACTTAGGACCGCTTCGATCATGACCTTCACCCAGGCGTGGCGCGCCCGACAGGAATCGAACCTGCAACCAACGGCTTAGAAGGCCGTTGCTCTATCCATTGAGCTACGGGCGCCTCAACCCTGTTGGTCGGGGTAGAGGGATTTGAACCCCCGACACCCTGCTCCCAAAGCAGGTGCGCTACCAGGCTGCGCTATACCCCGACGCCTCTGTTCGATCCACGGCGAAGGCGAAGAACTATACGCTGGCATCTGCGCAGCCGTCAATGTAGCGGGCTTGGCCACCGCAGGCCTCCCGTGCCATTATAGGCCTTTCACGCGCGGGATCCCCATGACAGCACGGCTCATCGATGGCAAGCGCATTGCCGCCGATATCATCGACAACATCAGTACGCAGGTTCAGGCACGCGTGGCCCAAGGCTTTCGTCCGCCCGGTCTGGCCGTGGTCCTCGTCGGTCACGATCCAGCCTCCGAAATCTACGTACGCAACAAAGTCGAGGCCTGCCGCAAGGCCGGTATCAAATCCGTCTCGCACCGGCTGAGTGAGACCACCGACGGGGCATTGATGGCACTGATCGACAGCCTGAACGCCGATCCCGAGATTGACGGCATCCTCGTGCAGCTGCCGCTGCCGGCACCGCTCAAGGCCGACCCTCTGATCGAACGTATACGGCCAGACAAGGATGTCGACGGCTTCCATCCGTACAATGTCGGCCGCCTGGCGGTCCGCCGACCGCTTTTGCGCCCTTGCACGCCGGCTGGTGTCATGACGCTACTGCAGCACACGGGACGCGACCTGCACGGCCAGCATGCCGTGGTCGTAGGGGCCTCCAACCACGTGGGGCGACCCATGGGGCTTGAACTCTTGTTGGCGGGTGCCACCGTAACGGTTTGTCATCGCTTTACCAAACACTTGCAGGCGCATATCGCGCGCGCAGACATTGTCGTGGCGGCAGCGGGCAAACCTCACCTGGTGAAGGGAGAATGGATCCAGGAAGGCGCCATTGCCATCGACATCGGCATGAATCGCCTGCCGGATGGGCATTTGGTCGGGGATATTGAATTTGCGGTCGCCAAGGAGCGGGCGGAGTGGATTACGCCGGTACCTGGTGGCGTGGGCCCGATGACGGTCGCCACCTTGCTCCTCAACACATTGGCTGCCGCCTCAGTCCACGATGGACTGAGGCAGTCAGCACAGGGGTGACAAGCGTCCTTTCACAATCACCCGTATACGGCCTTAAGAGGCCGACTTCGTCGAGGTCGTGCTGGTCGTCGACTTCTTGGCGGTCGTGCCGGATGTCGCAGGGGTGGTGGTGGTGCCGGACGTCGCGGGGGCTGCGGTGGTGCCGGATGTCGCAGGGGCGGTAGCGGCCGTCGCCGGGGGCGTGCTGGCCGTGCTGGCGGCGCCCGTGCTGGCAGCCTGCTTGTGACAGCCGGCCAGAGCAAACACGACGACAGATGCGAGCAGAACTTTCTTCATTTGTTGGGTCTCCGAAAATTGGGTGGAGGAGCCATATGCTCCGCCCTCCATTATATCTAATGCTGGGCTCGGTTAATGCAAGTTTTTTCTCAAAGTCAGCCGCCATGAGCGACGCGCGCGCCACCACAGCCGACAAAAACTCACGAAACAATCGTTGACGACTACAGGGATGGTCATGGCATTAGTAATCCGCACAGACAACATGTACAGCGACGCAGTGGGCGACCAAGGGGTCCATCCCGCCCGTATCGAGACGCTTGCGCCCCGGCTCAAAACCGTTCATGCGCGTGTCGCCGAGGACCTCGTCCAGGGCCTCGCCGGCACATACGGCTGCCTGACGCTGTCTGCCACCATGGTGCCCGAATTAGAACGCATCCACGAAACCGCCGCCGCCATACGGGCGACCTGCCAGGATCTGGTCGTCGTGGGCATTGGGGGTTCGAGTCTGGGTACGAAAGCCATCTGGCACGCCCTGCACGAGACTCTGCCGGCGGGGCCGCGGCTCCACTTCGTGGAAAACGTCGACCCCTACGACCTGAAACTGTTGCTCGCCCGGTTGACGCCGGAAGACACCGCCTTGATTTGCATCAGCAAATCCGGCGGGACCCTTGAGACGGTGGTGCAATTTCTGGTCCTGCGCGACTGGCTCATCACCCATCTGGGCACCGAACGCGCCCGCAGGCGGCAATGGATCGTGACCGATCCGGAACAGGGATGGTTGCGCGCACTCGCCCGCGAGGAAGGCATCCCGTCACTACCGGTCCCCCCCTCGGTCGGAGGACGCTACTCGGTTCTGTCGCCTGTCGGCCTCCTTCCTTTGGCTGCGGCCGGCGTGGACATCGACACCTTGCTGGCCGGCGGACGCGAACTGGCCTGTGTTTGCCAGGATGGGCACTTTGACGCCAACCCCGCGCTGGAGATGGCCGCCCTTTACTACCTGCTCGACACGGAGCAAGACAAACGCATCTCGGTGATGATGCCCTACGTCAACCGGTTGCGCCTCTTCGTGGACTGGTATTGCCAGTTGTGGGCCGAATCCCTCGGCAAGGAGCGCGCCGGTACCACCCCGGCCGGCAGCCTGCCCGTCCGCGCCATGGGCGCGGTCGACCAGCACAGCCAGCTGCAGATGTACCTGGAATCCCGCAATGACAAGATGTTTACCTTCGTCGAGCTGACCCACTGGGAAGACGACGCGATCATTCCCCTCGGCGCCGCCGACCGCGACCACTATCCGCATCTGCGCCACAAAACCATCGCCGATATCATCGATGCCGAGTTCCAGGCGACACGCGAGGCGATCACCGACGCGCGCCACCCCAACCTCACCATCGAGATCCCGGGCGTAAACGCGTTCGTGCTTGGTTCGCTGATCGAACTCTATCAGCGCGTGACGGTGTACACGGGGCTCCTCTATGGCATCAATCCGCTCGATCAGCCCTCGGTCGAAAAGGGCAAGCGGATCGCCATCCGTTATCTGCAGACTCGCAAGCGGCTGACCCACCTGAGCGATATCCGCCCTTGAAGCCCGCGCTGGAAGACTGATGCACCTACCCGCGGTAACGGTCGCGCAGATAAGGTAGCGCCCAGGGTCGCAACCGCGCGCGGGTGGCCGGATCCAGATGCCGGAAGGAACGGACCACCCCCCGGCACGAGGCAGCTCCACAGGCGCAAGGGAAGCCCGGGAAATCCTCTTCGTCAATGGCGCAGGAGTAATCCCACGCAATCTCCTCGCCCGCGCGGATCGGGCGCAGCGCACACAGCGCAAGCCCGCCCCGAAATCCCGCGTTCGGTTCGCACGAGTGGTTTACGTAGTCATCCGCCTCGCCCGAGGCCCCGATGTAGAGGTCCTCTCCGATCTGCAGATGGTAGCTGCCCGGCTCGACCTGCTCCCGCCGCAGCAGCGGCCCCTTGAAAACCACGAGAACGGCGCCTGCGGGGATGTCGCAATCCGCAAATACACCGCGCCCATGCTGGTCACTGGCCTTCACGTAGATCATCCGCCAACGCTCCTGCTACACTTCGTCAATGCGCCCCTATCTCGACCTCATGCGCCACGTCCTGGAACACGGTGTCGTCAAAAACGATCGCACAGGAACCGGCACGCGGAGCGTGTTCGGCCATCAGATGCGTTTCGATCTGGCCGCGGGTTTTCCGCTGCTGACGACAAAGAAGCTTCATGTACGCTCCATCATCCATGAGCTCCTCTGGTTCCTCAAGGGGGATACGAACATCCGTTATCTCCAGGACAATGGCGTGCACATCTGGGACGAATGGGCGGATTCGGACGGCAACCTCGGACCGGTCTACGGCGCGCAATGGCGGGCCTGGCCGGCGGCCGATGGCAAAACCATCGACCAGCTCGGACAGATCGTCGACACCATCCGCAAGGACCCCGATTCGCGCCGTCTGGTGGTCTCGGCGTGGAACGTCGCCGCACTGCCGGCGATGCACCTCGCGCCCTGTCACGCGCTCTTCCAGTTTTATGTGGCGCAGGGCCGCCTGTCCTGCCAGCTTTACCAGCGCAGCGCCGACATCTTCCTCGGCGTGCCCTTCAACATCGCGTCCTACGCGCTTTTGACGCACATGGTCGCTCACGTCACGGGGCTCCAGCCGGGCGAATTCGTGCACACTCTCGGTGACGCCCACCTCTACAGCAACCATCTCGACCAGGCCCGGGAACAGCTGACACGCGCACCACGGCCCTTGCCGACTTTGTGCCTGAATCCGGCTGTCACGGACCTGTTCGCCTTTCGCTACGAGGATATCCGCCTGCAGGGCTACGACCCCCACCCGGCCATCAAGGCGCCGGTCGCGGTATGAGCCTGATTCTGATCGCCGCGGTCGCCCGCAATGGCGTCATCGGCGCAGACAACGCCTTGCCGTGGCGCCTCCCAGACGATCTGAAACGCTTTCGTGCACTGACCATGGGACACGTCGTGGCGATGGGCCGGCGGACGTACGAATCCCTTCCGGGGCCCCTCAGCGGACGGGACTGCGTCGTACTGACGCGCACCCGCGCAAGCGCCCCGGCCGCCTCCGTCCGCTACGTCCACACCCTGCAGGAAATCCTCGAAGAGGCGCGCACCCGGATCGTTTTCGTGGCCGGCGGCGCCAATCTCTATGAACAGACCATTGCGGTCGCAGATCGCCTGTATCTGACCACGGTCCATGCGACCGTGGCAGGCGATGCCCATTTTCCGCCTTTTGCAGAAGACGCCTGGCGCGAGATCGCAACGGAGCACCACGAAGCCGATGCCCGCCACGCACATGGCTTCACATTTCGAACGCTAGTGCGCCGCTGAGCGGGCCGACAGGGCCTTGGCTTCCTTGCGCTGGCGGTCGTTGCCCTCCGCCATGATCTCATCAAGAATGGCGCGTGCGCCTTCTGCATCGCCCATCTCGATATAGGCATTGGCCAGATCGAGCTTCGTGTCGACCGCATCGGCGCTGATGCCGGTCCCCACGGCGGTTCCCGCCTCCATGACGAGATCGCCCACCTGCCCACCGTCACCATCGGACATGCTCAAATCGAGCACCGGCGCATCATCCGACGCCAGGTCGCCCGCCGGGCCGCCGCCCAAATCACCAAAGTCGATCTCAGGCAGGGAAGCGGCGGCGGGCTCGTCAAACTGCAGGGCGAAGTCCTGTTTGCCCTCGCCCGCGTCCTGCGCCGCCATGGTTGCATCCCAG
Organism: Pseudomonadota bacterium; assembly: GCA_021795715.1. Taxonomy (GTDB): domain Bacteria; phylum Pseudomonadota; class Gammaproteobacteria; order Acidiferrobacterales; family Acidiferrobacteraceae; genus JAJYDN01. The sequence goes on from JAJYPD010000003.1 coordinate 5,243, forward strand.
CTGAAGTCGAGACCGGCGTCCCCGGAATCCAGTCCGGCATCCCCGGACGACCCGCCAAGATCCCCATGCGCGCCACCACCCTTCGGGGAGGCATCCGCCATCGCCGCCCCGCCCAGAGAACCGCCCGGCGTAAAATCGATGGTCGACAGCCCGGTGGCGGCCCCGTCTTGCGCCGGTGGCGCCTCGGTTGCGCGTTTGTACGGAAATTCCGCCTCGCCCAGTCCGCCGGAGAAATCGAGCAGGTTATCGGCGTCCTCGATTACCGGACGGCCTGGCGCACCCTGAGCCCCCAAAGGCTCCGGCGCGAGCGTCTCGGCCTGTGCGCGTCCGGCGTCTGCGCCTGCCGGCGACGAGATCGCCTCCAGCTGACGCGCCACGGCCGCAAAGTCGATCCGATCGGCGGCTGTATTCTTCGCACCTTTTGCCGGCGCCGCGGACGTGCGTCCCCCGCTCTTGAAGAGCGGATTCATCGGATCGAGCCGGTGACCCATCTCCTCGACGCGCTGCCAGAGCGCGCCGCTGCCGCCGGTGGCCACATAGAGCTCCTCAGCGAAGACCTCGAAAGTTTTCAGGTCATGCCGCTGCAGATAGATCTCCAAAAGCTTGGCCTTGAGTTCCAGGCGGCCCCCATCCTTGGCGATGGCGTCTTTCAGAATCTCCTCGGCCTGTTCGTCGCGTCCGTAGGCCAGATACACATCGGCCTCCGCGATCGGATCGACCTCGTCGGTCTGCATGTTCCCGGTGCCGCCCTGGCTGAATTCGCTCAGAAAGGACACTTCCGGCGTCTTGGCAAGGCTCGCCGTATCGGGCATCTGCCCTTCCGTATGCAGCCCGCCACCCGAGAGGATGCTTTCCTCGAATTCATTCATCGAGCGGCGGCGCCGGTAGGAAAAAAGCCCCCCCACCGCGACGACCGCGGCCAGGACCAGCAGCAACGGATAGCGGTCCTCCTGCCAGAGCGTGGCCAAAAACGACCGGTTGCCGGCCGGCATCGGCATCGGCGGCACCACCGCGGGCCGGTGAATGACCGGATGCACAACGCGGTGGATGACGGGCTTGACCGGATGCGGGGCCACCGGCGTGCCGGCGACCGGCTTCACTGCTGTCGCCGGATGGGTCATGACACCCGACACCGTATTCTTTTGCGGCTTCTTCAGCCGCGCGCGCGCCTGTTGCTCAAGCGCCGCAAGCTCCTGATTGTCGAGCGCAATCAGATGCTTCGTGGCCACCAGCTCCTTGCGCAACTGGGCCATGCGCGCCGCCAGTTTCTGCCCCTTCCCGTTCCGGCCCGCGGCACCCGCCGTGCCGGTCGTCGCGCCCGGCAAGGGCGCCGACTCGATCTTCAGTAGATTATGGCTCGTCGGCAGAATCTGCGCGGCGCGCAGCGCTCCGCCGATGGTGCCGTTGCCGCTGCCGGCGGCCGCCGGCTGGCTGGCAAGGCTTTGTCGGTATTGACCCCAGGCCTGATCCTGCGCGGTCAGCCAGGATTTGGCCTTGGCCGCCGGAATCGCATCCACGGCCTGCCGGGTGGGCACATGCAGGAGCGCGCCCGCCCGCAACTCGTTGATGTTGTGGTGGATGAAAGCCGTGGGATTACGCCGCAAGAAGGCCTCGAGCGTCTGCGGCACCAAGGCGCCGGCCGGCGTGTGACGCGCGGCGATCACCCATGCGGTCTCGCCGGCGCGCACGCGCACAAGGCCCGCGACCGGCGCAACCGGGGCCGATACCTTCGGCACCGACAGCGGCGTGGACGCCAGGATCTGGCGCGCCGGCACCGGCGCACGCAGCGTGCTGCTCATGGACACGGGCTGGACGCCGCTGACCGGATTCAAAAGCGCCGTGTATTCGCGCAGCAACGTGCCCTCAGGGCCTTTGATCTGCAGAACGAACTGCAAAAACGGGGCATTGATGACGTCATGACTTTCCAGTACCACGGCATAGCGGCCGTCGGCCTGGCGGTGTATGCGGCAGATCACGGATTTCAAAGCCCGGTCCTTGTGCAGCCCGAGCTGGGCGAAGGCCGCCGACGACGCCAGTTGTGCCGTCACGCTGCGCCGATCACTCTTATGAAAACCCATCAGGCGCACGTGCGCCTGCAGCGGCTGCCCCAGATTCGACTCGACCGTCAAGGGCCCAAGGCCAAGCGCCAGCGCAACAGGCGCGTAACACAACGCCGTCACGCACACAACCGTCCCCAACCCCGCCTGCTGCCATCCCTTTTTTGCCATCCGTCCTCTCCTGCGGCCCCTCCTGCGGAGCCGGGACCACCTGCGCCACTAACCTCAAGGAAAGCCTTAAGTATTTACTCCCAATATAGACGACAAATCAGAGACTACAAATAGTTCGCGATCAAATGCTCCGCGATCTGGATGCTGTTTAGGGCCGCACCCTTGCGCAAATTGTCGGAAACCACCCACATATCAAGCCCGCGCGGATGGGAAATATCCTCGCGCACGCGGCCGACATAGACGGGATCCCGTCCCGCCGCTTCGGTCACCGCCGTGGGGTAGCCACCAGGCTTGCGCTCGTCGACCACCACCACGCCGGGTGCGCAAGAGAGCAACGCCAGCGCTTCGGCAGCCGTCAGCTTGCGCCGGGTCTCGATGTGCACGGCCTCCGAATGCCCATACACCACGGGCACGCGCGCCGTCGTCGGATTCACGCGGATGGAGGGGTCTCCCATGATTTTCACGGTCTCCCACACCATCTTCATCTCCTCCTTGGTATAGCCGTTGTCCTGAAACACATCAATGTGCGGCAGGACGTTGAAGGCGATGCGCTTGGGGTAGACGTGCGCAGACGCCGGCTGCCCGGCCAGCAAGGCGCGCGTCTGCTCCATCAGCTCATCGATCGCTTCCTTGCCGGTTCCCGATACCGACTGGTAGGTACAGACGTTGATGCGCTCGATGCCGGCGGCATCGTGCAGCGGCTTTAGGGCCACCAGCATCTGGATGGTCGAGCAGTTCGGATTGGCGATGATGCCGCGCGTGGTATAGCGGGCGATGTCGCCGGGATTGACCTCGGGCACCACCAGCGGAATGTCGTCGTCGTAACGGAAATGCGCCGTGTTGTCGATCACCACACAGCCGGCAGCGGCGGCCTTGGGCGCGTATTGGGCGGAGATCTCGCCGCCCGCCGAAAACAGGCCGATCCGCGCCCGGCGGAAATCGAAGGTCGCCAGATCGCTCACCGTGAGTTCGCGATCCCCGCAGCGCACCTTGGTGCCCGCCGAGCGGCTCGAAGCCAGCGCATGGATCTCCCCGGCCGGGAAGCGCCGCTCTGCCAGCATCGACAGCATGACCTCCCCCACCGCCCCGGTCGCCCCCACCACCGCGACATCGTACGTCTTTGCCATATCCAAAACCGCCCTCGTCAATGTGTGATTCGCAACTTCGCCACGACCGCCTGCCCCATCTCCCGCGTCGACGCCGCCACCCCGTCCGCGCCGCGGATGTCGGCGGTGCGCAGGCCGTCATCCAAAACCGCATGCACGGCCTGTTCGACCCGCGTCGCCCATTCCGGCGCCTGCAGGCTGTACCGCAACATCATGGCCACCGACAGAATGGTCGCCAGCGGGTTGGCCAGCCCCCGTCCGGCGATATCGGGCGCCGAACCGTGGATCGGTTCGTACAGGCCCTTGGTGCCCTCATTCAGGGATGCCGATGGCAGCATGCCGATCGAACCGGTCAACATCGCCGCCTCGTCAGAAAGGATGTCACCGAACATATTGGTGGTGACGATCACGTCAAATTGCCTGGGTGCGCGCACAAGCTGCATGGCGGCATTGTCGACATACATGTGCGAAAGCTGCACATCGGGATAGTCTGCGGCGACACGCGTGGCCACCTCCCGCCACAATTCGGTCGCCTCGAGCACGTTTGCCTTGTCGATCGAACAGACGCGCCGCGCGCGCAGCCGGGCGATATCGAACGCCCGCCGCACGACCCGCTCGATTTCGGATTCGGCGTAGACCAGGGTGTTGAACCCCTCCCGCTCTCCACTCGCGGTCTTGCGGATACCGCGGGGTTGGCCGAAATAGATGCCGCCTGTGAGTTCGCGCACGATCATGAGGTCAAGCCCGCTGACGACGTCGGCGCGCAATGTCGATGCCTGCGCCAGCTGGGGGTACAGATAGGCGGGCCGCAGATTGGCAAAGACCTTCAAGGCCGAACGCAATCCCAGCAGGGCCTTTTCGGGACGCACGGCAATCGGCAGCGGCTCCCATTTCGGGCCACCGACGGCGCCCAGCAAGACCGCATCGGCCGCCTGCGCCAATTCCACCGTAGCCTCCGGCAGGGGCTGGCCGTGGACATCATAGGCGGCCCCGCCGATCAATCCGTACTCCAGCTCGATGCCCAGCCCGTATTCCGTCTGCAGACACTCCAGCACCGCCACGGCCTCGGCCACCACTTCCGGACCGATGCCATCTCCCGGTAACACCGCAATCTTGTGCATGCTTACTCCGCCACGAAAAGCCAGGGCGCCTCGGCGCGCCGGCGCTCTTCATATTGTTTGATCTGCGCCTCGTACTGGAGGGTCCAGCCCACATCGTCAAGTCCGCGCAGCAGACATTCGCGGCGGAACGGATCGATCTGGAAAGGCACACGCGTGCCGTCCGGCAAGACCACCGTTTCGGATACGAGATCCACGGTCAGGGCATAACCGGGGTTTGCTTCCACATCCCGAAACAGGCGGTCGACCACCGCATCCGGCACGATGACCGGCAGCAGACCGTTTTTGAGACTGTTATTGAAGAATATGTCCGCGAAACTCGGCGCGATTATAGCCCGAATCCCATACTCCAACAGGGCCCAGGGGGCGTGCTCCCGGGACGAACCGCAGCCGAAGTTGGCCCGCGCAAGCAGGATCTGGGCGCCCCGGTAGCGCGGCTTGTTCAGGACAAAATCCGGATTGGGGCGGCGCTCGGCGTCGGTCCGGCCGTCACCGGCATCGAGATAGCGCCAGTTGTCGAACAAATTGGCCCCAAAGCCCGCACGCCCGATCGCCTTCAGATACTGCTTTGGGATGATGGCGTCCGTGTCGACGTTCATCCGGTCAAGCGGTATCACCAGAGCGGTCAATTTTTCAAAAGCGTCCACGCACCCCCCCTTTCACCAGCCGCGCACATCAACAAAATGACCGGCCACCGCGGCGGCCGCCGCCATCGCCGGGCTGACCAGGTGGGTGCGGCCCCCAACACCCTGGCGCCCCTCGAAATTGCGATTCGAGGTCGAAGCACAACGCTCCCCGGCCTCGAGACGGTCGGCGTTCATCGCCAGGCACATGGAGCAACCGGCATCACGCCACTCAAAGCCCGCGGCCACGAATACGCGGTCGAGGCCCTCGGCCTCGGCCGCCTTCTTGACCAGTCCCGAGCCCGGCACCACCAGGGCGCGCACGCCCGCGGCGATCCTGCGGCCCTGGACCATGCGCGCCGCCGCCCGCAGGTCTTCCAGCCGCGCGTTGGTGCAGGATCCGATGAACACCACGTCAATGGGGACATCGACCATCGGTGTGCCCGGTTTCAGGTCCATGTAAGCGAGCGCAGCCGTCATCGCGGCACGCCGCGCCGCATCGGGTTCGGCGGCCGGATCGGGCACACGCCCGGTGATTCCCACCACCATTTCCGGCGACGTGCCCCACGTCACCTGGGGTGACAGCGCCGCCACGTCGATCGTGACTTCGCGGGCGAACACGGCGTCTTCGTCTGAATGCAGATCGCGCCACGCCGCCACCGCCCGCTCCCACAGCGCTCCCCGTGGTGCGAACGGACGGTTGGCGAGGTAGGTCAGCGTCGTCTCGTCGACCGCCACGAGGCCGGCGCGCGCGCCGGCCTCGATGGCCATGTTGCACAGCGTCATGCGTCCTTCCATCGACAGCGCCCGCACGGCCGGGCCCGCAAATTCGATGGCATGACCGGTACCGCCCGCGGTACCGATACGGCCAATGACGGCGAGCGCAAGATCCTTGGCCGTCACCCCGTCTGGCACCTGTCCCTCGAGACGCACGCGCATCGGCTTGGCGCGCTTTTGGAGCAGACACTGGGTCGCCAGGACCTGCTCGACTTCCGAAGTGCCGATGCCATGGGCAAGCGCCCCGAAGGCGCCATGGGTCGAGGTATGCGAATCACCGCAGACGATGGTCATGCCAGGCAGCGTCGCGCCCTGCTCCGGACCGACCACATGAACGATCCCCTGGCGGGGGTCGTTCATGGCAAAGAGGGTCACACCAAAATCCGCGCAGTTGCGGTCCAGGGTCTCGACTTGCACCCGCGACGTGTCGTCGCGGATTCCGAGCGCGCGATCCTTGGTCGGCACATTGTGGTCGGCCACCGCGAGATTGGCGTCCCGGCGCCACAGACGGCGACCCGCCGCCCGCAGGCCCGCGAACGCCTGCGGGCTCGTCACCTCGTGAACGAGATGCCGGTCGATGTACAAAAGGCAGGTCCCATCAGGCAACTCGCGCACCACATGGCTGTCCCAGAGCTTGTCGTAGAGTGTTTTTCCCATCGTGGCTTCCTCGTGTGGCGGCCATGGTACCCGCGGACCTGTTCAAAGCCAATCTTTTCGGCCCTGTCCCTGTCGCGGGCATCTCGACAAGATCGCAACCGCGGCCGACAATGGCACGGGAACGGACCGCCTGCCGGTAGTGGAGACCATGACGTACCTTGAACTGCTTTGCCTCCTGGAAGAGCGCCTCGGCCGCCTGCATATCCCGCTGCGCGCCAACGCCTCGACCGTCCAGGAACTCTTCGATGGCTGCGCGCTCCACCATGAACTCATGACGGCGCTCGCGCGCGCCGTCTATGTGGGCAACCGCTGCCATCACGTCAAGGACCGGATTACCCCCGAAAAGACCCTGCAGGCCATAAACCCCATCCGCGCCGCAATCCTGGATGCCGATAACACCGACATCGACACCTATTGCTTTGTCGAGGCCTTCGTCACCGAAGTCCAGAAGGGGTTCGGACAGCACCAGACCAAACCCCGTCCCCGCCTGCGGCCAGCCGGCGGGCAGATCATAGCCTTTCCACGGCGGCCGGCGGCCCGTCTGTAAGGCAACCGCGCCGGAACCACGTCATGACCACCAGCAGGAAGGCCACACCCGCCACGACGGCCGCGGCCAGAAACATGTCACGCGGTCCCAGGTCCGACCAGGCGTAGCCGCTCCACAGGGCGCCGATGCCGGCACCGGCGCCCGCGGCACTCCCATAGAGCGCCTGCGCCCGCGCGCGCGATCCGGGTCCCGCATAATGTCCCGCCAGCCGCACAGCGGCCGCATGATACAGGCCGAAGGTGAAGGCGTGCAGGAGCTGGGCGGCGATGATGAGGCCGGCGTCCCCGGGGAACATCCCGATCAATATCCAGCGCCCAAAAGCGAGCGCCAGCGTCGCCGTAAACAGGGTCTGTTCGCGGAAACGCGCAAACAGGCGGTCGGCCTGCCAAAACAGCACCACCTCGCAGGCCACCGCAAACGCCCACAAAAGGCCGATCTCGAACGTCGTATAGCGGAAACGTTGCAGATAGAGGGTATAAAAGGTGTAGTACGGTCCGTAGCTCACCTGCATGAGAAAACAGGCCAGCAAAAACACCACCAGGCCGGGCTTGAGCGACAACCGCCGCGTCTCGTGCGCCGCCCCATCGAAGCGCGGCACGGCCAGTGTCGCAAGCCACAGCCCACATAAAAGAACCGCCAGCACCGGCACGACCAGACCCACACCGTAACGCCCAAGTACCGGGCCCAGTGCCGCCACCATGACAATAAAGCCGATCGACCCCCACAGCCGGACGCGCCCGTAATGGATGCCGTGCGCCCGCAACGTGCTGGCTTCGAGGGAGGGCAGTGTCGCGTACCAGAAAAAACTAAAACCCATCATCACCCAGGCTTCGGCCGCAAAGCTGTGCGCGCCGGGCACGGTGACGAAGATGCTGAAGGCGAGGAAGGCGGCGATGCGCACGACCGCCACGCGGTGACCGGCGTGATCGACCAGGAAACCGCCCGCATACGGCGCGGCCACGCGCGCAAGCGCGAGCAGCGCCATCAATTGGCCGATCGCCTGCGCCCCGAAACCGCGCAGATGCAGGTAGAGGGGCCAGTAGGGCACGAGCACGCCCATGGCGCTGAAATAGGCGAGATAATAGAGCGAGCGCGGCCAGTCGCGGACCAGGCCCTTCACGCCGGCCTCCACGCCCGTCGGCGGCGCGCCCCAGCGGATCCAGCGGCCGCGACCGGCCGCCTCGACAAAAACAGCGTCCGGCACACGGGCGGCACAACGGGGATACCGGCTGCCCGCTCAGCGATCGCCTTGATCCCCATCCTCCCCAGGATTGCGCCCCGGCACGACCGGCGTGGACTGCACGACATCGGCGTTCTGGGCGCGATGACGCAAAACGTGATCCATCAGCACCAGCGCCAGCATGGCCTCGGCAATGGGCGTTGCGCGGATCCCCACGCAGGGATCATGGCGGCCCGTCGTGACCACCTCCACCGGCTGGCCGGCGGTGTCGACGGTGCGCCCGGGCACCCGAATGCTGGCAGTCGGCTTGAAGGCAACATGCACGATGATGTCCTGTCCGGAGGAGATGCCGCCCAGGATCCCGCCGGCGTGGTTGCTGAGAAATCCCTGGGGCGTCATCTCATCGCGGTGCGCCGAGCCACGCATGGCAACGCTCGCGAATCCGTCACCGATCTCCACGCCCTTGACCGCATTGATGCCCATCATGGCATGGGCGATGTCGGCGTCGAGACGGTCGAAGACGGGTTCGCCGAGTCCGACCGGCACCGGGCTTGCCGTGACCGTCACCTTCGCGCCCACCGAGTCCCCCGCCCGGCGCAACTCGTCGACATAGATCTCCCACGAGGAGACCAGGGCCGCATCCGGGCAAAAAAACGGATTGCTGTTGACCGCGTCCCAGTCGACACGGCCCCCGGCCTTGTGCGGACCGAGCTGGCTCAGATAACCGCGCACCACGATGCCGAAGCGTTCACGCAGATATTTGCGCGCGATCGCCCCGGCCGCCACCCGCGCCGCGGTCTCCCGTGCCGATGAACGGCCGCCGCCCCGGTAGTCGCGCACACCATATTTCTGCTGATAGGTGTAGTCGGCGTGTCCCGGCCGGAAGCGGCTGGCGATGTCGGCATAATCCCGCGATCGCGCATCGGTGTTCTCGATCAGCAAAGCGATGGGCGTGCCTGTGGTCCGGCCCTCGAACACGCCCGAAAGGATGCGCACCGCATCTCCTTCCCGCCGCTGGGTGGTATGCCGCGACATGCCCGGCTTGCGGCGATCGAGATCCGGCTGGATGTCGGCCTCGGCCAGCGCAAGCCCCGGCGGACAACCATCGACGACGCAACCGATCGCCGGGCCGTGGCTCTCGCCAAAGCTCGTCACCGTAAACAGCCGCCCGAAGGTGTTGCCTGCCATGGTGTCTTAGAATCCGTCGCGCTGGACTGTGTTTAGCATGTCCAGCACATCGGCAAAGGGGATCTGCCGGCGGTAACGCTCCACGATCTCGGTAAATCCCAGACTGCCCTCGCCAAAGACGTGGCGGCCGCCTTGGATCTCCTCGAACAGGCCCACGAGAATCCTCTCAAGGGCCTCGAAGACGCCCACATAGGGACCGAGGTCGAATTCTTCGCCCTCGGTCTCGATCGCGCTCAGCATGTCGCGCGTCTCGAAAATCGCCTGGTCAAGCAGGTCCAGAAACTCGTCTGGGTTCGTGGGTGTGTGCATAGGGCGGAAAGTCTACCTGCTGGCGTCGCGATAGCAAAGGGCCCGTGGTTGCGCTAGCATCGCCTCCATGGTTACCACCGACGTCCTCCCGGACCGCCCGCCGACTTTGCGCCTCGTGCCGATGCCGGCCGACACCAACGTCGCCGGTGACATCTTCGGCGGCTGGATACTGGCGCAGATCGACATCGCCGGAAGCGTCGTCGCCCACCGCCGCGCACAGGGGCGGGTGACCACGGTCGCCGTCAACGCAGTCCAGTTCCATCAGCCGGTCTTGGTCGGCGACCTGGTCAGCTTCTATGCGGACGTGACGCGCGTCGGCCGCACATCCCTGACCGTCGCCGTGGACGTGTTCGCGGAACGCTTCCGCGAGCCCCATGCCCGCGAATGTGTCCGCGTCACGGCGGCCACTTTGACCTATGTGGCGATCGGTGCCGACCGGCGGCCGCGGCCGGTGCCTGCGCCCTGATCAGCTTGCGCGGGCAGCTGGCGCCCTGGCGCTGCGGCTGAACGTGAAGCCGCCCTCGCTCACACCGACTTCGACCACATCCCCCGCCGCGAAACGGCCGCGCAGGATGTCCTGGGCAAGCGGATTTTCCAGAAGCTGCTGGATCGCCCGCTTCAGGGGCCGCGCCCCGTAGACCGGATCGAACCCGATCTCTGCAAGCTTTGCCACGGCCGCGTCGGTCAGCGCAAGATCCATGTCGCGGGCGCGCAGCCGCTCTGTCAGGTAGTTCAGCTGGATGCGCGCGATCCGCTCCACATCCTGGCGGCCAAGCGGATGAAACACGACGATGTCATCCACACGGTTGATGAATTCCGGACGGAAATGCTGCCCGACGATCTCCATCACCTCGCCCTTCATGCGCTCGTAATTGGCCTCCCCGGCGAGTTCCTGAATGATCTGTGAGCCGAGATTCGAGGTCATCACGATGATGGCGTTACGGAAATCCACCGTGCGCCCCTGGCCATCGGTCAGGCGTCCGTCATCCAGGACCTGCAAAAGGATGTTGAAGACATCCGGATGCGCCTTCTCCACCTCGTCGAGCAGAATCACCGAATAGGGACGCCGGCGCACCGCCTCGGTCAGGTAGCCGCCGGCCTCATAACCGACGTAGCCTGGTGGCGCGCCGATCAGCCGCGCCACCGAGTGCTTCTCCATGAATTCGGACATGTCGATGCGCACCATGGCATCATCGGCGTCGAACAGAAAACCGGCGAGCGTCCGGCACAGCTCGGTCTTGCCGACACCGGTGGGACCCAGGAACAGGAACGATCCGTTTGGACGGTGCGGATCGGAAAGACCGGCGCGCGAGCGCCGGATCGCATTGGCGACCGCCCGCACCGCCTCATCCTGGCCGACCACCCGCCTGTGCAGTTCGTCTTCCATGCGCAAAAGCTTCTCGCGCTCGCCTTCCATCATGCGCGACACGGGGATGCCGGTTGCGCGCGACACCACCTCGGCGATCTCTTCCTCGCCGACCTCCTTGCGCAAAAGCTTCGTCGGCACCGGCTGGGCGCGGGCCGCAAGCTGCCTTTCCAGTTCGGGGATGCGGCCGTACTGCAACTCCGACATGCGCGCCAGATCGCCTGCCCGCCGCGCCGTCTCGATTTCGCCGCGCGCGCGATCGAGCTCCTCCTTGATATGCTGCTCATCCTGCACGAGCGCCTTTTCGCTGCGCCAGACCTCCTCGAGATCGGCGTATTCCCGCTCGAGCTTGTCGATTTCCTCCTGCAGCACCGCAAGCCGCTTGCGCGAGGCCTCATCGCTTTCCTTTTGCAGCGCCACACGCTCGATCTTCAGCTGGATGAGGCGCCGATCCAGCTTGTCCATGGATTCGGGCCGCGAATCGATTTCCATGCGGATGCGCGCGGCGGCCTCATCGACGAGATCGATGGCCTTGTCCGGCAGCTGCCGGTCGGTGATATAACGGTGCGAAAGCGTTGCCGCGGCCACCAGAGCCGGGTCGGAAATATCGACGCCGTGGTGCACCTCGTACTTCTCCTTCAGGCCGCGCAGGATGGCGATCGTGTCTTCCACGCTCGGCTCATCGACCAAAACCTTCTGGAAACGCCGCTCGAGCGCCGCGTCCTTCTCGATGTACTGGCGGTATTCGTCGAGGGTCGTGGCACCGATGGCGTGCAGATCCCCGCGTGCAAGCGCCGGTTTCAACATGTTGCCGGCATCCATGGCGCCCTCGGCCTTGCCGGCGCCGACCATAGTGTGCAGCTCATCGATGAAGAGGATGACGCGCCCCTCTTCCTTGGCCAGATCACTCAAGACCGCCTTCAGGCGTTCCTCGAATTCCCCGCGGAACTTGGCACCCGCAATCAGCGCGCCGAGATCGAGCGCGAGCAGCCGCCGCCCGCGCAGGCCTTCCGGCACTTCGTTGTTGACGATCCGCTGCGCGAGTCCCTCGACGATCGCCGTCTTGCCCACCCCCGGCTCGCCGATCAGCACCGGGTTGTTCTTGGTGCGCCGTTGCAGGACCTGGATGGCGCGGCGGATCTCGTCGTCGCGGCCGATGACCGGATCGAGACGGCCGGAGGCCGCCCGCTCGGTCAGGTCGACGGTATAACGGTCGAGCGCGCCGCGCTGCTCCTCGGCATTCTGATCGCTCACCTTGGTGCCGCCCCGCCACTCATCGATCGCCCGCTCGACATTGCCGCGCGCCGCCCCCGTATCCCGCAAAAGACGTCCGAGATCGCCCTTGTCCTCGAGAACGGCGAGCAAAAAGAGTTCGCTTGCGATGTACTGATCGCCGCGTTTTTGCGCGAGCTTGTCGGTGATGTTCAAAAGCCTGGCGAGTTCGTTGCCGATATGCACCTCGCCTGCCGCACCTTCGACCGTCGGCAAACGGTCCAGGAGTCCCTCCAGGCCGGTCCGCAGCCTGTCGACGGCGACACCGGATTTCCCCAGCAGACCCCGCACGCCGCCCCCTTCCTGATCGATCAGCGCGAGCATGAGGTGGGCCGGCTCGATAAACTGGTGATCGCGGCCGACCGCAAGACTTTGTGCGTCCGCCAACGCCTGCTGAAAACGGGTGGTCAATTTGTCCATGCGCATGGGGTCAGGTGCTCAACTGTGATCTGTCGCTATAGATGGGGGCCCGCCGGCATCTTTCAAGCGCACTGGGAGCCCAAAGCGCGCCGCTACTGGCTGCGCGAAGCGGGGGCGGCCAGAACGAGGGAATAGTACCCGTTTTGCGTCTCGTCGTGCCGGACCGCGGCAAAGCCGGCGCGCCCAAGCAGTCCATCGATGTCGTCGCGGGTGAATTTGCGGCTGATTTCCGTCAATATCGATTCCCCGGCGGCGAAATCCACGGTCAGGCCGATCCGCCGCAGATGGGCCTGTTGCGCGCGCCTTGCCACGAGATGCATTTCGATGCGCCTTTTATGGCGGCTGAAAAACGCCCGGTGGCGGAAATCGTCACGGTTGAAATCCGCGTCCAGATGCCGGTTGAGAACTTTCAACACATTCAGATTGAACGCCGCCGTCAATCCGCCTGCATCGTTGTAGGCTGCATCCAGGACCGCCGCGTCCTTCACGCGGTCAAAACCGACGAGCAGGCAGTCGTCCGGGCACATGCCGGCGCGCAGGCGGCTTAAAAAGTCCATCGCCTCCTCGTCTGTGAAATTGCCAAGCGTGCCGCCGAGGAAAACGAAAAGCCGCGGTCCTTCCACGGGCGGGATCATGCCAAGATCGGCCACGTAATCGCCGATCAGGGCGTCGATCTGCAGCCAGGGGTAGCAATCGGCGAGATGACCGGCGGCACGGCGCAACGCCTCGCTGCATACATCGAGCGGCTGGTACAAGACCGGCAGACGCAGCGCCTCGCAGGCATCGAAAAGGCGGCGCGTCTTCTGCGACGAACCGCTGCCCAATTCGACAATCACGCGTGGCCACACCGCGCCGATGATATCGCGGCCGTAACATGCCAGAAGACCTTCCTCCGCGCGCGTCGGATAGTATTCGGGCGTGGCACAGATCTGCTCGAACAGCATGGAACCCTCGGCATCATAAAAATATTTTGGCGGCAGACTTTTTGGCCGGGCCGCGAACCCCGCGATCGCATCCTGCTCCAGGTCCGCAGATGCCCGTGCCGCAGACAGGCGCGTGAAGGACACGCCGGCCTGTGCGGTCATGCCGTTGGCTGTGATTGGCTGACGGTTGCGCTCCATGTTGCCCTCCTGGGTGGTATCGGTTCCGCTGCTTACGTATGATCCCCTCATGTGCCGCCTTGCCGCCTACACGGGACCGTCGATTTCCCTCGAGCAGTTCCTGCTTGCGCCGGAACACGGCCTGCCGGTGCAGTCTTATGCGCCGCGGGAAATGCAAAGCGGCCGGGTCAATGCCGACGGCTACGGCATCGGCTGGCTTGGCAATGCGGGTCCGGCGCGTCTGGTCTACGATAAACCGATATGGGCGGATCACAATCTGCCGACCCTTTCCCGGGCTCTTTGCGCGCCGACATGGATCGCCGCGGTGCGCGGAGCGACGCCGGGGCTTGCCAATCATCCGGCCAACACGCAGCCCTTTCTCGCCGACGGCCTTCTCTTTACCCACAACGGCCTCATCGACGATTTTGGCGTCGTGCGCGCGCGCATCCGCCGCCAGCTGAGTCCGCAGATCGAGGCGTCCATAGAGGGGACGACGGACTCCGAATACATTTTCGCGCTCATCCGGCAGATTCGTGCCGACGGTGTCATGGATCCGCGCGAAGCGCTTGCCGCCCTCGCCGGCCGGCTCGCTGACGTGCTGGGCGCACGCCGCGCGCTCGTCAATATCATACTCGCCGAAGACCACCGCCTCCACGCGCTTCGGCATGCCTATGGCGATACGGCTCCCTCCTTGCATTTCACGACGGATGATGAGGAATACGCAAGCGGCCTGCTCGTTGCCTCCGAACCCACCACCTGCGGAAGTTACTGGCAGACGGTGCCGGAGGGTCATATCCTGACACTCGACCCGGACCTGCCGGCGGAGCTCGTTGCCCTGTCATGACATCCGTCGAACATCTGCAGAAACTGCGCTTGCGGGCAGTGGCGCTCGCCGAATCGCTGCCTGCCCCCGCACAGACGATGAGCCACCATGCCGACTTGAGCCCGCTGCTCTGGCATGTTGGGCATATGCTCTATATCGAGCAACACTGGCTGCTTGAACGCGTAGGCGGCCTGTCGCTGCCTGCAGAACAAGGCTATCTGTTTCGCGCCGACGGGATGCCGCGGCGGCTGCGCAGCCGCTTTGTGCCCCCTCTCGATGTGTTAAAGGGTGCGATCGCCTCGTGGTCTGCCGACATGCCCTCACTCCTTGCGCAGCACGCCGCACATGCCCTTCTTCAGGACGGGTATCTCGTGCATTTTCTTGTTCAGCACCACAGCCAGCACATCGAGATCATGCAACAGATTTTGCTTGCGTATGCCGTCCAGCACGCCGCGCCTTACCATCCCGAAACCGCGCTGACACCCCGCCCCGTGGCCACCGTTGGCATCAGCCGCCCGACGGGATTTGCGACCATGGGCGCCGATCTGCCGCGCGCCTACGACAACGAACGCCCGGCTCACCAGATCAGTCTGTCCGCTTTCCGGATCGGCCTGCAGCCGGTGTGCAACGCCGCCTATCTCACCTTCATCCTTGACGGCGGCTATCAGAATCGCCGGTGGTGGACGAGCGAAAGCTGGCAATGGCAGCGAAACCTGGGCGTGACCGCCCCGCTCGGCTGGCGGCAGGACCCAGACGGCCATTGGTATGCCGTAGGGCCCGGCGGCCCCCACGACCTTCAGGGCGAGGCGGCGGTCCAGGGCGTGAGCGCTTACGAGGCGGCCGCCTTTGCGCGCTACGCCGGCTGGCGCCTGCCGACCGAGCAGGAGTGGGAGTGCGCGGCCCGCGAAGGCCAACTGGAGGGCATCGGCGGCGCGTGGGAATGGTGCGCCAGCACCTTCCACCCCTATGGCGGCTTTCGCGCGTTTCCTTACCGGGGCTATTCCATGCCCTGGTTCGACGGCATGCACAGGACGCTGCGCGGCCACAGCCCCTATACCGATCCCTCCCTGCGCCGACCCACCTTCCGCAACTTCTACACACCCGAAAAGCGCCACGTCTTTGCCGGCCTGCGGCTGTGCATCGACGGATGAACCACGCGCCGTTTCCCCCGACGAGAGGCCGCAAATGGGGCGCGCTGTCCTGGGAAACCGGGATCGTGGACCGTATGGCCCCATGAGGGCGCCGGCCCGCGCGCCCTGGATTGGGGCGCTGGGATCCCCGGGGCGGCGCCCAGAAGGCTTCGTCTGCGTAGCGCCCGGTCATGCCCGCACGCGGCCTTGCCGCAAGCCCAGCAGATCTTTGGCATATCGATCGCGAAACCGCCTTTCCATCCGACGGCCTCAAGCAACACATCAAGGGCGCGACCTGCAAGGCGCCCGGGCGTTGTTTCTCAATCGCCCCGCACGCCGGTGTGACCGCCAGACCGCAATGCCGATGCCGCAGCCGTTGCGGTCGCGCCGTGCGCGGTACGGGCGCACCAAAGGCGCGCCCGCAAGACGGGACGGCGTGTCGATATCCGGGCAGGCGGTCTACGCCCGCCCGCACGGACTAAACATCCCGCAGGCGACACACCTTCCCCGGCGCGCACGTTCGGGGTTGCCGCGTCCGGGATCGTCACGGGCAGACTTCCCCGCCGCTCAAGGACTCAAAGACCGGGATCCTGCCGGAATATGGTCCCGGGCCTTTCCCGGCGTCGGGACCCCTGTCCTTATCCCCCAGGCACCGTCAGCAGAAAACGACGAGCGCTCTTCATTGACGGATAGGCGGATGGGCGTCTACAGTGGGTCCACGGATTCCCGTCTCCGCGCCTTTGGCGCATCGCCAGCCGACGGCATACGGAATACGCAGACCGCCCGCGCTTCTCGAAACGGACAATGGATCACGTTATCAGCGACATGGTGCGCACAGCGCTTGCCGAAGACCTGGGAACAGGCGATGTCACGGCGGCGCTGATCGCCAACGACACCTGGACGGCAACGCTTTTCACGCGCGAGGCGGGCGTGCTGTGCGGGCAGGCCTGGTTCGGCGAAACCTTCCGCCAGCTCGATCCCGGCATCCGCCTCACATGGCACGCCAACGACGGGGAACGCCTAAAGCCCGGGGCGATTTTGTGCCAGCTGCGGGGACCGGCCCGCGCTTTGCTTTCCGGCGAACGCACAGCTTTGAACTTCCTGCAGACCTTGTCGGGCACCGCCACCGCCGCGCGCCGCTATGCCGATGCGGTGGCGCACACACGCGCACGCATCCTCGATACCCGCAAAACGCTTCCCGGCCTGCGTCTCGCCCAGAAATACGCCGTGCGCTGTGGCGGCTGCGGCAACCACCGCATGGGGCTCTACGATGGCGTCCTGATCAAGGAAAACCACATCGCCGCCGCCGGCTCCCTGTCGGCCCTCCTAAGGCGCGCACACGACCTGCCGGTTCCGTTTGTGGAGATCGAAGTGGAGACGCTTGTGCAACTAAGTGAGGCGCTCGAGGCAGGCGGCCAGCGCATCCTGCTCGACAATTTCACGCTGACCGACCTGCGCGCCGCCGTCGCCCTGAGTGCCGGACGGGCACAGCTGGAGGCTTCGGGCGGGATCACGCTCGACAACGTGGCGGCGTTCGCCGAAACCGGCGTGGACTTCATCTCCATTGGCGACATCACCAAAAACGTGCGCGCTTTGGATCTCTCTTTGCGCTTTACCCCCGCGTCCTGAGGCCGGGGCGCCGATTGCGCCCTGTATTCCGGCTCAACCCGCAATCCACACCAGCGTGGCCATGCGCCCGCAGACGGACTGGCGCCGGAACGAAAAGCAGTCCGGGTCCTGCCAGGTAGAGCGGCCTCCGCCGTAAATCGCCTTCACGCCCGCCGCCTGCAGGCGCGCCCGCGCCAGCGCGTAGAGATCCGCGGTATACCGGCCGCGGCGATTCGCCACGAAGGCCCCCGCCGGGGCATCGCCGAACGCCGCGCGCACATCTTCGCCCACCTCGTAATCCGCAGCCCCGATGGCCGGACCCAGCCACGCCATGAGACGCTCCGGCCCCATATCCAGGCGCGACACGCCGGCTTCGATGATGCCGCTGGCAAGGCCACGCCAGCCACCGTGCAAGACCGCCGCGGCCTGCCCACGCCGGTCGGCCAGAACAATAGGCAAACAGTCCGCCGTCAGGACCGCACCCACAACGCCTGGCTGCGTGACGACCGCGCCATCCGCGACCGTGGGCCTGTCGGCGCCAGACTGCGCTTTGCATACCATGCAGCCGTGCACCTGCTCGAGCCAGAAAGGCTCGGCCGGCAATCCGAGAGCCGCCCGCACACGGCGCCTGTTTTCCTGCACGCAAAGCGGATCATCCCCCACATGCGTAGCCAGATTGAGCCCGGCAAACGCCCCCTCGCTCACGCCGCCGCTCACGGTGGTGGTGCAGGCGCGCACGCGCCATTGGGGCCATGCCGGCCGGATCACGTTCATGATGACTCCTTCAAAGCCGCCAACAAGGCGGCAAAATCCGCCGGCGGTTTTGCCGCGAAGACGCAGGTCTCGCCGGTGCGCGGGTGCTGAAACCGCAGGCGCGCGGCATGCAGGGCCTGGCGGGCGAAGCCGCCTGGGCCCACGCGCCCGTAGACCGGATCTCCCACCAGTGGAAAGCCGATGTGCGCCATGTGCACACGGATCTGGTGGGTGCGCCCGGAATGCAGGCGCAGGCGCACGAGGCTGATTGTCCCGAACCGTTCCACGACCTCGAAATCCGTCCGCGCCGGGCGTCCCCGGGAGGTCACCGCCATCTTGGTGCGCGCCGTGGGATGCCGCCCGATCGGCGCTTCCACGTGGCCACGCGCAGGGGGAACACCCGTCACGAGAGCGAGATATTCGCGGCCCATTTCGCGGCTT
The DNA here is from genome assembly GCA_021795715.1 of Pseudomonadota bacterium. Taxonomy (GTDB): domain Bacteria; phylum Pseudomonadota; class Gammaproteobacteria; order Acidiferrobacterales; family Acidiferrobacteraceae; genus JAJYDN01. The sequence continues at coordinate 23,889 of JAJYPD010000003.1, forward strand.
TTCAGCTGCGCGATGAGATGCAGGCGGGCCGCCTCGGTGCGCGCGACCACAAGCAGGCCCGATGTGTCCTTGTCGAGGCGGTGCACGAGGCCTGCGCGCGGCAGCGCGGCCAGATCGGGCGCGTGATAAAGCAGTGCATTCTGCAAGGTCCCGTCGGGACAGCCGGCCCCGGGATGCACGGTCAGACCCGCCGGCTTGTCGACGACGAGCACCGATTCATCGACATAGACAAAGGGCAGCGGCATGTCCTGCGGCTTGACCGTCGCAGCCGGTGGCGCGGGCAGATCCACATGCACGCGGTCTCCCGCGCACACGCGTGCGGTCGGCGCCAGAGGGCCGTGGTCGGCCGCACCGGTGATGTGTCCGGCGCGCAGCCACTGCTTTAGGCTCGTGCGCGAAAACTGGGGCAGACGACGGGCCAGCGCCTGATCCATGCGCAGACCGGCCTCGGCCTCCGAAAATTCCAGGAAAAAGTCTCGTTCCTCGTTCAAGTCTTTCCGCTGCCTGTAAATCCAGATAAGCTTGTCCCCGATCTTCTGGGGGAACTATGCGTCGTCTGATCCGTATCTGGTTGATTCTCGGACTGGCCAGCCTGGCCGCCTGCGGCCGTGAGCACCGCGTCATCCATCACTGGCCGGCGCAGCGTTTCTACCACGAAGGTGTGGCGGCCCTAAAGAGCGGCAACTACACCATGGCCATCCGCCGCCTGCAAGAACTGGAAGCCGACTACCCCTACGGCCGCTATGCGGCGCAAGCCCAGATCGTCATCGCCTACGCATATTACAAGAACGGCGAATCCGATGCCGCCATCGCGGCCACCAAACGGTTCATCCGGCTCCATCCGACCGACGCGCGTGTCCCGTACGCCTATTATCTGATGGGACTCGTGGAATTCCACAAGAATCGGAGCGCAATCGAACACTTCTTTGGCGTCAACCAGCTCCGCGGGCGGGACACGGCGGCGGCACGCGCCGCACTCCGCGCCTTTGGCACCGTGGTGCGCCGCTACCCGCACAGCCGTTATGCGACCGATGCCGCCGAGCGCATGAATTACCTAGTCGACATGCTGGCCCGCAACAACATCGAGGTGGCCCGGTATTACTACACGCAAGGGGCCTATATCGCCACCGTCAACCGCTGCCGCCTGGTCATCGAACACTACCAGCGGACGCCCGCCGTCGAAGACGCGCTGGGTCTCATGGCGATGGCCTACGAACGCCTGGGATTGGTTGATCTCAGCCGCGATACGGCGCGTGTCCTTGCCAGGAATTTTCCGCGCAGCGCCTACCTGCGAAAACTCGAGCGCGCTCACATCTTGCTGCGATAGCGGGCGGTGACCGGATAGCGCCAGTCGCGCCCGAACGCGCGCGCCGAAATGCGCGTCCCGGGCGGAGCCTGGCGGCGTTTGTGTTCGGCCTGACGCACCAGCGTGACAAGACGGTCGACGACCGCCGGATCGAGGCCGGCGCGGACAAGCGCTTCGGGCTCCTCGTTGTTTTCAACAAATCCGCGCAGGAAGGTATCCAGCACCTCGTAAGGCGGCAGACTGTCGGTGTCCTGCTGATCGGCCCGCAACTCCGCGCTCGGCGGCCGCGCGAGAACCCGCTGCGGAATCACATCCGACAGGCTGTTGCGATAACGGGCCAGACGATACACGTCGGTCTTTAGGACATCCTTCAGCGGGGCGTAGCCGCCGGCCATGTCGCCATAGAGCGTGGCGTAGCCCACGGCCGTCTCGCTTTTGTTGCTCGTGATCACCACCAGGGCCTTATGAGCATTGGCAATCGACATGAGCAGCGTCCCGCGGATGCGCGCCTGGAGATTCTCGGCGGCCACCGGCTGGCCAGGTCCGCTCCAGTGCGTCTTGAGCGCCGTGGCGAAGGCCGCGTACACGGGATCAATGGGGATGGTCGCCAGGGGCACACCCAGGCACTGGGCCTCGCACTCGGCATCCTCCGTACTCATCGGCGCCGTAAAGCGCGAAGGCATCATCACCGGCATCATCCGTGACGGCCCGACCGCATCACAGCACAAAGCGAGGGTCAGCGCCGAATCGATACCGCCAGACAGCCCGAGGACGACCTGGTCGAAACCGTTTTTCTCGACATAGCCCGCAAGTCCGCATGTCAGGGCGGCATAGACGCTCGCCTCACCCTCCGGCCAGACGGCCGCCGGCGCGTCCCCCACAAAGGCGCCGTCTGCAAACGTCATCGTCCGCAGATCCGGCTTGAACGCGCAGCCCATGACCTGCAGGGCGCCGCTTGCCCCGACCGCAAACGACGCGCCATCAAAAACGAGCTCGTCTTGTCCGCCGACCATGTTGACATAGGCGACGGCGATGCCGTGGGCGGCGACCCGGCTTCTGGCGACCTCCACCCGCCGCCGTTCCTTGGCGCGCTCGTAGGGCGAGGCGTTCAGGGCGACGAGCAGCTGCGCGCCGGCCGCCGCGGCCGCTGTGGCCTCCGCCACCCACAGATCCTCACAGATGGATACGCCCACGGCGACCCCGCCGACGTGGCGCACGAGCGGTTCCCGGCCAGGCGCAAAGTAGCGCCGCTCATCGAACACACCATAGTTCGGCAGAACCTGTTTCTTGTAGCACGCCACGATTGCGCCATCATGCAGCCAGGCGGCCGCATTATAGAGCAGGCCCTCTTCCTCCCAGGGCAGTCCGACAAGGGCATCCAGGCCCCGGGCCGCCGCGGCAATGTCTTGCAGGGCGCGCGCTGCCGCCTTGATGAAGGATGGACGCAGAAGCAAATCCTCCGGCGGGTAGCCGGTCAGCGCCAGTTCCGGAAAAACGACCAGGTCCACCCGCTGCGCACGCGCCGCCTGCAGGGTTGCCATGATCCGCTGCGCATTGCCGGCGATATCGCCGACCGGGCAGTCCATCTGCGCGAGCGCGAGTCTCATCGCCGCTCAAGACGCTCGACCACGGCGCGCCCCATGTCCGCCGGTGAATCGACGACCGTCACCCCGGCTGCGGCCAGCGCCGCTTTCTTGGCGGCCGCAGTGCCGCGCGCGCCCGCGATCACAGCACCGGCGTGCCCCATCCGCCGGCCCGGCGGTGCCGTCACGCCGGCGATGTAAGCCACCACCGGCTTGTCGACCTCCTGGGCGATGAAGGCCGCCGCCTCCTCTTCTTCACCGCCGCCGATCTCGCCCACCATCAGGATCGCCCGCGTCGCCGGATCCCCCGCGAAAAGGCGCAGGCAGTCGACGAAAGTCAGCCCGTGGATGGGGTCGCCGCCGATACCGATACATGTCGTCTGGCCAAGACCCGTCACCGTCGTCTGCTGCACCGCCTCGTAGGTGAGCGTCCCCGAGCGTGACACGATGCCTACGGAGCCGGGCTTGTGGATGACCCCCGGCATGATGCCGATCTTGCATTCGTCCGGCGTGATGATCCCCGGGCAGTTGGGACCGATGAGGCGCGTCGTCGGCGGCAGCAAGGCCTTGACCCGCATCATGTCGCCGACCGGAATCCCTTCCGTGATGCAGACGACGAGTTTGATGCCGGCGCTGGCCGCCTCGAGGATGGCATCGGCCGCGGCGGGCGCCGGCACATAGATCACCGAGGCATCCGCGCCGGTGGCGGCCACCGCCTCGCCGACCGTATCGAAGACCGGCCGGTCGAGATGGCGGCTGCCGCCTTTGCCGGGCGTGACGCCCCCGACCACATTGGTGCCGTAGAGGAGCGCCTGCTCGCAATGAAAGGTCGCCTGGCGGCCTGTGAAACCCTGACACAAGACGCGTGTGTGGCGATTGACGAGTACGCTCATGCCGCCTCCTGCGCGCGGCGTACGGCGAGCCCGGCGGCCTGCGCCAGATCCGCCGTCACATCGATGGGCAAGCCGCTTTGCGCAAGCAGCGCAAGCCCCTCGTCCTGGCGCGTGCCGACCAGCCGCACGACGATCGGCAACGGCCGGTGCAGCCGCGCCGCCGCCTGCAGCAGGCCTTCGGCGATCAGGTCACACCGGACAATACCGCCAAAAATATTGACAAATACCGCCTTGACGCGCGCATCGTCCATGACGAGCTCCAGAGCCTCCGCCACCTTCGCTGCGGTGGTGCCGCCGCCGACGTCGAGGAAATTCGCCGGTTTCCCGCCGGCGAGGGCGATCAGATCCATGGTCGCCATGGCCAGTCCGGCGCCATTGACGAGGCAGCCGATGTCGCCATCGAGGGCGATGTACTGCAGACCTTTGGCGTGCGCCGCCTCATCCTTTTCATCCCCCTGGCGGGGATCGCGCAGCGCCGACAGTTCCGCCTGACGGAACAACGCGTTGTCGTCGATCTCGATCTTTGCGTCGGCGACGATCAGTTGGTCATCCGCGCTCACCATGAGTGGATTGATTTCGACGAGCAGCGCGTCAGAGGCGGTTGCCGTTTCGGCCAGCGTCACCGCGATTTTTGCGAAACGCTCGATCAGGCGCCCGGTCAGACCGAGCCGCCGGGCAAGCGCCCGGCCCTCGTAGGCCTGCAGACCGGCGAGCGGATCGACCGCCACCGACAGCGGCGGGGCGCCGCTTTCGATGTCCACGCCGCCTGTGGCGCTCGCCAGGATCAGGCGCCGGCCGCTGCCGCGGTCCAGGGCGCAGGCGATATACAGTTCACCGGCCGCGGCGACCGGACGCTCGACCAGAAGATGGTGTACCGGCTGCCCAAGCGGCCCGGTCTGTGCCGTTACCAGGCGGCGGCCGAGCAGATCGCCGATCGCGCCGCCAAGTGCCGCGCGGCCGACACGCCGGATACCACCGGCCTTGCCGCGTGCGCCGGCGTGGATTTGCGCCTTCAGGACCCACTCGTCCCCACCCAGCGCCGCGGCCGCCGCGTACACCGCCGCCGGTGTAGGGGCCACCAGACCGGGCGGTACCGTGAGGCCGCGGCGGGCCAGCAAGGCTTTGGCTTGATACTCGTGCAAACGCACCCGGCCATCCTCCGAAAAAAGCGGCATTATGCCACAGTCCGGCGCGGGCGCAGGGGGACCGTCGGCCTTGTCCGTGACCGGGGTTTCTGTTAGCGTGCTAATAATTAGCTACTTACGCGTGGCGCGACGAAGACGCGCCCTGTTGCGGCCGCGGGCGCCGCTTGGCGAGGCACCGGTCGGCTTGCGGGCGGCCCTGCGAGGTCGCTACCATGAAGCGCACTCTTGAAGGAGATTTATGCTGCGTTCCGGTCGTTCGCTCGTGGCCGTGCCGATCCTGGTCGCGCTCAGTGCGTGTTCGTCGCAAACCGCCTCCGCAGACAGTCCCCCGGCGGTGGCCGTCCGCGTCGGCCATGCCCGGCGCACGCTCATGCCGCGCATGGCCGTGGCGATCGGGGAGATTCTTCCCGGCGCCGAACCCTTTCTGCGCGCGCCGGTGGGCGGTACGCTCACAGCCTTTAGCGTAGGCCGCGGACAGTCCATGACGCGGGGTACGGCCATCGCCACCATCCAGCCGGCTCATGGCGCCCCAATCGTCCTGCGCGCGCCGGCACCGGCGATCGTGACGCGCACACTGATCCCGGCCGGCACCCACGTCACCGCGGGCCAACGTGTCGTCGGGCTGCGGGGACCGGACATCCGCGAAGCGCGCCTGCCCTTCGCAGCGTCCGTCGCTGCGCATTTCGTCATCGGGCAGCCGGTCACCTTGCATAGTCCGCTCAACCCGCGCGGCCGCCTGCGCGGACACATCGTCGCCATAAAACCCGGCACACAAGACGGCGCCCGCTACATCTACGCCGATCTGCCGCCGTTGCCGGGCTTCACGCCGGGCAGTCCCGTGCGGGCAGACATCCTGCTGGCTCAAAAGCCGGCCATTACCGTCCCCGCCGCAAGCGTCACGTTGCGCACCATCGGTACCGTGGTGTTTGTGATCCGCAACGGGCGCGCGCACGAAGAACCGGTGAAGGTGGAAATCCGCCGGCGGCACCGGGTGGCGGTGTCGGGCGTGGCCGCCGGTGCGCGCGTGGCCGCAAGCGCACTGGGCCAGCTGCGCAGTGGCACGCGGGTCCGGGTCCGCTCCGATGGTTAAGGTATGGTCGTCTGCGCCGCCTGCATGACCGGCGCTGCGGCACAGACCCCGGCTTTCGGGAAGGCAACTACTCACCAAAACGGCATGTCGATGCGAAATTACCGGTGGTTGGCAGTGCTTTGCGCTCTCCTGAGCGGTCCGGTCTGCGCGCAGGGCCTCAGTCTCTGGCAGTTTTATCAGCAGGCGCAGCAGGGCGATATGCGCTACGCCGAGTCCCGGGCGACATACGCGGAAGCCAAGACCCTCGGGGCGGCCGCCCGCTCGGCGTTCCTGCCCAAGGTGACGCTCGACGCCAACACGACCTACAACGAGCTGACCAACCACTTCCTCGGCGGGCTGCCCGGATTCGCGTTCCCAAGCGGCACCTTCGACTTCAATTCCAACGGCTACGGCTTGATGGTCACGCAGGCGCTTTTCGACGTGCGGGCCATCGACGCCTATGAGGCGGCCGGCAGCACCGTGCGGGCCGCCCGCTACCGGGCTGAGCTCGCACACACCGAACTCATCCTCGCCGTCGCCCGCGCCTATTTCGGCCTGCTCCTTGCGCAAAGCGAACTGCATCTGGCGCACGCCGAGCAGCGCGCGCTCGAAATCGAGATGCGAAGCGCCAGGCACAGCTTTCATCTCGGCACCGCCAGCATAACCGACACCAACGAAGCCAGCGCCCGCTACGATGTCGTCACCGCGCAGGCGCTCAAGGCGGAGAACGCCGTGCGCATCGCCCGCAACCGCATGATGCGCATGACCAACCAGCCCGTGCAGAACCTGTGGCGGGTCAACCTCGCGGATCTTCCCAAACCGCCGCCGGTCAATACCCTGGCAGACGCCCTCGCCCGCGCCCGCCACGACAGCCTGACGCTCGCTGTCGCCCGTGCCCAGGCCCGCGCCGCAGGCGCCCAGGCCCGCGCCGCAGTCGCCGCCCACTTTCCGCGCATCGAGGCCGTTGCCAGTTACGATTATGCCCGGGCCGGCAACAGCATCTACGGATTTGGCAATGTCAGCCGGCAAAAATCCATCGGCATCGACCTGACCTGGCCCATCTATCAGGGCGGCGAACTGGAAGCCGCCTCCGCCAAGGCCGCAGCCCGTGCGCGCAAGGCGCGCTACACACTCGAGCGCGCACAGCGGCTCGTGCGCTACAACGTGCACCAGGGATTTTTGAACGTGCGCAGCGCCTATGCGCAAATCCGCGCCCTCGAAACGGCTGAGCGCGCCAGCCGCACCGCACTGGCCTCCGAGCGCCTCGGCGCGCGCATCGGCATCCGCAGCAATGTCGATGTGCTGGCGGCGCAGCAGCAGCTTTATTCGGCCAAACGCGCACTGGCCGCCGCCGTGTTCGGCTACCTCATGAGCCGCCTGGAACTGACGGCGGCGATCAGCCATTTGGCGCCCGCGGATCTGCGCAGGCTGAACAGACGCCTGCTGCCGCCGCGCGGTTCCCGGCAACCGATAAGAGCGGGTGCCACGACAGACTGACAGGCCTGATCAATGGTAGACTCGCCGAATCATGCACTGCTCCATTGAAGGCCCGATCACGGCCATTCCGGCAGCGACCTGGGACCGGCTGGCCGGCCCGCAGCCCTTTATGCGGCATGCCTTTCTGGCGGCTTTGGAAGAGGCCGGTTGCGTGGGTGCCGGTACCGGCTGGAGTCCGGAGATGATGCTCGTCTGTGAGGGGGACCGGCCGCTGGCCGCCGTCGCCCTCTACCGCAAGTCGCACTCCTACGGGGAGTATGTGTTCGACTGGGCGTGGGCCCGCGCCTACCAGCAGGCCGGCATCCGCTATTACCCGAAACTCGTTGTCGCGTCGCCCTTCACGCCGGTCACAGGCAGGCGGTTGCTGTGCGCAGCCGACGCGCCCGCAGACCTTGCGGTCACCGTGCATGACGCCCTGCAGACGCATGCGCGCACCACCGGCGCATCATCCATCCATTGGCTCTTCACCGGTCCGGAAGACACCCGCCGGCTCGCGGATGCCGGCCTTTTGCTGCGCACCGGCTACCAGTTTCATTGGCACAACGAGGGCTGGCGCGACTTCACCGACTTTCTCGGCGCGCTCACGCACGTAAAGCGCAAGAGCATCCGCCGCGAGCGGCAAAGTCTCGTCGACGCCGGAGTGCGCTTCACCTTCCACGAAGGACCAGACGTCACCGAGGCCCAGTGGGACCTCTTCTACGGCTTTTACCGCGCCACCATCGAGAAATATGGCGCAATCCCCTATCTGACCCGCCGCTTTTTCTCGCTGCTCGGCGAGCGCGTGCCGGGCACTTTGCTGCTTATGGCCGAACACGCAGGCCGCGCCATCGCCGGCGCCCTCTATGTGCGCGACACCGACACCCTCTATGGGCGCTATTGGGGGACCGTGTCGCCCTTGCCGGGGCTGCATTTTGAGACCTGCTACTACCAGGCGATCGACTACTGCCTGCAAAACGGCCTGCAGCGCTTCGAGGCGGGCGCACAAGGCCCGCACAAGCTAAGCCGCGGCTTTCTGCCCGCCACGACCTCATCCCTGCATTGGCTCGATCACCCAAGCTTCAATCAGGCGGTGGCCGACTTTCTGGCCCGCGAACGGGCCGGGCTTGAGTATCAGCTGACCGAACTCAACGAGCACTCACCCTTCAGGCATCCTGCGGAGCCCACCTGATGCGCACACTGGATGATTATGCATTGGACGAACTCAAGCGGCTTTACACCACGCTGCACGCGGCCTTACCGACGGCGCCGGCCCTCATGGACAGCGAATGGCTCACCGATCTGCAGACTTATCTGATCGCCCGCGCCCGCCAGGCGCAGGTCGACGTGGCGGATCATGCGGCCTGGCGGGCGTGGCTTGACGAGGACGCGTGAATGCATTGGCTGCCCGCGGACACCTGGGATTTTCCACCGGTCACCCACGCCCCCGCCGACGCGCCGCTTGCCGTCGGCGGCGACCTCCATCCCCAACGTCTTTTGCGCGCCTACCGCCTCGGCATCTTCCCCTGGTATAACGAGCCGCCGATCCTCTGGTGGTCGCCGGACCCGCGCATGGTGGTCGCGCCGCAGGCGGTCCGCATCAACCGCAGTCTCGCCCGGAGTTTGCGCCGCGCATCATGGACCCTATCCTTCGACCGCGCGTTTGCCGAGGTCATCCGCGCATGCGCCGCGCCGCGCCGCAATGCGCAGGGCACGTGGCTATCGGCAGAGATGATCGCGGCCTATGAAGAACTGCACCGGCTTGGCTTTGCGCACAGCGTCGAATGCTGGCAGGACACGAAGCTCATCGGCGGCCTCTACGGCATCGCCCTGGGCGGAGCCTTCTTTGGCGAATCGATGTTCAGTCTCGCCACGGATGCCTCCAAGATCGCCTTCGTACGGCTGGCGGCGGTCCTGGCGCGGTGGAATTTCTCCTTGATCGACTGTCAGGTCAGCTCGGCGCACATGGCTTCGCTCGGCGCCGTGGCGCTGCCCCGCGAAACGTTTCTTGCCCGGCTGCGCGACGCCCTCGCCGCGCCGCCCCGGCCTGGCCCCTGGCGTGACATAACGGGATTACAATGAGCGATTCACTCCCCAACCTCTTCTTGTCGACCGCGCACGAGTGCAGCTATCTGCCGGATCGCGCCGCCAACACCCTGTTCATGGATCCGCGCTTCCCGCTCAGCACGGAACTTTTCGGGGACTTCAACCGCCGCGGCTTCCGCCGCAGCGGTGATCTGATCTACCGTCCACACTGCCAGGGTTGCCACGCCTGCGTGCCGGTGCGCATCCCCGTGGAATCCTTTATGGCGTCCCGCGCACAGCGGCGCACGCTGCTGCGCAACCGCGACGTGCGCATGGTGGTGAAAAGACCGGTGTTCGACAACGAGCATTTCGCCCTGTTTCTTCGCTACCAGAACCACCGGCATACCGGCGGCTCCATGGCCAATCCCGACCCGCCGACATACATGCGCTTTCTCGTGGGCCAGCAGGTCGAAACGCTGTTCTACGAATTCCGCGCCGACGGCCGGCTGCTTGCGGTCGCGGTGATCGACAGCCTGCCGGATGGCCTGTCGGCGGTCTATACGTTTTACGAGCCCGACCTGCCGCAACGCGGCCTCGGCACATTCTCCATCCTGTCGCAGGTGCGCCTGACCCACGAACTCGGTCTGCCCTTTCTCTATCTCGGCTATTGGATCGAGGCGAGCCCGAAGATGGCCTACAAGAGCCGTTTCCAGCCCCTCGAGGGGTACCGCAACGGGCGCTGGGCGCGCCTGTCGGCGGAGAGCGGACCGGCTTCATGATCCGCCGCCTGGGGCCGCCCGGGCCCCGGTGCTTTACGGGCCGCCCGCCTTACGGCATCATAGGACGCGTTTTGTCGGGAGGTCTCTAGTGTCAAAAGAAGAACACATCGAAATGGAAGGCACCATCGTTGACACGCTGCCGAACACGCTGTTTCGTGTGCGGCTCGACAATGGCCACCTGGTCACCGCACACATATCGGGCAAGATGCGCAAGAACTACATCCGCATCCTGACGGGCGACAAGGTCACGGTCCAGCTCACCCCTTACGATCTCACCAAGGGCCGCATCGTCTTCCGCGCCCGCTAGTTACGCATATTTCGGTGCCACCAGCAGCGCCTCCGGCAGATACAGCTTCAGGCAGCAGGCGATATCCAGAATCACGCCAGGGCGCGTCCTGACGCTGACCCACAGCAGATTGAGGCGCAGATTGAGGTCGGCAAACACGACCTCGGGAAAGCGCAGGAGCACCCCTTTGATCAGACGGGTCCTTGCGCCGCGCTGTCCACCCGGACGCTCGCGCAGCCCCGGGAACAGCATCATGAAATCCGCCAGTCGCTCACCGGTGGCATCATCGCGGGTGGGGACCCGCTCATAGAGCGGAGCCGCCGGGTCCACCGCAGGTCCGGCGCGAACGTCCGCGCCGGCCGCACACATCACCTCATTCCTGAATACCCACAGGTTTCTCGGCATAGTCGAACACCAGGTTGTCGTCCTCTTCGCGCACCACGACGCTGCCGCCATGCACGAGGCACCCAAACAGCAACTCGTTGGCGAGCGGCTTTTTGATGCGTTCCTGGATCAAGCGCGCCATGGGTCGCGCGCCCATGGCCGCGTCGTAACCATGTCTCGCAAGCCATGCCCGGGCAGAGGCTTCGACCTCGATCCCCACCCCTTTCTCCTCAAGCTGACCTTCGAGTTCAACGATGAACTTGTCGACGACATGGGCAATCGTCTCCGGCGCCAGGGGCTTGAAGCTGATGACGGCATCGAGCCGGTTGCGAAACTCCGGCGTAAAAGTCTGCTCGATGGCAAGGCCCTCGTCTCCCGCCTTTTCGCCCGGCATGAAGCCCATGCTCTTTTTCGACAGCTGTTCGGCTCCGGCGTTCGTCGTCATCACCAGAATCACATGGCGGAAGTCCGCCTTGCGCCCGTTGTTGTCCGTGAGCGTGCCGTGATCCATCACCTGCAGCAGCAAATTGAAGACGCCCGGATGCGCCTTCTCGATCTCATCTAGCAAAAGCACCGCGTGGGGATGCTTGTTGACGGCATCCGTCAAAAGCCCGCCCTGGTCGAAACCGACGTATCCAGGCGGTGCGCCGATCAGGCGCGACACCGTATGCCGCTCCATGTACTCGGACATGTCGAACCGGATGAGCTGCAGCCCGAGTGTATAGGCGAGCTGCCGGGTGACCTCGGTCTTGCCGACACCGGTCGGACCCGAAAACAAATAAGACCCGATCGGCTTCTCGCCTTCGCGCAGACCCGAGCGCGCCATCTTGATCGACGACGCCAGCGCCTCGACCGCTGCGTCCTGGCCAAACACGACGAGCTTCAGATCACGCTCGAGGTTGCGCAGCGTCTCGCGGTCCGAGGTCGACACATGCCGCTGGGGGATGCGTGCGATGCGCGCCACGATCTCCTCGATTTCCGGCACACCGATCGTCTTCTTGCGCTTGCTCGGCGCGGCGAGATGAACGCTCGCTCCGGCTTCGTCGATGACATCGATGGCCTTGTCCGGCAAATGCCGGTCGCCGATGTAGCGATCGGCCAGTTCGACGGCGCTGCGCAGCGCCTGCTGCGTGTAACGCACGCCATGATGCTGCTCGAACTTCGGCTTCAGTCCGCGCAGGATCTGCACAGCCTCTTCCACGGAGGGCTCCGGTACATCGATCTTCTGGAAGCGCCGCGCCAGCGCCCGGTCCTTTTCAAAAATGCCGCGGTATTCCTGGTATGTGGTCGAACCGATGCATTTCAGTTCGCCGCTCGCCAGCGCGGGTTTCAGCAGATTGGATGCGTCCATCGCGCCACCCGACGCCGCACCGGCGCCAATGATCGTATGGATCTCGTCTATGAACAGCACCGCCTTTTCCTGCTTCTTCAGATGCTGGATGACGGCCTTCAAGCGCTTCTCGAAATCACCGCGGTACTTCGTGCCGGCGAGCAGCGCGCCCATGTCGAGTGCGTAGATGGTGCTGTCGGCCAGAATGTCCGGCACCTCGCCATCGACGATCTTTTTCGCCAGGCCCTCGGCGATGGCGGTCTTGCCGACGCCGGCTTCGCCGACATACAGCGGATTATTCTTGCGCCGGCGGCACAGAATCTGGATGGTGCGCTCCATCTCATGGTCGCGCCCGATGAGCGGATCGATCTTGCCAAGCCGCGCCTGTTCGTTCAGGTTGACGGCAAAGACATCGAGAGCGCCGCGCTCGCCCGGCGCCGCCCCTTCTTCCTGTTCCTCGGTGGGTGACAATTCCTGTCCCTCGCCCGGCACCTTGGAGATCCCGTGCGAGATGTAATTGACGACATCAAAGCGCGTGATGTTCTGCTTCTGCAGAAAATACACGGCGTGCGATTCCTTCTCGCTGAAGATCGCGACCAGCACGTTGGCGCCCGTCACCTCTTTCTTGCCCACCCCCTGCACATGGAGGACGGCGCGCTGGATGACACGCTGAAACCCCAATGTCGGCTGGGTCTCGGCCTGACTGCCTGGCGCCAAGGTGGGCACATTCTCGCGCAGGAAACCCGCCAGCGTACGCCGCAGCTCTTCGATGTTGCCGCCACAGGCGCGCAACACGCGCGATGCGCTGGGATTGTCGAGCAGCGCCGCCAGAAGGTGCTCGACGGTAATGAACTCATGGCGCTTCTCGCGGGCATCCTGAAACGCCATGTTCAGGGAAAACTCGAGTTCCTGGGATAACATGCTAGGAACACCTCCGATTCACGAATCCTTACTCCGGCTCCAGCGTGCATTGCAGCGGATGCTGGTTCTCACCGGAAAACGTCATCACTTGTCTAACTTTAGTCTCCGCCACTTCCCGTGTATATACACCACAGATCCCCATACCCCGTTGATGCACGTGCAGCATGATGCGTGTCGCGTCCTCCCGGCTCCTGTGAAAGATGCGTTCGAGAATCAACACGACAAACTCCATCGGAGTATAGTCGTCATTCAGCAGGATCACCTTGTACAAAGGCGGTTTTGCCAGCCTCGGCTTGGCCTCCTGAACACCGATGTCCTCATGAAAGCGTGGATCGTCGTTGGCCATAACGTTGTCTCGCTCTAATGCCCGATTACGGCGTTTTGATGCGATTATACGCGCATTTGGCCCCCCGCACGGGGCCGCTCATCTGCGCCCGCGACACCCCCCGAAAAACCCTTGACACCGAGACGGAAACGAGCATCATAGTGCTGGGCTCGATTGTTTCGGCCCGGTTACGGAGAGCTTTACCCAAAAAATGACCCGCCTACAAGCTAAGCCATGGCGGGCAGCGTCACTAGGGGGATTACGCGTATGGCAACAGGAACTGTCAAATGGTTCAACGCGAGCAAGGGTTATGGCTTTATCTCGCCTGCAGCGGGCGGGGATGATGTCTTCGCCCACTTCTCGGCCATTCAGATGGAAGGCTACAAAACCCTGAAGGAAGGCCAGGAGGTGGAATACGAGGTACAGCACGGTCCCAAGGGGCCGCAGGCCTCGAACATCCGTTCGCTCTGAACCACACGCCCGCCGCGCAGGGGTGCTGCCGCGCCCCTGCCGCCGGCGGCCGCGCAACACCCGTTCATCACACCCCCTCCTGCTTTCCCCTACAGACGGCGATGCGTGCTCCAGAGGACGTAGGCTGTGTGCATGTCGTGCCGCAAAGCCCGCTCGATCAACGCCCGCTCCCGCGCGGTCATCCGGTAGCGGGCCAGATAGGCACGGAAAAAGCGCAGGTAGGCCGCGTCCGGATAGACGACGATGCGGGCCGCAACGCCCGTGGCATGGGCCGCTTGTGGCATGACGTAGACGAGCCGGCGGGTGGCGCCCGGCGGCAAGCGCGTGTCGAAATACTCGCGCGTAAGATCGAGATTGATGCGCCGGGCGATCACACTTTGCCGGCGGGTCCCCGCGCACACCCTGTCGCCGCAGAGCTCCTCGATGCTCATCACGACCTTGGGTGTCGTATAGGTCGGAAAATCGTGCCCCACGCCGGTGTTGGTCAAAGACAGCCGCGCGCAAACGCGCCTTTGGCCGCAAATCCGTATGCGCCAGCGCACTTGCACGGCGCGCCGCACAAATCCCGGGTCATGAATGCCGGCAAAGCGATGGCGGCCGCCGGGCATGTGGCAACTCTGGCAGGTGACCCCCTCCAGCCGGTAACGGCTGTCGTACCATTCGTTGTAGGTGTTCTCGAGGAGCACGCCATCAAGCCGCGCCCCATCGCGGTGAAACTGGTGGCAGACGGCGCAGAAACGGCTGCGCGTGAAGGCGGACTCGGGCGTGAATCCATTGTGAATCATCCGGCCCGCGGCGAGGAAGGCGGCCAGGGGTGGCCCAAACCGCTGATAGTGGCGCACATGGCAGTCGGCACAGCTGACACCGTATCGCGCCACGGCGTGCAGGCGGCCGCCGCGGATGAAGGATCGCACCTCGCGCCATGAGCCCCGGCCCGGCGCATGACAAGACAGGCAACCCTCCGCAAACCCCCGGGCGCGCACGCCTGCGACCGCCAGCTGGCCGATCACACCCGGACCCATGGCTTGTGCGTGGCGGCTCGTCTTCCACGCATCGTACTGGGCGGCATGACACAAAGCGCAGGCGCGCGGAGACAAGCGGGTCTCGAAGGCGGGCCAATGCGGAATCCGCGCGCCGCCCAGGGGCACGGGGGTATGCCAATAACGCGCCAGAAAGGCCGTCGTCGGGAAGCTGCGTGCCGCCGGCGCCAGCACCAGCCCGCACACAGCCGCGACCGTCATCAGGACTTGCCGCGCGCGGCGCATCGAAACGAGGGATCCGGTGACGCCCCGACCCCACCGGGGGCGCGGGGCATCGCCCCGTTACGACATGTTCGAACCGCAGGCGTTCTTCGGCATCTTCTTCGACGATCCGCCGGCATTGTGCGGCGCCTTCTTGTTGGCACCGCAGGCATTGTGCATGGCCTGTCCCGACGACCCGCAGGCATTCTTCATGTCTGCCTGGGCCGTGGTCAGCGCCACCGTCGCCACGAGACCCAAAACCGCATACAGCGCGTGCACGGACTTCTGCATCCCGACCTCCTTATGTTGTCATTGTCATCATGATCCAAGCCGTCTTCGCCGCGCCCGCGGCCCACCGCCGACGGATACCGCGCAGCGGGGGCCACGCAACGAAGGCGGGCACCAACCGATCCGCGATCGCCACAGCTTGCATCCATTCTAAAGGTGCCGCCGGCCATTATCCAGTCGCAGGCCACCTGTAGACCCGCGTAGCGCCCATACGCCCGCGATCCGTTCTTATCCTTCGCCCAGGCGGCGATGAATCCGGTGCAGCAGCACGGGCAAAACAATCAAAACGAGCGGCAGTTGCGCCAGCAGCCCGGAGACGATGGCGATGGCCAGCGGCTGCTGCATCTGCGCGCCCTGTCCCCAGCCGAGCGCCAGCGGGAGGAGGGCCAGAATGGCCGCCATCGTCGTCATCGCGATCGGCCGCAGCCGGTTCTTGCCTGCGCCGATGAGCCGCGCCGACACGTCGGTGCCCGCCAGATCATGGTATTCGGAATAATAAAAAATACCGACCTCGGTGACGATACCGACGATCATCGTCATACCCATCATCGACGAGATATTGAGCTCCGTACGGGTCACCCACAGGCCGATGAAGACCGCAGCAAAGACAGCAGCGTCGTCAGCAGGAGAGCGCCTGCCACCGTGAAGCGCTCATACAGGAAAAGCAGGAGCAAAAACACGAGGCCGACGGCGGTGGCAAACACCGCCATCAGGCCGGCAAAGGCGATCTGCTGCTGCATGTACAGGCCGCCCAGACTGAAGTACATGCCCGGTGGCAGCAAACCCGGCGTCTTTAGCAGCGTCTTGACGTCGTGCATGACACCGCCGAGGCTCCGCCCGCTGATGTGCGCCGTGACGGCCGCCATTTGTTTGAGATTGTCGCGGGTGATTTCCGGCTGCCCATGCAAAATGCGCACGCGCGCCACCTCCCGCAACGGAAAGAGCCGCCCGTTGGCGGCCTCCATCGGCAGACTGCGAATGGCGCCAAGCGATGCGCGCATCGAATGCGGCACCCAGACCCGCACGCCGATCATGCGGATCCCGCGCTGCACGCGGGTGGCGATCGCGCCGTTTAGGGCGTCATACAACTGGGTGGTGACGCTCTGCGGACTGACACCTTCGAGTGCCGCCTTGGCCCGGTCGACCCGGATGTCGACGGCATTCCCCGAATACACGATGCCGTTGCGCACCGCCAGGACCCCGGGGATCGCCGCGAGATGGCGCGCCACCCGCATGGCAGTCTGCCGCAGAAGCGGCCCGTTCCCGGAAAACAGCTTGATCTCGATCGGACGCGGACTGCCCGTCAGGTCTCCGATCAGGTCCTTCATGGGCTGGTCCATACTGATCTCCAGCCCCGGCACACCCGCCTTCACCTCCCGGCGCACGCGTGCCATCACCTGCCATACCGAGGGACGCGGGAAGGGTTTGAGGAGCACATAGAAGTCACCCTCGTTGGTGCCGGTGATACCGCCGCCCAACTGCAGGCCGGTACGCAAGGAGAAGGTCTGGACGGCCTTGTCTTGCATCAGAATGTGCTCGACCTGATCAAGCAGCCGCGCCGTCTCGCCAAGCGAAGTGCCGGGTTTGGCCTTGTAGTTCAGCACAAAGCCGCCTTCATCCATCGCCGGCATGAAGCCCGAACCGGTCATGGCAAAGCCGAACCATCCCGCGCCAAGCAGCACGACCAGTCCGGCGCCAAGCCACTGCGGCTGCCGGAACAGCCGTTGCATCAGACGCTCATAGGCGCGCTGCAGACGCACCAGCACCGGGCCCGCCCGCTCCACATCGGCACCACCGGTGCCGAGCAGATGGTCGGCCAAGATCGGCACGACAAGCCACGTCACGAAAAACGAGATCACGAGGCTTGCCGCCATGGTGAGGGAAAGCGCGCGGAAAAACGCCCCGGTCACGCCCTGCAGGAAGGCAAGGGGCATGAAAATCACCACCGTCGACGCCGACGACCCCAGCAACGGCCGTGTGAATTCGCGCACGGCCCGCGCCACGCTCGTATGGCGCTCACCCGGCGGACTTTCCATCTGCCGGCGCACGATGTGCTCGATCATGACGATCGTGTCGTCGATGATGAGACCCACCGCCGCCGCCATGCCGCCCAACGTCATGATGTTGAACGTCATGTGCGACACGTAGAGGACCACCATGGTGGCGGCCAGCACGGTCGGCACCGTCACCAGTGCGATCAGCATGATACGGACGTTGCGCAGAAACAAAAGCAGCACGGCAGCCGCGAGCAGCGCGCCGATCAACACCGCATCGCGCACGGTGGCCGCCGCCGCGCGGATGAGCGTTGCCTGGTCGTACCAGCGGCGGATCTGGATACCTGGGGGCAGCTGCCGGCGAAAGGTGCGCAGGGCGCGCCCCACCGCTTGGGTGATGGCCAGCGTGTTGCCCCCCGGCTGCTGATAGATCTGGATGCTGACGGCGGGCTGGCCGCCGCCCACCACCTGGGTCCACTGCGGTTTCAGCGCCCGGCGCACGGACGCCACTTCGCCAAGCCGCACGATGCCGTGGCCATCGGAACGCAGCACGGTCCTTCTTATGTCTTTCAGGCGGCGCAGGCGTGTGTCGGAGATGAGCAGGTAGAACTGGTAATGGCGTGTCAGGTGACCGACGCTTTTCAGGACATTGCTTTCCTTGAGCGAGCGCACAACGTCGGCCACCGTCAACCCATACTGCGCCAGGCGCACGGGATTGACGGTGACACGGTATTCCTCGGTCCGCCCGCCGATCACGCCGACACGGGCCACGCCCGGTATGGCCGACAAGAGCGGGCGGAGCTGGTAGCGAGCGATGTTGCGCAACCGCGCCTGCGACACCCGGTCCGACGTGAGCGTATAGGCCAGCATGCGGAAAATCGTCGGCCGCATGCGCCGCACATCGAGCTGCGTGTCGGCGGGCAGACGCGTGCCGAGATCGGCGAGCGCCGCCTGCACCTCGAGCGTGGCGATGGTCATGTTCTCGCCCCAGCGGAAATTCACATAAAAGTCCGCCCCGCCGCGGCTGGTCGTCGAGCGCACGCCGACCACCCCCGGAATGCCGCGCACCGCCTGTTCGATCGGATAGGTGACGGCGATCAGCATCCGCTTGGCCGGCCGGTCGCCGGCTTGCGCATAGATCTCCACCCGCGGGAAATCCACATGCGGGAAAAGCGCCACGGGCACCTTGAAGCTCGCGCCGATGCCACCGAGAACGAGCAGCAGCATCAAGAAAAGCAGAGAACGCCGGTGGCGCTGCAGCCACGGACCGGCGCTCATGTCACTTTCACACGCATGCCAGGCTTGAGCTCGTAGTTGCCGAGGACGACCACGGGCTCGCCCGGGCGCAGGTGGGCACCGATCACCTGGACGATGTGATGGTTGCGCAGGCCGATATGCACGACATGGGCCACGGCGCGCCCGTTGGCGATGGTATAGAGAATCCGGCGATGATCGACCGGCAGGACGGCCGCCCGCGGCGCCACCAGCACCGGCGGCGAGGTCGTCACGAATCGCCCCTCGACATATTCACCCAGCAGATAGGGATTGACCGGCGGCAGGGCGACGAACACATCCACCATGTGCGTCGCGGGATTGACCACGCGTGACACCACCGACACCCGCCCGCGCACCCGCTCGCGACCGCCCGCGAACGACTGCAGCGTCACGCGCGCGCCCGATCGCAGATTGCCCATATCCTCGGGTTCGGCACCCAGCCGCACCTCCAGCCGGTCGCGCGCCACCAGTTCCATGAGCGGCTGGCCGGCGGGGACGATGGCGCCCTCCTGGGCGAAGATGCGGCTGACGACGCCGCGCACGGGGGCCTTGACCTCCATGTGCGGCCGCAAGCCTTCGCGGTGCAAAAGGCGCAGCGCCACCTGTGCGTCGTCGAATCCGCGCTCGGCAGCCAGAAGCTGGCTGCGTGTCGCCAGCCGCAGCGCGTAGCGCTCACGGGTCTCGGCCAGCATCAGTTTGGCGACACGATAGTCCGTCTGGGCGCGCAACAGGGCGAGACGGGTATCGGCGGCCGGCACAAGCGTCATCAGCGCCGCCCCGCGCGCGACCGGCTGACCGAGGTTGACATTGACACCCGTCACCGCCACCGCGAAAGGCTCGGTCACCGCCTGAAGCGCCGAGGGGGCGGCGACCACCCGGCCGTAAGTGATGAGCCGGCGGCGCACCGGCACCATCCGCAGTGGCGCCACACGGACCGCGGCCACCACCGACGGGGGCTTGGCGGGCCTTCCCGGTGCGCGCAAAACGAATACCGTCCCCGCCGCTCCGAGCAGGGCGATGAGGCCGGCGGCCACAAACACGCGCCGCCTCCTCATGGCGGCGCCTTGGGCAGCTCAAACCAGCCGCTTTCGGTCTCGAGCGCCACACCGAGCTGATCGAGCCGCGCGGCGGTGGCGATCTCCTGCAGGCGCTCGCGGGTTAGGCGGGCGGCCAGCTGATAGTAAACCAGCGCGTCGATGGCGTGCTCCGCCAAAGCCTGGCGGTAGAGCCCCTCAAGATGCACAAGGGTCCTGACCACCTGCCGTCTCGCCCTGATCTCCCGCCGCGCCGCGTGCAAAGACGTGATGAGTTCGGCGATTTTGAGGCGCGCATCGGCAAGACGCGCCGCATAGGTCCGCAGCAGCGATCGTCTGGTCGCCTGGGCGATGGCCACCGCCCCCTGATTGTGGTTGAAGATCGGCAGCGCCACGGACAGATCCGCGCCGATGGTGTTCACGTCGGTGGTGTCCCGTGCGCGGTTTATCCCCAGCGCAAGCGGGGGAAATTCCCCCAAGACCGCAACCCGCACCGCCGCGCTCGGCGCCCGATAGCCCGCGCGCAAAGCGACGAGATCGAGACGGCGCTGCGCAAGACCGGCAAACAGCGCGCGCCGGTCGACCGGCGCGCGAAACCGCCGGTTGTCTTGGGGTGCAAACCGCAAGACCTCGCCCGGTTTCAGCCCCAACAGCCCTTTCAGCGCCAGCAGCTTCAACCGGTACAAGGCCGCGACTTGCAAAGCCTCCAGCTGGGCATGCCGCAGCGCCAGCAAAGCCGCCTGCCTGACGCCTGCGGTGACGACCCGGGCCCGTTCGCCGCGCGCAAGAAGCGCCACCTGCCGGCGCAGATCACCGATCTCTGTATGCAGCACCCCCCGCTCGCGCGCCAGCAGTCCCAACTGGTAGACATCATCCTTGGCATGGAGCGCCACCTGCCAGGCCTGCCAGGCCAAAGTGAGATCGACACGCCGCAGGCGCGCGCGTGCGGCGGCCACCCGGGCTGGCCGCGTCACGAGCGCCCGGATCGGAAGGCTGAGCGCTGCGCGAAACGCATCGGTAAGACCAAGGCCACTGATCGGCAGGCCTGCGCTCAGGGAAAACACGGGATTGGGCAGGAGGCCTGCGGCCAGCAATTGCGCCTGGGCGATGCCGCCTGCAGACCGTGCGGCCCTGAGATCGGGGTCGGCCACCACCGCCCACACGGCCGCGGCCGCCGGCGTCAGTCCCTCGTGCGGCCGCACTTCAAGCGGCGGCAGAGCGGGCACAAGGCGGTGCGAATACGCGGCCCAAACCGCCGTGAACGGACGCCTTGGCAACGCACGGGCGGCCTGCGCGGCGGTCAGCGGGCGCACATAGGCCCCGCAGCCCCCGAGCAGAACCACGACCACCGCCGCCAGCGCACGATAGGCGGGTTTCACCGGTTTTGCCTGCCCGCTCGTCGGCGTCATGCGCGGATGCGTGCCGGCCCGCACACCGCTACGCGCCCATATGGGCGATGATCGCCGCGCCAAAAGAGGAACAGCTCACCTCCACCGCGCCAGGCATGAGCCGCGCCAGGTCATAAGTCACGTGTCCGGCCACGAGCGCGCCGCACAACCCGGTTATGATGTAATCTGCTGCCTGCGTCCAGCCCATGTGCCGCAACATCATCTCCGCCGACAAAATCAGGGAGCCGGGATTGACCTTGTCCTGGCCGGCATAGCGGGGCGCGGTACCGTGCGTTGCCTCGAACATGGCGATGAGGTCCGACAGATTCGCGCCGGGCGCCATGCCGATACCGCCCACCTGTGCGGCCAGCGCATCGGAAATGTAATCGCCGTTCAGGTTCAAGGTGGCGATGACACTGTAGTCCTCGGGCCGCAGCAGGATCTGCTGCAAAAAGGCATCGGCAATCACGTCCTTGACCACGACAAAGCTTCCGTCGGCGCGCGGCAGGCGCAACTGTCCATCCACGGTGACCGCACCGAATTCGCGACGGGCAAGTTCCATGCCCCATTCCTTGAATGCGCCTTCGGTGAACTTCATGATATTGCCCTTGTGCACCAGCGTGACCGACGGCTTGCCGTGCGCAAGCGCGTATTCGTAGGCCTTGCGCACCAGACGTTCCGTGCCTTCGCGCGAAACCGGTTTGATGCCGATGCCCGAGGTCGCCGGAAAACGGATGGAGCGCACGCCCATCGTCTGCATCAGGAAGTCGATGACGCGCGCGACCTCAGGCGATCCCGCCGGCCATTCGATCCCGGCATAGATGTCCTCGGAATTCTCCCGAAAAATCACCATGTCGGTCTTTTCCGGCGCCTTCAGGGGGCTTGGCACCGACGGGAAGTAGCGGACCGGGCGCAGACACACATAGAGGTCGAGCTCCTGGCGCAAAGCGACGTTCAGTGAGCGGCGCCCGCCGCCGACCGGCGTCGTCAGCGGGCCTTTGATCGAGACCACGTGCTCCGCAATGGCCTTGAGTGTCTCGGCCGGCAAAGCATCGCCGGTGCGCTGCTGGGCCTTCTCGCCGGCCAGGATCTCCATCCACTCGATCTGCCGTTTCGGACCGTAGGCGCGGCTCACCGCGGCATCGACGACCATGCGCATGACAGGCGTAATGTCGACGCCGATACCATCCCCCTCGATGAACGGGATGATCGGCCGGTCGGGCACATTCAGTCGTCCGTCGCCGCGCACGCTGATCCGTTCTGCCTGTGTGCTCTGACCTGCCATCTCATCTTCCTCCAAATCGGCGCGCCGGCGCGCCTGGGCTATAATGTGTGGCTTGCAATTGTAGCGGATTCATCCCCGAAGGCACATGCGCCTGATACTCTTCAACAAGCCCTACGGGGTCTTAAGCCGCTTCACCGACCCGCACGGGCGCCCGACCCTGAAAAATTATATCGATGTGCCTCATGTCTATGCAGCCGGCCGGCTCGATCTCGACTCCGAGGGCCTCCTGCTGCTGACCGACTCAGGCGCCCTCATCCACCGCATCACCCGTCCCGGGCGGGGGTGGCCGAAGGTCTACTGGGCGCAGGTCGAAGGCGAACCGTCGGATGAGGCGCTGGCACGCCTGGCCGGCGGCGTGCTCCTGGACGGGCAAAAAACACGCCCGATCACGGTCACCCGGCTCGAGGCACCGGCCGTGTGGGTGCGCGACCCGCCGATCCGGCATCGTCTGACGGTGCCGACGAGCTGGTTATCCCTGACGTTGCGGGAGGGCCGCAACCGTCAAGTACGCCGCATGACCGCCGCCGTGGGCCACCCCACCCTGCGGCTGATCCGTTACGCCGTCGGCAAGCACACGATCGACGGACTGCCAAGCGGTCATTGGCGCAACATCGAGGTAGAATGAATCATGCTGGAAGCCCATGTGACTGTCGCTGCCGTCGTGGAACGCGACGGCCGTTTTCTGTGTGTGGAGGAAGAAGTCGCCGGCGCGCTGGTCATCAACCAGCCGGCGGGGCACCTGGAGGCGGGCGAGACGCTTCTCGCGGCGGTTCACCGGGAAACCCTCGAAGAAACCGCCTGGCAATTCGCACCGACTGCGCTGCTTGGCGTCTACCACTACAAGTCCGCAAGCGGCATCACCTACCTGCGCTTTGCGTTCATTGGGGATGTATCCGATCACGATCCGGCCCGTCCCCTTGACAACGGCATACGCCGGGCGCTGTGGCTGAGCGAGCAGGACCTGCGGGCCAGACAGGCCCAGCACCGCGGACCGCAGGTCCTGCAGGCGGTCGCCGACTACCGGCGCGGGCAGCGCTATCCGCTCGACGTCCTCGTGCATCTGGGCGACACGCCCTTGACGGCATGAACGCGGTCGGACCGATGCCGCCATGGCCTCTGGCCGCACCCGGCGCGCACGTCGTGGTGGCGCTGTCAGGCGGGGTCGATTCGGCGGTAGCCGCGTTTCGTCTGCTCGAACAAGGTTATCGGGTCTCCGCTTTGTTCATGAAGAACTGGGAAGACGACGACACCGGCGGCTTCTGTTCGGCAGCGGCTGACTTCGCCTCGGCGCGCACGGTCTGCGATCGCCTGGAGATCCCCCTCCACGCGGTCAATTTCGCGCGCGACTACAAAGAGCGGGTGTTTGCCCGCTTTCTTGCCGACTGCCGCGCCGGTCTCACACCAAATCCCGACGTGCTGTGCAACCGCGAAATCAAGTTCGATGTCTATTGGCAGCATGCCCGCTCGCTCGGCGCCACCCTGATGGCGACCGGCCACTACGCCCGCTGCACACCGCTTAATGCCGACCAGGCTTTGCTGAAGACGAGCCGCGATGCCGACCGGGATCAGACCTACTTTCTGCATACGATCGATGGCGCCGTGCTGCGCCGGACACTGTTTCCAATCGGCGATCTCACCAAGGAAGAAGTGCGCGCCATCGCCCGCCGCCTTGGCCTCCACAACGCCGATCGCAAGAGCAGCACCGGCATCTGCTTTATTGGTGAGCGCCACTTCAAAACCTTTCTGCGCCGGTACCTCACCGATGCGCCCGGGCCCATCAGGAGCATCGACGGCGCACTGAAAGGACATCATGACGGCCTCATGTATTACACCATCGGCCAGCGCCACGGTCTGGGCATCGGCGGGCCGGGTGAGCCCTGGTATGTAGCCCGCAAGCACTTGGCCGACCGCACCTTGATCGTGGCCCAGGGGCGGCGGCATCCGGCCCTGTACCGGCGGGGGTGCCTGACCGCCGCCCCCTCCTGGCTGACGGACCCTCCGGCGTTCCCCTGGCGCGGGCTCGTCAAGATCCGCTATCGCGAGAAGGCCCATGCCTGCACCGTCGAACCCGCCGGCGAGGGGCTGCGCATCACCTTCACACAACCGGCCTGGGCGGTGGCCCCGGGACAGTCCGCGGTGTTCTACGAGGGCGACACCTGCCTGGGTGGCGCCGTCGTGACCACCGCGGATGACGAGAACCCGTCCGGCCAGACCACCCGGCAAGGATGACACTGCGCGTTTGCCAGGCAAAAAGCGACGCCGGTCCTCGCGGTTGCAATGGCAACGGGCCGCCCGCTTATCGCCGCTTTGCGCGCGAACATGGGTCCGCGCCCTTGCTCTTTCAGGGGAGCCTCGACCAGGCCTTCACCCGAGGGAATCGAGCAGGCGCAGACGCGCGACCCCAGTTTCCCAAACGCCGGGTGGGTCTTGTCTGTGCCGAAAATCGCCCCGGATTCGGCAAGGCGCGGCCGGGCATTGGGATGATCGCGGGCCGGCAGAACACGGCATGGCGATCGGGCCCTGAGCGGGGCGCGCATTCCGGCAACCCCGTGCCGTGCGGGCGGCAAAGGTGTCGATGGGAGTTGCCGCCGCCGGGGCATACCGGAAGATTCACCGATCGGCGAGCTGGCGGAACCGCGTTTGCGAACGGGCCCTGCGCTCACCAGGCGGCCGGCTGGGCCGGTTTGTGCAGACCTGAAGGAAGCGTGGCTGCAGACCGTGCTCGAGAGGGTGGTTGGGTTTTGCCGCGACTCACGGGATAATGGCGGCGTTGCCCCGCGACTCGCCCTGGAGGATGTCCTTGACCGCCCTGACCGCTCTTTCCCCACTGGATGGCCGCTACAGCCGGCAGACGGCCGCTCTCGCCGACATCTTCAGCGAACTGGGCCTTATGCGCTACCGCCTCAAAATGGAAATTGCGTGGCTCAAGGCGCTCGCCAATCACCCCGGCATCCCCGAACTGCCGCCGCTTGACGAGCGCGGCGAACGGGCTCTGGATGCGGTGCTTGCCGGTTTTGATGAAACAGGCGGCATCACCGTCAAATCGATCGAGGCCACCACCAATCACGACGTCAAGGCGATCGAATACTACCTGCGCAAGCAGCTGGCGGCCGAACCATCACTCACCCAGGCTCTTGAGTTCGTGCATTTCGCATTGACCTCCGAAGACGTCAACAATGTGGCCTATGCGTGCATGACCCTCGACGGACGCGACCAAGTGCTGATTCCGGCCATGGCCCGCATCGTCGCCCAGTGCGATGAGCTTGCCGAGCAGGAAGCCGCCACACCGATGCTGGCGCGCACCCACGGGCAACCGGCCTCCCCCACCACCGTCGGCAAGGAGATGCGGGTCTTTACCACCCGCCTGATGCGGCTTTTGGAGGCGGTCAAGGCCGTCACCCTGTCCGGCAAGATCAACGGGGCTGTCGGCAACTACAACGCACACTATATCGCCTATCCCGAGATCGACTGGCCGCTTTTTGCCGGATCGGTCCTCGCCGATCTCGGGCTTGCCCAGAACCCGCACACCACCCAGATCGAGCCGCATGACGGGCTGGCCACGCTCTGCCACGCACTGATGCGCTTTAACACCGCGCTGATCGATCTTTGTCGCGACGTCTGGGGCTACATTTCGCTTGCCTACTTCCGGCAAAGGACCAAGGCTGGCGAAGTGGGATCGTCTACCATGCCGCACAAGGTCAACCCGATCGATTTCGAAAACGCCGAGGGCAATCTCGGGGTTGCCAACGCGCTACTTGGGCACCTCGCCGGGAAACTCCCCATCAGCCGCTTTCAGCGCGACCTGAGCGACTCGACCGTGCTGCGCAACGTGGGCACGGCCATGGGTTATGCCCTACTTGGTTATACGGCCTGTTCGCGCGGGCTCGCCAAGCTCGAGGTGGACCGGGACCGGCTGAACGCCGACCTTGCGGCACATGACGAAGTTCTGACCGAGGCCGTGCAGACCGTCATGCGCCGCTACGGCCTGAAGGGCGGCTATGAGCAGATGAAAGAATTGAGCCGCGGACGCCGCCTGACCCGCGCCGATCTGCATGCCTTCATCAGGGGTCTCGCCCTGCCGGACGAAGCCAAGGAGCGCCTGCTGGCCCTCACCCCCTTGAACTATGTCGGCAACGCGCCGCAACAAGGCCTGGAACCGTCCGGCACTTGAAGGATGAGTTGCGCGGCCGCATCTTGTGCGCATGCGATACAAAGACTACTACGCCATCATGGGCGTGCCCCGCACCGCGAGCGCCGAGGAGATCAAGCGCGCCTACCGGAAGCTTGCGCATAAGTACCATCCGGACGTCAGCAAGGAAAAAGAGGCGGAGGAACGCTTCAAGGAGCTTGGTGAGGCCTACGAAGTGCTGCGTGATCCGGAGAAACGGGCGGCCTATGATCAGCTAGGGCCGAACTGGCGGGCCGATCAGGACTTCACGCCGCCTCCCGGCTGGCGGCCAACCGGCGGCACGCGCGGCCATGCCCGCGACCAAAGCAGCCACAGACCCGACGCGGCCCACTTCAGTGATTTCTTCGAGAGCATTTTCGGCGGCGGTGGCGGCGGTTTCCGGCGCACGGCCAGCATGCGCGGCGAAGACGAGCATGCCGAGCTCACCATCACACTTGAGGAAGCGTATACCGGAGTCACCCGGTCTGTGCGGCTGTCGATCCCGACTGCGGACGGCCGAACCGACGTGCGCACCCTCAATGTCCACATCCCCGCCGGCGTCCAGGCCGGCCAGCAGGTGCGACTCACCGGGCAAGGCAGCCCCGGTCACGGGGGCGGCCCTCCGGGCGATCTGTACCTGGAAATTCACATCGCGCCCCACGCCCGCTACCAGGTGGACGGCCGCGACCTCCATCTGACGATGCCGGTTGCCCCCTGGGAAGCCGCCCTCGGTGCGACATTGACAGTGCCCACCTTGGGTGGCAAGGTCGATCTCAAAGTCCCCGCCGGCTCCCAGACCGGCCAGAAATTGCGGCTGCGGGGCCGCGGCCTGCCTGGAAATCCACCGGGTGATGAGTATGTCGTCCTCGAGATCGTCAATCCACGGATGGATTCGGATCGGGCACAGGCCCTGTATAAGCAGTTGGCTGAAGAGCTCCCCTTCAATCCGCGCGCGCATTGGGAGGCATGATGAATAAGGTCGTCATCGGCGTGGTGATCGATGACCAGCTGACCCTAAGCGGCGAGGAACTCTGCGGCCGCAGCCACCTGACTGCCGAAGATCTGGGTGCACTGGTGGATATGGGCGTCATCACACCGCTTGCGCGCAATCTCTACCCCGAAAACGCACTCCATCGCGCGCGGCGCGCCCGCAGGCTCAAGCAGGGCCTTGATCTCGAATGGGAAACCGTTGCGGTCTTGGTTGACCTGCTGCAGGAAATCGACACTTTGAAGCGGCGCCTGGGCACCCTTGAGGCATTGACCCGCCGTTAACGATCCTTGTTGCCGTTGATCGAGGGAATCGAGGGGCCGTCATGGGCAATACCGGGAAGCTGCGGACCCAGGCTGAGCGGGTAACCGCAACTGCAATGGGACTGACCCGCCGGTACGGTCGCCGTGCAGTGCGGACACACGGCCCCGCCTGCCGCCTCCCGGCTCTCAAGGACCTGTCCGCAGGCGCACTGCGTTGCCGACGCGCTGACGGTCGCGCCGCACGCCGGGCAGATCCCCCTGTCATCGCCCCAGAGCGTCTTTTCTGCCATCTGGCGTGGCGCCGTGGCCGCAACGGGCTGAACCGCCGCGGGTTTGGGCGGCGCGACGGCCGGTTTGGGCGCTGCGACTACGGGTTGGGGAGGTGCGAGGGTTGATTGGGGCGCTGCGACGGCCGGTTTGGGGGGTACTCTGGGCGACCGGCGCTCGGAGGCTACGCCTTCGGAAAGAATCACTCTCTGCGTGGCCGCCGTCTTGTTGGACGCGGCGTGCTGTACAGCCGTTGCGGACCGGCGCGACGTTTCATTCACAACGGCGTCCCGCGTGCGCGTCGCAGGCTCCGCCGGACGTGCGGACGCTCCCTTCGCCGGGTTCGCAACCGGCCCGGGTGGCATCTCCTGGACCCCGGCGGCCTCTGGTGTGACGGCGGGCGCCTGCGGTGGCTGCGCCTGATGTGCGGCGAGCTCCTGCTCCAGAGCCTGGACTTCGGCCTTCGCGTCACGCAACTCGCGCGCCCGAACCGGATCCAGCACCGACTGGCGGGACTCCTCAACGATCTCGACGATGGTGATCTGGACTTGCCGCAGACGGGCGGTCAGATACTCCACATAAAGCCGCTCCTGATCGTCCTCCTCCCCGGCTTCCGTATACCCGCAGAACTCGCACTGATGCGCGTCCCGGGGCAGATCGTGCGCACAGGACGGGCACGGTTTGCGGTACAAGCTGGCAATGCGGTCGTCGGTCATGGATCTCTCCTGTCTTCAACTATAACAAGCGGACCCCGCCATTTGAATAGACGCCTGTCAGCCAAAAGATGCCGTCTGCGCTTTCCTCTGCCCCCCGCGAAGGGCGAATCGGCCCTTGATTGGAATGCTCCACGCTCGCAGACTGAAGACCGCTACTAGAGACGCAAAGGAGGTGTTCCATGTGCTTTTGCGAGAGCGACGCCGTACGCATTTTGATCCACATCAAGGCGCGCAAACAGTTCCCGGGCATCGGTTTCGATGAATCCGCCCTCTCCCGAACCGCCGCGCGTTTGCGCATCACAGAGACTGCCCAGATCCGCAAGATGAGTCCGCCCGAACTGCAGCGCATGAGCCTGATGTTGCTCGGATTCCTGCCGCCTGCCGCCTGCCCGCCCGCTCATCGGCAAGCCGTGTAGACGGCCACCCGACGGATGGCGCCGCCCGGGTACAAGCTATACGCTGCCGCGCAATGGGGACCATCCTGCAACCCGGCAGAAACTGCTGGCATCTCGTACCCGCCGACGGGGTGGCCTTTGCCATCGACGCCGTCAACTATTTTGGTCCGCTGGCCGAGGCGATCGGCAACGCCGAACAGAGCGTCATCGCCCTTGGCTGGGACATGGACAGCCGCATGCGCTTTGGTGGATGCGACTGGCGCGACGACGAACGGCGGCTGGCGGCGTTCCTCCAAGCCACCCTGGAGCACAGGCCGCCGCTGCACATCTACCTGCTGAGCTGGGATTTTGCGCTCATTTTCGCACTGGAGCGCGAGCCGCTGCTGCCCACCGCCAAGGGCCGCTGGGGCACGCACAGGCGTCTGCGCTTCGCGCTCGATGGCAGCCATCCGCTCGCCGCCTCGCACCATCAGAAGATCGTTGTCGTTGATGACCAATTCGCCTTCGTCGGCGGACTCGACCTGACCATACGCCGTTTCGATACCCGGCAACACCGCCCACACGATCCGTGCCGCACCGACCCCGCAGGCCACCCCTATGGCCCCTTCCACGACGTGCAGATCGCCGTCAGCGGAAAGGCCGCCGCCGCACTCGGCAGACTCGCCCGGCAGCGGTGGCACCGGGCAACGGGTGAAATCATTCCCCCGCCCGGCGCCACCGGCGCGCACTGGCCCGAAAGTCTCGCGCAGGCGGTGCGCAACATACCTGTAGCCATAAGCCGGACCGAACCCGCCTATAACGGCCACCCGGAGATCACCGAGATCCGCCAGCTCTACATCGATGCGCTGACCGCGGCCCGGCGCTACATTTACATTGAAAACCAGTATTTCACCGCCGCCTGCATCGGCGATGCGCTGCGCGCCGTTCTGGGTGGCGCAGATCCACCGGAAGTCGTCATCGTCTTGCCGCAACGCACGAGCGGATGGTTGCAGGAACACACCATGGGTTTGCTGCGTGCCCGTCTCGTTGGCCTGTTGCGGACGGCCGACCGCCACAACCGCCTGCGCATCTGCTATCCACACGCCGAAGATCTCGGCGATGACTACATTCGCGTACACAGCAAGGTGTTGATCCTGGACGACAGGCTTTTGTCCATCGGCTCGGCCAACACCAACAATCGCTCCATGGGGCTCGACAGTGAATGCAATCTGACGATCGAGGCAGACGATGGGCCCGCCGCCGGCGCCATCCGGGACTTCAAGGAGGACCTGCTCGCCGAACATCTGCATCTTACGCGCAGCGAAGTCCGCACACGTCTGGCCGCGGATCCGTCCCTCATCCACCTCATCGATTCCTGCGCCGGTGGGCCCCGCGCCCTCCGCCCCGTGGATGACTCACCCGTCGACGAAACCGACATACCGGAAACGTGGATTGCGGATCCGGAACGGCCCGTCGACGCCCGTGACATCTTCCCGCACGACGTGCGGCACAACGCCAGGCTCCGCCTTTTGCGTAACGCCATCCTGCTTGCCGCGATCGCTTCGCTAAGCGCCCTGTGGTCCCACACGCCCCTGCACGTCTGGCTGAATATATCGCGCCTGGTCCACCTGCTGCGCGGGGCCACGACACTGGCCGCCGCGCCTGTTATCACGCTCATCGCCTTCATCGTCGGGGGGGCGGCATTCTTCCCCATCACTTTGCTCATTATCGCCACCGCCATCGCGTTCCCGCCGCCGCAAAGCCTGCTGTATGCGTTTTTGGGATGCCTGGCGAGCACGTCCGTAAACTACGCGGCCGGCCGGCTTCTCCACGAACGCTACGTTGCCCGGCTTGGCGGCCGTCACTGGCAGCGCCTGCGCGAACGCCTGAAGAATCGCGGCCTGATGACGATGATCACCATGGGGCTTGTGCCCATTGCACCCTTCACGCTCGTGACCGTGGGCGCCGGCAGCCTGCGTGTGCGCTATCGGAACGTCCTCATCGGCGCAGGCATCGGCGTCGCGCCGGGAATTCTGACCATCAGCCTGTTCACGGGCACGCTCACGCGTGCGCTTGCCCGGCCGGAACCTGCGGAGATTGCCATCCTGGTGCTTCTCGCAGCGGTCATCGTATCGTTCATCCTCTGGATCCGCCGCTGGCTCGCCCAACATCGTGACAAAAAGACGGTGTTTGAACGACAATAGAAAATTTCCCGGGACGGGGCTGCCCTTGCGCGCCGCCGCCCGGCGGCCGCGGTGCCTGCCCTGCAGGACATGGAGCGCTTGCCAATCACGCAATGCTGACCATCGCTTCTTACAACATTCACGGTTGCATCGGCAAAGATCGTGCGCGCGACGTCGATCGCATCGTCCGGGTGATCCACGAGCTGGAGGCCGATATTGTCGGTCTCCAGGAGGTTGATACGCATTCCGGTCCGGGTCTTGATAGTGCGCAGATGGATTATCTGCCGCATGCCACCGGCCTGAACGCGGTACGCGGGCCGCTGCTCGCGCGCCATCACGGCCATTATGGAAATCTCTTGCTCACCTCGCTACCGGTTGCCGATGTGCGGCACATCGACCTGACCGTGGGGCGACATGAGCCGCGCGGCGCGCTTGATGTGGATCTGCGTTTTGGCGAGCACCTCGTGCGCGTGGTTGTCACGCACTTTGGTCTTGTGCCGTGGGAACGGCGCAAGCAGGGCCGGCGCCTGCTCGAGGCGCTTGCGCCTGCGCCGGAGAAACTGCTGGTGCTGATGGGGGACTTCAACGCGTGGCGGCCGGCGAGCGGGGCGCTGTCGGGCCTGCATGCCGCGCTCGGCTCGCAGCCGGCACCGGCCACCTATCCCGCCTTCTTTCCGCTGCTGCCTCTGGACCGCATCCTGGTCTCACCAAGGGAGGCGCTCATCGGGCTGCACACGCACACGACAACGCTGACCCAGGTGTGTTCCGACCATCTGCCGCTACGGGCGGCCGTGCAGTGGCCGCCCGTGGGGGACGAAACGGCCGCCTAGGAGCCCCGTCTGACTACCCCTGCCGGCCGACATGATGAATGGGGGCCGGCAGGAGGGAGCGGATGCCGGCGTTTCGGGTGCAGTGGACCGACAATACAGTGGGATACATAGCCCCAATGACATCCGAAGCCAACATTCCCTGGCCATAAGGGTCCACGAAACTCGGGCAAGGTCATGATGATCTCGGGTACGCCGGCGGGGGGGCGAAGGCCTGTTCGATGACCCGTTACTGTCTTCCCGCCTCTACAATAGCAATCGAGGTACGGCCGGTCAGGCCCGGTATGACTCGGTGCCGCCTTCAGTCAAAACCATGATCCGGGGCGTATTGTCACCGGGGTCAGACAGGCAGCCAGCGGATAGGGCTTCGGCCCAAATCCCCCGACTGGTACAACCATGAACACAGGCACCGCGCTCCCGTTCGCGAGCCCCGGCGCGCGTCATGCCGGCCGGACGAAGCGGCCGCAGAGAACCTGCAGAGCGCAGGGAGCCACCTCTGCACCGCCTAACAACCTCTTAAAGCCCCAAAGCGGCCCTCAGTTGACGGCCGTTGCCGCCGCAACACCCGAAACACCGGCATCCGCTCCCTCCTGCCGGCCCCCATTCATCATGTCGGCCGGCAGGGGTAGTCAGACGGGGCCCCTAGGCGTGCTCTTCGGACTTGAAGCCGACCTTCATGTGTGTCCCGTCACAAAACGGCTTGCGTGCGGACTGTCCGCAGCGGCACAAAGCGACCGGCTTGCCGGCCTCCGTCTTGAACGGGCGTCCCTCGTTGTCGACCACATCGACACCCTCGACCAGATAGGGCCCATTTGCCTTAACCGTGATTTTTGCCATAAAACCCCCTATTCGTCGGTTACGCAGCCGGAAGCGGCGTCCTTGACGTTCTTGATGTATTTGAACAAAGTCCCGCGCGACACCTTATAGGGCGGCATCTTCCAGGCCGCCCGGCGCGCCGCCCACTCCGCCTCGCTGACATCCGCGTCGAGGCGCCGCGTCTGCGCATCGATGGTGACCATGTCGCCATCCCGCACCAGCGCAATGGGGCCGCCCTCCTGGGCCTCGGGCACCACATGCCCGATGATAAAGCCGTGGGAGCCGCCGGAGAACCGGCCATCGGTGATCAAGGCCACGTCACCACCCATGCCGGCTCCCATCAGGGCCGAGGTCGGCGTCAGCATTTCCGGCATGCCGGGCCCACCCTTGGGTCCCTCGTAGCGGATGATCACCACGTCACCGCGGGCGATCTTGCCCTGTTCGAGTGCGGCCAGCATATCCTCTTCGGCGTCAAACACCCGCGCCGGACCACGAAAATGCAATCCTTCTTTGCCGGTGATCTTGGCGACCGAACCGCCAGGCGCCAGATTGCCCGTCAGGATCTGGATGTGGGCGGTCGCCTTGATCGGATCACGGAACGGGCGGATGACCGACTGTCCCGGCGTAAGCCCCCGCGCCTCCTGCAGATTCTCGCCGACGGTTTTACCGGTGACCGTGAGGCAATCCTCATGGAGCAACCCGTGCTCGGCGAGGACGCGCATGACGGCGGGCACACCGCCGGCGGTGTGCAGATCCTCCATCACGTAGCGGCCGCTTGGCTTCAAATCCGCAAGCAACGGCACGCGATCGCTCATGGCCTGGAAATCGGCAAGCGTCAGATCGACGCCGGCGGCGCGGGCCATGGCGATCAGATGCAGCACGGCATTGGTAGAACCGCCAAGGACCATGACGACCGCCAAAGCATTCTCAAATGCCTTGCGCGTCATGATGTCACGCGGCTTGATATCGTGCTCGAGGAGCCGTTTCACCTGCGCGCCGGCGCGCCGGCATTCGTCCAGCTTGCCTGGATCCACGGCAGGCGTTGAGGAGCTGTAGGGAAGCGTCATGCCCATGGCTTCGATGGCTGATGCCATGGTATTGGCCGTGTACATGCCGCCACAGGCTCCCGGTCCCGGACAGGCGTGCCGCACCACCTCGCCGCGCTCCTCCTCGGTCACCCGTCCGACCAGATATTCCCCGTAGACCTGGAAGGCGGAAATGATGTCGAGGGTCTTCCCGTGCAGATGCCCAGGCTTGATGGTGCCGCCGTAGACCATGAGCGCCGGACGGTTCAGGCGCGCCATGGCAATCAGACAGCCGGGCATGTTCTTGTCGCAGCCGGGCAGGGTCACCAGGCCGTCATACCATTGGGCACTCATCACAGTCTCGATCGAATCGGCGATGATGTCGCGCGACTGCAACGAGTAGCTCATACCCTTGGTCCCCATGGAAATGCCGTCGGAGACGCCGATGGTGTTGAATCGCATGCCGACCAGCCCGGCGCCGACCACCCCCTCCTTGACCAGTCCGGCCAGATCCATGAGATGCATGTTGCAGGGATTGCCTTCGAACCAAACGCTGGCGATGCCCACCTGGGCCTTCGCCATATCCGCGTCACTCAGACCGGTTGCGTGCAACATGGCCTGCGATGCGCCATGCGACTTGGGTCCCGTGATCCGCTCACTGTACCGATTAAGCTTCGGCATGCCCGATTCCTCCGCCAAAGCGGGCCATTGTACCGGCCGGCCGGGCACACCGCCAACATCACCCTTGCGTCGCGCGCAAGCGGCGGTATCCTTGGCGGATGACAGAACAGGTGCGCATTTCCAAACTCCTCGCCCATCGGGGGCTGTGCTCGCGCCGCGAAGCCGACGACTATCTGGAGAAGGGGCTGGTGCGGGTCGACGGCCGCGTCGCCCAACTCGGCGAGCGGGTGAATCCGGATGCCCGGATCACCCTGGAAGGAGCCGCCGTCCGCCGCCAGCGCGAACGGGTCACGGTCCTGCTGCATAAGCCCATCGGCTACGTTTCGGGCCAACCGGAGGCGGGCTATCAAAGCGCCCATGTCCTGCTTACGCCCGACCGCCAGCTGGGCGCCGGGCCCAAACCGCCCCGGCATCTCGCCGTGGCCGGCCGCCTCGACATCGATTCACAGGGATTGCTCGTGCTGACCGACGACGGCCGCATCGCCCGGCACCTGATCGGCGGACACGGTGTGGAAAAAGAATATCTGGTACGCGTGCGCCGGCCCCTGGACGACGCGGCGCTCGCCGCCTTGCGCGGGCCCCTGACCCTTGCCGGACGTCCGCTGCGCCCAATCGGCGTGTGGAGACTGGGGCCTGACTACCTGCGGCTGGTGCTCACCGAAGGGCGCAAACGCCAAATCCGGCACATGCTGGCCGACATCGGACACGATGTCGTGAGCCTTAAGCGTGTGCGCATCGGCGGCGTCCGCCTGGGCGGACTGCCAGTCGGCCGCTGGCGCTATCTGACCGCTGGCGAACACTTTTGATGTACCGGCTGATCCGCTCCCTTCTTTTTCGTGTACCGGCGGAGTCGTCCCACGATGCGGCCATCAACACCCTCGAGTGGCTCGGACATGCGGGCGGCCGGCTGTTGGCACGGCGGCCGCCGGCGCTGCCCGGCGCGCTGTTTGACCGTGCCATCAACAACCCGGTCGGGCTCGCTGCCGGCTTCGACAAGAATGGCCGTTGCCTGCCGGCTCTGGAGGCGCTGGGTTTTGGTTTCGCCGAGGTCGGTACCGTCACGCCGCGTGCGCAGCCGGGTAACCCCCGTCCGCGGCTCTTTCGCCTGCCGGCCGAAGAGGCGCTCATCAACCGCATGGGTTTTAACAATGACGGTGTCGACGCACTCATCCGGCGCCTGTCGGCCCATACCCGCACCATGCCCGTCGGTGTTAACATTGGCAAAAATCGGGATACACCCGTTGACCGGGCCATTGATGATTACCGCCTGGCGTTTTGCGCCGTCGCGCCCCATGCCGACTACGTGACGGTCAACCTGTCTTCACCCAATACGCCCGGCCTGCGCAGTCTTCAGGAACCTGCGGCGGCGCATGCCCTCCTGGGCATGCTGAAGGAAGAACAGGGGCGGCTTGCCCCCCTCCTCGGGCGGCGTGTACCGCTGGCGGTCAAAATCGCCCCGGATCTGCGCGATGACGAGGTCGGTGCACTCATACCGGTACTCGT
Source organism: Pseudomonadota bacterium (assembly GCA_021795715.1). Lineage (GTDB taxonomy): Bacteria > Pseudomonadota > Gammaproteobacteria > Acidiferrobacterales > Acidiferrobacteraceae > JAJYDN01. The sequence goes on from JAJYPD010000003.1 coordinate 60,195, forward strand.
TGACGTGGGATGCGACGCCGTCATCGCCACCAACACAACCGTTCAGCGCCCCTTGGTGGGGTATACGCGCTTTCAGGATGAGCCAGGGGGTCTGAGCGGCGCCCCGCTCCATGGCTTGGCAAGGCATATCATTTCCTTGCTTTACAAGGGATTGCCGGCAGAAATACCGATCATCGGGGTAGGAGGTATCCAGGGTGCAGACAGCGCCTGGGACCATCTGGTTGCCGGGGCCAGCCTGGTGCAGGTGTATACGGGCTTCATCTACAAAGGGCCGCATCTCCTGAGGGAGATCGTCACGGGATTGAAGCGGCGCGTCGAAGGTCTGGGTTGCCGCGATCTGCCAGCTGCGCTTGAGGTCGCAAGACGGAACCTTTTATCCGGCAATGGGACCAACACCAAAAATTTTTCGTAAAAACGTACTATGATGTCAGTGACACCTTGGGACTGACTGAGAGAAGACCGCGAGGTAAGAACAGTGGACACACATGGCATGATCGTGATCGAGGGCGTCACAGAGGACGGGCGCACCTTCCGGCCAAGTGATTGGATCGAGCGCATCAGCGGGAGCTTATCGACCTTTGGCATGGATCGCCGCATCCGGTATTCACACTACCTGCAGCCGCAGATCATAGACGGCGGCAAGTGCCTGGTCATTGACCCGGAACTGAAAAAAGTCAACCCGAACGCCTTTAGCTTCCTGATGGATTTTGCCAAGGGCAACAAATTGAAGATCCACGGACCGGATGAAGGCAGCGCCAAAGACATGACCTCGGGACGCCTGTGCCCGGCTTAATCGTCGAGCCCGTAGGACACCAGACCGTCGGCAAGCTTCGGCTCGAACCACGTTGACTTCGGAGGCATGACCTCGCCCTGGTCTGCCACCGTCATGAGGTCGGCAAGATCCGTCGGGAAAAGATGGAAGGCCACCCCGCCTGCCGCATCGACCCGCGTCACCAGGGCCTTTGGACCCCGAATCCCTCCCACGAAATCGATGCGCTGATCCCGCCGCGGATCCTCGATGCCCAGCAAAGGCCCCAGAATCTCGTTTTGCAGCAGGCTGACGTCGAGACGGGCCACCGGATCGGCCGGCAATGCCGGGCGATAGGTCAACCGGTACCACGTGCCCGCCAGATACATGCCCCACTCGCCACGCCGGCGGGGCTCCACCACCTGATCGTCCTTTTCCACCATGAAACGCGCCGACACGGCGGCCAGGAAGGCGTCGACGCTGTGGCCATTGAGATCCGCGACGACACGGTCATAATTTAAGATCTTTACCTCGTCATCGGGAAACAAAACGGCGAGGAAACGCCCGCGCGCTCCTGCGCCTCCCTGCTCCCGCGCGATGACGGCGGCCGCCGCCGAACGGTGGTGGCCATCGGCGATATATACGCGCGGCAGCGTCTCGAACGCCTCGGTCAAGGCCCGAATCTGACCGGCATCGGACACCGGCCACAAACGGTGACGCACGTCCTGCAAGGACGCATCGATCGCCGGCGCTCCCGCCGCCGCCGCATCCATGAGCAGACCAATCCGCGCATCCGCCCGGAACGTCAGGAACGCCGGTCCCGTCTGGGCATTCAGGGCCTCGATGTGGCGAACCCGGTCACGCTCCTTGTCGGGGCGCGTGTGTTCATGCCGGCGAATCCGCCCGCTCTCGTAGGCGGCCACCGACGCTGCCGCCACCAGACCGCGCTGGCGCTGGGCACCCATGACCAGTTCGTACACGTAATAACACGGCTGCGCATCGCGCCTTAAGACCGCGTGGCACAATGTCTGCCAATTGTCGCGCGCGCGCGCAAAGACCGCGTCATCAGCCGGATTGGTATCCTCCGGCAAATCCACTTCAGCCTTGGAAACATGCAGAAAACTGAACGGGCGCCCCGCGACGGCGTGGCGCGCCTCGCGGCTGGACAAGACATCATAAGGGGGCGCTATGACATCGGCGGCGCGTTCCGGCAACGGACGCCAGCCGCGGAAAGGACGAATGAGCGACATAAAATCTCCTTGCAAGCTGCGCATTCAAACGCATTTCCGGCCGCAAGTAAACGATCCGCATCGGCCGTGAATCCGGGGCGCAGACACCCCCGGGCACCGCCCTTGTGATCCATCTTCGGCATTTCGATGCGGATCGTCTGCAAAACGTCGCCGATCGGCTATCGACGATAACCGCCTTTTCACGCTACAAAGAGGCATGCCAAAACGCGCCCGGGCGATCGTCGCTCATAAGATACGGCTGCTGCGGTTTTTGCGGGGCTGGTCACAAGAACAACTGGCCGCCCAAAGCGGACTTCATCGCACCTACGTCAGCGCCATCGAACGCGGTGCGCGCAATGTGGGACTCGACAATCTCGAACGCCTCGCCGATGCCTTCGGGTTGAGCGTCCAGGAACTGCTCGATAACGACAACACACTGGCACCGCCACGGAACCGGACATGCTCATGATCGATTGTAAGGTAGGCGAGCGATTGCTGATCACGCTCGACACGGCCGTGCTGGACGGCCGATCCCTGCAGGAACTGGCTGCGGGCGGACCGATTGAGGTGATTGTCGCCCGCGCCGGCGCCCGCTCGGTGCGGCTCGCCGTGTCGGCGCCCGCCGCGTTTTGCCTGCGCCGGACCGCCCGAGCGAGAAACCCTTAAACCCCGGGCGGCGCGCTTTTGTCCCGCCGGGCAGCGGGTTATACTATAAACATGGCATTTTTCGACCGACCACCCCTGGAATTCTGCAGCGGACCGCGACCCCAGCACGCACTGGTTTGGCTGCACGGTCTGGGCGCGGACGGTCATGACTTTGCCGATCTCATCCAATCTTTGGCCGATCTCAGCGCCGAATCCATCCGCTTCATTTTTCCCCATGCCCCGTTGCGCCCGGTCACCTTGAACGGCGGCGCCGTCATGCCGGCCTGGTTTGATCTGTTCGGCATCACGCCGCACGATCCGCAGGATCAGACCGGCCTGACACGGGCGGCGGGGGCCATCGCGGAGCTCATCGAACACGAACACCAGCGCGGTATCGCCCCGCAAAAAGTCATTCTGGGGGGATTCTCCCAAGGGGGCGCACTGGCACTGCACGTCGGACTGACCGGCGCCCAAAGACTCGGGGCCCTCGTCGCCTGGTCGACGTATCTGCCTCTGGCCGAACGGTTCGCACAGGCCTGCCGGCACCCGCGGATCCCGCTTTTCATGGCGCATGGGACCGAAGACACGATGGTCCCCTTCGACTTTGGCACGCGCTCGCGCGATGTGATCAGGGCAGCCGGCGGGCACCCCTATTTCAAGAGTTACCCGATCGGACACAGCGTCGCCGACGAGGAGATCGTGGATCTGCGCAGTTTTCTTACGCCCATCCTGCAGGGCCCGGTGCTTGGCGCGCGCAGCACAAGCGGCTAATATCCCCGCCTTTTCCGAGGAGGGGCGATGACGACGATCCCGATCAGACAAGTGCGGCCAACGCATCCGGCACGCCGGCTCCCCGCCGAGTGGGAAGCGCAAAGCGCCGTCATGCTCACCTGGCCGCATCGTTTCGGCGATTGGGTTGAGGATCTGGCTGCCGCAGACACCACGTTCACCGCCATAGCCGCAGCCATCAGCGCCCGCGAAGACCTGCTCATCACGGCGGCCGACGACGATCACCGCCGGCACATTGAAACACGGCTCGCAGCCGGGGGCGCCGATTGCGCCCGCACCCGCATCGCCATCGCCCCATCCAACGACGTGTTCGTTCGCGATCACGGCCCGATCACCGTCACGGACGCCGCCGGCCCTTTGCTGCTCAACTTCCGCTTCAATGGCTGGGGCGGCAAATACCGGCATGCAGACGACGATGCCCTGACGCGAGCCCTCGCGACACAAGGTGTATTTGGCAAGACGCCGGTCGAAGACGTGGACTTCGTGCTCGAAGGCGGCAGCATCGAAAGCGACGGCGAAGGCACTTTGCTCGTCACCGCAAGCTGCCTGCTGTCGCCCTCGCGCAATCCGGCTCTGTCCGCCGGCGAGATCGAGCAGCGGCTCAAGGCCGAGCTGGGTGCCGACCGCGTGGAGTGGCTGCATCATGGCTATCTCGCAGGCGACGACACGGACGGACATGTCGATACCCTGGCGCGGTTTTGCGACCCGCGTACGATCGCCTATTGCCAATGCCCCGATGAGGGCGATGAGCATTACCGCGCCCTGCGGGCCCTCGAGGAGGAACTAAAGGCACTGCGCACCGCGGAGGGATTGCCCTACCGGCTAATGCCCCTGCCCTGGCCTGCCGCCAAGCTGAATGCCGAAGGCGAGCGCCTGCCGGCGACCTATGCGAACTTCCTGATTCTAAACGGCGCGGTGCTGGTCCCCACGTATGCCGACCGCGCCGATGGCGAAGCCTTGCGTGTCCTGGCAACCTGCTTTCCCAACCGCACCATCATCGGCATCGACTGCCTGAGCCTGATCGCCCAGCATGGCAGCCTGCATTGTGCCACCATGCAACTGCCGCAAGGCGTAGGAGTTCCGGCATGATCCTCCGTACCGCGCTCGTCCAGCAAAGCGGCGATGGTGACCGCGCCACCCTGTGGGCCCGTACTGAAGACGGGATCCGCGAGGCCGCCGAAGGCGGCGCCCGCCTGGTCCTTCTGCAGGAATTGCACCCGGGGCCTTATTTCTGCCAACAGGAGGATCCGGCGCTGTTCGATGAGGCCGAACCCATTCCCGGCCCGAGCAGTGAACGGCTTGGCGCGCTCGCCGCCCGGTACAAGCTCGTCATCGTCGGTTCCCTGTTCGAGCGGCGTGCACCGGGCCTCTATCACAACACCGCCGTCGTATTCGAAAACGATGGGCGCCTAATCGGCCGCTACCGGAAGATGCACATCCCGGACGACCCCGGATTTTATGAGAAATTCTACTTCACGCCCGGCGACCTCGGATTTACGCCGATCGACACCAGTGTCGGCCGTCTCGGCGTGCTCGTATGCTGGGACCAGTGGTACCCCGAGGCCGCACGCCTGATGGCCCTTGCCGGCGCCGATATGCTCCTGTATCCCACAGCCATCGGTTGGGATCCCCGTGATCCGCAGACCGAACAGCTTCGGCAGCGCGAGGCGTGGGAGCTCGTGCAGCGCGGACATGCCGTCGCCAATGGTCTGCCGGTGCTCTGTTGCAACCGCTGCGGATTTGAGCCGGATCCGACCGACGCCACCTGCGGCATCCAGTTTTGGGGCACGAGCTTTGCGTGCGGACCGCAGGGCGAATGGCTGGCCCGCGCCGGCACCGATCCGGCGGTTTTGTTTGCGGAGATCGACTGCCAGCGCAGCGAAACGGTGCGCCGCATCTGGCCATTCCTGCGCGACCGGCGCGTCGATGCCTACACCGATCTGACACGGCGTTACCGCGATTGAGCGCAATCCCCACGATCACATTGAGCGGCGACCTGCTCGCCCAGGTGCTGCGCGGGCCCGGTGCGGCCGACGCCATCATGGAGCGATTTTTTCGTGCCCATAAATCGCTGGGCGGCCGTGAGCGAGGGCAGGTTGCCGAAATCACGTACGGCTGCCTGCGTCACTACCGCCGCCTGACGGCCATTGCCGGCGACACCGCCCCCCTGGCCGTCGTCGGCGCCTATCTGGCCGCCATCGACGGTCTGAGCGAGCGCGCCCTGGCCGCACTCGGTCTGCGCGGCGCAGACGGTCTCGTCACGGCGGCACGCACACAGTCCCACTGGCCGTGGCCGGTGACCGCCAGCGTTCCCGACTGGCTCGCCGACCAATTGACGCAAGCACTCGGAGCGGACGAAGCGCAGGCGCTGGCGCGGGCGTGGCTTGAACCGGCCCCCCTGGACATCCGCTGCAACACCATCCGCGGCGATCGCGCGTCTTTGATGGCACACCTGCAGGCGGAAAAAGAAGAGCTGCAGCCAACACCCTATTCTCCCTGGGGACTGCGGCGGTCGTCGCGCGCCCCGCTTTTTCGCACCGCGGCGTTTCGTGAGGGGCGTTTCGAAGTGCAAGATGAAGCGAGCCAGCTGATCGCTCCCTTGCTGGAAGTCCGCCGCGGCGAGCGGGTCGTCGACTTCTGTGCCGGCGCCGGCGGCAAGACCCTTCATATTGGCGCCCTCATGGGCAACGGGGGCACGCTGTATGCCTTCGACACCTCCATAAAGCGCCTGGACCGCATGAGAGCCCGCATCGCCCGGGCCGGTCTCGACAACATCCGCATCCAAGCCATCAGCGGCCATCTGGATCAGAAGGTCAAACGCCTCCACGGAAAAATCGACCGCGTGCTGGTCGATGCGCCTTGCAGCGGCACCGGAACCTTGCGCCGCAGTCCCGACATCAAATGGCGGGTCACGCCGGCGGCGGTCGCGCGGCTGGCCGATGAGGCGCTCGCGATCCTCGTGGCTGCGGCGCAACTCGTGCGGCCCGGGGGCCGGCTCGTCTATGCGACCTGCAGCGTCCTGCCGGCCGAAAACGAGGAAGTGACCGCCGCCTTCCTGCGCGCCCGCCCGGAGTTCATCCCGCTCGATACGCCGGCGATTTTGCGGCGCCGCGGCATCGCCCTGCCGGGCACGGCGCAAGGCGCGCTGCATCTGCTGCCCCATCGGCACGGCACGGACGGTTTTTTTGCACAGGCCTTCGACCGCACGCCAGCCACAGGCTAGTGCCCATAACGCCACACAAGCCAGACGCCCGCGCCGGTGGCCGCCACCAGCAACACCTCGAGTTCGTAGTGCACCACGCGGCCGAGAAAGACAGAGAGCGCGTGGCCGGCCAGATAGCCGCCGTAGGCCAGGGCCACCGACCAGATGATGCCGCCGATGGCGTCAAAGACCAGAAAACGGGCGCGACCGACGCCCGATGCGCCGAACACGAAAGGCGCGGCGGTACGCAGCCCGTAGAGGAAACGGAAGCCGGCGAGCAGCCAGTTCTGGTGTCGATGCAACCACTTCTGCAGGAGGCCGGCGATCCGCTGCAGCCGCGGGCGGCCCTCAAAAAAACGCAGGCCGTACCAGCGGCCAAAATAAAAGAAGATCTGATCCCCGGAGATGCTGCCGACGCACGCGGCGGCCATCACCCAGGGCAAGGCCAGATAACCCTGCTGCGCGGCGATACCGCCGAGCACCAGGATGGTCTCACCCTCGAGCAGGGTACCGACCAGAATGGCGAGATAGCCATAACCATGAACAAGATCCGCCAGTGACATGCCGCGCCCCCCCGCAAAGCCCCGTTCGACATGCTAGCACGGACGGTGCCAGGCGCTGCGCCGCCGAAAGTTGACTGGTGCCAACAAAAAGCCGGCCCCCGTTTCCGGGGTGGCCGGCTCAGCGTTCGGCAAGATCGGAATCCCGCCTAACGATACAGCATTCGTTGCGACCGGTTAGCGTGGTAGAACGCGCGTGGTCTGCATACCCTTTGGCCCGCGGGTCGCTTCGAACTCGACGCGCTGACCTTCAGCCAGTGTACGGAAACCATCCCCTTCGATCGTGGAGAAGTGCACGAACACATCCGCGCTGCCGTCACTTGGCGTAATAAATCCGAAACCCTTTGCTTCGTTGAACCACTTTACGGTACCGGTCTGCATAAATTCCTCGTCACTCCAGGCCGACAGGCCTCGTCATTATCGAAAGCCGAATCGAGGTGGCGCACAATACGGTCCAGTCCTAGACGCAGCCGCCCCCCCGGATGGGGGTAAAAACAATCCTACGTCAAGTGCATGAGCAAGACAACGCTGCCCGTTTCCTGTCTGGGCTCGTCCCATACCCGCATAATTCGGAGGATTTTTGTAGGCTGGACACCCGGCTTTTGCTAGAATACCGGCGCTTAAGCTCGCCCAAGGGTTATCCATGATCATCGTACTGAAGTCACATGTCACCAAGGACAGTCCGGTCTTTGCCGAACTGATGGCCTTCCTGAACCACAAGCCCGGCATCACCGTCCGGGTGCACGAGGAGGTCGGCGCACTCATGACGCTGACCGAGATCTACCTCATCGGCGATACGAGCTCCTTCGACAAGACCGAGATCGAGGCGCTGCCCGGTGTCGAGCGGGTGGTCAGCATCGAAGAAGAGTACCGCATCCTCGGGCGGCATCGCGACGACCACCGGCCCACCGGTTTTGACTACAACGGGGTGCGTTTCAGCCAGGACACGCTGAATGTCTTCGCGGGCCTGTGTGCCGTGGACAACCCGACGCATGTCGAGGAGATGATGAAGGCGCTGGCGGCCAACGGCCAGGTCTGCACGCGCATGGGCGCCTACAAGCCCCGCACAAACCCCTACTCTTTCCAGGGACATGGCGCCTCGTGCCTGCCCTGGGTGTTCGATCTCGCGGGCAAGTACGGTATCCGCGTGATTGCCATGGAGATTACGCACGACGCCCACATCGACGAGATCCGCCAGGCGCTCGCCCAAACCGGGTCGCCCACCGGCGTCATGCTGCAGATCGGTACGCGCAACACACAAAACTTCGAGCTGCTCAAGATCGTCGGCCGCCAGCATGAATTCCCGGTTCTGCTCAAGCGTGGCTTTGGCATCACACTGGAGGAGTCGCTGAATGCCGCCGAGTACGTCGCCAGCGAAGGCAACCGTAATGTCATCTTCGGTTTGCGCGGCATGAAGACCAACATGGGCGATCCGCATCGCAACATGGTCGATTTTGCGCACGTCCCGGTGGTCAAGCGGCTGACCCGCATGCCGGTCTGCATCGATCCGTCCCATTCCGTGGGTTCCCGCGATCGCGGACCCGACGGCATTCTCGACATCCAGCACGTCACCGCGCAGGCCGTCATCTCGGGTGCCAACATGGTGCTGGTCGACTTCCATCCGCACCCGCAGAAGGCGCTGGTGGATGGACCTCAGGCGCTGTTGCTGGAGGAACTGCCCTATTTCCTTGAAGACATCGCCATAGCGCGGGAAGCCTACGAGCGCCGCGTCAAGGCCGCCACGGCCTTCCAGTCGCGCCAGAAAACAGCCTGACACCAACCCCGGCGGAATCACGAAAGATCCCGCCGGGACGGCCTGCCGGTCCTCAGCGTCCGACCGGATAGTTCCTGAGCGGTTTGCCGACGTAGAGCTGGCGGGGCCGGTCGATGCCGTGCGTGCCGTCGTTGTGCAACTCAAGCCACTGGCTGACCCAGCCGACGGTCCGCGCCACGGCAAACACCGCCGTGAACATCTTCGTCGGAATCCCCATCGCGCGCAGCAAAATGCCCGAGTAGAAATCCACGTTCGGATACAATTTGCGCTCGATGAAGTACTCGTCTTTCAGGGCAATCTGTTCGAGCTCCATGGCGACCGCCATCAACGGGTCGTTTTCCAGGCCCAGATGGGCCAGGACTTTGCGCGCCGTCTCCTGAATGACCTTCGCGCGCGGATCGACGTTCTTGTACAGGCGATGGCCAAAGCCCATGAGACGGAACGGATCGCTCTTGTCCTTGGCCCGGGCGATCACCTTCGGTATGTTCTCGGGGCGGCCGATTTCCATCAGCATCTTCACCACTTCCTCGTTGGCGCCCCCGTGCGCGGGACCCCAGAGGCTGGCGATGCCGGCCGCAATACAGGCGAAGGGATTGGCGCCCGATGACGCCGCCATGCGTACGGTGGATGTGGACGCATTCTGTTCGTGATCCGCATGCAGGATGAGGATCATATCCATGGCGCGCGCCTGCACCGGATCGAGTACGAAGTCCTGGTTTGGCATGCCAAACAGCATCTGCATGAAATTGGCGGCGTAATCATATTCGTTACGCGGATAACGCAGCGGACGGCCGGTGCTGTATGTGTAACTGGCCGCAGCAATGGTCGGCATCTTGGCGACCAGGCGGATGGCGGCATTGAGGCGCTGATCGGGGTCGCCGATATCCAGGTCATCATGATAAAAAGCCGACAGGGCCCCCACCACCGCGACCATCACCGCCATCGGATGGGCGTCACGGCGGAATCCGCGGAAAAAGCTGATCACCTGCTCATGCAGCAGGTTGTGCTGGCGCACGTCATCGCGGAAACGGACGGCCTGTTCACCCGTTGGAAGCTCACCGAACATCAGCAGGTAAGCCACCTCGAGGAAATTGCTGTGCTGGGCCAGTTGTTCGATCGGGTAACCCCGATAGGCCAGGACGCCGCTGTCGCCATCGACGAAGGTGATGGCGCTCTTGCATGACGCCGTGGACCGGTAGCCCGGATCATAGGCCAGCAGGCCGTACCGGGCATAGAGGCTCTGGATGTCGACCGCCTGCGGTCCGAGGGTACCGGTCTGGATCGGGAATCCCCCCTCCGTGACCTCTTCGACGATTTCAGCCCGCACATAACTTGCCATAAAACCCTCTTACTGATGAGCAAACAACCACTTGATGACACCGTCTTCGGCGCGAAAGCCGCGCTCCGTATCCGCATCCGGATAATTCTCCAGCACGACGACTATATAGCGGTGCCCACCGGCCTGAAGATAACCCGCGATCGTATCCACGCCACGCAAAGTACCGGTCTTGGCATGCAGGTAGCCCTTGACCGGGCTATAGACAAACCGATACCGCAAAGTCCCGTCAACACCCGCGATCGGCAGCGACGATACGTATTCCGGCATGTACCGCCCCCGGTAGGCGTAGGCCAGTACCCGTCCGACTTCCGCGGCGGTGATGCGCTCGGTACGCGACAACCCAACACCATTGCGCAAGACCAGATGCGAAAGCCGCAGGCCATGGCTGTTCAGCCACTGGCGCATGACCTGCAAACCCTTGGCATTGCTGCCAGGCGGGCCCTTTCCCACCGCCCCGAGGGTCATGACCAGCAGGCGACCCATGACATTGTTGCTGTACTTGTCGATGCTGCGCAGCACGTCGGCCAGGGGCCGGGAACGCACCTCGTAGAGAAGCCGCGTTCCCCGCGGCCGCCCGCCGAGCATCACCCGCCCTGCGAACTGTCCGCCCTGCTCGCGCCACAACTCGCGGAAGATGCCGGCAATATACCGGTGGTTGTCGTCGGTCACGCGATAGAGATGCTGCACGCCGCAGGCGCGTGGATAGACACCCGTGAAGACGGCGACGTTGCGTGCCGGTTGATGATCGATGCGCAGATGCAGACGCGCGCGCCATGCGCCGCATGCACCTGCGACCTCGCGCAGACGGTTGACGACGGCGAGCGTGGTTGGCGCCGGATCCGGTATGACCCGCACGCCCCCGGTACCCGGCAGGAAACGGAACTCCACCGCCTGAAAATTGACGAGCAAGGCCTGCGGCCGCACGTTGTAGGTGCGGTCCACGTCCCCGTCGAACGCGCCACGCGGCGCCGATGGCGGCCGGATGTACCGCTCATCCAGAATGACGTTGCCGCCGATCCGTCTTATGCCGAGCCGGCGCAATCCGTGCAGCAAATTCCAGAAGGATTTTGTAATGAGGTAGGGGTCACCCTCGCCCCGCAAATAAAGGTTGCCGTCCAGCACCCCGTCACGGACCGGCCCGCGCGCGTAGGCCGCCGTTGACCACTGGAAAGCGGGCCCGAGCGTATACAGGCCGACCAGACCGGTCACGAGCTTCATCACCGAGGCCGGATCCCGTGGCACACGCGCATTGTAGGATAGAACGGGCTTGGCTTGACCGATTTCCCGGGCGTAGATGCTGATGCCCGACAAAGGCACGTGCTCGCGCCGCAATAGCGCGCGGATCGGCGGCGGCAGACTCTGAGCGAAAACAGGGGGGGCCAAGGCTGCCAACAGCGGCAAGAACAGACGAAGTCGGTGGCGCATGGGCGACAGTATGGCGACTTGGCCGCGCGTTCGCAAATCGAACCGCCCACCGGCTGCGGTACAATGGGAAACCCTCCACACACGCAGGATGCGCACAGCACACATGCAGGAACTGACTTCGGCCGGCCAGCTCGGCGACTTCCTCGCGCGCCTTGCCCGCGCACCTGAGCGTCTGCTGGTGCTCGATTATGACGGCACCCTGGCACCGTTTACGCCCGAGCGCGACCAGGCCGCATTTTATCCGGGCGTCGCACCACTGCTGCAGGCCATCATCGCCTCCGGCACCATCGTGGCCTTCATCACGGGCCGCAGTGTCGCCGAAATATCGCCCCGCCTGCCATGGACCGGCATCGACATCTTCGGCGCCCATGGCCACGAACACCGCGACCGGGAGGGACGCGACCACCAGGTGCCATTGCCAGCCGACGCCCTGCTGGCGCTGCGGCGCGTCGAACAGGAACTGCTCGACCGCGGTTTTGGTGCGACCCTGGAGCGCAAGCATGGCGCCCTCGCCGTGCACTGGCGCAATGCGCCAGACACCCTGCGCGCACGCATCGAGCACGCGCTGCCGGCGATCATGTCCTGCCTGCCGGCGAGCGTCTCTGGCACACCTTTCGACGGTGGTTTCGAATTCCGGACACGCGGAATCAGCAAGGGCACGGCGCTCACGGCCCTCCTCGACCGTCACCCGCAGGCGGCCGTCGCATACCTTGGCGACGACCTGACCGACGAAGATGCTTTTGCCGCGCTGCCTTCCGGCGGACTCGGCATACTCGTGCGGCCGGTGCTGCGTCCGACGCGCGCATCCGTCTGGTTGCGCCCGCCCGGTGAGCTGCTCGAGTTTCTGGGATGCTGGGCCGGACCGGATCTTCCGTCCGCATCCTGACGGTGCCCCCGTCCGGCTCGCGCCGCCCGCAGCCGTCGGGGGGTGACACACCCCATCGCGCAAGACACGCTAAGCGCCCGCAGGCCGGTTCATCCGGCCGCGATCGGGCCTCCTGCGCGACACGACGTCGGCCCAAGGTCGCGCCCGGACTTTCCTCGCGCACCGATACACGCTAGGATGGAACGCTTAAGGAACAGACCAGCCCACACACATCCGACACATCGGGAGGCTGGTGGCCCGGGCCATCCGGGTGCAGGAAGCCGGAGCACACACGCCCCGCCGCACACAGGCGCGGATATCCCGGGGTAAGCCGCACATCCACGTGCCGTTCGGGGATCGCGGCCGACACCTTAAGGAAGCCATGTGACCGATATGACGCACGCCAATTCGCCCCATCGCCTCATCGTCGTTTCCAACCGGCTGCCCGTTGTCCTCAAGCGCAACGGGGATGAATGGAGTTTCAAGCCTGGATCGGGCGGGCTGGTGGGCGCGTTGGCGCCCGTGTTGCGCAACCGCGGCGGCATCTGGATCGGCTGGCCGGGCATAGTCGAAGGCGAGATCCCGCTTTTGACCGGGCTGCTCGAGCAGGCAACCCGTGATTCAGGCTATACGCTAAAGCCCGTGACATTCAGCCCCACAGACCGCGATCATTTCTATCACGGCTTCTCCAACGAAGTCATCTGGCCCCTTTTCCATGACCTGCAATCACACTGCAATTTCGAACCGCGCTATTGGGACGCCTACCAGAGCGTCAACCGCCGCTTCGCGCAGGTGATAACGGACAACGCCCGCGCCGACGATTTCATCTGGGTTCACGACTACCAGCTCATGAATGTCGGCCGGGAACTCCGCGCACTGGGCATGCACGCCCGCATAGGCTTCTTTCTGCACATCCCTTTTCCGCCGCTCGATATTTACATGAAACTGCCGTGGCGGTTTCCGCTGCTGCGCGCCCTTCTCGAGTACGACCTGATCGGTTTCCAGACACTGCGTGACCGGCGCAACTTTCTCCAGTGCCTGCGCCTTATCGCGCCCGAGCTCAGCATCAGCGGCAAGGGGCAGGTGGTCACCGTGCGCGCCGGTTCGCGCGAGGTGCGGGTCGGCACCTTCCCGATCGGCATCGATTTTCGTGAGTTCGCCCGCGAAGGCAAATCCGAGATCGTCATGCGCAAAGCCGCCCTTCTGCACAAAGACCTGCCGGGGCGCCAGGTGCTGCTCGGCGTCGACCGCCTCGATTACACCAAGGGCATCTGTCACCGCTTTGAAGCCTTCCGCAACGCACTGCAGCGCTTCCCGGAGCTCCATCACCGCGTGACCCTGATCCAGGTGGTCGTCCCGAGCCGTGAGGACATACCCAAATACCACGCCCTCAAAATGGATCTCGAGCGTCTCGTCGGCGAAATCAACGGCCAGTTTACCCAATCCGGGTGGGTCCCGATCCACTACATATTCCGCAGTCTCGGCCGCACTGAACTGCTCGCCTACTACCGCGCCTGCGAAATCGCCCTCATCACCCCGCTCAAGGATGGCATGAACCTGGTCTGCAAGGAATTCTGCGCGGCAAGCTCCGAGCGCGACAGCGTCCTGATTCTCAGTGAATTCGCAGGCGCCGTCGCCCAACTGCAAAAGGGCGCGCTGCTGGTCAATCCCTACAATGTCGAGGAGGTTGCCGAAGCCATCCTGCGTGCCGTCCAGATGCCGTCGGATGAGCGCCGCGCACGCATGCACAAGCTCCGGCGCTCGGTGCGCGAATACGACATCTTCTGGTGGGTCGACGCCTTCCTCCAGGCCGCCATTGCCAAGGATCTGAGGGACTTTTCGATGCCCGAAGAATACGTGCCGCACACCGAGTCCATTTCCCTTTGACGCGCCGCCGCCAGAGGTCACGCCTGGGTGGCCTTGCAAGCCGCCGCCTGAAAGGTCCGCCCCACGCACTTTGCGCCGCCCCTTTCGATGATCCCCGGCACCGCACCCCTGCTTCGGGCGCCAAGCCACGGCGTCCCCCTGACCCCTTGTCAAGCGTGGCAGCCTCGTGACAGACCTTGTAGACTGCTGCCGATGGAATATCTGCAGGGCCTGAACGAACCGCAACGCCAAGCCGTGACCTTGATCGACCGCCCGCTTTTGGTCCTCGCGGGCGCCGGCAGCGGAAAAACGACCGTCATCGCCCGCAAGATCGCCCATCTCCTCACCCAGGGCGGATATGACGCCGCGCATATCGCTGCGGTGACGTTCACCAACAAGGCCGCCCGGGAGATGCGCGAGCGCGTCGCAACGCTGGTACCGGCGGCGGCGCGGCGCGGCCTGACCGTGCTGACCTTCCACGCTTTGGGCCTGCGCATCATCCGCGCCGAAAGCGAGACGCTCGGTTTGCGTCCAGGCTTTACCCTGCTCGATCCGCACGATGCGGAGGCGGTCATCAAGGAGCTTTGCCGGACGCACCTTGGTTCGGACAAAGACTATGAGGCGGTAAACGCCCGCGTACGCGCCTGGAAGGATGCATCGATCGATCCCGCCACCGCCATCCTGGAAACACCGGAGGCAGGCACCGTCTACAGCGCCTACCAGGAACAGCTGCGCGCCTACAACGCGGTTGATCTTGACGATCTCATCCTAAAGCCGGCGCAGCTCCTTGCCACGGACAAAGAGGCGCGGGCACGGTGGCGCGAACAGCTGCGCTATCTCCTGGTCGACGAATACCAGGATACGAACGATGGCCAGTACCGCCTGGCGCGGGCACTGGCCGGCACCGCCTTCACAGCCGTTGGCGACGACGACCAGTCCGTCTATTCCTGGCGCGGCGCCCGGCCGGAGAACCTGCATCGTCTGGTCAAGGACTACCCGGACCTGGCCGTGATCAAGCTGGAACAGAACTACCGCTCAAGCGGCCGGATCCTGAAGGCGGCCAACGCCGTGATCGACAACAATCCGCACCTGTTCCCGAAACAACTGTGGAGCACACTGGGGTTTGGGGAACCCATCCGCGTACTGGTCTCGCGCGACGAGACCCATGAGGCCGAACGCGTCGTCATGCACCTTTTACACGACAAATTCACGCGCAAGGGCGCATTCGAGGACTACACCATCCTCTACCGGAGCAACCACCAGGCCCGCCCCTTCGAGCAGGTGCTGCGCGAACACCGCGTCCCCTATGTCCTCACCGGCGGCACGTCGTTTTTCGACCGCGTGGAAGTCCGTGACGCGGTCGCCTACCTGCGCCTCCTGCACAACCCGGCGGATAACGCCGCGTTCCTGCGCATCTGCAACGTACCCAAAAGGGAGATAGGCGCCGCCACCATCGAGCGCCTGCGCCATTACGCCGAACGCCGCCAGCAGCCCCTGCTCGCCTGTTGCCATGAACTGGGTCTTGCCAGCACGCTGTCTTCGCAGCAGGCCGCCGCATTGCGCGCCTTTGCGGTCCTCATGGATGGCATGCGCGAGAAGACCGCCGACCGGCCGCCCGGTGCACTGCTGCGGGAACTGCTCGCGGAAATCGCCTATGAAGAGCATATTCTGCAGATTCACGAAGATGGCCGCGCGGCGCGCCGGCGCATCGAAGGACTGCAGGAGTTTCTCGCCTTTGTCGACCACGTCGGCCGCGAAGAAACAGGCCGCAACCTCGGCGACGTGGTGTCGCACCTGATCCTTGCCGGCATGGGTGACAAGGAGGAGAGCGGTCAGGCAGGCGTGCGCCTCATGACCCTCCACGCCGCCAAGGGTCTTGAGTTTCCGCATGTCTTTCTGGCCGGCATGGAAGAGGACATCCTGCCGCATCACGCCTCCCTGGGCGATGACGGCCTCGAGGAGGAGCGCCGCCTGGCCTACGTCGGCATGACCCGCGCACGCTTTACGCTGACGTTGAGTCTCGCCCGCCGGCGCCGCCGCCAGGGGGAGATCGCCGAAACGAGTCCGAGCCGCTTTATCGGGGAAATCCCGGAAGAGCACCTGCTCTGGGACGGCCGGGAGGACGACAACCCGGAGGAGCGCCAACAGCGTGGCGCATCCCACATCGCCGGTTTACGGGGACTGCTCGGCGGCTGATCGGCGCGCCGGCGTCCCTCATCCGGAGCCATCGGACTCAAACGGGCCGCGCCCGCCCCGGACCACCGCCCGCAGGCCGCGCAGCGAGCCGTCGGCGGCGTCCGCGTGGCCATTGGCCAGCGCAAACAGATCCGAGAGCCGCCCGAGGGCGGCCGCCCGGCCGGCGGCAATGGCCTCCCGCGCGCGATAGAACTCAAGTGGTCCGATCGCATCCACATCCGGCATAAGATACAGATCGGGCGGAGCGCTTTGCAGCCGCAAGCGCACGACCTGCGCCTGGGCAATGTTCACCGCCTGCGTGAGCACGCGCCGCGGATGCCAGTCCGTCTCGTGTCCATTCTGGTCGGGTGCGGTCGCCAGTTGCTCCTCGAGCCACTGGCGGACCGGTCCTGTATGGTAGGCCCAAGGCTGGTCGAGCAGACGCAAAAGCTGCGTGCGCCACGACGACGGCAGCGGCGTCATCTCACCGGCGGACAGCCCGCGCGCGCCCTCGTGGACGGCCACCGCCACCACGGGTGCCCCATAGAGCGCCCGCGCGACATCAAACGGCACGGGATTGACGATACCGCCGTCCACCAGCAGGCGCTCGCCGTGCGCAAAGGGGCTAAGGAGCCCCGGCAGCGAAATGCTGGCCCGCACCGCCGCCACCACGGACCCATGGCGCAGCAACACCTCCTCGCCGCTATGAAGATCGGTGGCGACTGCGGTGAACGGCAGTGGCAGATCTTCCATGCGCGCTTCCCCGAGATGGGTTTCGAGGAATTCCGTGATCTTGCGCCCCGAAGACAGCCCGCCTGCCCCCAAATCCGGCAAAAAGAGCTGCAGAGTCTGCTTCCAGTCGACCGCAAGCGCGATCCGGGCGACCTGGACCGGATCACCGAGCCGCGCATACAGCGCGCCGACCTGCGCGCCAATGCTCGCGCCCGCTATCGCGCGCACAGAAATGCCCTGCTCGGCCAGCACTTGCAGGACGCCGATATGAGCCAGTCCGCGGGCCCCGCCGGCACCGAGCGCCAACACGATACCCGATGGCTGCATGCGGTGATCCTCCAACCTCCAGTGTAACGGATTGATCACCACATGCACAAAACCCCACATCTGGTGATACAATGACGCTCATTTTGAGAGGCTTTTCCATCCGCCCCAGGAACCAGGAAGCCATGGATGCTTACGAACCGGTACTGTCCGACCACTTGGCCAAGGTGGCGGCCTCGTCCCACGAGGCGTTTCCGCTTTTCTACCGTGGGCTGATCAGCCTGCGCTTTCCGATCCCGGTCGCTGAAGTGCTCGAATTCCGTTACGTGAGCCATCAGCTCATCGACCAGGCGGCCAGCTACGGATGCGCTTACGCGTTCGACGATTTTACGCTGGCCCGGCGGCAGGATCTGGCCCACTGCGGGATCGTGAAGGCCACGCACAGCGATCGGCTCCTTCAGCTGTTGCGCCTCATCCACCACTTTCATGAAATACACGTCCGCACCAGCGAAGAGCGGGAGCGGGAGCTGCGCGCGACTCTCGAAGAAAATGTCTTCGCCCAGAGGCATTCACACCGTTATGGACGCGCGACAGGCATCGTGACCGCCGCGAGTCTTGCCAGTGCGGTCCTCATGAGTCCGCCTGCCACCCTCATGGAGGGTCTCGCCGTACTCTTTGGTTACCTATGCGCCGACCACTACTATTCGCTATCCCTGCTGGCGCGCGAGGAGCGGACTTTGCAGAGTGACCTAAACGAGGTCCTCCGCCGCCGGGTCCGGCACATCAACTGGCGCGCGGTCGTGCGCCAAACCGCCGCCATTCTCGGCTATGCGCGTCCCTCGCGCGGCGAAACCTTCCAGATGGATCAAGGCGCCGAATCGTACGCCCTCACAACCGACACGGCCTGAACGTTCTTCAACCGCGTGGATGGTGCTGCTGATGAAAGCGCTTGAGGCGCTCCCGCGCCACATGCGTGTAGATCTGGGTGGTGGAAAGATCCGCATGCCCGAGAAGCATCTGCACGGCCCGCAGGTCGGCACCGTGATCGATCAGATGAGTCGCAAAGGCATGACGCAACGTATGCGGTGACAGACTGACCCGGATACCCGCCTTGATCGCGTAGCGCTTGATGTTGTGCCAGAAGGCCTGCCGCGTCATGGCCGCGGCCCGCCGGGTCAGAAACAGCGATCCGGTACCCGTCGCGTTTGCAAAGAACGGACGCGCCTCCTGCACATAGCGACCAAGCCAGGCAAGCGCCTCTTCCCCCAGCGGAACGAGCCGCTCGCGCCCGCCCTTGCCCATGACCCGTACGACCCCGGCCGACCGGTCGACTTCATGCGTCTGCAGGTGAACGAGTTCCGACACGCGCAATCCCGTGGCATACAGAACCTCCAGCATGGCGCGGTCCCGCAGACCTTCTTCCGTGTCGATCGCCGGGGCCTCGAGAAGACGATCCACATCGCCCTCGCTCAACGAACGCGGCAGATTGAGCCCGATCCGCGGGCCCTCCATTGCGTCCGTTGGATCCCTGGCCGTTTCACCGTTACGCAGGAGAAAGCCATAGAAGCGCCGCAGGCTGGATAGCCTGCGGGCGGTGGTCCGGGGACGGCGCCCCGCGGCCACCTCCGCGGCCAGATACGCGGTGATATCATCGCGATCCGCATCGCGCAGATCGCGGCCCCTCCTGGTCATATGGGCCGCAAAGGCCCGCAGATCCGCCCCGTAGGCGCTGACACTCGCCGCGCGCAGACCCTCATCCGCCAAAACCGAGTCCAGGAACCGCGCAATCGGATCCCCGTCGGCGGCCATGCTCAGGGCCTAGACGCGCTCGCGAATGCGCGCGGCTTTGCCCGTCAGCTGACGGAGGAAATACAGCTTGGCGCGGCGCACCACGCCCCGGCGTTTGACCTCGATGCGCGCAACGATCGGGCTGTGCAGAGGGAACACCCGCTCGACGCCCTCGCCATAGGATACCTTGCGGACCGTGAAGGAAGACTGGGCACCACGGTTGCGGCGGGCGATGACCAGGCCTTCAAACGCCTGCAGACGCTCACGCTCGCCTTCCACCACCTTCACATGCACGGCGACCGTGTCGCCCGGCCCGAAGTCGGGAATATCCGACTTGATGAATTCCTTTTCCAGCTGCTCGATAACGTGACTCATGAACTCAATCCTCGATACTCTCGTTTAAACTCTTCCAGAAGCGATTTTTCTTCTGCCGTAAGCGCCCGGTCGGCCAGAAGATCCGGCCGCCTGAGCCACGTCCTGCCCAGCGACTGCTTGAGGCGCCATTGCCGGATACGGGCATGGTCGCCCGACAACAACACCTCGGGGACCTCTTGTCCCTCGAAAACCGGTGGACGCGTGTAATGTCCACAGTCGAGCAAGCCTTCTGCGAACGAATCTTCGCGCGCGGAACCAGCGTGACCCAATACCCCCGGCAACTGCCGGACGACCGCGTCGATGATGACCGCCGCTGCGGCCTCACCGCCCGACAGCACATAGTCGCCGATCGACCATTCCTCATCGATCTCGCTCACGACAACCCGCTCGTCAATACCCTCATAGCGCCCCGCCACCAGGATCATCCCCGGGCGCTGCGCCAATCCCATCACAGCCGCATGGTCGAGTCGCGCACCCTGCGGCGACAGGTAGGCGACCCGCGCAGCCGGCTGCTGTGCGCGCGCGCTGCGTATGGCGCCGACCAGCGGCCCTGGCATCAACACCATGCCGGGGCCCCCGCCATACGGACGGTCATCCACCGTCCGGCGGGCATCCTGAGCATAATCCCGCACATCCCAAAAATGCAGATCCACGAGTCCGGCGGCCGCCGCCCGGCCCACCATACCGATTTCGCAAAATGCCCGCACGACATCCGGAAACAAGCCGATGACATCGATCCGCATAGCCGTCAGAACTCGGGATCCCAGTCAACGATCATGCGCCGGCCCGCCAGATCCACCGCACGCACCACATGCGGCACATAGGGCAACAGGCGCTCGCGCTCGCCCTGTACTATCAAAACATCATTGGCACCGGTCTCGATCAGCCGCACGATCGTGCCGAGGGACCGGCCCTCCTGCGTCTCCACGGCCAGACCGATCAGCTGACCCCAGTAGTACTCACCGGCCGGCAAGACCGGCAAGACCGTCACCGGCACCTCGAGCACGGCACCCTTCCAGGCTTCGGCGGCCTCCCGCGTCGCACACTCCGCCACATGCACCACGAAACCCCGCCCATGCGGCTGTACATCGAGGACCGTAGGCTCCAGGCTGCCGGGCGCCCCGCGAAAACGCCAGGGCTTATAGCGGATCAGCGCATCGGGATCTGCGGTGTGGGGAATCACCCGCAGCCACCCCTTCACACCATATGCGCCGACAATGTGACCGGCCTCGATCCACTCCGCAGGCCCCGCTTCGGCCATCCGCTCAGGATGCAGACTTCAGCAGATCTGCCACGCGCTCCGAAGCCTGGGCGCCGCGATCCAGCCAATACTGGACGCGGTCGCGGTCAACACGCAGGCGCTCTTCAGCGCCGGCTGCGATCGGATTGAAAAAGCCCACTCTTTCGATAAAGGCGCCGCCCGCCGCGCGGCGCTTGTCCGCGACAACGATGGTGTAGAAGGGCCGTTTGTTGGCCCCACGGCGTGCCAGGCGAATCGTTACCATTAAACCCCCAGAAAGGCGCCCCGCGGGCGCGGAAAATGGGCGATTCTAACCCGGATTTGTCCAAAATAGAAATCCTATTGGTGGGCCTCGCCCCGGTGGACCGCAATCGCGTGCCGGCGTTTTTGCCAGAAGGCTTCCCGCACGAAGGCGTACTCATCACCGCCTGCGGCGATCTGAAGCAGCGCACCCTGGTGCAGGTATTCCGCACGGGTGTTGATGGTCTGCGCCACATACACATCCCACTGCGCCGCAGAACTCGTCAAATATGTCGCCGGGTTGCTGTACAGATCACCGATCAGACCGAAACTGTCGCGCACATCCGAGGGCCCAAACAGCGGCAAGACGACGTAGGGACCGCTCGGAACACCCCAGACTCCGAGAGTCTCGCCAAAATCCGCCTGGTGCGCAGACAGCCCAAGCGGCGTGGCAACATCCACGATACCCAGCATGCCAAGCGACGAGTTGACCAAAAAGCGGGCGGTCTCGAGCAGCGCCGGCACCGGCCGGCCCTGCAGGGTTTCGTTGATGATAACGCCTACGTCCTTGATATTATTGAAGACATTACTGATTCCCCGCCGCAGGGGCAAAGGCGTGATGTCGGTGTAGGCCGTCGCCGTCGGTTTGAGTACGGCCTCATCCAGACGCTGGTTGAACACAAAGATCTTCTTGTTTATGGGCTTGAGCGGATCGTCGGATCCATGCGACGGGCGCGCGCCAACCGAGGCGCATCCGTTGATCAAAGACGCCAAACAGGCGCCGACTGCCAGACTCCGAAAACGCATTTGCCTCCTTCGCCGCCCCTGTATTCATTCTTGACCGGCATGTCCGCCGCAGCCTAGCCGCGCACCCCGTGCGCGCAGTCGCTTTGCAGGCAGCAGGCCTCGCAGCGCGGCCGCGGCCGGCACACACCCTTCCCATGGGTCACGATCAGCGCATGGTATTCCTTGAAGAGATCGGCCCTTGCCGGCAGGTCTCCTTCGAAAAGCGCACGGATTTCCTCGTAGGATTCCTCCCCGGAGAGCAAACCCAGACGGGCGAAGATGCGGCGCGTGTAGGCGTCGACGACAAACACCGGACGCTCCAGCGCATACAGCAACATGTCGTCTGCAGTCTCCGGGCCCACCCCGTGAACCGCCAGCATATCCGCCCGCAGCTGCGCTGTCGGTCGTTCCGCCAATCCCTCGATCCCGCCCTGGGCCTGCAGCCACGCGCAAAAGGCCTGCAGGCGTCTTGCCTTGACATTAAAGTAACCGGCCGGCCGGATGGCCGCCGCCAGCACATCGGGCGCCAGCGCGGCAATGGCATGGGCCTCAAATGCCACCGCCTCACGCAGCCGCACCAAGGCCTTTTCCACATTAACCCACGCCGTATTCTGGGTCAAAATGGCCCCGACCATGACCTCGAACGCGGAATCCGCGGGCCACCAGGACTGCGTTCCGTAGGCCGCCAACAGTCGATCGAATGCAGCGGCAAGGGATAAAGGAGTCTTCACGCCTTCCGGGCAGGTACCGGCAGCCCGGCCTCCCGATACAAGAGGTCCACAAGCGGCGGGGGCACCGGGCGGCTGTGGCCCGGACGCAACATACGCGGCAATTCCACCGGACCATAGGCGATCCGGATCAAACGGCTGACCGTGAGGCCTGCGGCTGCAAACAGACGCCGGACCTCCCGTTTGCGGCCTTCCGCGATGGACACGTGGTACCAATGATTGGCCCCCTCACCCCCTGCGTCCTGGATATCCAGAAACCGCGCTGGCCCATCCTCCAGCACCAGCCCGGTGGCAAGACGGGTCATGACCTCAGGGGTTGCGCGCCCCAGTACGCGCGCCGCATAACGGCGCACGATGCCACGCGAGGGGTGCATGAGACGCGCCGCCAATTCCCCGTCCGTCGTAAAGAGCATCAGACCGGAGGAATTCACATCCAGCCGGCCCACTGCCACCCATCGGCCCTGGCGGATGGGTGGCAGATGATCAAACACGAGAGGGCGGCCTTTGGGATCGCTGCGTGTACACATCTCGCCGGTCATTTTGTGGTACATGAGGACGCGCCCGACGGCATACTGCCGCCGCTCGCCCAGTCGCCACCCGTCCACGGTGATATCTTCCTCGCCGCCTATCCGGTCCCCGAGATGGGCTACGCGGCCGCTGACGCGCACGCGTCCGGCTTCGATCAGCCGTTCCATTTCCCGCCGTGATCCCAAGCCGCGTTGCGCCAGGATCTTCTGCAGCTTTTCACTCATCGGTGCTGGACGCGGGCGGCCCGGCGGCCGATCCGTCTTCCCTGTCCGGCGATAGCGCCTGTTCGGCCTGTTCGGCCTGTTCGGCCTGTTCGGCCTGTTTTATCTGGTCTGCCACGGCCAGCGATTCGCCATGCGCCGGGTCGCCGCGCAGATCCGCAAGCGGCGGCAAATCCGCCAGTGAGGTCAAATTGAAGTATTCAAGAAATCCGCGCGTGGTTCCAAACAGCGCCGGGCGGCCCGGCACTTCCTTGGCACCCACCTGCCGGATCCATTCCCGCTGCATGAGCGTCTTCAGGATTTCACTACTCACCGCCACGCCGCGTATGGCCTCGATCTCGCCCCGCGTCACAGGCTGCCGGTACGCGATGATCGCCAGCGTTTCCAGTGTCGCCCGTGAGTATTTCGGCGGCTTTTCCGCCGACAGACGATTCAGCCAGGGCGCGAATTCCACGCGCGTCTGGAGACGATATGCCTTGTCTATGCATTGCAATTCGACCGGACCGCCTGCCAAGGCCGCTTCCAGGTCCGCCAACGCACCCCGCAAAGCCTCACGGTCCGGGCACGCCCCTTCCTCAAACAGGGCCGCCAGCCGGTCGAGCGTCAGTGGCTCACCGGCAACGAGCAGGGCGGCATGGACGATATCCCGCAGTTGCATATCACTCATGCGCAGGACAGCACATGGATGGGCGCAAAGGCCTCGTTCTGCACGAGGCTTATGAGTGATTCGCGAACCAGCTCAAGAACGGCCAGAAAAGTCACGACCACGCCGCGCCTCCCCTCTGTCACGTCAAAAAGATCGCCAAAATCAGTGAAACCGTCCGGTCGCACCATGTCGAGGATACGTGTCATGCGCTCGCGCACGGACAGCGGCTCACGCAGGATGCGATGGTGCGCAAAGGCATCGGCGCGGACCAGCACGCTGCGCAGCGCGTCCAGCAGCTGCTCCAGGGACACCTCCGGCAAGGGACGATTCTGGTCGCGGCCTTCGGCCGGGATGTTGGTGACCCAAAGATCCCGGCCCATGCGTGGCCGCGCATCGAGACGTTCGAGGGCCGCCCGGTACTGTTCGTATTCGAGAAGACGCCGCACGAGTTCTGCGCGTGGATCTTCCTCCTCAGCCCCTTCGGCCACCGGCTGCGGCAACAGCATCCGCGACTTGATCTCCGCCAGCACCGCGGCCATCACCAGATATTCGGCGGCCAGTTCGAGCTTGACCGCCTTCATGACCTCAACGTAACTCATATACTGCCGCGTCACTTCCGCAATCGGAATGTCGAGGATATCGAGATTGTCGCGGCGTATGAGATAAAGCAGCAAATCGAGCGGTCCTGCGAAGGCCTCGAGAATCACCTCGAGCGCATCCGGCGGAATATAGAGATCGGCCGGCATCTCCGTCAGCGGTTCACCCCGAACAAAAACGGCGCTCATCGGGCTAATCCCAGACCAGGTTCATGGAGCGGCGCACGTCGACCAGGGTTTCCTCTGCCGCATCGCGCGCCCGCCGCGAGCCCTCGGCAAGGATATTGCGCACCCGCAAAGGATCCTGCTCCAGCTCTTCGGCGCGCGCCCGGATGGGCGCCAGTTCGGCGTTGATCGCATCAATCACCGGCTGCTTGCACTCGAGACAGCCTATGCGCGCGCTGCGGCATCCCTCCTCCACCCACGCACGCGTGTCTGCGGACGAATAGATACCGTGAAACGGCCACACGGGGCAGCGCCCGGGCTCGCCCGGATCGGCGCGCCGCACGCGGCTTGGATCGGTGGGCATGGTGCGGATCTTCTTCGTCACCTCGTCGGGCGGCTCCCGCAGACTGATGGTATTGCCGTAGGACTTCGACATTTTCTGTCCGTCCAGACCGGGCATCCGCGATTCCCGGGTCAAAAGCGGCTGCGGTTCGGGCAGAATGAGCCGCCCATTTCCTTCCAGGTAGCCGAGCAAACGCTCCTTGTCGCCGAGAGTCACGTTCGCCTGTCTCTCCACGAGCGCCCGCGCCGTGTCCAGCGCCTCGCTGTCGCCACGCTCCAGATAAGCCACGCGCAATTCCTGATAGGCCTTCGCGGGTTTGCGCCCCATCTTGCGCAGCGCCTCTTCGGCCCGCTCGACGAAATCCGTCTCACGGCCATACAGATAGTTGAAGCGGCGAGCAATCTCCCGCGAAAACTCGATATGCGGAACCTGGTCTTCTCCCACCGGCACGAACGCTGCGCGATAGGCCAGGATGTCGGCTGTTTGCAGGAGGGGGTAGCCCAGAAACCCGTAGGTATCGAGGTCCCGTTCGCGCAGCCTCTCCTGCTGGTCCTTGTACGTCGGCACCCGCTCGAGCCATGCAAGCGGCGTGATCATCGACAACAGCAGGTGCAATTCCGCGTGCTGCGGCACGTCCGACTGAACGAACAGGGTCGCGCTGTGCGCATCGATCCCTGCCGCGAGCCAGTCGACGACCATCTCGCGCACGCTCTGCGCGACCACCGCCGGCCCCTCGTAGTGCGTGGTCAGGGCATGCCAGTCGGCCACGAAGAACAGGCATTCGTACTCATGCTGAAGGCGCACCCAGTTTTTGAGAACGCCATGGTAATGACCCAGATGCAGCCGCCCGGTGGGCCGCATACCCGACACCACGCGGGTGACCGGAACGAGCGCTGACGCCATCAACTCATCCTGCTCAGGGAAAAAATCAGATTCTGTATGGCGACGACGGGGGGCTCCAGGATCCGGCCCAAAAGACCGGTCGCCACGAGCGCGAGCAGGATCCAGAGACCATACGGCTCGATCTTGTTATAGCGCCAGGCCCACGGGCCCGGCAGCAAACCCGCCAACACGCGGCTGCCATCGAGCGGCGGCAACGGCAGCAGATTCAGCACCATCAATACCAGATTGATGAGGATCCCGGCCGAACCCATCGCCAGCAGCGGCCGGGCCGCCCACAGGGAGGGGGGCCAGATGGCCGGGAGCACCAGCGCAAACCGCATCACGGCCGCCCACATCGCCGCCATGACCAGATTGGCCCCCGGTCCGGCAATTGCCACCAGCACCATGTCCCGCCGCGGGTGGCGCAGATTGGACCAGGTGATCGGCACGGGCTTGGCCCATCCGAAAATGAAACCGGTACCAAGCAAAAGCAAAAGACCCGGAATCAGCACCGTTCCGATGGGATCGATGTGGCGGATGGGGTTCAGTGACAGACGCCCCAGACGCTGGGCCGTCGGATCGCCCAGTCTTTTCGCCATCCAGCCGTGGGCGACTTCGTGGACTGTGATGGCGAACAAAATCGGCAGCGCCCAGACGCTGAAAGTTTGCAGGGGATTGAGACCGTCCATGGCGGGCAGTATATCAGCCCGCCGACGGCGGCGCGAACGGCTCGACGCTGCCGGCTCCGACACGCCGCACGACAAAACCACTCGCGTCCCACTCGATCACCGTGGTGGGTACGCCCGCGCAGACACCGCCGTCGATCACGGCGTCGATCAGATGTTCCAGCCGCTCCCGGATGACCTGCGGATCACCGAGACCGTCTTCACCATCCGGCAGGGTCAAAGTGACACTCATAAGGGGCGCGTGAAGTTCTGCGAGCAACGCGTGGGCCACGGCGTTGGCGGGCACACGCAGGCCGATGGTGCGCCGCTTGGGGTCGGCCAGGCGCCGCGGCACCTCGCGCGTCGCCGGCAGCACGAAGGTATAGGGGCCCGGCGTGTGGGCTTTCAGGACCCTGTACACGGAGTTGTCAACGCGCGCGTAAGTCGCCAGTTCCGACAAATCCTGACAGACCAGGGTGAACGGATGATCGGCATCGAGGGTGCGGATGCGGCGAATGCGCTCCATACCCTCCTTGTTGGTGATCGCGCACGCAAGCGCGTAACTCGAATCCGTCGGATAGGCGATCACGCCGGCGGCGGCGATGATGTGCGCAGCCTGGCGGATGAGGCGCTGCTGCGGATTGATGGGATGAACGTGAAAATATTGCGCCATTGTCAAACCTTTTCCGTCCATTGCATGGCGGGCCGGCCGCTCCAGACGGCCACGCATCCGGCCGGCAGGTCCGCAAGTCCGCCGGGTGTCTTGCGCCAGGGCAAGGCATCATGAAAATCCGAGCCGACCGAGGCGCGCAGACCGAACTGGCCGGCCAGGCGCGCCAGGCGCCCCATCTCGCCGGCATCGAGGCCGGCGCTCACCACCTCAAGGGCGTCCCCGCCGGCCTGCACAAACGCCTGAATGAGCTGCCGCAGCCGGCCGCCACTGAGCGTGTAACGGGTCGGGTGTGCCAGCACGACACAACCACCGGCCTTGCGCAGCCACGCAACGACCTCGGCCAACGCCGGCCACTCGACACCCACGTACGCAGGCCGGCCGCGCTGCAGAAACAGGCGAAACGCCTGCCCCGGAGATCGCGCGTGCCCGCCCGCCGACAACCACTGCGCGAAATGGCCGCGCCCGATGACGGCACACTGCTCGAACAGTCCATGCGCGCCGGGCATGCCAAGCCCCGCCAGCCGGTCGGCGATCGCTGCGCCGCGCGCCCTGCGGATGGCGCGCAGCCGGTCCAGACCCTCTGTGAGCCCGTCGTCGTCGATGCGCAGATCGAGACCGACGACATGGACGGCGTGCCCTTCCCATGACGCGGAAATTTCGACACCCGCAACCACCCTCACAGCATGCCGCACCGCGGATGCGCGCGCGGCTGCCACACCCTCAACGGTGTCGTGATCCGTGACAGCGAGGACGCGCACGCCGGCTGCGGCGGCGGCCTCGACCAGGGCCTCCGGCGTCAATCGGCCGTCTGAACAGACTGTATGCGTGTGCAGATCGTAGTACACTTCCCGTCACCTTTTCATCTGGACCAAAGGCCCCATGACTCCCATTGCACCTCTTGCGGAGGTTCCGGCCCATATGGCCCGCATACGGCGCTCTTTGCTGGCGGTCGCGCCAGCGGCGGGAACCCGCCGGCCGGACGACGATGTCGAAGCGCTGCTTGGCGCCACCCAGGAGTTTACCGAGATGCTCCTCAAATTGGATGGCCGCTACGGGGACCGTGGCGCCCTGCCGGATGACGCGAGCCAACTCGGCGACACCGGACTTGGGGTCTTCGCCGAACTCGCATCCCGCGCAAATGAGCTGGGCATGGCGCGCGTCAAGGGCGAACTGGAGCGGGTGACCGTATCGATCGCCGACTGGGTTGCCCGCCATCAAGGCAAAATCGGTGTTCTCGAACCCGTTGTCAATGGGCTCGCGGTCATTGCCAACGAAATCCAGGACCAGGGCCGACTGGCCGAGCTCGCCGATTTCATGGATTATCTCGCCGACGCCGTCAGCGACAGCCTGCGCGCCGACCTCGACAAAGGCAACAGCGGCCGACCCTGGCGCATACTGAACCTCAATTGTGCGATTGTGGCCACCCGCTCGCATGATGCAGCCCGCATGGCGCGCGCATTCGACCAGCTGGTCCAGCGTCTCCCCCAGGACGCCGCCGCCTTCTTCCAGGAGGGCATGCGGCAGATGGAGATCATCCCGTATCCCCCACAGGTACAGGCCGTCATGCAGCATTACTTCCAGGCCTTCGCCCAGCACACCCTGCACTGACCCGGCGTTCCCGGACCCACCGGCCGGCCAGATCGGGAAAAGGCCGCCGCCCGGTGGGTGGATACCCCGGCGCAGGATGCGGATACCCAAAGAGCCGCGCGCAGGCCCCCGGGTGACACCGGCAACCGGAAACCCCCGGCCCCGGCCGGCACTTTCCGGCCTGCCGGCGCATTTACCCGCGAAAAATCTGCGCAAACTCCGGGCAATGGCCTTTCTTATCGCCGAAATGACGCTTACGATACGCGTTACGGACAGACGTGTCTGACGGAGAGGATGGATGCTGTACATGATCATGGGCCAGGCGGCCCCGGAAAGCCACGAGAGGCGGGCCAGGGCGCGCCCGGATCACCTAAAGCGCCTGGCCACCCTGCAAGATGAGGGGCGGCTCGTCCTCGCCGGTCCTTTGCCCGCCATCGACAGCCCGGATCCCGGTCCCGCCGGCTACGCCGGCGGCCTCATCATCGCCGAATTCCCCTCGCTGTCGGCCGCGACCACATGGGCCCACGATGACCCCTATGTGCACGCGGATGTCTACCGTGAGATCGTCATCAAGCCTTTCGTGCAGGCCCTGCCATGAGCTGCGTGGACGAAATCCGGGAACGGCTGATGACGGCCTTTGCGCCGTCCGAACTCGAAGTCAGCGACGATTCCCGCCAACACGCCGGACACGCGGGCGCGGCCGGTGGCGGAGGACACTATGCCGTCCTCATCGTATCCGAACGCTTTCGTGGCCGCTCGCTGCTGGAGCGCCACCGGCTTGTCTACGCGGCGCTCGAACCCCTGCGCAAGGGCATACACGCCCTGTCGATCCGCGCCCTCGTCCCGGGCGACATCTGAACAACGCCACAGAGGCCTCCACCATGTACCGCCACCATCGCTTCTCTTCGCGTCTTGCCTGTGTGCTTGTGCTCGCCGGCGCCCTGCCCGGCTGCCAGCATCATGCGCGGATCGATCACAGTCCTTTGCTGGCCACCGTCAATGGCGAGCGGATCACGCAGCGTGACTTCGCCAATTATGTGCGCGCGCGTGACCAGCAGGAGCCGGCCCTTCCGCAGAATGCCCAGAGCAAGCGGATCATCCTGAATGAACTGATCAACCGGGTGCTGCTCGCGCAGGCCGCCCGGCGCCGCGGCCTGCAACGCCGGCCCAGCGTGTCGGTCGCCCTGAAGGAAGATCGGGACAACATTTTGGCGCGCGCCATGCTCCAGCAATTCCTGGCCACGCACCCGATCTCCGTGGCACGCCTGCACGCCCTCTATCGGCAGGATGTCCTGAAAGGCCCCCACGTCGAATTCAAGGCGCGCCACATACTGGTCGCCACCAAGGCACAGGCGGAAACGATTCTGGCCGATCTTCACCACGGCGCACGCTTCTCCGTGCTGGCACGAACCTATTCGCTCGACGTCGCCTCGGGTCGCCGTGGCGGCCAGCTCGGATGGTTCAGTGCCGGCGACATTCTGCCCTCCTTCTATCATTCGGTGGCAAGCCTGCGCGTCGGCGAAATCTCTCCGGCCCCGGTGAAGACCCGCTTTGGCTGGCACATCATCCAGCTTGAAGCAGAGCGCCCGTACACGCCGCCACCATTCGCCGATGTCGAGCGGCAGCTCTACCGGGCGATCGAGCAGCGCAGAGTCGACACCATGATGGCGGGTCTGCGCGCCCATGCCCGCATTCATCTCACGCCCGGCACCGGCGAGCCGCACCCGCCCGCGGTGCCAACGGGCACAGACCACACGCAGACCTGATTGCGCGGCCTCTTGCGCAGAAAGCGCGGGACATCCTGGTCAACCCGCCATCAGGCAGGCTCGCGCAGCCATTCCTGCAGCTGTTCTTCGCCGACGACCGGGACTCCCAGCGCACGTGCGCGTTCGATCTTGCTTCCCGGGTCGTCTCCGGCCACGACGTAGTCGGTACGCGCCGACACGCTCTCCGTCACCTTGGCGCCGCGCGCCCGCAGTGCCGCCTGCGCATCGGCCCGCGTCAATCCGCGCAGACTGCCGGTGAGCACGATGGTTTTGCCGGCCACCGCACTCGGCACAACGGCCTCCATTGGCGCAATCTCAAGACCTGCCGCCTTCAGTGCGGCGAGAACCTTCTCGTTGTGCGGTTCCGTGAAAAAGGTGCGGATCGCGTGCGCCGCAACCGGGCCGATGTCCGGCACTTTCATGAGCGTTTCTTCGTCGGCGGCCATCAGCGCACCGAGGGTGCAAAAGTGCCGGGAGAGCATTTGCGCCGTCGCCTCCCCCACCTCCGGAATACCCAGCCCATAGAGGAGTTTCGGCAGAGTCGTCTGGCGGCTCGCGCGGATGGCTTCGACAAGCTTCTGCGCCGACCGCCGCCCCATGCGTTCGAGCGTCTCGAGATCCTCCACCGACAGGCGATAGAGATCGGCGACCGTGCGCACCAGACCGGTATCCACCAGCTGATCCACCAGCTTCTCGCCAATCCCTTCGATATCGAGCGCGCGGCGGCTGGCGAAATGGCGTACCGTCTGCTTGCGCTGCGCATCGCAAAAAAGGCCGCCTGCGCAGCGGGTGATCATCCCCCCTTCCGCACGCACAACCGGCGACCCGCACACAGGACAGTGGTCGGGGAAAACGAATGGCACAGCCGACGCCGGCCTTTCGCTCAAGCGCACGCCGGTGATCTCCGGGATCACGTCCCCCGCCCGCCGCACATGCACCGTGTCGCCGACGCGGATGTCACGGCGAGCCAGCTCAAAGGCATTGTGCAGCGTCGCGTGACTGACCACCACGCCGCCGACGGCCACGGGCCTTAAGACCGCCACCGGCGTCAACGCCCCGGTACGCCCCACCTGCACCTCGATGGCCTCCACCCGCGTTGGCATCTCCTCGGGCGGAAACTTGTGCGCCACCGCCCAGCGGGGCGACCGCGACACGGCGCCAAGCCGCACCTGGTCGCGCAGACTGTTGACCTTGTAGACCACACCGTCGATGTCATACGGGAGGCTGTCGCGGCGCCGCTGCAGATCGGCATGGTAGGCCAGGCAGCCCGCGACACCCTCGACCACGCGCCGCTCCGGGTTGACCGGCAGCCCCAGATCCTTCAGGAAGTCCAGAAGACCATCCTGTGTATCCGGCATCCCGCCGCCCGCGAATTCGCCGATCGCATAGCAAAAAAGGGAAAGCGGTCTTTGCGCCGTGACCGCGGGATTCTGCTGGCGCAGGCTGCCGGCGGCCGCATTGCGCGGATTGGCGAACGGCCGCCCCTGGGCCGCCAGCTGCCGGGCGTTGAGCGCCTTTAGTCCCGCCTTCGGAATATAGATCTCGCCGCGGACCTCAAGGCGCGCCGGCACATCGGAACCGCGCAGGCGCAGCGGACAGCCGCGCACCGTACGCACGTTCGCCGTCACGTCTTCGCCGACCGTGCCATCGCCGCGCGTCGCCGCCTGTTTCAGAACACCTTCTTCGTAAAGAATGCTGATGGCAAGCCCATCGAGCTTCGGCTCGCCAATATAGGTCACCACGCCGGCGGAAAGCCGCTCGCGGACACGGCGGTCAAAATCGGCCAGGTCGTCTTCGCCAAAGACGTTGCTAAGCGACAGCATGGGCTGGCCATGCCGGACCGGCCTGAACCCATCCGTGACCGGTTCACCGACGCGCTGTGTCGGTGAATCCGCCGTAACGAGCTGCGGATACTCATGCTCGAGCGCGGCCAGTTCCGCAAACAAGGCATCGTACTCGGCATCGGTGATTTCCGGATTGTCGAGCACATAATAAAGATAATTGTGTTCGCGGATCTGCTGGCGCAGCGCTTCGACCCGCTCCCGAACCGTCTTGGGGATCATGGCGGGAAAAGCCGTGTCGCCTGCGGACCGCCCGGAGCGATTCCGTGTTCCTGCATCCGCGCCGAAAGCTTGGCGATCTGCCGGCTGATGGCGGTGATACCCGCCTCGGACAGGGGCCGCCGATCCTGATCAAGCAGCTTCCCGCCGAGACGACGCGCGATGACGCGTGCAACGCGCGCCATGTCGGCGAATGCCGCCTCCGGATTGGGCACGCTCGGAACCGACATGAACAGGGTCAGACCCTGCGTCTGCAACGTGTCCCAGCGCAATGGATCGAAGGATCCCGGTTTATAGAGGTTCGCCAGACTGTAGAGGATGCTGCCCTTGCGCTCGCCCGGACGATGGAAGATGTCACGCGCCCCGAATCGGAGGCCCGCTTCCTGTGCCGCCCGTTCGATCGCGGGTCCGCGGAATGCGGTCACGGTTTCCGCGCTGATGTTGATGCTCGCGATGACATCATGGTCGGAACAGAACTTGTCCAGTGTCACGGCCGTTGCCAGGGCGCGCTCGAAGGTCATGTTGAGGCGGGTCGGCCTGTCAAGGACGTCGGCAAGCTTCAGTGCCACTTGAGAAAAGTTGTTGAGATCGGATTCCCCCACGGGCCCCGCGCGATCGGCAAGCTGCAGGGCGACGGCCAGCAGGCCGTATTCCGTCGCCGCCGGATCGCGTGCCAGCTCGCTCCAGCGTTTCCCCTGCAGCCGCCGGCCATACAGCTTGTGGGGCTTGTCGATGGTGTACTCATTTTGCTTGTAGACACCGAGCGCGGCATCGCGAACGACTGGTCCGTCGCCCACCAGAAAGATGATGAAGTCGATGCTGTCAAACGGCTGGTCCGCGCCGCTCTCGTCGCCCTCGTCCATGGCGCCACCGCCGGTCGCGGCCGTCTCGGGTGTTGGCGTCAGAACCTTGCGCTCCTCGAGGGCCATGGTGGGGTCGACCGCCGGCTCATGGGCGAGAATCACCTCGCGAGCGCCGACATCACGCCGGCCAAGCCAAGACTGTACACGGCGCCAGAGATTTCCCTTCTCGTAGCTCATGAGGGTAATGATACCGATGACCAGCGCCCCCAGCACCGCCAAGTCGATGCGCAGATCCACCTAAGCCTGCTATCCGGAAAATGCGCGGGTAGGCGCACGGTTCTTTTCCTGTGCCGACGTGTCCCGTTGACCACATTCGCGCCGGACAGGCGTGACTTTCCCGGCTGCAGCAGGGACCCTCCCCGCCGCAGCGCCGCCGTCACCGGTCGGACTCGCCACGGGTAGCGCAGTTGCGGTTGCGAGCCGTCGTAAAGGGATCGCGGCATTGCCATCGCCATCCGGACCTGTCTGGCACTGCGGACACATCCCTGCCCGGTCAGCCCACATCAACGCCTCGTTCTTCCCGTCACAGCCAACATGGAGGCGGCGGCCTGGAGACCGGTGATCGGCGCCACTTAGCCTGACGCCGGAACGTCTGGGCCCGTATCCCCTCTGCAGAAAGACCGCGCCAAAACCCGCGCCGATCATGACTCGGGCGCGCCGCTCATCGGCCGGTATGCCCTTGATGCACAAATCCGGTGGTGTGTTCACAAAACCCATAGTGCACGATTGCGCGCCATATACAACACTAAAGTCCGGCCCCCGCCGATTGCGCCACCATGTCGAGCGCCTCCTCCACATCGACGCTGACAAGCCGGGATACACCCGGTTCCCCCGCCGTCACGCCCAGCAGCACCTCGGCGACCTCCATGGTGATCTTGTTATGCGTGATAAAGAGCATCTGCGTATGCTGCGCAAGCTCCTTCAGAGTCTGCGCGAAGCGGCCTACATTGGCCTCGTCAAGAGGCGCATCCACCTCGTCCAGCAAACAGAATGGGGCCGGATTCAGTGCAAACAGCGCAAAAATGAGTGACACTGCGACCAGCGCCTTTTCGCCGCCCGACAGAAGCTGAATCGTGCTGTTGCGCTTGCCGGGCGGACGGGCCATGACGCTGACCCCCGTCTCGAGGAGATCGTCGCCGGTCAGGGCCAGATGCGCCTCGCCGCCCCCGAAGAGCCTGGGGAAAAAGGTGCGAAAATCCGTATTGACCCGGTCGAACGTCTCCTTGAAGCGTGTCCGCGTTTCCCGGTCGATTTTCCGGATCGCCTCCTCGAGCAAGGCCAGCGCCTGGCTCAGATCATTGTGCTGCGCATCCAGAAAGGTCTTGCGCTGCGACTGCTCGGCATACTCGTCGATGGCCATCAGGTTGACCGCGCCCAGACGCGCAATGCGTCCGGACAGCTCCTGGATCTCCTGCTCGACGTCGGCCACCGCCTGGCCGGCCGCCAACTCGGCGGCACAGGCGGCCAGGTCGATGTCGAATCCCTGGCTGCGCACGCTCTCCACCAGGGCATCGCGCCGGACCTTCAATTCATGCGCCGCCAACTGGTCGCGCTGCAGCTGCTGTTGGGCCTGATCGGCATCCCGGTCGGCCTGCTGGTGCGCCTGGTCGAGCTGCCGCAACGCCCCGTCCCGCTCGTCTAGTTCCTGCTGGGCCGCAGCCACGGCTGCTTGTGCGCGCGCCCGTTCCGCGAGGAGGGTGTCAAGCCGCGCCTTGGGCGCCACCTCGGCCGCAGCCGTCTCATCGGTCAGCCGCGCGAGATCTTCCCGGCGCTTGCCTGCGGCGGCGAGATCCGCCCGCACCCGCGCCAAACGCTCACGCACCCCATCGCGCGTGGTGTTCGCGTGCTGGTGTTCCATATCCAACCGGTGCCGGGCTTCGCTGGCCGCCTGCAGGGCCCGCCGCGCCGCCTCCAGCGCGCTCTGGTGCGCAGCGCGCTCGCCCGACAGCGCCGCCAGCGCCTGCTCGCTGCGCTCGGCCTCGTTTTTCATCTGCTGTTCGTGCTCTACGGCGCGCCGGTACTCGTCAGCCGCTGTGCGCGCCTCCTGCTCGACTTCGGCGAGTTCTCCACGCACCCGCTCGTGGCGGGCGGATCGGTTGCGCTCTTCGGCCTCGACCCGCTCGAGCGCCGCATGGGCCTTGGTGCGCTCCTGCGCACAGCGATCGACCGCCCGCCGGGCCTCGGCCCGCTGGTTGTCAAGCTGCGTGACTTCCGCGCGCATGTCCCCAACCGCCCGTTCGGCCACGGCCACGGCGCTACGCGCCTCATCCCGCCGCCTGGTCCACTCGACGATCTCACGCTCGCGCGCAAGCACGCCGGCGCGCTCGTCATTTTCTCCCGCGAAGATGATGATATCGCGCCCGATGCAGATCCCTTCCGGTGTCACCCACATCATCTGCGCGTCGAGCGCATCGCGCCGTGCCAGGCCCTCCTCCAAAGACGCCACCGGCGCGGCGGCGGCGAACAGGCTCTCCAGGGCGAAGGGTGCCTTGACCTTGCCGCCGAAGAAAGGCGCCGAACCGTCGGCATCACGCGCCTCGAAGAGAATTGCCGGCGTGTCGGCCAGCGAGCGCACGCGTTCGGCCGTCACGGTGCCCTCTGGCACGCACACCGCCGCAAGCCGCGGACCCAGCCACCGCTCGACGCCCCGCTCCCAGCCCGCCTCGGCGTCGATGCGTGTCGCAAGCCGCGGCGCATCCGAAAGGCCGTGCTCACGCAGCCAGCGCCCGATGGCCTCGTGTCCTGCGCGCAGCGCCTGGGCCTGCCGGCTACCCAGGGACGCAAGCCGCGCCTCCGCGGCCTTGACCGAACTGTGCTGTTCGGCGAGCGCCGCGTTGGCCGCATCCAGATTTTGCCGCTGTTGCGCCAGCCGTTCCTCAAGACCGGTCTGGCGTTCCTGGGCGTCGCCATAGTCCTGATCGGCCAGCGCCGCGGCCGTGCGCAACGCCGCCAAACCGTCTGTCTCGGCAGACGACGTGCCCCGCAGTTCCTCGCCGAGCCGGGCCTCGCGCCTGGCGAGATCCTGCTGACGATTCTGCAACCGCCCCACGTCGCTGCGCGCGTGCGCATACGCGCGTGTCGGCCCCTGGGCGGCAAGACCCGCCTGCTCGAACGCGCGGCGCCAGGCATCGCTTGCGGCCTCGGCCGCGCGCAATGCCGCAGAGGCCGTATCGACCTCCGCCACAGCCGCTTCATGGCGCGGCGCAAGCTCCTTGAGCTCCGCGTCCAGATCCCGTTCGCGCTGTTCGTCCTGGGCAAGCTCTGCACCCAGCCGCTCACAGGTCCGCACGACGCTTTGATGTTCCGAGCGCCTTTCGGCCAACACGGTGCGCAGGTGCGTGATCTCCTGTTCGACGCGGGCGATCTCGGCGCCCACCGCGTAATGCTGCTCGCGCACCACGCGCATCCGCTCGCCGGCTTCGTTGCGCGTCTGGCGCGCGGCCTCGGTATCCCGCTCGATGGCCCGCTTGCGGGCGATCTCCGCTTCGTGCGCAGTCTGCGCTTTGCGCACGCGTTCCTCGGCCTGACCCGTTTCGGCGACGAGCACACGGTACTGGCCCGCCGACAGAATCAGCCGCAACTCCCGTTCGCGCTCACGCCAGGCCTTGTAGTTTTCCGCCGCCGCCGCCTGCCGCTTGAGGCGCCCAAGCTGCTGCTCGAGTTCGCCGCGGACATCGTTTAGCCGCTCCAGGTTTTCGCGCACGTGCCGCAACCGGGTTTCCGTCTCCCGGCGCCGCTCCTTGTAGCGCGAGATGCCCGCTGCTTCCTCGAGGAAAAGCCGCAGGTCTTCGGGCCGCGCCTCGATGATGCGCGAGATCATCCCCTGTTCGATGATGGAATAGGCGCGCGGCCCAAGGCCCGTGCCGAGGAACAAATCCGTGATGTCCTTGCGGCGACAGCGCGTCTTGTTCAGGAAGTAGTCCGACCCGCCATCGCGCCCTGCCTCGCGCCGCACGACGATTTCGCTGTAACGGGCGTATTCGCCGCCTGCGCGCCCGTCGGTGTTGTCAAAGATGAGCTCGACGGAGGCCTGGCTGACCGGCTTGCGCGCGCTCGAACCGCTAAAGATGACGTCGGTCAAGGATTCGCCGCGCAGATTGCGCGCCGAACTTTCGCCCATCACCCAGCGCACGGCATCGATGATATTGGATTTGCCGCATCCGTTCGGACCGACAATGCCGACCAGATTGGCCGCCACCGGCACCGTCGTCGGGTCCACAAATGACTTGAATCCAGCCAGCTTGATTTTTTTTAGGCGCATCGGAAAAGACGGATAGGCTACAATGGACGCAAAGCTAGCACATTAGGGACCGAAATGCCTACCAAACCCTCCAAAGAACTCGAGACCTTCGTCAATCCCCATCCCGAGCGCGATTACCAGATCCATATCCGCATTCCCGAATTCACCTGCCTCTGCCCGAAAACCGGCCAGCCCGATTTCGCGGAACTTGCCCTTGCCTATGTGCCGGATCGTGCCTGCATCGAACTGAAATCCCTCAAATTGTACATCTGGTCGTTCCGCAACGAAGGGGCGTTTCACGAAGCGGTGACCAACACCATCCTCGACGATCTGGTGCGCGCCATAGCCCCCCGCTACATGCGCCTGACGGCGCGTTTCCATGTCCGTGGCGGACTCTACACCACAATCGTCGCCGAACATGGCCCGCGGCCCGCTGACCCGATCGATGCCCCATAGCACCCGCGCACGGCGGGGCCTGTTTGTGGGCATCGATCTTGGCACCTCGGGCATCCGCATTGCCGCCATCGACCAGAACGGCCGCGTGCGCGGCACGATCGCACGGGCCTGGCCACGGCGGCGCGCCATGGATCCCGGTGCGTGGCGGGAGATGACGCTGGATCTTCTCGCCCGGCTGCTGCGCCGCATCGACCGGACACAAGTCCGCGCACTGGCGGTGGATGGCACGTCGGGTACCGTCATGCTGTGCGGATCCTGTGGAACACCCCGCGGACAGGCGCTCGCCTACGACGATGACCGGGCTTGCGCGGAAGCCAGAGTGGTGGCGGCCGTGGCACCGCCATCGGTGGCCGCAGGCGCCGGCGGGGGCCCGGCCAAGCTTTTGTGGTTGCGCGCGCGGCGGCTCGGCGCCCAGCGTGCCCTGACCCAAGCCGGCTTCGTCAGCGGCTGCCTGACGGGCCGTTATACGATCTGCGACGAACACAACGCCTTGAAGCTGGGAGCCGATGGGAGCCGGTGGCCGGAATGGTTGCGGACTTTGGGCCTTGCCTCCCTCTTACCCCCGATCACGGCCCCGGGCACACCGGTCGGCCACCTGCGGCCAAGTCTCTGCCGGCGCCCGGGCTTGCGCCACGCGCCCTGGGTGATCGCCGGCACGACCGACAGCACAGCCGGGATCCTTGCCCTGGGTCCCCTGCCGGTGGGCACGGCCGTGACCACGCTCGGCTCCACCCTGGTCCTCAAGGTTGTAAGCCCCGTGCGCGCCGAGGACCCGGACAAGGGGAATCTACAGCCATCGCCTGGGGGCGTCCTGGCTGGTGGGCGGGGCATCCAACAGCGGCGGACGGGTGCTGCGCCACTTTTTTCCGGTCGAGGCCATCGAACGGCTGTCTGCGCACCTGCCCTTGCCGCAACCGACCGGCCTGGATTACTACCCTTTGCTCAAGGCGGGGGAGCGGTTTCCGGTCCACGATCCCCACTGGCCGCCCAGGCTGACCCCGCGGCCTGCCGACGACGCCATTTTTTTACAGGGACTGATGGAAGGCCTGGCGACCATCGAGCGTCTTGGTTACGAGGCGCTCGCGGCCCAAGGCGCCCCGTACCCGACGCGGGTGATCACGCTGGGCGGGGGCGGACGCAATCGGGCGTGGCAGGTTATACGCGCCGGCATACTGGGTGTGTCTGTCACGACGGCACGCGTGTCGGCGGCAGCCGGCGTGGCCCGTTTGGCACAAACAGCTCTACGTTCGTCGCACAAGACAAGAACCCGCGCCGCGCCGCCGCTATGATCGCCGGGCGCAGAGCGTGCGCAAAAACACCGGCGGGCGCACCGGGGGAGCGGGAACAAGACGTGCCCCCCGGCCTCGTGGACGGCCGGGCGCCGATAAACGAACCACCATCAGGACACGGCACTTGACTATCCTGGCAAGAGGCTGTGATTTTCCGTCCTGGGAGACAGAGACCGCATGACGCTGATCATGGACAACGAGGATGGCACCAACCTCCCCTGCCGCAGCCTCCTGCGCCAGACCATCAGCGAGCGCGTCGCGCGGCGCGAGCCCTTCGGCCTCATCCTCTGTGACGTCGACCGCTTCAAGCTCATCAATTACAGCCTCGGTCAAGAGTTTGGCGACCGCGTGCTCCGGCAGGTGGCGCAGGTTCTGCATGACACCTTGGGTACGACCAGCACGATAGGGCGCTGGGGTGGACCGGAATTCCTGTGCATCCTGGACGATGCAGCACAGCTCGACGCGCTGGTCGAAAGAGTGCGTGGACGCATCGAGCGCCTCGTGGTGCTGTCCAAAACCAGCCGCATTCACATCACGGCCAGCTTTGGCGTGGCCAACTATCCCGGTGACGGCAACGATACCGAGGATCTGCTGAATGCTGTCGACGCGGCCCTCTACCACGCCAAGGAATGGGGACGCAACCGCGTGG
This sequence comes from Pseudomonadota bacterium, assembly GCA_021795715.1. Lineage (GTDB taxonomy): Bacteria > Pseudomonadota > Gammaproteobacteria > Acidiferrobacterales > Acidiferrobacteraceae > JAJYDN01. The sequence goes on from JAJYPD010000003.1 coordinate 100,594, forward strand.
TGCGGGCCACGGTCGTGCAAAAACGCGTACTGGGCATGGGGGTCATCCTGGAGGCGGCGCTGCACGGCAACCGCATCGTGCCCGCCTATCAACCCATCGTCTCGCTCGCGACCCGGGCAATCGTCGGCGAAGAGGCGCTGGCCCGTTTGCGCCTGCCCAACGGCCGGCTGCTGGCCGCCGAGGAGTTCATAGAAGTCTCGCGGCAGCTGCAACTGACCTACAAGATCGACCAGAGCGTCATCCGCGCCACCCTCGAGCGCTGCATGGCGACGCGCGCAGAACCGCGGTCCATCGCCCACTTCGTCAACATATCCGGCAACCTGCTCTGTCACCCGGATGCGGTTCAGGAACTCCTGGCCCTGGTGCAAAGCTACTGCAAGATCTGTCATGCGGAAGGGCATGACCGCCGTACACTGGTGCTTGAATTGACGGAACGGGAACTCTTTGGCGACATCGCCCACGCAAAGGCCATGTTGTTGCCGTTTGTGGAGGCCGGTCTAAAGCTCGCCCTGGATGATTTCGGTCATGGCTACTCCTCCTTCCAGTATCTGGCCGATCTGCCGTTTTCGTTTTTGAAGATCGAAGGCAGCCTCATCCGGCGTTTACCGGAACCCACCACCCGCAAGATCGTTCAGGGCATCCAGCGCATCGCCGCCGAACTCGGCATCAAGACCCTGGCAGAAGGCGTGGAAACGCCGGAAGTGGCCCAGATCATCGAGGACCTGGGCATCGATTGGGCGCAGGGATTTTTCTATGACCGGGCCCGCCTCGATGCGCCGCACCCGGCCCCTCAGCCGCTCTGGCAACCGGCCTGGAGCGCGGCCAACACAGACCCATAGGCCGGCAGGTAGGCCCGCAGTTCACCGGCAAGACGATTTCAAGGGGACGGAAAGAATCCCCCGCCAGGACGCGGCGGAAGGCCGCCCCTGGCGGGGGAGACCAAAGATCAGCTGACGTGGGTCTCGGCGTGGCCGGTCATGCCCTCGTTGTCGATCCAGTCGACGGAGACCAGATCACCGCTCTTGGCACCTTTCAGTTTGACCGCGATCAGCGGATCCTTGGAGACCGCGATGCCCATGTCCGTGATCACCGCCGGTTTATGATTGATGGCGATGGTCAGTGTTTTGATGAAATGAGCCGGGATGATCTTGTGCGTGATCGGGCTTTTGACGAGCCCGGTGTCCATCGGGTGATTGACGAGCACCAAGACCTCGGTGATGCCGCCTTGCGTGCGGGTCTTCATTCTGGTGGCGATATGCATAAATCCTCCGTTAACCTCCACAGCCGCCGATGGTGACCTTGACCAGACGATCCACGGTGTGGACGCGATCTGCGGTCTCGACATAGGCCCGGACCCGCGAGGTCTTGCCCATCTTGATGCGCACATTGAAGAATCCGAGGGCGTGCGGCGTGAGGTTCACGAGCGTCGCCAGCGCATACGGGTTGTGGTCCACAGCCAGCGCCAGGCGCTTGGGCGCGGCCAGCTTGGTGCTGATGACCATCGGCACCACGGCCCCGTTTTCGGCCTCGAGAGGCGCGTGCAGGTGGACACCGCCGCTGACCACGGGCTTGCTGCCAAAAAGGCTGTGCTCAAGATCCCGCCAGTGCTTGATATGGAACGATTGGGCCGGCCAGGTAGGCCAGGTGCGGGCCAGAGCCTGTGTGGGCCGCAACAGCCCGGCACCGGCGGCAACCGCCAAGGCCGTGCCAGAGAAGGCTTGCTTCAAGAAGGTTCGGCGTGGAAGGTTCACGAAATTCTCCGCTTACAGTTGGGTATAGAGGTCGATCCTCTAGGTGTATGACGCCGGGTGCCGCCGGCTTATTCCATTGGACCCATTGGCGGCCTGCCTATGTCAATAGGGCATCCAGGTGCCCCCGTACGTACTGATCCGCACCCGGCCCAAAGCGCGTCACGCCCTGCACGAAACTGTCGGTAAACAGGTAGTCAAACCGCACGTCACGCAGGCCAAACACCCCGAGCAGACGGCTTTCATACGAATAATCGTCGTCATTGGCAAGCAGCTGGGGCCAGCCATCCGCACCCGGGCGCAGCGCCGGACCGAGAAACAAGACGCCCGGGAGATTCTTGATGCGCAAACCGCATGTGCCGGGTGTCCGGCCTGCCATCGGCAGAAAATCGATGGTCCGCGTGAGTTTTTGACGGCCGTCGACGGCCACGTCGACCGGACCGTCGATGGACGCGACTTCGGCCTCGAAGGCCAGGACCTCGACCCCCCGTTCACGCCAGGCCGCCAGGTCGCATGCCCCCCGGTGGCTGGGCAGAAACAGGTAGCGCACGGTCGCGTGGCGGGCGAGCTCGGCCTGCAGGCCGGGACTGAAAGCGGGTGCGTTGATGAGGATGCCGCCGGCCTTGTGGTCGGCTATGAAATAGACCGCCGGCGGCCCCGGCGTGACCAGAAAGACCGTGCGATCGGAAAGACTCAGCAGTGTCTCCATCAGCGCGCCAGATAAGGCGCAAGCTCCGTCAGCGCCATCTGATAGACTTCGCGCTTGAAGGCGACGATGGATTCCAGCGGGCTCCAGTATTCCACCCAGCGCCACGCATCGAACTCAGGCGCCGGACTCCGGTCGAGGCGAACATCACTGTCGCGGCCGACCAGCCGCAGAAGATACCAGAGCTGTTTTTGTCCTTTGAACTCACGGCTGCCGACCTGCCGCCGATACCGGCCCGGGAGCTCATAGCGGAGCCAATCCCGCGTCCGGCCGCATATTTCGACCTGATCGCCCACCAGGCCCACTTCTTCATAGAGTTCACGATAAAGCGCCTGCTCGACCGTCTCGCGACGCTTGATGCCACCCTGGGGAAACTGCCAGCCATCGCAGCGGCAGCGGCGCGCCCACAGCACCTGCCCCTCGCCGTTGGCGAGAATGATGCCGACATTGGGTCTGTAGCCGTCTTTGTCAATCATGTACAAGAACACGCTGCGCGCCTAAAATGCAGCCCCATTTTTGCAGAATTTGCGCCGCACGGCAACGCAACGGAGGGACCGGTGGGACTTGCGCTCTTTGATCTCGACAATACCCTTCTCAATGGCGACAGCGATTATGCGTGGGGCCAGTTCCTGGCGCGCGTCGGCGCCGTCGACAAGGCGGTCTACGAACGCACGAACCAGCGCTTCTATGACGAATACCGTGCCGGGACCCTGGACATTCATGCCTTTTTGGCGTTCGCCCTGGAACCCCTCACCCGCCATCCGCACCCCCAATTGCTGGCGTGGCGGGAGGCGTTCATCGCCACCTGCATCGAACCGATGATAAAGCCTGCGGCACGCGCCGTGCTGGATGCGCATGCCGATGCCGGCGACACGCTGGTGATCATCACCGCCACCAACAGCTTCGTCACGCGTCCGATCGCCGACTTGCTGGGCGTGCCCGATCTCATCGCCACCGAACCCGAAAAGAACGGTGACCGCTTCACCGGCCATGTGTCGGGGGTGCCCTGTTTCCGCGAGGGCAAGCTCATCCGTCTGCGCGCCTGGCTCGAGACACGCCAGCTGGATCTGCACGACAGCACGTTCTACAGCGACTCACACAACGACATCCCGCTTCTGGAGGCGGTGAGCCAGCCGGTGGCCGTCGATGCCGATCCGCTGCTCACCGCGCACGCCCAGGCGCGCAATTGGCCGGCCTTGCGGCTCGCCCGCTAACCAAAGACGCCAAAGAGGTGGGCGCCGGCCATCAGGACGGCCACCGCCAGCCAGAACAACAGCACGCGCCAGACCAAAGCGACGACGCGCCGGATGTCGCCTGCATTGGCCACGGCCGGCAGCGCCCGTACGCCCGGCACGTCCTCGTCTTCGGTCTCTTCACAATTGCTCATGTGCATCGCCCCAAGCCCGGAGGCAAGAAGCGGACCGCTGTTGATGTCCGACCACATGCCCGCCTGGCGGCGCCAGCAGTGCAGGGCGTCTTCGAAGCTTCCCATGATTCCGTAACTCAAGGCCGTGATGCGCGCCGGCACCCAGCCCAGAATGTCGTTCAAACGGGCGGCGGCCCAGCCGAACTCCTGATATTCCGGATTGCGGTGCCCCCACAGGCGGTCGAGCATGGCGGCAAGCCGCGCAAGAACCACCGCGACCGGCCCCAGCACCACGAACCAGAAGAGCGGGCCCATGATCAGGACATTGGTGCGCTTCAAAACGGCTTCGATTGTCGTCTGCGCAAGCGCGGACTCGCTCACGTCGTTGACGGTCTTGCAGGTGATCTCTTCTGCGTGACTGGTCGCCGTCAACAGATCGCCGGCGTCAAGCGACTCCGCCACGGCCACGGCTGTGCGGGTCAGCCGGTACAGATCGAGGCAGAGATAGAGCACAAACACATCGAAGGCGTACACGAGCGGCTGGCTGAGATGGGCCAGGATGTAGCGAATCAAGGCCACCCCCAGCAGCGCCGGTCCGACCACGACCGTAACCGCCATGACGCCTTGCGCGCGCGTGCCGGCATTCAGCCGCTGCTCGACCGATCGCACCCAGTCCTCGTACCAGACAAACGGCGGCATGCGGCCGCGCTCGGGAAACACGCGGTCGAGCGTCATCGCCAGCAAAATGATGATCAGGGTGTGCACCATCCCTCAGTTTCTCCTATTCAGGGCTACGGATGGCCGCCACCGCGGCACGATAGCGCGCCCAGTCAAAAAACGGGCCGGGATCGGTCTTGCGTCCCGGCGCGATATCAGAGTGACCGCAAAGCCGCGTGCTGTCCACAGCAGGATAGGCGGCCGCCAGCGCGCGCGTCACATCCATGAGAGCCCGGTATTGGGTCTCCTCGAAGGGGCCGTGATCCGTGCCCTCGAGCTCGATGCCGACCGAAAAGTCGTTCACGCGCTCCCGGCCCTGCCAGTACGATACACCGGCATGCCACGCGCGCGCCGAAAACGGCACGAACTGCACGATCTCACCGTCCCGGCGGATGAACAGATGGGCCGACACACGCAGACCAGCCAGGCTGGCGTAGCCCGGCTGCCCCGTATCCAGCCGGTTCGTAAAGAGCCGCTCGACATCCGCGCCGCCAAACTGTCCCGCCGGCAAACTGATGGAGTGGACAACGATGAGCTCGACCGCCGCACCCGGCGGGCGCGCATCACAATTGGGCGATGCCACATGGCGCACCCCCTCCACCCACCCCTGTCCGTCAATCGCCAAGGGACGCATACCCGGGTTCAAGCCCCCCATTTGCCACCTCTGCGGGTCGCACGCGCATATCCTTTAAGGTCAGGGAAAGGTCTCCGCCCACGCCGCCTGCGGCGCACCATGCGAGCCGACAAGATCGATGCCCTCGAGATCGCCAGATTTTGCCACGTCGGCGCTGAGATTGCTCCAGGCCGACCCGTCCCAATGCAAAAGTTGCAGACGTCCCGTTCCCATGCTGCCCACCGCCCAGCAGTCATTGGCGTTCAGGCAACTGATACCGTCGACGTCGCTCGCCGCCGCAGCCGGTGTGACGAGGCTCCAGGCGGTGCCATTCCAGTGCTCAATGGTGGGACTTAAGGTACGCCAGCTACCGCCTGCCCAGCAGTCATTGACGGTCAGACAGGAAATACTTTCGAGATCCCCGCCCTGACCGGGGGAGTCGGCCGTCCACGTGTTGGTCACCGCATCCCAGTACACGGCGATGGGCGCAGCCCGGCCGAAACTGCCCACCGCCCAGCAGCCTTGCGCAAGACAGGTGATGGCATCGAGATCGTACCCGCCGTTGACGACGGCCGCCGGCAGCAGCGAGGTCGCAAGCGCCCACTGCACGCCATTCCATTCGAGGAGCAAGGTGGGCTTGAGACCACTCCCGCTGTAGGCCAGCGACAGACTGCCCACCGCCCAGCACCGGCTGGCGCTGACACAGGCCACACCGTCTATGTCGTACTGATCATATTTCTTGTCCGCCAGCGTCTTCGTGCTGCCCGGCGCGGCCAGGACCTGGTCGGGCGGGATGGCGGTGAAGACCCCGTTCCACCCGAGCAAGGTCCACCTCTTCTTCTTCGTTTCCGTAAACGACCCCACCATCCAGCAATCGTTGTAGGCGGCGCAGGCGACGGCATCCAGATCGTGGCCGATGACGGCGTTGGGTATGGGGCCCATGGCATTCCATGTCTGTCCGTTCCAGTGCAAAGCCGTGGTTCCCCCCGTCAATCCGGAATTCACGGCCAACCGGTCGGCGCTGCCCACCGCCCAGCAATCCACATCGCTCGTACAGGTCACGGCATTGACGCTCGCAGCCGTCACCGGGGCCGCCGGCGTCCAGGCGTTCGACTGCCATTGCAGAAGATCCTGGGCGGACGCGCTGCCAAGCCGCGCCGCGTCTTCACTGCCGACCGCCCATCCCCCCTGCAACTGCAATGCGGCCGTCAGGGTGCGCAGGGCGTGCGGTGCCGTAAGGTTTGGCACGCCGCCTTGCGACTGCACCGTGCATTGGTACTGGGCGATTGGTGTTCCGCTCGCGTGGGCCACGGCCGCAGTCCCGTCGACACCGCGGATGACACCCACAAAGCAAGGCGCCGGCACCGTCTTGCAGGTGGCACTGCTTGACGCGATCGCGCTGTAATCGATCTCCTCACTGTCGATCCCGATGCGTCCAGCCGGTGCATAGGCGCTGGCGGAGCCGCTGAAGGCAATGGCGGGTGTCGGCGCACCGGCCGTAGGCGCCGGCAGGGCGCCATTAAGTGTCACGGGCGCATTTGCCGTACCCGGCGCATAGAGCGTACCGGTTACCGAAAAGGTCCCGGCGCCGACCGGTACATTGGTGAGATGGGTGGCAATCGAAGCGCATGACTGCCGGTTGCTGGCACTCGCCGTATCATAGACGGTCGGCGACAACAGCCCCAGGCTGGCCTCGTTTAGGCCGGCATCGGCAATATAAAGCGCCTGGGCGCCCCGGATGTCCTGATCGGCTGCGCTGTCGTTGGTCGCCGAAAGATCCGTCAGCACGAGCGCCAGAACGCTCAAGACCACCAAGATCACGATGGCCGTGACCAGCAGGAACCCACCGTTCCGATGCATTGCCCCTCCCGCTGTCATGATTCTAGGACATCCGTCGCGGCGATGGCGCACTCATGGCCCCGGCGCCGCAGGAAACGACAGGGATTTCAGCTGCCCGAGGAATTCTTCGCCGGTGCGGCTCAGAGGCTTCTGATACAAGACCGAGAGCTGCTGGACGATGGGCGGCATCAGACCGCGCGCGCAGAGATCCGGCGGCGTCGGCGCAAGCGCCGACACGAAACCAAGACCGAGCCCCCAGCGCACCGCCTCCCGCACGGCCGCCGCGCCGCTGAACTCGTAAAGCACCTCGGGCGCCATGCCGGCTTCGTGGAATGCGCGTTCGACCCGATCCCGCATGCCGGATCCGGGTTCGCGCCAGACGAGCGACTGTTGGGCCAGTTCCGTAAGAGGTATCCGCTCAGCCGGCGGCCGCTGGTTCAAGGGGTGAGCCGGATCCAGCAGCAGCTGGATTTCGCTGTCTTTGAGGGGCGCCGACACGAGGCTTTCGGATGGATTGGCCGCCGGACTGTCTTCGACGAACACCAGATCGGCCACGTCCATGCGCTGGCGCGCCTGTTCGGAATTGCCGGCATGCAGGCGCACACTCACCCCGGGATAGGTCCGCTGGAAGGCCGCCAGCGCGCGCACCAGCAAGAATTCGGCATTGGTCTGGCTTGCGGCAATGACGAGACTGCCCTGCAGCAGTCCCTGGATGTCGCTGCGCAGCGCCTCCGCCTCGCCCAGGACGGCATCGAACTGCTGGGCAAGCCGCAGCAGCCGGCTGCCGGCCGGTGTCAGGGTGATGCCGCGGCCATGGCGCCGGTAGAGGGGTTCACCAAACCAGTCGGCCAGGCGCTTTAGCTGGTTGGAGATCGCAGGCTGGGTCACCTTGAGCGCACTCGCGGCCGCGTTGATGCTGCCACAACGTGCCACAACGGCCCAGGTCGACAGCAATTGGGAATCTAACCGAGCCATGCCAACACGTCCGTAACCATGCGTGAATAAAAAAATACGGACCAGGCGCCAGGCCACCGCGGCGCCTTTCCCCCCCACCCATGCGGGCGACCGATCCGGCGGCCACTTGCGCGCATCTGGCCTTTCCCGGCCTCGACCTTTACGATAACGCCCTATTCCGGCTGCTGTCTACGCTTGGCGCCCGTGGCGCGATCCAACCCAAAGGACAAAGGCGGCCGAAGGGGGGCGCCCATGGCGCAGAAAAAGAGACACCTGCGGGCGTCGCGCGTTCGAGAGACAGCATGGCATCGTTTTTATTGGGACTTCTCATTGGCATCATCACATCCGCACCCATCGGACCGGTCGGGCTGCTGACCATCCAGCGAACCCTGACACAGGGCCGCATGGCCGGCATTCTCAGCGGGGCGGGCGCGGCCACCGCCGACGCCTTCTACGGCGGACTGGCCGGACTGGGTCTTGGAGTGGTATCGGGTTTTCTGGCCCGTCAGGAACTGTGGATCCACCTGGCGGCGGGCGCCGTCTGCCTCTGGTTCGGTGTCCGCGGCATTCTCTTTCAGCCCCTGCAGGCGGTGCCCGCCAACCGCTACAGCGGCCGCGGCCTTCTGTGGAACTACATGTCGATGATCCTTCTGACGCTTGCCAATCCGCTGACCATCCTTTTTTTCATCGTCGTATTCACCACCTTGCACCTCGACCGCAATGGCCTCGTCGACCTGCTGTTTACGGTGATCGGCCTCTTTACCGGCTGTTTTCTCTGGTGGACTGTGCTGACACTGACCACGGCGCACCTTCACGCCCAACTGCGCTCCCGCACACTCGTCCTCATCAACCGGATCTCGGCGCTGACGATCATCGGTGTCGGCATCGCCGCCATCGTCAGTGCCGCCGAGCTCGCCGCGCTCAGGCACTGACCCGGCGCGGCCGCTATGGTTCGCCGGATGGTCTGCCATCAAAACACGGCTCACCGCCGCGGCGATGAGCGCTAGGAGACTCTGAGGCGGCCCGCTATGCTGTCAGGCATGCCTCCGACAAAATCTCCGTCTGCCGCCGGCGACCGCGAACGCGTCAAGCGCGCACGACTGCGCTTTGTCCGCGCGACGGCCGTTGCGCTGCTCATCGCCGCGGCGCTGCTCTATATCGGCGCCGAAGCCCTGTTGCCAGGCCACCCGTGGGCGGGCTATGCCGCCGCCTTTGGCCAGGCGGCCATGATCGGCGCACTCGCCGACTGGTTCGCCGTGGTGGCACTCTTTCGTCATCCGCTGGGCATTCCGCTGCCGCACACGGCCATCATCCCGAGCAACAAGCACCGCATCGCCGACAACCTGGGCGAATTCATCCAGAGCCGCTTTCTTTCCCCCCCGAAAGTGATCGAGGCCATCCGCACTTTTGCCCCGGGACGGCGCCTGACCCGCTGGCTGAACCGTCCCGACAGCGTCGCTCACCTCGGCCGCCTGCTCACGGAAGCCCTTTTGCGGCTCGCGCACGTGGCGGATGATCCGCGCCTGAGACCCTTTCTGATCGACGTTTTGCAGCGGCAGCTCTCGACCATCGACGGGCCTGCGGTCATCGCCCGCATCCTCGACATGCTCAGCGAGAATCGCCGCCACCAGATCCTGCTGGATGAGGCGCTGGCGCGGCTGGATGCCTACCTCCAGCACGACGATGTGCGCGACACGCTGGTGCGCGCCATCGCCCGCAACATCGAGTTTGTTCCCTCCACGCTCAACCTCGATGAGCGCGTAGGCCGGATCATTCTGCAGAGACTGTATGGCGCCCTGCAGACACTGCTGCAGGATGTGCGCATGGATCATCATCACGTGCTGCGGCAGCGGTTCGACGAGGCCGTTTTCGACCTGACCCGGGCTTTGCGTGAAGACGGCGCGCTGCGCAGAGACATCCAGCACCTCCAGGGCGAGCTCGTGTTTCATCCCGAGACAGTGACCGCCATGCAGCACCTGTTCACCCAGATCCGCGCATGGCTGCTCCATGACCTGCAGATGCCGCAGGGCCATCTCAATCGCCGCGTAGCCGAGGTCGCCGGGGATCTGGGCCGCATGCTCGCAAGCCACCGCCCCACCCAGGACTGGATCGACGAACAGATCCTGAAGCTTGTCCCGCCCGTCATCGAACGCTACCGGCGTACCCTCGGCGAATTCATCGCCGCCCAGCTAAAGACCTGGAGCGACGATTTTCTGGTAAACCAGATCGAACTCAACATCGGCCGTGACCTGCAGTTCATTCGCCTAAATGGCACACTCGTTGGCGGCACCGTCGGCCTGCTCATCTACGCCGCAACCCAGATCTGGCGCTGACTTTCGCCGATTGCCGACAAGATCACGGTCGGCGCCGGCGAAAACCGGGCCTGGCGCACGAGCGCAGGCCGGCTGGGCTTGATGACGCAGTCCCGCATAACCGCCATAATGGGGATATGCATGAAGCCCTGTACGCCGCCCTTCGGCGCCTGCTGCGACCCCTGGTCCGCTACCTGATGGACCAGGGGTGCACGGTCGCGGCGTTTACCGACGTCGTCAGGATGCTCTATGTGGAAGAGGCGCTCGCCCATGACAGGGAGGCGACCGACAGTCATCTGAGCCTGGTGACCGGTATCCATCGAAAGGAAATCAAACGGTTACGCGCGATGGCCGCCGCAGACCCCGGCAATGCCCTGCCGCTTTCCGACAACCTGGCGGCGCAGCTCGTTGCGGCGTGGGTGTCTTCGCCGGACACCCGCGAGCCCCATGGGCCGCGCCCGCTGCCACTGCATGCCGCAAGCGGCCCGTCGATCGAAACCCTGGCGCGCGCCATCAAGGCAGACGTGCGTCCGCGGGCGATACTCGATGTTTTGTTGCAGGCGGGGGCGGTCGAGCCCGCAGACAGGGGGCGCTACCGCCTGCTGCGCAGCGCCTTCATACCGGCGCTGCCGGAGGACAGGCTCGCTTTTCTGGGCGCCAATGTCGGCGATCACCTGCAAGCCGCCCTGCATAATCTGTATGCGGAGAAACCCTTTCTCGAACGCGCACTTTACGTCGACGCGCTCAACCCCAAGGCGCTTTTGGCACTGCGCCCGGCGGTCACGGAAGCGGCTGATGAATGGCTGCAGCGCCTAAACCGCCAGCTGATGCCTTTCGAGCAGCCGACGCCCGATCCCGACAGCCGCCGCGTTCGGATCGGATTCTATTATTTCGAAGGCCCCGCCCAGGATCGCCATGAATCCTTTTAAGTCTCTGACGCGGCTTGCGCTTTTCTGCGCACTGCTTGTTTTCTGCCTGTTCGGCCCCGCCTTGGCGCGCGGCGGTATCGGCGGTACGGGCAGCCCGCGCGGTGGTATCGGCGGTACCGGCATCACCGCGATCGGCACGATCCAGCGCTTCGGCAGTATTTTCGTCAACGGCATCGAATACCGCCTGCGTGCGCATACGCAGTATTTCGTCGATGGCCACAGAGCGTCGGTCCGCGCGCTCGGTCTGGGTGATGAGGTGTTTGTGACCGCACGAGGGCCGCTCCCCCACCCGGCTGCGCGCACGGTGCGCGCACAGCACGCCCTCATCGGCCGCATCACGGCCGTCCATGGCGCCCGTTTGGCCGTTCTGGGCGTCCCCGTCACGCTCGCCCGCGGCGCGAACACGGCGGGTCGTTTCGGGAACGGTTCCCGTCTGCGGCCCGGCACATGGGTCGCCGTCAGCGGATTTGCACGCGGGCGGCACGGCGTACTTGCCACCCGCGTGCGGGTCCACGGCGCACAGACGCGACTCCTCGTGCGGGGCCCCGTCAGCGCACAGACCCGCCGCCGCATCCGCATCCTGAATGTGTGGTTTCGCATGACCGGGCATTGGCCGATGCTGCACGGCACCGTTGTGGCCCGCGGGTCATATGAGCATGGCCAGGCGGTCCTCACGCAGATCCGGCCCGCACATGGGCTTGGCCGCAGCGGGCGCGGATTTGTCTCCATCCTGGGTTGGGTAACGGAGCACGATGGCGTCTGGCGCTACCAGTCCCTGCGTCTGCAACCATCGACGGCGGCAGCGGCGCGCACGCTGCGTGCAGCGCATGGCCCGCAACTTGTGGTCATGACGGGCCGGCTTCGTGGCCGCCGCCTGCTTCTTACCGGATTTGGCACCTCTCCCCAGATCATGCCCTTTGGGCAAACGCCACGGAATGCAACCCCGCAGGGGGCGCGCGCCAGCCGGCCGCCCGCCCCCGGACATCCGGTCATTCCGCATCCGGCCGGCCTCATCCACCCGGACATCAGGGTGATCCGGCCGGCGGTACCCGCGCAAGCGCACATCCCGTAGAAGCCGGGCCGGCGCACAGCAGACCGTCAGAACACGACCTGGCCGCCGATGCCGCCGCCGATGCGGGCACTGCCCGTGCTGAGACCCTTGTCGACGTAGAACTGGAAACCGCTGCCCGCCGTGGTGACATTGATATTCCAGGCGACGATGAGGTCGGATGGCCCGGGATAGCCCGGCTGTTCCGACTGGGCTCCCGCATACATGGCGGTGATGATGTCACGCGGCGATGTGGCCACGCTGACACCGCCATTGAACGTCACAATGTTCTGCAAAGATTGACCGGGCGGACTGCCGACGACACGGTAAGCGGCGTGCGCGAAAGGGAACACATTGGTGCCGATGGTTGTATCAAGGCCCACGCCGAGCTCGTAATCGTTGCGTCCCGTACCGAGGCCTTCACGGGCCGAGGCGGTGCCGAACTTGATCTTGCCGTACGGGACAATGGCGGGACTCAACCCCCGTTCCGGCACCGCCGTATAGTGTGCCGCAAGCCAGATGTCACCCAGTCCGCTTGCGCTTGTCGTTTGTCCTGTCTGGCTGCGGCTTGCGATCGTGCCGCCGCTCAAAGAGGAACCGCGCGGCAGACCCGACACGCTCATATACGGGACCGTAAGCTTCACGCGCCAGGACGGATTCTGGTACTGGATGTAGGTCGGGTCATAGAAGATCCCGATGGTATTGGCGGTGCCGTACCGCCCCGAATAATAGGCCGGCAGATTGCCGAGGGTCCACGATGCCGCCGCTGCCCCCTGGGCCACCAGCGCCAGGCCCACCCACCATGCTGAATGTCTCATGTCGCCTCGCTAGCGTTGAGTCAGCCCGATTATAGTGGATACGTCAGAGCCGCGCCTGCGTGACCCCGGCGGAACAAGGCGCTATCATGAGCGAGACCCGCCGCAGGAGTCCCGCCCATGAACACACAAAAAGCCCTTGATCTCGTTATCATTCTCGTCACCGGCCGCGAAAACCCCAAACGCCTGCCGTCGGCCTTCTTCCTGGCCGCGACTGCCGCGGCGAGCGAACAGGATGTTCTTCTCTATTTCACCGGACCGGCCATGGAGCTGTTGAAAAAGGGGGTGGCCGAATCGTTGTTTCCGCTGGCAGGCGGCAAATCGGTCGCAGAGTTCATGAAGCTCGCCGAAGACAACGGCGTGCGCATCATCGGTTGCGCGCAGTCCCTCGAACTCAATGGCATGACCGCGGCCGATCTCAGCAAGCCGATCCCGCTGCTGACACCCAGTGGGGCGCTGCCGTCTTTGGCGCGGGCGGGACGCGTCCTCACCTGGTGACGTGTTGCTGACGCTTGCAATCCCTTTTAGAGCCGTTACTATGGGCTGCAAACACGGGGCGGGTTCTGTTTATTTGCCCGGTCCGGGGAACAAAGCGATGCCCGGCGGCTCAAAGCCTTCAGCACGCTCCACTCGCTTTTCGCTGTAAAGCCGGCACACCGTGGATGGTGGGCATCCCGTCATGATGGGATGCAGCAAAGGGATGATGCCTGCGTGTATTCTGTTACGGGCGCCGATGCGCTATTGATGAGGAGAGTTTCATGGGTCACACAAAGGAGCGGTCCATCCGTCGTCGACTGAAGGCCATTGCACTGGCCCTGGGCCTGTACGGAGCCGCAATGATGCAGAGCGCCATGGCGGCGAGCCCGATGGTCACCCTGCCCGATTTCACGTCCATCATCAAGGCCTACGGACCGGCGGTCGTCAACATCAGCAGCACGAGTACCCGGCTGGTGCACAACCAGTTGCCGGCCAATCCGCTGCCGCCCAACAATCCCTTCTACCCCTTCTTCCAGCATTTCTTCTCCGGCCCCAACGCAGGCCCGTCGCACAAGGAGAAGGTCGAGTCCCTGGGGTCGGGTTTTATCATCAGCCATAACGGTTATGTGGTCACCGCAGCGCACGTGGTGCGCGGCGCCTCCCACATCGTGGTCGGCCTGTCGAATCACCACGTCTACAAGGCAAAGCTTGTCGGCCTGTCGGTGCGCTACGATACCGCCCTTTTGAAGATCGACGCGAATGATCTTCCGATCGTACCGATCGGCGACTCCAACAAGCTGGAAGCCGGACAATGGCTGCTCGCCGTCGGCGCGCCGTTTGGTTTCTACAACACCGTCACGCAAGGCGTTGTGAGCGCGGTCAACCGCCCGCTCTCGGACGATGAATATATTCCCTTCATCCAGAGTGACGTGCCGATCAACCCGGGCAACTCCGGGGGACCGCTGTTCAACATGCTGGGGCAGGTGGTCGGCATCAACGACCAGATCTACACCAGCAACGGCGGCTATATGGGCCTGTCGTTCTCCATTCCGATCAATACGGCCATGCGCGTGGTCCACGCCCTTGAGCGGCATCAGGCGATCAAGTTTGGCTGGCTCGGTGTCGATGTCCAGGGCGTGAGCAGCGAGATGGCGCGCGCCATGCGCCTGAAAGAACCGGTGGGCGCCCTGATCGCCGGACTGGTACGCCAGGGACCTGCGGCCAAAGCCGGCCTAAAGCGCGGTGATGTCATCATCACCTACGACAACAAGCCCGTATACAGCGTCGGTCAGTTGCCGCCTTTGGTCGGCAATACATCACCGGGCACCGTGGTGCCGGTCGGCATCATGCGCAACGGGCGCCCCATGACGTTGCGCGTGGAAGTCGGGACACTGCCAAACAACATGGGTCAGGCCACCAACACCAGCGAATCGGTGCCGCGGCTCGACATGGAAGTGGGTCCGCTGACGCCAGAGGCCCTAAACGACATGGATATCCATCATGGCGTGGTGGTCCTCAGTGTCGGCCGCGGGCCCGCCTCGGAAGCGGGTATCATGCCGGGCATGATCGTCCAGGAAATCGCTGGACAGGCGGTGGCAAACCCCGCGCAGTTCGCCCACATCGTCGCCGGCCTGCCGGCGCGGACGCCGGTACCCGTGCTCATTCGCCACGGCAGCCAGAGCATCTACATCGTCATCACCCTGCCCTGATGGGAAACCCCCGGGCCGGCCCAGCCGGCCCGGGATCAGCAAGGCACAAAAACCCCGCCACCGGCGGGGTTTTTGTTTGGACTTTGTTTGCTAGAGCAGCACCCGTTCGATGCCGCCTGTGCGCGCCGCGTCTATGAACTGCTGCTGCCAGCCCTCTCCCAGATGGTTGCGGACCAATTCCACCACGATATAGTCCGCATCCAGTCCGGTATCTTCGCGATAGCGGGACAGCCCCTGCAGGCACGCCGGACAGGCGGTCAGGACCTTGACGCCGCCGTCATGGATCTGTCCTGCGCCCGTGAGCGCCTGGATGCCCGCATGCAGCTCCTCCTCCTTGCGAAAGCGCACCTGCGTGGCGATATCCGGGCGTGAGATCGCAAAGGTTCCGGCCTCACCACAACAGCGATCCGAAAGCTGAACCCCATCCCCCATCAGGGCGCGCGCCACGCCAAGCGGATTGTGCGTCTTCATGGGCGTGTGGCAGGGATCGTGGTACATGTACTGCACACCGCGCACACCGTCTAGGCGCACGCCTTTTTCCATCAGGTACTCGTGAATGTCGAGGAGACGGCACCCGGGGAAGATCTGCTCGAACTCGTATTTCAGCAGCTGATCCATGCAGGTTCCGCACGACACGATGACGGTCTTGATGTCGAGGTAATTGAGCGTGTTGGCCACCCGGTGGAAAAGAACGCGGTTGTCCGTCGTGATCTTGCGCCCCCGCGCCTCGTCACCCACCGATGTCTGCGGATAGCCGCAGCAGAGATAGCCTGGCGGCAAGACCGTCTGCGTGCCCACGGCATAGAGCATCGCCAGCGTAGCGAGCCCCACCTGGCTGAAAAGCCGCTCCGACCCGCAACCTGGGAAATAGAAGACGGCA
>JAJYPD010000045.1 GCA_021795715.1 Pseudomonadota bacterium
TGATCCGGCACACCGGTCGTGGTGGCAACACCGTCACGATCACTTGCGCCGCCGGTCCATCGCCGATCGTGAAAAATGCTCCATCAAATACCGTGACCGCTCTCAATTGACGAGCCACTGACCCCGAAGCAGATGGCGGAACTGCGCGCGCTCGTCTCGTGCCAGCATTACGCCGACCAGCTTCGTCAATGATTACCAGTGGGGCGATCTCAAGGGCGATCCCGCCGATTGGATGCGACGCTACTTTGATGCTCACGTCTATGTGGCTAACTGGTGTACTTGCCTTCTGTGCCTGCGAGTGCCGAAAAGTGCGTTCGATGCCGAGACCCTCCGGGCCTTCAAAACCCAAACCGTTTTTTCGGTTGAGCAGACGAAGACGCATTGGCTGCTTGGATTGGGGCTGGACGAGAGTGACAACTACGATCGCTTTGCCGAAGAGGATGGGCGAGGCTGGATGGGCAGGCTGGCGCCACTGCGTGACGAACTGCTGCGCGGCGACATGCGTCCGCTGTATCTCGGCTGGCTGGCCGGCGTGAGCGCTGGCGAAGTTGACGAAAAGGCGACCGAGCCGCAACCGCCGCCGGGACTTTCCCGGCTGACCGCTGCGCAGCAATCGCTGGTGGAATTTCTGGAAGTCGATGAGGATCTGCTAGCCGCCGCCGGACTCTCTGACCAGCAAGGTTCAAAGCCCGATAGCGAGCGCGACGCGGAACTGGATGTCTGGATCGCCGCGCTTCCCGTGGCAGAGAAAACCGCGATGCTCAAACCGCTGTTGACCGGGAATGCGCAGCAGGCCGAGCGTAAGTTGAAATTACGTTTCCTTGCCTGGCAGCGCGAACAACAGCCGATTGAAAAACCAGGGACGCGGCGTACTGTTGCAGAGCTTCAGAGACTGGCGGCGTCCGCTGCCGAAGCGAGAAAAAGGCAGGAAGCAGTACGGCGCAAAAAGGCCGAGGCCGAACGGCAGGCCAAGCGGGAAACCTACCTGCGCACGCTGACAGCAGATTTCGACCCGTGCTGGCAGGCTGCCGACAAATTAGCCGAACGTGGCATCGCGTCTGCCTACGACGAGGTAAAGCGTGCGCTCGTCGATCTATCCGATGCCTATGCCATCAGGTACAAGCTGGAGTCCACCTGCGACCGCTGCGTGATAGTCGATGACCTCGCCATGCATGTTCTTTTCTGCAAAGAACATGCTCTTGTGTTCGGCCACCGCCCGAGCCAGGGCTTTGTCCGCGCTGGCTGCGTCGGCGAAGCCGGCGGCATCCAGTCTTGCCACGTCGTGCCAGTGACGCGAAGCGGTCACGACCCCGGAATTCGCCTTGTGCACAGAAAACGTGAATCGCCGTGGCCTTCTCCCAGAAAGGACGCTCAGCGCGCATGACTCGAGGGATCGTGGTGGGGAACTCCACCCCTCTGCTATGTGCATAGCGCCCAAGGCCTGCGCCTCTTAAAACGCGCACGCCAGAGGACACCGTCTATGGGAATCCCCGGTATGCGGTGGGCAATGACGTGATCGTCTCCCGCTGGGTCTAGGCCGGCACGGTACGCGTGGCAACGGTCCTGATCCCGGGAGACAAGCTCCCTGAAGTGCGCAGTCGGCCTTGGGATAGTACTGACCATGGCGCCAGAGTGTGCCGGATCCGCACGGCGGGCAGCCGTCCGGACAGAAGCGCCGGACGCCACGGCCCACGCTCCCCACCGGACGCACACGCGAGACGGTGCGACCGGAGGGGCCGAATCCGAGGACCGGAATGGCGTCTCCCACTCCGTGACCGATCTGATCCACGCCGGCCAACCGGACGAAGCCGGGAACGTGGCGCACCGGTTGCCGGATGGCTATCAGGAGGTCATCGATGGTCACGAACGGCTGGCGATGGTGTACGAGGCGCGCACCGATCAGCGCCAAGCGGCCAAGCCCGATCGTCTGACTCTCGGCATCATCGACGGACACCCCGGCGACTACGACCCGGAAATCCGCGCGCACGTTGTCAACAGACGGAACGGGCTCGATCCGGCAAATACCCCACCGGCTCCCTTGGCCCGCGTCCCGCGATGATAGGGCTATGTCTTTCCATCACCCCGGGCGTTCACGGGACATGCCGCCCCGGGAGGCCGGGCAAAGTGAGAGCCGTAACATAAGGACGCGTAGGTCGAGATGGACGTCGCCCGATCATGGTGCGAGCGGAACATTCCTGGCGTCTGAGTTCCACCTGCGGGCGGTGCGAGGCCCGCACGACCCCGGTCCCGGTGTGCTTTCTGGGCCGGCGGGTGTATGTGGCGGTCATGCGGATGCTGGTCTTGGCAGCGGGCGGTCATGTCATGCTGTCGGTGCGCGACGGACTCAAGATGTTCTCACGGGGTTTCCGACTGGCCTTTCTGTGCGCACGGGCCCGCCACGGCGCCGCGCTCGTCGGCCGGCAGATCCCATGGGCACCTGCACCCTTTTTCTAATTTTTGGCAGCTTGCCGGATTTTTGCCCAAAAGTTGCCGCGTATTTTCCTGGCTTTTCCCGTTCGCCCGCTTTACTGCCGGTGAGCGGTTGTTTTACATAGGGGGGTTGGCGGAGAGGGTGGGATTCGAACCCACGTGGGGCGTAAGCCCCCAACAGATTTCGAGTCTGCGCCGGTATGACCGCTTCGGTACCTCTCCAGGAGAGGCGGAATTGTACTTGGAGTCGCCAAGAAAGGATAGAGGGGGTATGATCAGGGTCAACCACACGCTTGGGGCAATGATAATGGGGACGCGTCCCTAGCTGTCGCATGGACGGGAAACGTTTTACGATCATCAGGACGATCGCCTGGGGCTTGGCCGTGGCCCTTGTGGCTGGCTGCTCGTCCCGCCACCCCGCCAAGCCCCAGATTGCCCGCATTCCGGCACACCATACGCTTGTGGTCCTCGTCCGCAGTGGTCCGACCACATACTATGAGGGCCCAAATGGTCCTGCCGGCATCGAATACGACATGGCGCGCGACTTCGCCGATTATCTCGGTGCGCGCCTCGACATCAAGGTGGTCGGTCGCCAGGCCAGCCTGATCAAAGATCTCCTCGCCGGCAAGGGCGATCTCGCCGCCGGACTTACCGTCAACAGTGCGCGGCGCCAGTTCGTGCGCTTTGGTCCGGCGTATCAGCGCATCCGTGAAGAGCTGGTCTACCGCCGCGGCACGACGCCGCCCAATGCCCTCACCGATCTCGGTGGGCATCCGATCGAAGTGGTCGGGCATTCGACTGCGGCGCTCGAGCTCGCCCGTTTCGCGAAAAGTATAAAGGGGCTGAGTTGGGCCGACGCCCCTCGCCTGCAGACCGATGAATTGCTTTTTTTAGTCTGGCAGGGCCTGTTGCCCTTTACCATCGCCGGATCCAACGTCGTCTCCGTGAACCAGAAGTACTATCCGGCCCTGCAGGTGGCTTTCCCCGTGGGGGGGCCGCGCGAGCTTGCGTGGGCGTTTCCCAAGAATCGCGACAATCGCATATACAAGGCGGCCTTTGGTTTTTTCCGGGAACTGAACCGGTCCGGGCAGCTTGCCGATCTGATCGCCCGCTACTACGGCGTGACGCCCTTCAATTACGTACACATTTCGACCTATCTGCAGCGGGTGCGCAGTACGCTGCCCGTCTATGAGCCGCTCTTTCGTTCGGCCGGCGCACGTTACGGGGTCCCCTGGCGGTTGCTGGCCGCTGTCGCCTATCAGGAATCCCTGTGGGAGCCGGATGCGGAATCGCCCACGGGTGTGGAAGGATTGATGATGCTGACCACGGATACATGTTTATCCCTGGGCGTGACCGACCGGCTCAATCCCCGGCAAAGCATCAATGGAGGCGCGCGTTATCTGCGTTCCCTGATCAACCAGCTGCCCCCCACCATTCCCGAGCCCGACCGGACCTGGATGGCGCTTGCCGCCTACAATATCGGTATCAATCACGTCGAGGATGCGCGAATGCTCACCCGGGAACAGGGTGCAAATCCCGACAACTGGGAGGATGTCGAACAGCGCCTCCCGCTGCTCGAGGATCCATGGTGGTATGGCAAAACGCAATATGGCTACGCCGCCGGCTATACCGCGGTACAGTATGTAAACCGGATTCGGGTTTATTATCGCATTCTCCGCCATCTGCACAGCATGACCACCAGGTCGATCCTGATCGACTTGAGCCACGTGCCGACGATTTAACGCCGCGCCCGAAAGAAATCGCGCAACAACCGTTCGCACGGCTGCGCAAGCACGCCTTGCGTCACGAGGATCTGATGGTTGAAGCGGTGGTCACGTACCAGATCCCAGGCCGATCCGGCCGCCCCCACGCGTGGATCCGCCGCCCCGAATACCAGGCGTTCCACGCGCGCATGCACCATTGCCACGGCACACATGGCGCATGGTTCCAGTGTGACGTACAGGGTGGTCCCTGTGAGGCGGTAATTCGTGAGCGCCTGCCCTGCGGCGCGCAGGGCGCGAATTTCGGCATGGGCGGTGGGGTCATGATCGGCGATGGGACTGTTGTGGGCCGTTGCCAGTGACACACCATCACGGACCAGCACGGCGCCCACCGGAACTTCGCCGGCATCGGCGGCAATCCGGGCCAGAGCCAGGGCCTTGGCCATCCATCTCTCGTCGTCTTCCAGGCTGCACGGTTCACTCATGTCGGTATATCACGCGTTTCCTGCGCACAGAATACCACCGGCAAGCCAGAGACCCGCGCAAGGGCGTTTTGTAAAAGCGCCTGCACAGGCAAAAGGCGTGGTCAAGACACCCGGAAAGCGTCCCCGGCAGGTGCGCAACGTCCGCCCCCATGCAGGCGTCTCTGCGCCCGGTTTTTTGCAAATCGCCAACGGGCCTGATACCCCCGTCCGGACAATGCGCGGCGCAGTATGGCGTGCCCGGCTCACGGGCGTGGCCACACGGTGGCGGGGGTGGACCCACCCTGGGGTCTGTGGAGAAGACCATCCCCGGACAATCCGATGGGCGGGAGGATGACTGCGGGGGAGTGGGTGCGGATGCGAAAGTTCGTTTCGTGTCACAAAAAAGTTCCGGTTATGCACATCCGCGCGCACGTGTCTGGTGTGCCAAGGCGCGGCACGCACGGCCCGGGTATTGACAGGAATCGGCCGCGCGCATTCCTCGTCGATGCCATCGGGCCTTGTGTTTGCGCTTTGCGATATCGGCTGCCGTCCTGTCCCCTGGTGAAGACCGTGCGGCGGGCGCCCTTCGTTTCGCGGTCTTGGATGTGGCGCATTTGTGTGCGGCGGCCACGCACGCGCGATCGCCAATTCGCGGTGCAGGTGCGAGCGCGTGGGGCGCTGCGTCTGCGGAAATCTGTTTGCATGCGGACAGACCGGGCCGCACCCGCTGCGGGGACTTGATAGCCTTGTACAGTTTGATAGATTACAAAAAAATATACGCAGGCCCCGGTTGGGCTGATAAAAAAAGGGGGAGGGTGGTATGGGGCAGTATGGATCAGCGCAGCAGCCGGGGTACCACCGGATGGCATCCGGCAGGGCAAGCCAGAAGCGAGCCGCCTTCGGTCACGGCGATCCGCCGCGCGGCCGCGGCCGTGTTATCGCGCAGGAGGTGTGGGCGGCGCACGGTGAAGACGGAAATCCCCGGCTGGGGTGGAGCACGACCGCTTGACCACGCAGACGCCCGCAGACCCTCTGAGATTGACTGCGCAGGATGCGGTTTCAGGCGGGAGGCGGAGCGGGTTGCGCTGGGGATGGCTCATTCATCTCACGTTCCTTGCAATGGTGGCGATGGTCGTGGCCGCCTTTTCCGTTGTTGCGAACCGGGCGCATGAGGACGCGGAGAAAGCGCTCTACAGCCAGGCCCTGATCGCCGGGCAGTCCGTGGCCAACGGGCTTGAGCGGAGCATCGCATCCCATTTCTATGATATTCGTTTCTTGCGGGATAGTCTGCGCGTACGGAAAACGGCCATCCCAAGACCGGATCGGGCGGCGCGGACGATCTTCCGGACGTTCCTGCGCACGCATCCGGCCATCCTGGCGCTGGCCATCCAGAATGCTTCCGGGCGCAAAGTACTGTGGGCAAGAGGGCCGGTCGGACACAGGCAGGGCTCCTTCATCCCGGTTTCGGGCAAGCCGCGCGAATCTGTCGGTCCGCTTTTGGCGGCGCCGCAGCGCGGTGCGCCGGGCATGACGGTCCTGGTGCGGGAACGGATCGATGGGGCGGCCGGGCGCGTTCTCGGGTTTGTGCTCTGCCGGGTCAGGCTTTCCAATTTGCCGACACTGCACATCGGACCGCTACTGGGCCGCGTCGTTCTCGCGGGCGCAAAGGGTCAGGCGCTGGCGGCCTGGACCGGTCACCGGTGGCGGCCGGCGCCACCCACGGGGCCGGTGGCCGGTTACGCGCAGGTGGCCCTGCAGGAACTGCCCTGGCAGGTGCGGGTGCAATGGAGCGGGGCGGCCGTGCAACGGGCGTTTTGGTCCAAGGAGCGGCCTTACGCGGCCGCAGGGGCGGGGCTCGTCGCCCTCATCCTGCTTATGGACGCGCTGATGCAGATCGGCTATGCGCGGATACGCCAGTTGCGCCGGTACCAGGAGGCGGCCGTCCGCATCCAGAAAGAACTGATGCAGATTGAAGATCCGGAGGGGCTTTATCGCGTAGTGGTGGATGTGGTCGTCGGGCATGCGGGGGCTATCGGTGCGTTCGTGGCCGTGCCGCAGATTGCCAGTGAATGGCTGCGAATCGCCGCGACCCGCGCCAGTGCGCCCGATCTGGAAAAGGCGCTGGGGGCGCTCACGCCCTGCCTTGATGGGGGACGTTTCCCGGAAGGGCAGACGCTCTCTGCACGGTGCTATCGGGAAGGGGTTCCTGTCGGTCCGGAGGACCCCCGGGCCGATGCGGCGATGGCGCGTCTGCAGGCGGTCTCCAGGGCGCTGCTCAAGGTCCGCAGCATGATGGCCTATCCGGTCTTTGTCACGGAAAGCACGCAGCCTGCCGCCGTGCTCGTGATCGGCAGCGGCAAGCGCAATCATTTCCCGCCGGCGCTGCGGGATCTGCTCGTGCAGGTGGCGCAGTCGATCGGTATTGCACTGACACAGGCGCGGCACCATCGGGAGATTACGCAGGCGCTCGAATGGAATCATACACTGCTGCAGAATGCGAGCGACGGCATTCACGTCATCGATACGGATGGGCATCTGGTCGAGGTTTCGGAGCAATTTTGCGCGATGCTCGGCGATTCGCGGGAAGCGCTGATGGGCAAGCGCCCGACCTACTGGGATGCGGCTTTGAGCGAGGCCGATATTGAGGCGTTGATCCGGCGTCAGTTCGCCGAGGGGGGACCTGTCACGTTCGAGACCAGGCATCGGCGCAGGGACGGTACGGTATTCGATGTCGAGGTCAGTGGAAGAGCGGCGGTCATCGGCGGACGCCGGGTGTTTTTCAATTCGAGCCGGGACATCAGTGAGCGCAAGAATCTCGAAGCCACGCTGCGCAACCATGCGGCCACGGTGCAGCGCATTGCCGACTTCAACCGGCTGCTCTCCGAGGCCAATGAAGTGATCAATCAGACCCGCAATGAACAGGGGTTGCTGACGGCCCTGTGTGAACTGGCCGTCGAGCACGCGCATGCATTGCTGGCCTGGGTGGGGCGCCCCGATGCCGAGGGATGGTTCGAGGTGGCCGCGGCGGCTGGCTGCGTGGAATATTTGAAGGATATCCGGCTTTCTGTGGCCGCCGATGTGAAAGAGGGGGCAAGTCTCGAGGGGGTGGCGTGGCGAACGGGGCGGACTGCATATGACCTGGCGCTTACGGCCAATCCGCGCATGGCCCCTTGGGCGGACCGCATCCGCGAATACGGGATCCGTGCGGCGGCCGCGCTGCCCATCCACCGGAATGGGGCGTTGTGGGCGGTGCTCACCGTATATGAAGGCGGTGAGTACGTTCTGGATGCCGACTTGCAGAAGATTCTGCGGGATCTGGCCCAGGACATAGGCTTTGGGCTCGACCGGCTCGACATCGCACGCGCCGAGCGTGAGGCCAATGCGCTCAATATGGCCCTGCTCGACAGCATGGCTTCGGGGGTGTTTGTCCTGCGCTACCCCGAGCGCCACATCGAGCGTTACAACCGGCGGTTGCTGGAAATCTACGGCGTGCCTTCGGCCGAAGAACTGCTTAAGAGGTACGGCCGGGAATTCTATCCAAGCGAGGAGGACTACGAACGAATCCGGCTCTTTGCCGATCAGGTGCTGCAAGATGGCGCGGGGTTGTTACGCAGCGTGGCCTATCGCAGGGACGATGGGGAGATCATCTACACGGACATCGCCGGGCGCCTTTTGGATGCGGCCGACGGGGTCCGGCGGATCGTGTGGACGCATGTGGATGTCACGGAGCGCCACCGGCAGGATCAGTCCATTCGCGCGTTAAGTGGCGAACGGGCGACACTTCTTGCCAACACCACGGCGGGCATTGCGCTCGTGCGCTACCCGGAGCGCGTGTTCGTGGAGGTCAACCAGGCGTTTCTCGATATTCTGGGTTATCGGAGCGCGCAGGAGGTCGTGGGACACCCGACGAGCGAGATGTACCCGGATAACACGCAAAACCAGAGCATGGCCAATCTGTCACGCCATGTCATCAGTCGCGGTCATGGCCGTCTGCGGGATCTTGCACTCATGTCGAGAGATGGCCGCGGTGTCATTTTCGTGGATGTTTCCGGGCAGCGCATCGAGGCGGGACATGGAGACCACCCGGTGGTGGTGTGGACATCCGTGGACGTGACGGAACGCCACCAGCTGGCGGAGGCGCTGGCGCACCAGGCGTTTTCGGACAAGCTGACAGGGCTGCCCAATCGGCGCGCCCTGGATGAGGAGCTGGAAAAGGCCATGGCGCGCGCGCAACGGCACGAGCGGCTTTTGGCCGTGGTGATGATGGATCTCGATGGTTTCAAACCGGTGAATGACACCTACGGCCACGAGGCGGGGGATCTGGTGCTGCAGACCCTCGGCCGGCGCCTGCAGGCCGGGTTGCGGGCATCGGATTTCGTGTCGCGGCTGGGCGGCGATGAGTTTGTCCTTCTGCTCGAAGACTGCCGATCCCTTGACGAGGTCGTGCGGGTTTTGGAGGAGGTGGGCGAGATCGTGCGGGCGCCGATTGCCCTCGCGGAGGGACAATGGGTCGAACTCAGCTGCAGTGCCGGTGTCTGTCTCTACCCCTACGACGATATCACGAACCCGGACGGGCTCATCCGTTATGCGGATCGGGCACTGTATGAAAGCAAGGAACACAAGGCTGATCGGCTGCGCTTTTGGGCGGTCTACGGGGAGCCGAGTCCGCGCCGCCTGAACGGCGTGCAAAGGCGGTTGCGGGAAAACGGCCTCATCGTCTATTACCAGCCGATTCTCGATAATCGTTCACGGCGCGTCGTAGGCGTCGAGGCGCTCGCGCGTATCGGCGATTCCGACGGGCGGATTCTGACCCCGGGGGAGTTTCTGCCCTATCTCAACGAGGACGACCTGCTCGATCTCACCGGGCGCGTGCTGCGTGCCTCGCTGAAGGATCTGTTGCACCTTGACGGGCTCGGGCGGGCGTTGTGGGTGTCCGTCAACGTGGATCCCTCCTCGGTTTCGGAGCGTCTGGTAGCGCAGCTTGAGGCCATCATCGCCGGTACCGCTGTGGCCCCGGCGCGCATTGTGCTCGAGATTCTCGAGGGCAGCAATTTTCTTGAGCGCAGTACCGCACTTAAGCATCTGCTCGATCTCAAGGCGCTGGGTGTCCGCCTGGCTCTGGATGATGTCGGGAGCGCCTATTCCTCGCTGCTCCGCCTAAAGGAGCTTCCGGTGGATGAGGTCAAGCTCGACCAGGGGTTTGTGAGGACACTGGAAGAGGACCCGTCGGGCATCCTGTTCACCGCCACCGTGCTCGATCTTGCGCGCGATCTGGGCAAGACGATGGTGGTGGAGGGGGTGGAAACGGAGGACATCCTGGATGCGGCGACCGTGCTCAACGTCCCGTTTTTGCAGGGATACCAGATCGCGCGGCCCATGCCGATGGATGAACTCGTGGTGTTTCTGCAGGATGCGCCGCTTAGGCACCGGCAGCATCCGACCAGCCTCCTTGGCGTCTACGCGCAGCAGCTCGTGTACGACCGGGCCGTGCGGCGGATGATACGTCACGACGCGGCCGTGATCAGCCGCCTGGCGTTATCGGACGCACGAGCCTGCCGGCTCCATGGGCACATGAAGCGGCTGGGGATTGTGGAGGAAAGTGCCTTATGGGAGTTGCACGCAGACTATCACCGCGCGCTCGCGACCATGGAAACGCTGGCGCTGGCGGAAACCGGATTCGACTGGCCGGAGGTGCAGGCCGCACAGGAGGCGTTTGTGCAGGCCATTCTCGCAGAATACCGGCGCAGCCGCAGTTTGATCGTGAGACCCTGACCGCCGCAGGCAGATTTTGCGGAAAAAATGAAGAGATCAAAAGAGGAGGCGGACGGGGCTTGTGTCTGGCAGGGTCTGGCGTTGCGGGTTCCGCGCGCGCGGGGGCCTGTGGGGCGCCAATGCCATGGCCGCTTGTGGCATCTGGGTTGCGATGGTAGATTCAACACTTGTAATAGGAAGTGATGGTCCAATCATGGTGAATAGCCCCACCGTCGTGCGCCAGCCACATATGTGACGGACGCGGTGTTTCGGGCCTCGGCGCGCAACCGGCGTCTTAGTCCGCGGGCCGGGTTGTTCGGCGATGAAGCGTCGCGATCACCGCGAAGGGAGAGGACTCACGTGACAGGAAGTTACCCGGAAAAAAGCGCGTCCGGACACGCCCGCGTCGAAACGCGGCCGGATGCGTGGCGTATGTGTGATGGACGTGACCGGAATGGTCGGCTTCTCCATCTGCGAACGGGACGGCCCAGGGCGCCCCGTCCGGCGTTCGATTCGGCCGGTGGCGCACTGACGCTGCTTGGCGTGGTCGCGGGTCTTGCGACCGGTTATTTTCTCTATACCTTTGGTGTCATAAAGCCAGGTTCTCCGATACGGTATTCCCCGGTGTGGCTCATGGCGGTGCCCGCCCTCGTGGGCGGGGGTGTCGGTCTCGTCGCTGCGTGGATGCGGGTGCAATCCCACCTGGCGCAGGCGCTCGTCACCTCCGAGGGGTTCCGGCAGCGGTTGATGAGCATAGAGCGAAACCAGGCTTTATGGGTGAGCCTTTCGGCGGTCCTGCACGATGTGCGCAATCCGCTGCACAACATCAATCTTCTTGTCGAGGCGCTTGGTGCCCCGGAGTCGGACATCGACCGGATCCGGACGCAGATTGGGGAACAGCTGGAGCGGATCTATGTCCGCGTGCGCCGGGTTACGAGCCAGATCACGGAATTGTCGGGGGAGATAGAACGGAGGCCCGTGGACATGGGCCGCGTGTTGAATGAGGTCTATGACATGATCAAGCCGCTTGCGCGGCAGGCGCGCACCTCGGTGCGCATGCCGGCCGGCGCGGACGCGGATCTGAAGGTGATCGCCGATTCCAAGTTTCTGGTCCAGGCCATCGACCACCTCATGCTGAATTCGCTGCAGATCCTGAGTGAACAGCCGGCCGGGCGGCCGCGGGTTTTGACGGTTGCCTATCGGCGCGATGGGTCGGTCGTGGAGATGTGGGTGGATGATTCGGGCCCCGGGCTTCCGGAAGAAGTCAAGCAGCGCCTGTTCGAGCCGTTGACGACGAGTCGCACGAACGGGATGGGCCTTGGTCTTGCCATCGCGCATGCGCTTGCCTCGGCGGCGGGCGCGGAATTGACGCTGGGCCGCACGGGGTCGGATCGGAA
>JAJYPD010000071.1 GCA_021795715.1 Pseudomonadota bacterium
GCAGTGAACTGATCGCCAAGGTCATCACCGGCGTTCCGTTCAAAGATGGAGTGGAGGTACCGAAGGAAAACCCTCAGGAGGTCGCCGCCTGATCTGATCGGCGTACACAACATTTGACTTTAACTCCGTCATGTGGCGCCCTATCGTCCGGGCAGGCCGGTGTGGGGATGGCCTGCGCGGGTTACCAGGCCATCCCGATGATCCCGGCGAACCCCCGATAGCCTGCCGCCACCGTGCGTTTGCAAATTTCCGCACATGTCGATCTCTGCAGGCCGGCGAGCGGAAACACAACGGGCGGAAAGGCCTCAGGGCCGGTCCAGAGCCTCTGCAACCGTCAGCGTCGGTCGGTCGTGACGACGCTGACGATGCCGCTCAGAATGGCGGCCGGCGGCGGCGGGCATCCGGGAACCGTGAGATCCACCGGGATGATGTCGGCCACTGACCCACGGATGGCATAACCCGACCCGAAAATACCCCCGGTACAGCCGCAATCGCCGACCGCGATGACCCATTTCGGGTCCGGGGTCGCGTCGTACACGCGCTTGAGCGCGCTTTCCATATGCCGGGATACTGGACCCGTCACGAGCAACAGATCGGCATGCCGCGGGCTGGCCACAAATTTGATGCCGAATCCCTCGAGGTTGTAGTACGGGTTATTGACTGCATGGATCTCCAGCTCGCACCCGTTGCACGAACCGGCATCCACGTGACGGATTCCCAGGGCCCGACCGAAGCGCTGATGGAGTTGCGCACGGAGGTCGGACTCTTTGGGCCGTTCGCCTGCTGGCCTTGCGGCCCGTTCGGAGACGACCCCGACCTTGATGACCTGCCTCAGCGTACGCAGCATGATTGCCTCCGCGTCAAAGATCCTGCCCGCTGTAGGACAGGTTGAATGACTTGTTGATGAGTGGAAAATCCGGAACGATATTGCCAATCGTCGCGTGCTCCACCACCGGCCAGTTCTGCCAGGAGGGGTCATGCGGATGGCAGCGGCGGATCCGGCCGCCGTCGCCGGTTTCCAAAGCCACGAGTACCGGGCCACGCCACCCCTCCACCAGGCCTACGCCAAATCCGCCGGCCGGTACATCGGGCAGAGCGGCGCCGCATTCCGTGCGCGGCAGATTCTCAAGTATGATCCGGCTCAGGCGCAGCGATTCGAACGTCTCCTGGAACCGTACCGAAACGCGCCCGGCGACGTCTCCGTCGAGACTGCCCGCGATGCGGACGTTGAGCGCATCGTAGGGCGCATACACCGGGTCACAGCGCCAGTCCCAGGTCTGGCCGCTTGCCCGGCCCGCAAGTCCGACTAACCCAAGTTGCCGGGCAAGCGCTGGCGCAACGCGCCCCGTTCCTGAGAACCGGTCCTGAAGGCCCGCGTGATCGTCGTAGATCTCGCGCAGGGTGTTGAGCTCGGACTCGATTCCGGGGATCGTCTCCAGCAGGATCTGCCGGTGTGTTTCATCGAGGTCGCGGGCCACGCCCCCCGGGACAACGACATCCATAAGGTAGCGTGCGCCGAATGCTGCCTGATTGATCCGGAGGAGATCCTCTTTGAGGCGCGAAAACTGGGCCAGCGCAATTGAAAATCCGGCGTCGTTTCCGAGTGCACCGAGATCCCCCAGGTGGTTGGCAATGCGCTCCCGTTCAAGATAGAGCGCACGCAACCAGATGGCGCGCACCGGCGGACTGATGCCGCAGATCATCTCCAGCGCCATGCAGTACGCCCAGGAGAATGCCACTGCGGAATCGCCGGACACACGGGCGGCGAGTTTGTGGGCCTGCAGGGCCGGCAGCGTCTCGAAGCGTTTTTCGATGCCCTTGTGCGTATATCCAAGCCGCTCCTCAATGCGCAACACTTTTTCCCCCACGACCGAAAAGCGAAAATGGGCAGGTTCGATCGTGCCCGCGTGTACCGGGCCCACAGCGATCTCATGCACGCCGTCGCCGGTGACGCGCACAAAGGGATAGCGCTCGTCGGCATCAGCATGGGGTCTCGTGGCATCGTAATCATGACGCAAAGGAAAGCAGTCGTCGGGCCAGGCCGCATGACGTACCCACGAGCGCCGATCGGCGGCTTCGGCGCGTACCCCGAGCAGATCATAGGCCGCGCGCTGCATGCGGTCCGCGGCCGGGAAAATGTCGGCGATCGACGGGAAGTGCGGTGTTGCGGCGGGCAGCAGAAGTTCGATGACCACCAGCCCGACGTCGTCCTGCAGGGCGACCCGGAGCAGAAAGCCGCCGGTGGTATCCCGCACATCTGAAGCCCACAAGGCATGGATGAAACCTCCCGCCTCATGTACGGCACTGCAGAGGGAGCGCAGCTGATCCGGGCGCACGGGGATGCGCCGCATCGGCACCGCGCCTGCGAGCGTCTCGACAGCCAATCCATAGACGGTGTAATCCATCTGTAGTTATCCGATGATCCTGGCCGCCTCGCGATACCAATCAGCGAGGTAGTGGGGAATATAGAGCCCAAGTATCAGTACGATGGTCAAATGGGTGAATACGGGCAGCAGCGTCGGCGAATGGGGCAGGCGTTTCAGGTCAGTTTCGCCGAATACCATGGCCTGGACGCGCGAAAAGATCGCGCCGAACGCGACTGCAAGGGCCAGCAGAAGGATCGGCGTTGCCCACGGGTGATCCCGCATTGCAGTGATGAGAATCAGGAATTC
>JAJYPD010000046.1 GCA_021795715.1 Pseudomonadota bacterium
GCCGGTCTCTCCGGACTCGTCCGTTTTGCCTCTCGCGGGGGTGGGCGCAGACTGCGCGGCCTGGGCCGTGCATCCCCAGGTGGGTTCGCCGCCACGTGGCGGCTCCCTCGTCGCCGTCGAAGACGACGAGGACAACCACGAGGGCGAGGATCAGGAGCGCACGCGGCCATACGACAACGGCGACGAGGACAATCAGGGCGGGGGGTGGTCGGCCTGGCGTTACGACTGGTATCCCGCATACGGTCACGGCGCGCACGGCTATTTCGGCAGTCCGGGGAATTTCGGCAGCCCCGGCAATTTCGGTAGCCCGGGCAACTATGGCACCTACGGCAACCGGGGAACGTATGGCAACCGCGGCGACTCTGGTGATCGCGGGGATTATGGTGACCGGGGGGATTATGGTGACCGGGGGGATTATGGTGACCGGGGGGATTATGGGCACCCGCCCCGCCGTTACGGCGGCGATAACGACTGAGGGCTGGCCGGGCCGCCGGTCATGACGCCGGCTGGCGGAGCCGGTCTGTTGAGATGCGCGAGCACCGAGTGGACGGTCGGGCAGCGGGGCCGCCAGTGCAGTTGCGTGCGGGCCTTCTGCGTGTCGACGACCAACGATTGATCGAGGGCGTCGCTCCACGCCGGATGCGGTCCGAGCCCAAGGCCGTAAAAGGCAAAGCGCACGGCCGCGCGTGCCCATCGGGGTGGAAGGCCAATCGGGTGCGCGTGACAGAAGCGTTGCATGTCTGCGAAGGACAATGCGTCGCAGGTGGCGAGGTTGACCGGTCCCTGGACGGCCGCCCCGAGCGACAGCAGGATGGCATCGGCGACATCGTCTTCGTGGACGAGCTGCAACAGCGGGGCGGGCGCGAGCCGCGCGTAAAAGGGCGCACGCAGCAGCCCGCGCAGGAAGGGCTGCGCGCGGGGACCGAGGATGATGTGGGGCCGCAGCCGGATGGCGTTCAGGCCTTGCGCTCCGGCGGCGTCGATCAGAGCCTCGGCTTCCTGCTTGTCATGCGCGTAGCCGAATCCCGGGAGGGGGTGTGGGGGGTCGTCTTCGCGCACAACCCGGGCCGCGCCGCCATAGACCGATGCGCTCGAGATATGGATCAGGCGCGCGCCGCCGGCGAGGCTCGCGCTGATCGCGTTTTTCGTGCCTTCTATGTTGATGGCGTGGGCCAGGGCGCGATCACGGCGGCGTGCGCCGAGGTGGCTGTCGATTACGACGAAGGCCATGTGAATCAAGACGTCGCACGGCGCGGCCTGCACGCACCAGCGGCTGTCGCGGATGTCGCCAGCCAAAAGGGTGAGCCGCGGGTGGTGCGGCGGGTTTATCCAGCGCAGGTCGTGCGCGGTGACCGTGCTGACGCGCGCATCGGCCAGAAGGGCGGGTAGCAACACCTGCCCCAGGCATCCGGCGGCGCCGGTTACGAAGACGCGCATGGCGCGAACGCCGGCAGGACATCGCAAGCAAGCAGCGCCAACGCCTCGCGAGTCAGATGCGTCTGGCTTGCCCCCGCCCCCACGGCACACAAAAGATGATCGACGCCGGCATCCGCGTAGGTGGCCAGCTTCTTCCGGCAATGGGCGGGATCACCCGCCACCACCATGCCCAGGTATTCAAGAAGGGGCAGATTGATGGTGCGGCGCAGCAGCGCGCGCAGATTGCCGAATTTCTGGTAGTACTCGTAGCCCGATTGGAGTTCGGTGAGTACCGGCGCGGTCAGGCGCAGCAGTTCCTGGTAAAACCAGGTGATGTTGATGCGCGCCGCCTGCCGGGCCGCCTCGTGATCAGGCAAACAGAAGATCCCCACGGTCATGGCCACTTTCGGTTTGCGCCCCGGGTCGTTGCCGTGGTGCGCGCTGAAGGCGGCCCGGTAGCGCCGGATGTCTTCTTTGATCATGAACCACGGTTTGAAAGGGCCTGCGAGGACGCCGATGCCGAGCCGGGCCGCCAGCGCAAAACTCTCCGGACTGACGGCCGCCATCCACAGCGGCGGATGCGGCTTTTGGCGCACGCGCGGCAAAACCGTGACATCCTCAAAGGCAAAATGCCGCCCCTGGAAGGTGATGGGCCCGGTGGCGGTGAAGGCCATCTTCAGGATCTCGACGCTTTCGTCGACGCGTGACCGGCTTTCCTCGGTCGCGACCCCGAAGGTGCTGTACTCCTTCGGCGAAAAGCCGCGGCCGAAACCGAGTTCCAGGCGGCCCCCGGAGAGGATGTCGAGTGTCGCGGCGCGTTCGGCGACGTGCAGCGGATGGTGGTAGGGCAGCGGCACGATGGCGTGCCCAAGACGGATGCGCGACGTGCGCTGCGCGGCGGCGGCCAGGAAAAGATCTGGCGCCGAGCTGTGGCTGTACTCCGGCATGAAGTGGTGTTCGGTGAGCCACACCGTGCGAAACCCGAGTTCATCGGCCAGTGCGATTTCCTCAAGGGTCTCGGCAAAGACCTGGGATTCCGTGCGCTGCGCGAAGGCGGGCACGGCCAGCTCATAAAAGAGATCGAAGTGCATCGGCTCGTCCGCCGTAGGTCCGGCGGGCCATTGTAATGCGTCCGCCGGTCAGGGTCGATCAAGATCCGGTTACAGGACCGTCATCTTCCCAACACGCGAGGTTCACAAACGGCCGCTACCCTAACGCCGTTGCCGTATCCCCATGCGGCGGAACTATTACAGCGGAATCCTCAAGGGAGGGGATCATGGGTGTCGTGTGTTTACGGTTCGACCGGCGGGTCTTGGCCGCGGCCGGCGCCTGTCTGGTCGCCAGCATGCCCGCGTGGGCGGCGCAGCAGGGCGTTGACGTGGGCAAGGTGCAAGTGCACGTCCGGCACAACAAGATCCACGAGAGGCTCCGGAAAACGGACAAGAAGCTGACGCAGACGAAAATCTTCGAGTCAAGTGAATCCCAGCTTGTCATCAACAAAGATGAGGTGAGCGGTGCCGGGCCGGTCGGCGGCGCGGCGGGCGCGCTCGCCATGTCTCCGGGTGTCCGCGTCGTGAGTTCCGGCAGTGTCGGCGCCAACCGTGCGGCGATCAGCGTGGACGGCCTTCAGCAGGGATGGGGCGGTTTAAACGGCGGTCTGACCGACAACGGTTCGCTTGGCATCACCTTTGACGGCGTACCGATGAACAACCCGGGCTCGGGCCTGTGGTCGACTGCGCAGATGCCCGAGCTGTCGATCCTGAAGGGCATCAATGTCACCTATGGGCCGGGCGATCCGGATTCGCGCTGGTATGACAGTCTCGGCG
The DNA here is from genome assembly GCA_021795715.1 of Pseudomonadota bacterium. GTDB lineage: Bacteria > Pseudomonadota > Gammaproteobacteria > Acidiferrobacterales > Acidiferrobacteraceae > JAJYDN01. Next base: position 3,243 of record JAJYPD010000046.1, read on the forward strand.
GCACCGTTGGCTTCGTGCCGGTGCAGCCCAGCACGCATGCCGGCGGCGATGTCGGCATTTCGCTTGGCAGCTATGATACCGAGAATTCCCATTTTGCCATGAAGACCGGCCTTCTGAACGGGTATTCGGTGGTGCTGGCCGGCGCCCAGACCCGTGCCTCGAGCTTTCGCAACTCGCCAGACGGATTTACCAATCCGAATCATGACGAGGTGCTGTTTGGCAAGCTGCTCAAGGTCTGGAGCCATGGCGACGTGGGCATCGGCGCCTATATGGCGCGGTCATCATCCTACCGGCCGAGCTACATCCCCATCGCGCCGGTGCCGGGGCTTACGGTAAACGGCTATTTCGATACGGGCGCCTCCGTGCCCGGCGCCCTCTACAGCCAGCAGACAAGCGACTTCTACAGCGTGCCGCCGTATGCCGTATGGCACAAGCAGGCGAACAACGATGTCGACTTGTTGTACATGCCGCTTGACCTGGACCTGTCCCGCCGGACGACTTTGCACAACTTGCTGTGGTACCGGCACGGCCTGCGCGTGCACAACCACTTCAATGATTTCAACCAGGGTGCCGCCAACCTGTTCGAGTACAATGACCCGTCCGATACCGTCTATGGCGACAAGCTCGACTGGACGATCGCGCTGCCCCGGAACTTCGTGACGGCCGGCGGCTATGTACTGCACAGCCGCTACAACAGCCGTAATGCCTTCTACAACCCCTACTATGACGCCCTAAACAATCCGGTGCCGACTTCCTACCAGAGTCCGGAGAAATACCGCAGCAGCTATTTTGACCAGCTCTTTGCCGCGGTCTTCCTGCAGGACAAGGTGACGGTGCTGCCGGGTCTGTCGGTGACGCCGGGCGTGCGGTTTGTGCACATGGGAACCCATTTCACCAATGCGGGCCTGCAGGATTTTCCGCAAGCGAATCCCGCCAACAATCAGGATCAGCTGCCGGATGCCAGCACGAGCTTCAACAAGTTTGAGCCATCGGTATCGGGGCGCTATGCCGTCTCCCGCCACATCGCGCTCTACGGTTCCTATGCCTGGGCCTTTGAAAACCCGCAAAATGGCGGTGGCGGCGGACCTTTCCAGCAGGAAAATGCTTCGGCGCTCCTGCCCGAAAAGGCGGTCAGCATCCGCGGCGGCGTCAAATTCCATGTCCAACATGCCGGCTTGTTGCGGCGCTTCTCCCTGGATATCGATCTCTACAAGCTGCATCTGCAGGATCAGTTGATCAGTGTCACTTTGAGCAATGGCAATGCCATCGAGGCGACCGGGGATACCCGCTTTGAAGGCGCCAACATCTACGGCGAGGATGATCCGGTCAGGGGACTGCACGTGTTCGCCAATCTCGGTCTGGAGAAGGCCACCTACGGCGACTACACGAGCGGCGGCGTGAGCTACCAGGGCCTGTCTGCGGCCTATGTGCCGAAGGAGACATTGAGCGCCGGCGTCTTCTACCGGGTCTACGAGGGCGGTCTCGTGTACAGCCCCAAGCTGTGGGATGTCTTCACGGGTGCGCAGCATATCTTCAGCAACGAGGCCGGCGCACCGCTTGCGCAGACCATGCCGAGCTACAATCTCATCAACGGCGCCTTCAGTGTGATCATCCCGACCGGGACGGAGGGCGTGGGTGGCGGCGAACAGACGGTGAAGATCACGTTCTCGGTACTCAACATGTTCAACAAGCAATACAACGAGTATGAGTACGTGACTTCGGGCGGCTACTTCGGCGGTGCCAGCGCCGGCGCGACTCTGGCTTATCCGGGTGCGCCGCGGACCTACTATATCTCCGCGGATCTGCGCTTCTGACGAGCAGCCCGTGCGGGCGGAGTGCCCGCACGGGCTGGTGGCGGCGCGGCTGTCTGGTACCATCCCGGTCATGACAGAAGACGACAAGTCATGCCGGCTGGGCGCGCGGGGCTGGATGCACAGATGCTGGGGGAGAGGCCGCTACTATCCCGCCGGGCTGCCGCCCGAGTGGCGTTACACCTTCTACAGCCATCGTCAGTCCAGCGTGCTGATCCCGGCCTCTGCGCTGCGAACGCCGGACTTTCTGGCGGTATGGCGCGATGAGACACCGCCGGGATTCCAGCCGGTGCTGGAACTGCCCATGGCCCGCCTCCATGAAGATCTGCCGCCGGTGGCCGAGGACGCGGATTGGCTGGGGGGCTATTTGGTGCGGGCGTCGCGTGGTCTTTCGGCAGGTGACATCAGGCGGCTTGCGGCGGTGAGCCGGTCTATGCCGGTGGCGGTCGATGTAATCCGCGGCCGGGCGCGGGCTGCCGCGGCACTCGCCGCCGAAGGCATTGGGCTCTGCGGGCGGCCGGTGCAGGGTTTGCCGGCGCAAGGTCCGTTTGTTGTGAGCCTGCTCGGCGCATGCGACCGGATGACATTGCGGGCGGTGCTTCAGGCCTTGTCGGCGACGCGGGCACCAAGCGGTTGCGCGCTCTTTTTTACAGACCCGCAGACGGCCCTCACGCAGATACAGGAGGCGCGGCTTTTGCAGGATCTGCTGCCCGCGCAGGTGCCCGGTTAGGCGTTCTGCCGCCTGTTGCGCCCCCAATCTGCGCGCGGGCGGCTTTGTGCTGTGTGCGGTCGGAAGAACTCTCCGCGCCAACGCCGTGAGGCCCAGGCGCGCACCGCCGCCCCGGCCTGCGTGGCCCGCCGGAGATGCCGGGGAGGGTGGTCCGCCCAGACGGGAGACGGATCCTGACAGAAAGCGCAAGGCGATCGTGGCCGCCAAGACAAGCGTCCCGGCGGTTGGATGCCTGCGCCGGCCTTAAGGACCGGCATCCACGCCTGGCCGGGTTACCGGAAGGCCAGGCCGTGAGCCGTCACCAGCCCGGCGGCCTCCGGGCCGATCAAAACAGGAAGCTCAAGCCTCCATAGACGCCGACACCGGACAGGTTGGTGTTTGTCCCGTAGATGTCGCCACCCTGCGCGTAGAGACCGCGCACCTCCGTATAGAGTCCGATCATGTGCGCAAGCTCGAACTCCACGCCGGCATCGATTGCGAAGGCCGGACCAACGCCTGTGCGCGCATTGAAGCCGCCATAGCGCACGTCCGCGAGCCCCGCACTGGCACCAATGAACGGGTATGTGTGGGGCCAGGGGTGCGCGTAGCGTTTCAGTGTCGCCATGAAGAGGCGCGCGGTCACCGATCCGACCCCCCCGGGCTGCGTCACATGGCCGCTGAAGATCGTGTACTGCGCGCCGTAGGCGATGCCGTTGTAATGGCGTTGTTCCCAGGCGATGTTGTAATCGTTGTTCGTTCCGGCGCTAAATTGTGTTCTGACGCCGTTGACGGCCTGCGTGGTGTGGGCGATGTGGAATGCCCCCAGGGTGACAATGAGGGCATCTTCGGCGAACGCGGCGGGAATCACCGACACAAAGACCAGGAAAACGAGCAGGGTAGCAATCCGGCGACGGGACACGACACATTCCTCTAGAGTTGTGGCTGCTTGTCAGTATATATTCCGCACGGGTCGGTTGGTACATGGACTCGACAGCCGTACCGGCATACTGTAGATAAGAGCGTTACGCCCGCGGGCGCCGCGATCACATAAGGACCTGTCTTGGATCCGAGACCCATACGCACACAACCGCTCGTCTCGGTGCACGATCTGTCGTTTTACCGGGATCGGCGGATGATCTTCCAGGGGCTGAACCTGGCCATCGAGCGGGGCAAGGTGACCGTCATCATGGGAGGCAGCGGTGTGGGCAAGACCACCTTGCTGAATCTGATCGGCGGGCGGCTCACCCCCGCCGGGGGGTCGGTCACAGTCGACGGCCAGCAGGTCAGCGCCCTTGCGCGGCGCGAACTCTTCCGGCTGCGCCGGCGCATCGGCATGTTGTTTCAGTCCGGTGCGCTGTTGACCGATCTCGATGTCTTCGAGAATGTGGCCTTCCCGCTTCGTGAACACACGCGCCTGCCCGCATCACTGATCCGCCATCTGGTGCTCATGAAACTGGAGCTGGTGGGTCTGCGCGGCGCGCGTCGGCTGTATCCCGCGGAACTGTCGGGCGGCATGGCGCGGCGCGTGGCTCTGGCGCGCGCCATCAGCCTGGATCCCATGATGGTCATGTATGACGAACCCTTCGCGGGCCTTGATCCGATCGGCATGGGTGTCATCACCAAACTCATACGGGAACTGAACGACGCCCTGGGCATGACGTCGATCGTCGTCACCCATGACGTCGCCGAGGCGAGCGCCATCGCCGACTATATTTACCTGCTGGATCAAGGCCGTGTCATCGCCGAGGGCACGCCGGCGGCGATGCAGGCGAGCACGGCGCCGGAGGTCCGCCAGTTCATGGGCGGGTTACCGGACGGTCCGGTGGCATTCCACTATCCGGCGGCAGATTATCTCGCGGATCTTTTAGGGAGCTAGACGGCATGGATCAGGATCGGGGGGTGGTGGGCCACATCCGGCGTGTCGGTCGGTACACGCTCGATGGCGTTGCGCGCCTGGGCCGGGCCGTCGTTTTTTTCGCGCGGCTGGTACCGGGTTTTTCGGTGGTGGTCACGCGTTTGTCCCTTGTCGTTCAGCAGATCTACATGACCGGGGTGCTGACGCTGGTGATCGTTGTCGTGTCCGGGGCGTTCGTCGGCATGATCCTTGCGCTGCAGGGCTATAACACCCTCGTCCGCTACGATGCGCAGTCCTCTCTTGGCCTTCTCGTGGCGCTGTCGCTCGTGCGCGAATTGGGTCCTGTCTTGACGGCGCTCTTGTTTGCGGGCCGGGCGGGTTCGGCCCTGACCGCGGAGATCGGCCTGATGAAGGCGACCGAGCAGTTGGCGGGGATGGAAATGATGGCGGTCGACCCGCTGAAGCGGGTGGTCGCGCCGCGCTTTCTGGCAGGCTGGGTGGCGGTGCCCCTGCTGGCCGCGATCTTTTCGGCAGTGGGTATCCTGGCGGCGTATGTCGTTGCCGTCAGTGATCTCGGTCTGGACGGGGGTGTCTTCTGGGCGCAGATGCAAAGCGGCGTGAGCGTCACCAACGACATCATGGGCGGCGCCATAAAAAGCGTGGTTTTTGGCCTGGTGATCAGCTGGATCGCCGTGTTCGAGGGTTACGACGCGCGACCGACGTCGGAAGGTGTGAGTCGGGCAACGACGCGCACGGTGGTGAGTTCGTCTCTGGCGGTCCTGGGTCTTGATTTCATCATGACCGCCTTCATGCTGCGAGGATTGTGATCATGCAAACGCGAACGGTGGAACTCGCCGTCGGCCTTTTTGTCGTAGGAGGATTGCTGGCCCTTGCCATGCTGGCACTCAAAGTCGGCAACATGCCGGTACTTGGCAGCGGGCAGTACTACACGGTCAGTGCGCAATTTGGCAATGTCGGCAGCCTGAAAGAGAAGGCGCCGGTGATGCTGGCGGGAGTGAAGATCGGACAGGTGGGTCACATCGGCATCAACCGGAATACCTTCGAGGCGGTGGTGACGCTGGAGATTCTGAAGAAATACGACAACCTCCCTGTCGATACCAGCGCGGCCATTCTGACCCAGGGACTGCTGGGCGAACAGTTTGTCAGTCTCGACCCGGGGGGGAGCCAACGCTATCTGAAAAACGGTGATAAGATCCGTATCACCCAGTCGGCGATAATGCTCGACAAAATCATCAGCCAGCTGCTGTATAGCAAGGCTGGTCACTGACAAAGACACAAGGGGCCAGGCGGTGAAAAAAAGAGCGTTTTTGTGGTTGTTCCTTCTGGTCGCGGGCCTGCCCGCATGGGCGGCGGCGGCGCCGGTGAATGCGAGCGCCTCACCCGAGGCGCTGGTGCATTCGAAGACCGAGGAAATCCTGCATCTGATCGAGCGCAATCGCTCGCTCTATATGTCGGACCGTGCCGCGCTTTACGCCATGGTCAACAAGCGCCTCGTACCCTATTTCGATTTTCGCCGCATGTCGCGCTGGGTGCTCGGCCAGTACTGGCGTACCGCCACGCCGGCGCAGCAAGAAGCCTTTACCACCCAGTTCACGGGTCTGCTCGTGCGCACCTATGCCACGGCGCTGCTCAGTTATTCCGGGCAGAAGATCGCCTATGCCCCGTTCCGGATGGATCCCAGAAGCGATCATGCGGTCGTTCGCACCCGGGTCATCCAGACCAACGGCGGGCCGAACATTCCGATCGATTATGAATTCATCCACAAGGCGGACGGCTGGAAGGTCTATGACGTGACCATCGACAACGTCAGCCTGGTGACCAATTACCGCTCGGTCTATGCCAGCAAAATCCGCCGGGACGGCCTGCCGGCGCTCATCGACAGCATGGCGCGGGTCAATCGGGCCAATCCGTGAGCGCGACTCTGGAGCACACGGCCCCGGGGGCTTACCGGCTGACGGGGTCCGTGCTGCTCACGGAAGGCCTCGGCGGGATCCCGCTGACGCCCCTTGAGCTGCGTGAAGGCGTCGCCACGGTGGATGTCGGCGGTGTCGAGGCCGCCGATTCTTTGCTTCTTGCCCTCCTGCTCGAGTGGGACCGTCTGGCCCGGACGCAGGGCGGCTCGCTGCGTCTCGTCGAGGCATCGGCGCGATTGCGTGCGCTGCTGCGTGTCACGGGGCTGACCAGTCTGTTTTTCGGGTGAGGGTGGCGCGTGCCGGTTCCTGCCATTCAGATCGAAGGGCTGCAGAAACGCTTTGGTCGTGTCGATGCGCTGCGTGGTGTGGACCTCGAGGTGGCGCCCGGAGAGTTTTTTGGCCTGTTGGGTCCGAACGGTGCCGGCAAATCGACGCTGATCAACATTCTTGCGGGGCTGACGCGCGCGAGTGCGGGTGCGGCCCGGATTTGCGGGCATGATGTCGTCAGCGACTACCGGCGCGCGCGCAAGGCCCTGGGCGTGGTCCCTCAGGAGGTCGTCTTTGATCCCTTTTTCTCGGTGCGGGAAATCCTGCGCATTCAGGCGGGCTACTTTGGCCTGAAAGGGCCCGAGACCGAGCGCTGGCGCGAGGAGCTGCTGGCCGCTTTGATGCTGGAAGACAAGGCGGACGCCAACATGCGGGCTCTGTCGGGCGGCATGAAGCGGCGCGTGCTGATCGCGCAGGCGCTGGTCCATCGTCCGCAGGTGGTGATCCTGGATGAGCCCACAGCCGGCGTGGACGTCGAGCTGCGGACATCGCTGTGGGTGTTCATCCGCCGCCTGCACCGGGAAGGACACACCATCGTGCTGACGACGCATTACCTGGAGGAAGCCGAGGCGCTGTGCGAGCGCATTGCCATCCTCAAACAGGGCCGGATCGCCGCCCTGGACCGCAAGCAGGCCTTGTTGCGGCGTGCCGTCCACAAGACCCTGACGGTGACAACCGCCGAGGTGATGGGAACGGTGCCGGAGGGATTGCGGGATAAGGTGCGCAAGGTCGCTGATCACTGCGTGGAGCTGTCCCTGCATAAAGGGGTCGATTCCATCCCCGGGATCCTGGAGACACTGCGTGTGGCCGGGTATACGATCGTTGATCTCGCCACCGAGGAGGCCGACCTGGAGGAGGTCTTTCTCGAGCTCACCCAGGGGCGCCCGTGATGGTTGGGTTCCGCACGCTCTTCTATAAGGAATTGCTGCGTTTCTACAAGGTGTTTCTGCAGACGATCCTGGCCCCGGTGGTCACCGCCCTGCTGTACCTGGTGGTCTTTTCCGGCACCTTCAAGGGCCGGCCCGACATCCTGCCCGGGGTGGGCTATGTGGCCTTTCTGGTGCCCGGCCTCATGATGATGTCGATGATCCAGAACGCCTTTGCGAACAGCTCGTCGAGCCTGATCCAGTCCAAGATCGCCGGCAATCTCATCTTCATCCTGTTGTCGCCCCTGTCGGCATTCGAGTTTTTCCTGGCCTTCATCGGGGCGGCCATCGTCCGGGCCCTGCTGGTGGCCCTGGGCATCTATCTGGCGGCCGTTGTGTTCGTCACGGTACCGGTCCGCCACCCGCTCTACCTCCTGCTCTTTGGGTTCTTTGGCAGCGGCGCGCTCGGGGCGCTCGGGATCATTGCCGGCATCTGGTCGGAGCGTTTTGATCAGCTGGCCGGTTTCCAGAACTTTGTCGTTATGCCTCTCTCGTTCCTAAGCGGCGTGTTCTATTCACTGCGCTCGCTTCCGCCCATCTGGCAGACATTGTCGAAAATCAACCCGCTTTTGTATATGATAGACGGATTTCGCTATGGGTTTTTCGGGATTTCGGATGTGTCCCCGCTCTTAAGCCTCGCGATTGTCGTTGCGTTTTTTGCCGCCATTTCGGCGGCCGCCCTGGTCTTGGTTGCGCGCGGTTATCGCCAGATC
>JAJYPD010000047.1 GCA_021795715.1 Pseudomonadota bacterium
CCGGTCCCGGACGGGCCCGGCCCTTGCGATCCCCTCCTGCGGGGCGGAGCGCGCCGTGGCGCTAACGGGGGTCGCGCTCCTTATCGACATGCGGTTCACGTTCCGTGCGCACTTCCTTCTTGACGGCAGGACGCGCGGGTGCTGCGGGCGCTGGCGTCTCCACCACCGGGACTGCTGCCGGCTCCTCGGCCACGGCGGCTTGCGCTTCGGCCGGTGCCGCAACAGGCGCCTCTTCCATCACAGCCGACGCCGCCACTTCGGCCACTCCCTCCACCGGCAGCACTTCCTCTGCCACCGGGGCCGGCGGGGCGATCACCTCTTCGGGCACCGCTTCCTGTTCTTCCGCGGCGGGCCGCTTGACGAACGTGCGCTTCTTGCGCACCTCCACCTGCACTGCGCGCGCCTGCCCGAAACGGGAGCTTTGGACGATCTTGCTCGTCGACTTCTGTGTCAGCGTGATCCGCTTGGCCGCCGGCTCCGTGCCACCGTGATGCGTGCGCAGAAAGCTCAGCAATGCCATCTTCTCGTCATCGCTCAACGGGTCCCCGGTCTTTTTGTCGCCGATCCCGGCCGCACTCAACTGCTGGAGCAGCTTGTCCGGCGCGACTCCGATCTGTTCTGCAAAGCTTTTGACTGTCGTTTCAGGCATCTGTATTGGTTAGGCCCCCTGGCCCTGATCCGCAAACCACGGTGCACGCGCGGCCATGATCAAGGCGCGCGCCCTCTCCTCGTCCAGACCCTCGATGATCCCGACCAGGTCGTCCACGGACTGGTCAGCGAGCTCTTCCATGGTCTTGATCCCGTGGCTCGCTAGGACCCGCGCCGTGTGTTCGTCCATTTCCGGCATGGCGAGCAAATCCGGCGCCGGCTCGGCCATGTCGATCTTTTCCTCCAGCGTAATCGCCCGCGTCAGGAGAATATCACGGGCGCGATCCCGCATCGCGTCGATCTGCTGCTCCGTCAACCCCTCGACCACCATCATCTCCTGTTTCGGGACATAGGCGACCTCGTCCAGACTCATGAAGCCTTCGCGCACCAGCGCCTCGGCGGTCGCCGTGTCGATGCCCAGCGCCTCGATGAACATCTGGATGGCATTGGTCGCCTCGTTCTGTCCGCGCGCCGAGGCCGTCTCCTCGGTCATGATGTTGAGTTCCCAACCGGTCAGTTCCGAGGCCAGGCGGACATTCTGCCCGCCGCGGCCGATGACCTGCGACAGCTGCGATTCGTCGACGATGACATCCATGCTGCGCAGCTCCTCGTCGACCACGATCGACAGCACCTCGGCCGGCGCCAACGCATTGATGACGAACTGCGCGGGATCCTGCGACCATTGGATGATGTCGACGCGTTCCCCGCCGAGCTCGTTGGACACGCTCTGCACCCGCGATCCGCGCATACCCACGCAGGCGCCGATGGGATCGATGCGCGGATCCTTGGAATTCACCGCGATCTTGGCGCGCAGGCCGGGATCCCGTGCCGCCCCATGGATCTCGATCAGCCCCTCGCCGGCTTCCGGCACCTCCAGCTTGAACAGCTCGACCAGCAGCTGCGGCGATATACGGCTCAGAAACAACTGGGGGCCACGGGGTGTCGAATGGACGTCTTCCAGGTAGGCGCGCACCCGGTCGCCCGGCCGCAATCCTTCGCGCGGAATCATCGCCGATTTTGCCAGCAAGGCCTCTGCGCTGCCCAGATCGATGATGGCGTCACCTCGTTCGAGGCGCTTGACGACACCCGTGACCAGCTCGCCCTGCCGGTCCTTGAACTGATTGACGATCTGTTCGCGCTCGGCCTCGCGCACCTTCTGCACGATCACCTGCTTGGCCGCCTGCGCCGCGATCCGGCCGAATTCCACCGGCTCGAGCGGCTCCTCGACGTAGCCGCCCACTTCGGCTTCCGGATCCCGGGCACGCGCCTGCGACAGGCGCAATTCCCGTTCCGGAAAGGCCAGCGGGTCGGTGTCGTCTGCCACCACCAGCCAGCGGCGAAACGTATCATACTCGCCTGTCTTCCTGTGAATCGCCACGCGCGCATCGATGTCATCGCGGTGACGCTTGCGCGTCGCCGTCGCCAGTGCCGCCTCCAGCGCCCCGAATATCACCTCGCGGTCGACATTCTTTTCGCGCGATACGGCTTCCACCACCTGCAGGATTTCGTTTGCCATACCTCTACCTCCGCCCCCTCTTAGAGGTCGGGCACAAGTCTCGCCCTCTCGATGTTGTTCAGGGCAAGATCGTAACTTGTCTCGTCGGTCGTCAAGACCACACTGTTTCCGCGCAGCCCGACCAGACGTCCTTGAAAATTCTTGCGCCCCTCAACCGGAAGCACCGTCCTGATCTTGACCTTCGCGCCCGCAAAGCGGGTAAAATCCTCGGCCCGCGCGAGCGGCCGGTCGAGTCCGGGCGAAGACACTTCCAGGCTGTATTGGCCGGGAATCGGATCCTCGACATCCAAAAGCGCGCTGACCTGGCGACTGACTTTCGCGCAATCCTCCACATCAATGCCATCCGGCGCGTCGATGTAGATGCGCAAGGTCTTCTGGCCGCTCACATATTCGACGTCCACGACCTCGTAGCCGAGCTGGCTGATGCCCGGCTCGATCAGTGCACGTATCCGCTCCGCTTGAATCCGCTTCTCCATAGCCTATAAACGCAAAAGTGGGCCTGCGCCCACTTCTTTTGAAATCTTTCAGTTATAGGAATTATAAGCTTTCTTGCGCAAACTTCAACGATTGGCGGATGCCCTTGCCATTGGGCTCAAACGTGGTAGACTCTGCGACCTTCTGGTGCGGGGTGGAGCAGTCTGGCAGCTCGTCGGGCTCATAACCCGAAGGTCGTAGGTTCAAATCCTACCCCCGCTACCAATTCCCCCGGTCAAGACGATCCCGCGCAAACCCGCGCACATAAAAACACCTGCAAGGATCCCATCCAGCGTCCCCGCGGCGCGATCATCCGGCGGCACCCGCTTGCCGCCTGGACGGACAGGCGCTCTCAGCGGTCCCGGCGCGCGCCCGCCGCCAGCGTCTTCAAGGCGTCCCGCTTGCGAATCAGCACCTTGCGGCCTTCGGCCTCGATCAAACCTTCCTGACGCAACTTGGAAAACATGCGGCTTACGGTTTCGAGCTTTAATCCCAGATAATTGCCGATTTCCTCGCGCGACATCGGCAGATGGATCACAAGCGGTGAATATCCGCGCATTTCCAGGCGGTCTGCGAGATTGAGCAGGAAGGCGGCCAGCTTGTGCTCGGCTGTCATCGTGCCCAGTACCATCAGGAGACTGTGGTCGAGCACGATGGCGCCGCTCAAGAGCTTGTGGAACTGGTGTTGCAGGCGGGGTAGTTCGGACAAGAGGATTTCGAGACGCGCGAAAGGAATCTCACAGACCTCACTGTCTTCCAGGGCCAACGCGTTGCCAAGGTGTGCGCCGGTGCTGATCGCATCGAGACCGATGAGCTCGCCACCCATCGGAAATCCGGTGATCTGCTCGTAACCGCTCTCGCTGATCTCATAAATCTTGAAGAATCCGGAACGCACGGCGGCCAGACCCTGGAAGGGATCACCCGCGCGGAAGAGATGCTGTCCGGCGGGAATGGCGCGGCGCTTCTTGATCAGGTCATCAAGCCGCGACAGCTCCCGCTGATCAAGGCCAAGGGGCAGACAGATTTCCCGAAGACTGCACGCCGAGCAGCGTTGCTTCAGGGTCGTCTCGAAATTCGTCGCGAGCATGTCAGGTCTGATCGCTCTCTAGATGGAATCGGCAATGCGCCTTTTGCCGTCGGCTGCCGCATCCCGGCCGCGTGACAAGGCGCGTACGCGCGCATTCCCCCTCCGTCCGGGGATAGCAATCCGCCCACGACACCCCTTTGTTTTCACAATCCTTTCCTCATCAGCCAAGCCCGCCACCGATACCCCCACGGCTTTATAGAGTACCGCGATGCGGGCGGCAAGACTCGCGTTCTGCCGCCACCCCCGTGTCGCCCTATACACGCACGGCCGCGACCAACCGGCACGCAGGGTGCCGCTACCCTGCCGCAGCTCTACAGAATATTACTTTTTTGATTATTATCAAAGGCCGGATTCGCCGCGCCCGGCAGGCCGCCGCCGGGGCCGGGCCTGCGCAAACGGTCTCAGCGCGCCGGCGGCTCCCTTGCCCCTTGACCCAAGGCAAGGCCGCCGGTCCGTTTCGCACGGCACAATGGCGGCGCTTCGCTCAGCATGCATAAGGACCGATTTCCATGGCAAACCCGACCCTGTCAGCGTTCCTGACCGCTGAACACCGCCATCTCGATACGCTGCTTGATCAGGCCGGGAACACCGGATGCGGCGACGATGGACAGGCCTTCATGGCCCTGCACGCGGCGCTCACACGCCACCTGGGCATCGAGGAGCAGATCCTGTTCGAACCGTTCGAAAGACGCATGGGGGAACACGGGCCGATTGCGGTCATGCGCGCCGAGCACGAGCAGATCCGCGTACTGCTTGCGCGGACCGCTCAAGAGCGCAGTTGCCGGTCGTCCGCCGCGTTCCAGGCGGCGCTTGACGCACTGAAGACGGCCGTCGGACGGCATGAGGCCAAGGAGGAAAACGTTCTCTATCCGACCCTGGATCAGCTGTTCGCCGCCGAGGTCGACGAGTTTCTCGAGGCCTTGGAGGCCATGGCGGGCGTCCAGTACTGAAACCCGCCGTGGAGACCACCTTGCGACTTTCACCCAAACCACCGGTACGCCCCCGATTTCATTCCGCGCCCGGAAGGGACGGAGGCGGAACCTGCCCCGGGGCCTTGACCTTATGAATCTGCGCGTACTCGATGCACCACACCGCATCTATTTTGCAGCCGGCCTCGCCCAGGTCATCGCCAGTCTGGCGTTGTGGTCTTTGTGGCTTGCCGGGGCTTTCACCGGCTGGTATGCCGTGCCGCCACTCGCCGCACCACCCGTGGCCGTGCATGGATTCCTGATGCTGTATGGGCTCTTTCCCTTCTTCGTTTTCGGTTTTCTCGCCACGACCTTCCCCCGCTGGCTCAAGCATCCGCCCCTGCCCCGGGCGCGCTATCGCCTGCCGGCTTTGCTGCGGATCGCAGGTCTCCTTTTGGTCTACGCGGGGCTTGCGACACGCATCACGATCCTCGAAGCCGGTGTCGTGATCCTGTGCATCGCCGACAGCCTGTTCGTAACCCAGTTGATCGGTCTCTACCGGCGGACACCGCCTGCGGGCCGCGCGGGCACGGGCCTTTTCTGCATCACCCTGAGCGCCGAGGTCATCGGCCTGGCCGTCTATGCCTTCGCGCTCGGACGCCAGGATAACGAGCTGGTGCAACTGGCGGTCAGGCTCGGCCTTTTCGTTTTCCTTTTGCCGACGCTCTTTGGTGTTGTCTTCCGCATGCTGCCCTTTTTCAGCGCCGCCGTATTGCCGTTTTACCGCAATCGCGCGCTGCGCCATGCGCCCGAGGTGTTTCTTGCCCTGGGCATCGCGCGCACCGCGCTGGCATCCGGCGGCCACTTCGCAGGTCTCGTGCCGATCGATGCCGCCTTGGGGGGGCTCGCCGCATTTCATGCGCGGGTCTGGATGCGGCGTGACGGCCTGCGTCACGGCCTGCTTGCCCTTCTCTATGCGGGCGTGTTCTGGATCGCTTGCGGATTCTTGCTCTACGCAGCCCAGGACACGGGCCGCGTCTTCGGTCTCTTCGCGGGCGGCCGGGCGCCCTTGCACGCACTAGGCCTTGGTGCCGCGCTAAGTCTCGCGGTGGCCATGGTGACGCGCGTCACGCGTGGCCATTCCGGACGCCCACTGCACAGCGACGGCGTCAGCTGGCTTGCCCTGATCGGTGTGCAGGCCGCCACCTTGCTGCGCCTGGGCGCGAGTCTTCCGGCCGTCGATCACGGGATCGGACTGAACCTGAGCGTCATCGCCGCCCCCCTTGCCGTTTTGACCCTGCTCCCCTGGACGCTCCGCTACGGTGCCATCCTCCTCGCCCACCGCGACCGTTAGAGCGCGGCCGCGTGCTCGGTACAGGCAGGCAAAACGATCTCCGGCATCACCGCGCGCAGCCGCCCGGCGAGCGCAGGCGTCAGCCAGGGCCTATGGCGCGCCACAAGCCCTGCGTCGGCGCAACCCTGTCCGCGAAAGTCTTTCAGGACCAGGCGGGCGACGCCGAGATCACGCAATTCCGTGACCAAAGCGATCACATCGGCCGCCGGCAGCAGAGCCGAGTGAACGGTCGTGCGCAATTCGCACGGCACACCGCTTGCCAGCACCATGTCGAGCGCCGCGCGGGCCGCCCACCCGCTGCGCCGGCTGCCGGTTAGAGCGGCATAACGCGCAAACGGCGCCTTGATGTCGAGACCGATCCAGTCGAGCAGGGGCAGCAGCCTTGCCAACCGCCGCGGCGCGACACCCGCCGTGTGCATGGCCGTGGCAAAGCCCTCGTCGCGGATCACCCGCAAGGCGGCCTCGACCGCCTGCGCCTGCGCCAACGGCTCACCGCCACTGATGACCACCGCGTCCAGCAAACCGCGCCGGCGCCGCAGAAAATCCGCCACCGCCGGCCAGGGCACATCGGCCGCACCCCGCCAGAGGTGGCTGTTGTGGCAATAACCACAGCGCCATGGGCATCCGCCGCAAAAAAGCACGGCCGACTGGTGACCCGGATAATCGACGCTGCTCCAGGGAACGAGGCCGCCGAGTCGGATGGCAGCCAGGACCGGCGGAATCGCGCGCAAAAGCGGCTCGTCAGCGCCCGCACGCAGGTGATGCGACATGCATTGGCCTCCTTGGCGCAGATATTACACTGCGCATCGCGGACCCGCGCCGTTGACATCCATCAAGGGTCTGGGGGCGTCCGAAGAGTAGATTGTGTCCATGAGGCATACGAGTCCGACAATATCCTTCGAGTCTCCCGAGGGCGCCGTCTGTTACCGGCTTGAGCGGGCCGTATACCTCAACCTGACCAGCCGCTGTTCCCTGCGTTGCCGGTTCTGCCCGAGGTTCCACCATCTGTGGACGGTAGACCGCTATTATCTGCGTCTTGCGCGTTCCGAGGAACCCGACGTCAACACCCTCGTCGCATCCGCACGCGACGCCGGCGCCTGCGAGGAACGCATTTTCTGCGGGCTCGGCGAACCCACCATGCGTCTCGACACGCTGCTTAGCGTCGCCCGCGCGCTGCGGACCGACCGCATTCCGCTGCGCCTGAACACCAACGGGCTTGGCAATCTCGTGCACGGCCGCGACATCACCCCTGAGCTCGAAGGCCGCATCGATCACGTGTCCATTTCCCTGAATGCGCATAACGCCGCGCTCTACGAGCGCCACTGCCGTCCTTTGCTCGCCGGGAGCTATGAGGCCGTTTTGGATTTTGCCACCCGCGCCCGCGACCATGTGCCCCGGGTGACACTGACGGCCATCGAGGGCCTCGAAGGCGTCGATATCGACGCCTGTGCCCGGACCGCCGACCGCATCGGAGTCGAGTTCCGGGTACGCCCCATGGAAGCCACCGATGGCAGTGCTTTCCGAGTTCGTTGAAACCTTCGGGCAGCAGTGTCTGCGTGTGTTCGGCGAGCGCGTTCACAAGGTTGCGATCGATGCGGGCTTTACCTGCCCGAACCGGGACGGCACCCGCGGACGCGGCGGCTGCACCTTTTGCAACAACAAATCGTTTCATCCGCAGGCGCCTGCGGCCTCGATCGCCGACCAGGTGCGGGCGGGCATGGCCTGCGTCTCCCGCCGCACGGGGGCGCGCAAGGTCATCGCGTATTTCCAGACCTACACAAATACCTATGCCCCTCTGGAGCAGCTTGCTGCCTCTTATGAAGAGGCGCTCGCGGTCCCGGGCGTGGTGGGCCTTAGCATCGGCACGCGTCCGGACTGCCTGTCCGAAGAGATCGTCGGTCTGCTGGCCTCGTATCGGGAACGCGGCTTTTCGGTGTGGGTGGAGCTCGGCCTGCAGTCCAGTTTCGATGATACGCTGGCGCGCGTAAACCGCGGCCATGGCTTCGCCGAATACCGTGATGCCGTGGCGCTTGTGCAGCGTTACGGACTGCCCATCTGCACACACCTCATCGTCGGTCTGCCCGGCGAAGACCGGCGGCATGCCCTGGAGAGCCTAAAGCGCGTCATCACGCTGGGGGTGGCGGGACTCAAGATCCATCCCCTGCACATCGTGCGCGGGAGCCGCCTCGCCCGCGACTGGCGCACGGGCGGCATGACGGCGCTGCCGCTGTCGACCTATGTCGGCATCGTCGCCGACCTCATCGAGCACACACCCAGTCACATCGCCTTCCATCGCCTGACAGGCACCGCCAAGGCGGCGATACTGCTCGCACCCAGCTGGTGTTTGGGCAAATGGAAGGTATTGAACGCCATCACCGCCGAGCTGGCCCGGCGGGGCACATATCAAGGCATTCTGGCCGAAGGGGCGCACGGATGAACAAACCTGAACTGGTGTGCCCCGGCGGCACGAGCGCAGCGGTCGAGGCCGCCATCGACGCAGGGGCCGATGCGGTCTATGTGGGGATGCGCAACGAAACCAACGCGCGCAACTTCCCCGGCCTGAACCTGGATCAGGCCGAACTGGTGGCGAGCATCCGCTACGCGCATCGCAAAGGCCGCAAGATCTACCTCGCCATCAACACCTACCCCCAGCCGGGCCGCGTCAACACCTGGGAGCGCGCCGTCGATGAAGCGGTCGCTACCGGCGTCGA
The DNA here is from genome assembly GCA_021795715.1 of Pseudomonadota bacterium. Lineage (GTDB taxonomy): Bacteria > Pseudomonadota > Gammaproteobacteria > Acidiferrobacterales > Acidiferrobacteraceae > JAJYDN01. The sequence continues at coordinate 8,699 of JAJYPD010000047.1, forward strand.
CGCGCTCATCATCGCCGATCTCGGCCTGCTGCGTTATTGTCAGGAACACCATCCGCGCGTACCCCGGCATCTGTCCGTGCAGGGCTCGGCCACCAACGCCGATGCCTTGCGTTTTTATGCCGAACGCTTTGGGGTCACGCGCGCCGTTTTGCCGCGCGTTTTGCCCTTGAACCAGGTTGAGCGCCTCACCCAGGAGGCGCCTTTGTCGCTTGAGGTGTTTGGCTTTGGCGGACTGTGTGTGATGGTGGAGGGGCGCTGCGCGCTGTCCTCGTACGCCACCGGCGTATCGCCCAATACCTGCGGCGCCTGCTCGCCAGCCGCGTCGGTTCGCTGGGAGGAGCACGCCGGAGAACGGCGCGTGCGGCTCGATGGGGTCTTGATCGACGTGTTCCAGAAGACCGAGAAGGCCGGTTACCCGACCATCTGCAAGGGCCGCTTCAAGACCCGCGGCGCCGTCAACTACACGCTCGAAGAACCAACGAGCCTGAACGTCCTGCCGATCCTCGCCGATCTCGTGCAGGCCGGCGTCGCCGCCATCAAGATCGAAGGCCGCCAGCGCTCGCCCACGTACGTGGCGCGGGTGACGGCCATCATGCGCGCGGCCATCGACGCCTGCGTCCGCGATCCCCTTCATTTCGTCTTGCAACCGGAATGGATGCAGGGCTTGAGCGCGCTCGCCGAAGGTCACCAGCAAACCCTCGGCGCATTCCACAGACCATGGCGGTGACAATGAAACTCTCTCTCGCTCCCATCCCGTTTTACTGGTCCGTTGACGAGATCCGGGCCTTCTACGATGAGATCGCGCGCACGCCCGTCGACATCGTGTATCTGGGTGAAACCGTCTGCTACAAGCGGCGCGGCCTGCATCTGGATGACTGGATCGGCATCGCCGACATGCTGGCGGCACAGGGCAAGGAGGTGGTGCTCTCGAGCCTCGTACTGGTCGACGGCGAGGCCGAAGGCAAGGCCACGCGCCGTCTCTGCGCCAATGGCCGCTACCGGATCGAGGCCAATGACATGAGCGCGGTGAGTCTTAGCGCCGGCACGCCGTTCATTGCGGGCGCGACGCTCAACATCTACAACGAACACACGCTCGCCCTCATCGCCGAGGCCGGCGCAACACGTTTCGTGGCCCCGATCGAACTCGGGTCGACGGCGCTGATGGCGCTGCGCACACGCGCGCCCGCTCTCGAGTGCGAGATTCTCGCCTTCGGCCGCCCCGCGCTCGCCTACTCAGCCCGGTGTTTCACGGCGCGCAACTACGATCGCGGCAAAGATGCCTGTGAACGCATCTGCCTGGATCACCCCGAGGGCCTGCTGGTCGAGACCCAGGAAGACGAGGCGTTCCTCGTTCTGAACGGGCTGCAGATCCACGCGGCCACACCTCTGAATTACGCGGCCGAACTCGACAGTCTGCGCCACACGCACATCGACATCCTGCGCATCATGCCGGAAAAAACCGGCACGGAACGCCTCATCGACGCCTTCCACGGACTGCTGACCGGCCGCCATACGCGCGAGGAAGTGGCCGCTCAACTGGCACCCTTCACCGCCACCGGCAGCGCCAATGGCTACTGGCGGGGCCAGGCAGGGCGCCTCTCGTGTCCGTGACCCTAAACTGGTATGACGGCGGCACCATACCGGCCACCGCTTTCCCGGCCCATGAGGCGGCCGTCCTGCAAAAGGCCGCTTGCGGCCAACCGGCCGCGGGCTTGCTGCGGCTTGAGCGGTGCGCACTCATAGGGGCCTACGAAGAACCGGCGCGGGCCTTGCGCCTGTCGTATGTCGACGGCCGCTTCCCCATCATCCGCCGCCGCACCGGTGGCGGCAGTCTGTCGCTCGATCCGGGCACCCTGTGCCTCGTCGGCGCCCTGCCGCGCCACGATCAGCCTGACCGGCGCATCGCCTGGTGGGTGCGCCGCTTCGCCGATGCATTGATCGAGGCGCTCGCGGCCTTGGGTGTGACCAGCCATTTCGATGCGCCCAACGACATCGTGTGCCATGAGCGCAAGTGCGCCAGCGTCTTCGTCGCGCTGCAGCCGGACGTGATCTTGTGCGAGGCCGTACTGCCGGTCACGCTCGACGTCGAGGAGCTCCTAA
>JAJYPD010000016.1 GCA_021795715.1 Pseudomonadota bacterium
CACGGAGGAGCGTGCCCGCCGCGGCATCACGGGGGCCATGATTCGTCTGTCCGTCGGTCTTGAGGACGCCGATGATCTCCTCGCCGATCTTGAGCAGGCCTTGGGATGAGCAAAGAATACAGATCTGGGATCCTGTCCGAGTAATATCATTTCCTGATTCTTGGAAATAACAGGATAGTATGTGTCAAAATGCACTCCAGATCGGTATTATTTTGGTCGAAGAATGGCGAAGACATTCCGGGACTGGAACCTTAATCAGGCGATTCTTTTGCCGCCTTCGGTGCGGGACTTCGTGCCGGAAGGGCATTTGGCCCGCTTCATCCGGGACTTGGTCTCCCAGGGGCCCGATCTGTCCGTGATTCTGAATGTCTACACCAAAGAAAAGGGCTATCCGCCAATCACCCGGTGATGATGACGGCGTTGCTGTTCTATGGCTACTGCCAGGGAATCTATTCCTCCCGAAGAATCGCCAAGGCCTGCGGCGAGCGCGCGGATTTCATGGCGGTCACCGCCTTGAATCAGCCGGACTTTCGCACCGTGAGCGATTTCCGCAAACGCCATCTCGAAGCGCTGGAAAGTTTGTTCGTGCAGGTCTTGAGGCTTTGCCAGAAAGCGGCACCCGGTCCCGGATGCACGGGATGCCTAAGGGGCGCATTCCTCCATTGGCTTTGGGAATCCATACGCGCAGCAGGGGCCGGGGGGCGATAGGTCTTCGCCTTAAGCTCCTGTTGCAATCCTTTAACCGAGATTTCCCATTAGCCCCAGATTCCTAATGGAAGCCATTAGGGTAAGTGGTTGAGTTCATTAGTGTTCAGGGGTAGATTTGAGCGGCAAGCCGATGCACTTTTTCTGTACGGAGGTGTTATGGGGTTTGAGCTTCGCTTTACCGATAAGGAAATCACGGCATGGGGCGGTATGGGCCTCATGAAACGGATGCTCGATCACCTCCATTTTGATGAGGCCTTACAAAGAAGCAGTCTCCCCCAACCCGGCAGCAATAGGGGCTATCGTCCCGAACAACTCATTACCCAATTCATGCTGTCTGTCTGGTGTGGCGCCAATCGTTTTGAGCATGGCGAAGTCACCCGTCTGTTACGGCTCTCGCTTTCCTCGGCTTACCGCAGCTGTATGTCCCGTGAACGCCTGGGGTGATGGGAAGACATAGCCATGGATCATCGTGGGACGTCGGCCGAGGGATCCGGTGGGGTATTGGACGGATCGAGGGTGTTCAGTTTGTTGACGTAGTGCGCGCGGATTTCCGGATCGTAGTCGCCGGGGTGCTCGTCGACGATATGGAGGGCCAGGCGATAGTGCTCGGCCGCTTTGCACTGATCGCCCCGCGCCTCGTACACCATCGCCAGCCGCTCGTGGCCGTCGATGACCTCCGGATAGTCCTCCAGCAGTCGGTGCGCAGCGTGCTCAGCTTCGTCTAGCTTGCCGGCACGGATCAGATCGATCACGGAGTTGGAGGCGCGGTCCAGCTCGGATTCGGCCCATACCGCGGTGTCTTCCAGAGCGTGTGTTCGGTGGGGGGTGTGGACCGGGGCGTCCGGCGCCCCTGGACCGGCGATGGCACCCGGGTCCGGGTCTGGGCCTGCTCCCGGCAGCAGTGCTTGTACTTCTTTCCGCTGCCGCAGGGGCAGGGATCGTTACGGCCAATCTTGGTCATGGGCTTGGTGCCGGCGTGGAGAGTGGATAGGCTGCGGCCTGGTCTCGACGACCCACCAGGTGCCGCTCATGCACCGGATTGTAGCCAGCTAGAGGTCGCCGGGGTTCCCCCGGAGAATTATCCTCTTTTACCCACCTCAAGATAATTCCGGATAATCGCTGATGACAAAACCGGTGAGGCCGGCATACGGATAATTAACCGGGTGCGAAGCGAACGGACATACGGGGCACCATCGCGATTAGCTGACGAGCTCCACCATGTCGGTTTATGGTAAGTATGTTTTCGTTTGAGCGGCTTTTATGGTTATAATGCGCCTTATGATTTACTTTACGGACAGCGAACGCGAGACAATGGCCGCCTTGGGCGCGCGCCTGCGTGCATCCCGCATCGCCAGCGAGGACGACCAGCGCGCCATGGCGGCACGGATCGGTGTATCGACCCCAACATATCGCCGCATGGAGCAAGGCGATCCAGCAACCCCTTTGGGCTACTGGATCCGTGCCCTGCGGCTCCTGGACAGCCCGGACAAGGTCACGGACTGGTTCCCGGAAACCCTTCAGGCCCGCTACGAGCGGGAACAGATGCCCCGTCAGCGGATGCGGCGGCGTCGCTTATGAACCGCCTCGACGTGGCAATCGTATGGCCGGACGGCACGCGCAGCCCTGTAGGGTCTGTCTACTGGACGGACCCCGACGCGCAGCGTGGAGGGGCCATCCAGAGCGAGTTCCATTACGCGCCGGCCTATCTGGCGGATCCAAGAGCTTTTGCCCTCGATCCCGTGGCGTTGCCCCTGCGTCCGGGAGCGCACACGGTCCGGCGTCCCGCCGAAGGGGTGCCGGCGATCCTCGAGGACTCGGCCCCAGACGACTGGGGGCGCCGCCTGATCGCCCGGCATCACCACCTGCCTGGACGGCTGTGCCGCGTACCGGTGTTTCTGCGACTGGTCGGCGGCAGTGTCTTGGGCGCCTTGCGTTATTCTGATGCGGGCTCCCCCCTGATCGAGACGGAAACGGCCGCGGCGACCACGATTCCGGGCCTCCTGCTCGAGGCAGACCAGTTCGTGCGCGGCGGCGACGGAAACCTGATGCAACTGTTCCGGGCCGGGGCGTCTGCGGGCGGTGCCCGGCCCAAGGTCCTTGTGCGAGACGCGGGAGGGCGCGAACGAATTGCCAAGTTTCCCCGCTACGATGATGCGGTATCGGTCGTCCGCCTGGAAGCGGCCGCGCTCCATGTTGCGCGCGCCGCCGGGCTTCCCGTCCCCGATTTCACGGTACACGAGACCGTCAACGGGCCGGTCCTGCTGCTGGATCGGTTCGATGTCACACCGCCCGGCGGGCGCCGGCACATGGCGACCATGAAGACGCTTCTCGCGGCGGACGGCTATTACCATGCCAGCTATGCGGACATGGCGGATGTCGTGCGGCGTCTCAGCGCCGACATTTCCACCGACCTGACATCGCTCTATCGGCGCATGGTGCTGAATGCGGCGCTCGGCAATACCGACGATCACCTGAAGAACTTCGCGATGCTGCACGATGAACGCGGCTGGACACTTTCTCCCGTATACGACCTTATTCCCGATGTCCAGGATCGGCGCGAACACGTCCTGGCTTTCGGGAACGGGAGCTCGGCGCCACCTACGCGCGCGGCATTGTTACAGATCGCCCCGGCGTTCGGACTGAGCGGAGCGGCCGCAAATGATGCCCTGGCGGCCGTTGGCAAGGCCATTATGCAGTGGCCGACAGCCTGTGAGCGCTTTGGCGTGCTACCAACAGAGACAGAGGGATTTGCGCGCGATATCGCTGCGCGCGTCGCACACTGCGGCCTGATACCACGAGCGGGCAGGCCCGATGCGCAACCAAAACCATGAGAGGTCGGAGGCGCATGATTAACTACGCGCAAACACTGATCCAAGACTCGCTGATCGCTTACGATCTATGAGGAAGGCTCGCGCCAATACCGTGAGGTTAAACGATTACTTCGGCGCATGGAGATGCTCTCGCGCCGCGCCCTGGAGCGCCAGGCGCGCCTCGGGCAGGGCTAGGAGGGGCGCGGTCAGATGGGATCAGACGAAATTACGCCAAAATCATGTCTTCGATGTGCGGAAAGTAGGTAACACCATCGAGGTCGAGGTGATTCCTCGCCGGGGCTCGAAGCCCTATTGCTCGGGCTGTGGGAAGCGCCGCCCCGGTTATGACAAGCTCCCGGAGCGAAGCTTTCCGTTTATCCCCTTCTGGGGCTTTGCGGTGTTCTTCCGCTATGCCCGCAGGCGGGTCGATTGCCCCGCGTGCGGGGTCACGGCCGAGATTCTGCCCTGGGCCGAAGGTAAACACCATCTCACGACTGCTTACATGCAATTCCTCGCGACCTGGGCGCGAAAGCTCTCATGGTTGGAGGTCTCCCGATCGTTTCACACCTCGTGGGATCAGGTGTACCGTTCGGTCGAGTGGATCGTGCTCTGGGGACTGGAACACCGAGTCTTGGGCCCTATCAAGGCCTTCGGAGTCGATGAGATCGCCTACAGCCGGGGCCACAAATATTTGACCTTGGTCTATCAGATCGAGGCCGGCATGGTGCGTCTTTTGTGGGTCGGTAAGGAACGCACCGTGAAGATCTTCGAGGGCTTCTTCACCATGCTGGGGCAAGAGACCTGCGCGGGCATTGAGTTCGTCTGCTCGGACATGTGGCGCCCCTATATCCGGGTGATTCGGGAACGCTGTTCGCAGGCGGTCCACATCCTCGATCGTTTCCACATTGTCGCCAAGATGAATGAGGCCTTGGATGATGTGCGCGCCGAGGAGGCCCGGGCGCTTACGCGTAACGGTCGTGAGCCGGTTCTAAAGAAAACCCGCTGGTGTCTCCTGAAGCGCTCCGAGAATCTGACCACCCCCCAGAAGGGGCGACTCAAAGAGTTGCTGCGTTACAATCTGAAAAGCGTCCGCGCCTATCTGCTGAAGGAAGACTTCCAGCAGCTGTGGACCTACCAATCGGCCATCTGGGCCGGCAAGTTCCTGGACGCCTGGTGCACCGCCACCCTGCGCTCCCGGATCGAGCCGATGAAGGAGATCGCCCGCATGTGCCGGCGTCACCGGGAGTTGATCCTCAACTGGTTTAAGGCCAAAGGCCGCATCTCGAATGGCATTGTCGAGGGCCTGAACAACAAGGCCAAACTGACCATCAGAAAATCCTACGGATTCCGATCCCCGGAGATCCCGGACATGGCTTTATATCATGCGCTTGGCAAGCTTCCTGAGCCAAAGCTCACCCATGAATTTTACTGAGGAGCCCCTTTATTTTGTGCGGCCATTTCGGCAATTCCTGTGGGCCTTCTTGGAGGCGCGCGGGGGGCTTTGGCGCGATGGCGGGATCCAAATGACGGGAAACGGCCGGTCTTTCCCCGGCCACCAGCGCCCGCATGCGGTCTTTTCCAGTTGGTTTGCGGATTCTCGTCTATACTTTCCGTGTAGGTTCGAACGCCGCGATTTTTTTGAGGTTGTCGTCGACTGCTCCAAAAGACTCCCGATTCGTACCGCTCATAACAAGAATCAAAGACAAGAACTTTGCTGACACGGACGCCAGCGCAGGAGGCGATGGCTATGCTGGTCTGGTGGCTGGGGAGCCGGGCTTGTGTCGTACACGGGGTGCAGTCGGAAAAGACGGTGGCGGACGCGCGGAGGGCTTGGCGCGCAGGGTGTCGGCTGCAGGATGCCGGCTGGCGGTGGATCGTTTTGGTCCTCGTGGAACGATTCCAGTGCGCGGGCCGGCCGGGTTCTTTTTGCGCGCAATTCCTTCCGGTTTTCAGGAGCCGTCAGGGGGATAGGTGCGGGCGCCAATCGCACGGGTCGTCCGGCTGCGGGGGAAGCCCCGCATGAGCGCGTTTGGTGCGGAGTATCTGAATCTCACGCTCGGTGATCTGAATCTTTTGCGCGCCAGTCCGTCGGATACCGAGATCCGGGCAAGCTACATCGTGATGGCCGTACTGTTCGTGGGCTGCCTCATCGCGCTGCCGTTTGCCACGGAACAGTGGCCGGCGTCGCATGTCTTGGATGCCGGCGCGGGCGTCGCCTGTTTTGCCGAAACGACGACCGGTCTTTTGCTGCTCATCCAGGCCCGGCTGCTGCGCCGCTACTCAGGGTTCGCGCTCGGTTTGGGTTACCTGCTCGGCGGCTTGATCGTGCTGGTGACCATTCTGGTACCGGAGAATGTCAGCACCAACCTGTGGCTCTTCCGCCTCTGGCATGGAGTTTTCGTCACAGGGGTCTTGGCTTACGCGGTCTTGCATGTCAATCATGATGTGCGCGCGCGCCGCATGGGTCTTGTGCGTATGGGCCCGGCGGTGGGCGGGGCCTTGCTGTTCACCGGTCTGCTGGTTCTGTATTTGTTTCTGCGGCCCTTTTCGCTGCCTGTCATCATCCACGGCCGCGATTACACCACCGCACCCAATCTGTTTATCAACGGCATTCAGTTTACGATCATAGCGCTTGCATGGTGGATGCTCCTTACGACACCCCGCAAGACCGTATTGTCGGTGTGGATGACAGTCGTGGCCTTCGCGGTGGCCATCGACATCATTTTGTTCGTGCTGGGTGGAAAGCTGCAAAGTGCGGGCCTTTATGTTTCAAAGCTCAACAATCTGGTGGCGGCAACCCTGATTTTTGGTGTCATCTTTCACCGCTACATCCGCATACAGGCAACGCTGTACCGGCACAGGATCGGCCTCTTGCGGGCCAACCGCCGGCTGATGCGTATGGCCCTGAAGGACGGCCTCACCGGGTTGCCGAATCGGATGGCCCTCGACCAATGTCTCGATGAGGCGTTGGCGCGCGCGGCACGCACGATGACGCAGGTGGCCGTTTGCGTCATCGATCTGGATGATTTCAAGAAGATCAACGATCAATACGGGCACGAGGCCGGGGATGGCTTGTTGCGCGCCTTCGGCAAGCGTGTTGCCGGGATATTGCGCAAGGGCGAGAAATTCGCCCGTCTGGGCGGTGACGAGTTTGTCCTGGTACTGGAAAGCCTGCAGGGGACAGGCGATCTGGCGGCGGTCATGATGCGCATGACACATATCCTCTCCGAGCCGTTCGTTCTGCCGCAGATGCCGCTTTTTTGTCTCCATGTGAGTGTCGGTGTGGCCCTGTATCCGGACTGCGCCAGCGCAAGCGATCTGATGCGGGCTGCGGACCAGGCACTGTATCGCGCCAAGGCCGACAAGGCGCGAAGGACGCAAAACTGGGTCGTGTGCGGTTCCGGGGATCTGGCCGCTGGCATGCGGCCTGGGGGGTGACCTTCGGCGCAGGCCTTGCGTCGGCGCGGATACCGGCTGGAAATCTCCTGCCCCGGCCCCCATATCGCAGTGTGGCGCTTGGGACTTGGCGCCGGACTGTGCCGTGCAAAACGGGGCTAGGCGGTCTCTTAAGGAGAGTGCGATGCCGGTCCACAATGCTGATATTGCGGCGGTGTTCAGCGAGATCGCCGATCTGCTCGAAATCCAGGGCGCCAATGCGTTCCGCGTTCGTGCCTACCGTAATGCCGCCCGTGCCGTCAACGGCTATGGCCGGGATCTCGCAAGCCTCATCGGCCGCGGTGAAGCGGTGCCCAAGCTGCCGGGGATCGGTGCGGATCTCGGGGCAAAGCTCGAAGAGATCGCGCGCACCGGCCACAGCGCTTTTCTGGACCATTTGCACAAGGACTGGCCGGCGGCGGTCACGACGCTGCTCGAAATCCCGGGTCTCGGGCCAAAGCGGGTAAAAATCCTCTACGACAATCTGCATGTGCACAGCCTGGAAGAACTGGACGCGGCGGTGCGCGGCGGACGTCTGCGCAGCCTGCCCGGATTCGGTCCCCGTACGGAAGAGAACATCCGGCAGGCCGTGGCCGCACACTGGACGAAGGCGCGCCGCTTTCGATTGGCTGTGGCAAGGCCTTATGCGGAGGCCCTGGTGGCCTACCTGCAACGGCTGCCCGGTGTGCGCCAGGTGGTCGTGGCCGGCAGTTTCCGGCGGCGCCAGGAGACGGTGGGCGACCTGGACATCGTCGTCGCCGCGAAGCCGGGTCCGTTTGTGACCGGACGCTTTGCCGCCTATGACGAGGTGAGTGAAGTCCTCTCCAGCGGAACGACCCGCGCCAGTGTGCGCCTGCGTTGCGGCTTGCAGGTGGACTTGCGGGTGGTGGCCGAGGAAAGCCTGGGCGCTGCGCTGCACTATTTCACCGGCGCCAAGGCCCATAGCATCGCTCTGCGGCGGCTGGCCCAGGCGCAAGGTCTGAAGATCAACGAGTACGGTGTCTTTCGAGGCAGGCGGCGTATCGCCGGCGCCACCGAGGAGTCGGTCTACGCGGCGGTGGGTCTCCCTTATATTCCGCCGGAACTGCGCGAAAACCGCGGAGAGATCGAAGCGGCGCGTGCTGGAACGCTGCCCGTGCTGGTAGAGCGGCGCGATCTGCGCGGCGATTTGCACAGCCATACGACGCAAAGCGACGGACGCGGCAGTCTCGAGGACATGGCGCGCGCAGCGCAAACGCAGGGACTGCGTTATCTTGCCATCACCGATCATTCACCACATTTGTCCGTGGCGCACGGACTGGACCCGCTACGGCTTGCGCAGCAGGGGGTTGCCATCGACGCGTGGAATGCCGCGCATCCGGAGATCACTCTGCTAAAGGGGATCGAGGTCGACATTCTCGAAGACGGGGGCCTGGATCTGCCTGATACCGCCTTGCAGCCCCTGGATGTCGTCGTCGGTGCGGTGCACAGTCATTTCCATCTGTCGCGCGCGCAACAGACCGAACGCATCCTGCGGGCTTTGGATCATCCTTATCTCACGCTGCTTGCCCATCCCACCGGCCGCCTGATCGGCTCGCGCGAGGCCTACGACGTGGATATGGCGCGCATCATCCGCAAGGCGCGCGCATGCGGCTGCCACCTCGAACTCAATGCGCAGCCCGAACGCCTCGATCTCGCCGACATCCACTGCCAGATGGCGCGTGCCGAGGGTGTCCTTGTAAGCATCAATTCCGATGCGCATGCCGGGACGGATTTTGGTTTTCTGGAGTACGGCACCGATCAGGCCCGGCGTGGCTGGCTGGAGCGGGGGCATGTGCTCAACACCCGGGGGCTCGCCGAACTGAGGCCGTTGTTGCGGCGCGACCGGGATCTCTCCTGATGCGCGCCGCCCGCGGCACCCTGAACGCCTTGAAAGGCCTCATCGAATCCCGCGCCGGATACCGCCGGCCCCACGGGGGTCATGGACCGGACAGGTGGCGCGCACGCATCCCGGCGGGGGCCGGAAGGTGCTTGGCGTCTTGCATCGGGTGGCAGGGACTGAAGGGGTTTCCAGGCGGCAGGTACTCGCCAGATTAGGGCGGTGCACGGCCCTCTTTCCCGGGTCTGGCGCTTGACGTGCATCAAGCGCCCGGTTTTGTCCGCGTGCTATGGATAAGCACATGAGAAAATAATAAAAGGCAGGTGCTGCGTTGCATCTTTTGCGGATGTCCGGCAGGGGGTCTGCGCGCGCCGGTCACGGGCGTGGTCTTGGGGACGGCAAGGCACATGGGCCTTGATGACCCGGGACATTTCGAAGGGGGGCATCATGAGTGCAGTACAGTCATCGCGAGGCATGGGTTTTCTGCGGGAAGTGTTCGCCCTGGAGCCTCACGAGGGAATAGGCGTTCTTCTCCACGGATCGTTTCCACAATTCTTCGAACACAACCGGATGCGTCTCGTTCTGGCGCGCACGCAGGCCATCGCGCTGCTTTTTGCCGTGCTCGTGCCGCTGTGGATCTTCGTCGACATGCAGGTGTTCCCCTACGAGATGTGGGCACGCCTGGCGGTCGGGCGCGTCGTGGTGTCGATCGCCTTCAATGTGCTGGCGATCTATGCCGGGCGGGTGACGGCGCGCGCCACGCGGGGTCAGGGCTACGGGTCTCTGGCCGTACTGTTTCTGATCCCCTCCCTGTTCTTTCTGCTGGTTTTGTCCCAGCCGGTTCTGGCGATGGCGTCCGGTAGTCGCCTGGGAGAATTGGGCGGCGCGGTGCCGGCGCTTTACATCCTGCTGCCGTTGATGTTCGTTGGCGGCATCAGCCTGTTCCCGCTGACTGTCATGGAAAGCGCGATGGTGGTGGTGCCGCTGCTTGCGGTGACGGCGGCGCTGCTTTTGCGCAGCACCAAGCTTCTGGCTGGCATGAGCGGTCTTGCGGTGCTGTGGGTTGCCGCGCTGATCGGTGTGGTGGGCATGCTGGCGGCCGCCAGCCAGCTGCAGTTTTTGCGCGAATCCTTTCAGTACAAGACGCGCGACCGGGCGACCGGATTACTGAGCCGCGCCGGAGGTGAGCAGTGGCTTGAGTATGCCGCCGCCTCGCTGGCCGCCGATGCCCCGCTGACATTGTGCCTGCTCGGATTCGACGATGCGGAGCTGTTGTTTGCCAAGGGTATGCTCTCCCGGGTGGTGGCGGAGGTGCGACGGACCCTGAAGGACGGCGAAGTGGCGGTGTGGTGGGATTATGGCACTTTGGCGCTGGTGCTGCCGGGGCCCTGCGTTGACGCCGTGCAGCGCGTCATGGATGTCCAAACCGCGCTGGCGGGCATCCGCCACGCCGACGGCAGTGCGATCCAGTTCAGTGCGGGTCTGGCCGAGATGCGCCAGGATGCGCGTGACGGATCGGATCGCGTGATTCCGCTTGCCGAGTTGCGCCTGCGGCAGGCGCGCTCGGGCGGCGCGCACCGTCTGCAGGGCTGCGGACAGCAGGGCGTGGTGCTGTTTCCCGCAGACAGGGTGGTACAAAAGGCATAGCGCGCCTGGGGTTGCGCTGGCGCATCGCGCAGCACCTTAGCCTTTGACGATGGGTGCGGATCTGTCCTATATAGCGGTATCCGAACGGAGGATGTGGTGGCACCCAGTGGACGATGAGACAGGTGAGATACGCGGATTCCTCACCGGACGAGGGATTGGACAGACAGGGCGCGACCCGCTCCTGGCCATGTTGCGGGAACTGGCCGAGGCTTACCACGCCTTTTCCCGTTATTCCGCCGCCCACGTCCGGCAGATGGGATTGACCCCGGCGCAATTTGATGTGATCGCGACGCTCGGCAACACGCAGGGCATGCCCCTGAGCCAGCTTGCAAAGCGAACCCTGGTCACCAAGGGGACATTGACCGGCATCATCGACCGTCTGGAGGCGAAGGGTCTCGTCCGCCGCGAGGTGCCAAGCGCAGACCGGCGCAGTTTTCGCGCGATCTTGACGCCTGCGGGGGAGGCGCTGTTTGACCGCGTGTTTCCCGCGCACATCGATTTTCTGCGTACGCTGTTTCGGGATGGCGCAGTCGACCTGTCGCAAATCCATGCGGCGTTGCGCGTACTGCGCGAGCGCTTTAGCGGCCACGGCTGACACGCCGGCGCGGCACCCCGGTACCGTCGTGCGCTTTTGGCGTCGGGGCCGGGCAAAGCGGTTGGGCGATGCGGGCGCGGGAGGGCTTTGCGCATTCCGTTATTGTCCGGGCGCGCCGCCCATCCATTGGGCCTCGGTGCCGGCGGTCTCCTCTGCAGGATGCCGGCCGGTGCCGGTTCATATCCGTTCCTGTACGAAAGCCACTCGCCGCCGGGGTGCGTGATGCAGGCCTGTACCACGGCCCGCCCCCAGGGGCCGCGCCGGGGGCTGCCCTGCCTTTTTGCAGGGGCGGTGATCCGCCGGCTGCGCCATGGGCCGGTGCGCCGCAGGGAAACCCGCGGCTTTTGCGCAGGGGCGGTTGCGTCGCGGGGCCGTTACTCTGCGAGCATCGCCTCGGGCTGCGGGGACACCGATCGCTTTGGAGCCGGCATGAACAGGATGATCGGGATCATCCCAAGGAAGCTCCAGAAGACGAATACGAGCGCATCGAGGATGCCGCGCATGGCCGCCTGCTGGCCCAGTACGTCGCCTACGATCGCCCATGTGCGGGGGTCAAGCGGCAGCCGGGCCGCATGCAGGAACAGGGGGGTGGCGAACTCATAGGGCGTGATGTGCCCGCCGATCTGGTTCCAGCCGACCTGCGTATATTCCGTGATGATCGTGGAAATGATGGCGATGCCGACGGACCCGCCCAGGTTGCGCATAAGGTTGAAAAGGCCGGAGCCTTCCGCGGTTTCCTGTCTGGTGAGTGTGGAAAAGGCGATCGTGAAGATGGGGATCGATATGAGTCCGAGTCCCAGCCCGCGGATCACACCGGGCCAGATGATCCACGCCGGACTGACGGACAGGTTGTAAGACAGTGTCAGCCACGAGCCGATCGCACCCAGGGTGATGCCGGTCAGCGCGAGCACGCGCGGATTGGCGTGCCGGTTCAGCAGGCGGCCGGCAAGCCACATGGAGACCATCGCGCCCATGCCCTGCGGGGCCATCACGAGCCCCGAGGTTTGCGCCTCATAGCCCATGTGTTCCTGCAGGAAAATGGGCAGAATGACCATGACGCCGTACAGGGCGAGACCAAAAAGGCCGATACCGATGCTGCCCAGCGCCAGCGCCTCGTTTCTGAGCAGCCGCAGGTTGACCACGGGATTGGGCCTGTCGAGCGAGCGCAACACGAAAAGCAGCAGGAACGCCACCGCGAGGACGGTGAGCGTGACGATCGTGCGCGAACTGAACCAGTTGTCCTCGTTGCCCAGGCTCAACATCGCCTGCAAGGCGCCAAGGCCGGTTGCCATGCTGACAAAGCCCAGCCAGTCGATGGGCCGGGGCTGGGCGCTCTTGCCCCCGTCAGGCACGTGACGGATGAGCAGGGCGAGCGCCACCAGACCGACCGGCACATTGACATAAAAACACCAGCGCCAGCTCATGTCGTCGGTGATGTAGCCACCGAGTATGGGGCCTAGGATCGGACCGAGCATGATGCCCATGCCGAGTGTCGCCATGGCCACGCCGCGGCGTTCGGGCGGATAGCTCGACACCAGAATCGCCTGGCCGACCGGTACCATGGAGGCGCCGAGGGCGCCCTGCATGAAACGCCATACCACCATCTCGACAATGGAATGGGACTGGCCGGCGAGGGCAGAGCAGATGATGAAGCCTGTGACGCTGCCGAGCATGAGCGAGCGCTGGCCGAAGCGCTCGACAAGGAGTCCGGTCATGGGTGTGACGATCACCATGGCCAGCATATAGCTCGTCAGGATCCAGGTTGCCTGATCCACGTTGGCGCGCAAGCCGCCCTGCATGTGGGGCAGCGCCACGTTGACGATGGTGGTATCGAGGACGTTCATAATGATGCTGGCCATGACCGCAAAGGTGATGGCCAGCATGTTGAGCGACGCTGAGGACTTTTCTTTTTCGGTCAAGCCAGACCCCCTCGTCAGGAGACTTCCCCGGACGCGTCCATTATAAGCGCGTGCCGGGACGAATTTTCCTCGACTCATGAAAAAACACTCACTTGTTTGGGGGAAGGGGCGTCTGCTCCAGGCGGCCGCTGTGGGGCGGACATGGTCTGATCGTGCGGCCGCCCGAAGCCGCCGGCATCAACCCCGCGGCGCCGATCGGCGGATCTTGACGCCAAGGCCGGACCGCGGGCCTGTCAAAGCGGCCGCTGCCGGGGAAAACGCGTCCCGCGGAGGCTCGTAATCGGTGGCGGCTGACTTGTGCGTCCAGGTTCCCGCATCCTGGCGCAAGCGCACGAAGGCCTCCTGAAAGGGCGTGCCGGATCAGACAGAATTTGGTCATCACGCGCGGTGTGCCGCGGGCCCTGCGCCTGCGGAAAAGACAAGATCCCTTGGCGCGGCGGCACCGTCATGGGCAAGTGGTTGGTGAACACTTCCATTGCCAAACCCCGGCGGGTCGCAGGGGGGTTGCGGCTTGGCCGTTTTGCGCAGGTGTGCGCGCCTTCGTGTCTTGCCGGTCGATCTATGCGGGCGTCCGGGGCATTCGCGGCGCGCCCGGCGCACCTTAAGGGCGCAGTCTGCGTGTCTCCTGAATCCTTCGGCCAGTTCCCGCGTGAGCCCGCTTGCCGCGGCCCCGGACTTTGCCGCCGGCCGGCGTGATGATTCCGTGGGTCTTGGCCCGCGCCGCGTCTGGTACACCCGGTTTGCCAAAGTCTAAGCCGTCATCCCCGGCACACGGGCCGCCTTGGGGCAGACTCTTGCCGGGCCGCCATCTGCACCATCCGGGCCCGGATTCGGGCGTATACGCGTGTTTTGGTCTCTTCGTCATCGCATGTCTGCGATTGGCCAGACACCGCGCGGGCAGGCGTCGGTTTTTATTGCGCCGGCGTCCGGAACGGGACAGTCCCAATGGGTGGACAGGCGCGCGGTGCGCGTGTGTTGTCAAGAGCGGTTTCGTGGCCCATTATGGGCCGCAGGCGATGGGGATTTGATCCCGGCGGGGTGGGGTTCCCTCGGGGTGCTTGCATGCCGGCAGTCATGGATGAGCGACCCGGTCTGGTTCGGCGCGCGTCCGGATCAGGCCGGTTGGGTCACATACAGGAGATGGTGCATGGCGCATGCGGCGCAAAGCCCGGCTGCGGGACCGAACAGGCTCACGGCCTATCGGCAAAATGGCGCGCCCGGAGAGATTCGAACTCCCGACCACCTGGTTCGTAGCCAGGTACTCTATCCAACTGAGCTACGGGCGCCTAGCGGGATCCAAACGAAGCCGGGATTGTCCCTATTGGACCTGCGGCTGTCAAGCTGATGAGGCGCTCGCGCAATCCAGGCAGACCATGGGGATTGCGCCGCCCGCGGAAGGCGCCCGGTGATGTGCGCGCATTGTCGGCGGGCGCGGGCCGATGCCGTGGACTTTCCGCCAATGCCCGCCTGATGGCGGCGGCGTGCCCTGTGCGGACCGAGGGTGCATGTCTGTCCAGCCTATGAGAAGGATCTCGTATCCGCTGCTGACCGGGGGCTTCCTGTGCGCGGGCTTTGGCCTTGCGGGTCTTTGCGGCCTCTATTTCGAGCTGCCTTGCCTGATCGAGCCGTTGCGGGCCCTTACGCCCTTGTCGATCACACCGGCGCTCAGTCTCCTCATCGCCGGTTCGGCGGCCCTCATCCTCGGCTTGGGTTATCGCCGCACCGCTTTGGTGTTCAGTGTGCTCGGGTTCGTCGTGGCGACCGTCCTGGGGCTGGCGGCGAGCCCTTATGTGCATGGTGAACTCCATTCCATGCTCAGGCGGGTCAACGAGATACGGGGAGCCGTCGTCTGGTCCGGGCCGCTCAGCGACGGAATGGTTCTGGTGGCGACGCTCGGCCTTGCGCTGACTGCGGCACGGCGCATGCCGCTTGCGGCGGGATTGTTTGGTGCGCTGCTGCTCGCCTTTTCGCTGGCCGCCCTGCTCGGCCAGTTTTCGCCGGTCTGGCCGATCTGGGACATGCTTGGCCTCGTGGCGCCGCAGATGGCGCTTGCGCTGTTTGTGCTGTCTTTGGCGCTGCTTAGGGAAGGCTGGCAGGGTCTGCGCAACCACCCGCGCGGCTTCGCTTTGCTGACGGCCATCGGCTTTATCGCGGTGTCTGTGGCCCTCGCCGGGGCGGTACGCACATACGAGCAGGCCCAGCTAAGACAGAGGAGCCGGGCGGCCGCCTATTCCGTGGCCGATCAACTGGCGAGCGCCGCCGGGCGGCCGGCTGCACTGCAGAGTGTCGTCTCGCGGTGGGAGATGTTCGGCATGCCGTCCCGGCACCGGGCGCAGCAGGAAGCGAAGCTCGTCATGCGGCAGATGCCCGAGATCGTCGCCATGGGCTGGATTGCGCCATCGATGCGGCCGGTCTGGTGGCAGGCCATGCGCCCCCCGCAGGGTGTGATCGTGGAACCGCTGTTGGCGCGGCACCTGCAGCGCGAGCAGATCCTCACCTACACGCGCTCGCAGCGGCATATGGTCATGACGCCGCCCGTGCAGCTGCTGCGCGGGAACAAGGGTTTCATCGTCATTGCGCCCATATATCAAAACGGACGCATGCGCGGGTACCTCGTCAGCGTCTTCGATGCCTATCGGTGGCTTGCGCATCTGATCACAAGACAGGTGACCCGCGGCTACTATGTCCGGATCTTTTACGACAACATCCTGTTGTTCGAGCGCGGAGCCAGGGGATTTTGCCGGTACGCCCAGCGGGTGCACGTCCGCATGCTCGGCCAGCGCTTCACGGTGGCGGTGTGTCCGCAGCCGCGGGTCGTGAAGGCTACCGATGTGGGCCTGGCGACCATCGTGTTGATGAGCGGTGTGCTGCTGGCTTTGTTTGCCGCCGCCGCCGTGTATGCGATGCAGCGTGCGCGCTGGCATGCGCAGTCGCTCGATGCCATGAATAACGAGCTCGAGATGCTGGTCGCAAGCCGCACGGCAGCCCTGGAGGACGAGCGCGAGCGGTGGCGCGTGACTTTGATGAGCATCGGCGACGGGGTCATCCTGACCGATGCCGAAGGCGGTGTGGCGCTCGTCAACGAGGCGGCGGAACATTTGACGGGCTGGCCCGGCGAGGCGGCGCGCGGGCAACCCCTGTCGTCCGTGCTGCCGCTGCGGGACGCGATCACGCGCGCCTGGATCGAAACCCCCCGCGCCGCACAGTGGGGCGATCGCGGTGCCGTGACCCACAGCGCAGGCGCGGTCTTCAAGGATCGCGGCGGGCGTGAACATGTCGTCAGTGACAGTATCGCCCCCGTGCATGACGGTCAGGGCCGGGTTGCGGGGTTCATCGTCGTGTTTCGTGACATGACCGAGCACAAAGCCCTCGAGGAGGAGGCGCTGAAGGCGCGCAGCCTGGAGGCCCTGGGCGTGCTGGCGGGGGGCATCGCGCATGATTTCAACAACATCCTGACGGCCATCATCGGCAACGTTGCGCTCGGCAAGATCTACGCCATGGGCGACAAGCGGCTGCTTGCAGTGCTGGATGATGCCGAACAGTCCGGCTGGCGGGCGCGTGGCCTGACGCTGCAGTTGCTGACATTTGCCAAAGGGGGCGCACCGGTTCTGAAGACAGGTCCGATCGCCGAAACGGTGCGCGCCCTCGTCACATTCTTTTTGAAGGGCTCGCGGGTGCGCGCCACCGTCGATCTGCCCGATGACCTGTGGCCGGTGGATTTCGATCGCGACCAGATCGGACAGGTGGTGCAGAATCTGGTGCTCAATGCCATCGAGGCGATGGGCGAGGGCGGGGCGCTGGTGGTGCGCGGCGCCAACGTCACGCTAGAGGCAGGCGAGGTGGCGGAGCTGGCCGCGGGCCCCTATGTGGCGATCGCTTTTGCGGATAACGGCCGGGGAATCGAAAAGGAGTTTCTGGACCGCATCTTCGACCCCTATTTCTCCCTGAAGGCTACGGGAACCGGGCTGGGTCTTGCCGTCACCTACTCGATCATGCGCCGCCACCACGGGGCGATCACGGCCCGCTCCACGGCCGGCCAGGGGACCACCATGACCCTGTATCTGCCGCGATCCTATGAGGCGGCGAAGGATGCTTCGGCGATGAGCAATCCCCGCCAGCCGGTCGGTCATGGGGAGTGGATCCTGCTCATGGATGACGATGACAGCGTGCGCAAGATCGGCAAGGCGCTCCTCATGGCACTTGGCTATCAGGTGGAGGAGGCGGCCAACGGCGGCGACGCCCTGATGTATTTCCGCGAGAATCCAGACCGCTTCGCCGCCGTCGTCCTCGATTTGACGGTGGCAGGCGGCATGGGCGGCGAACACTGTCTGGCGGAGCTGAAAAAGATCAGGCCCGGTGTGCGCGCCCTGGTGGCGACCGGCTACTCGACCGATCCGGTGGTGGCGCGTTTCCGCGACTACGGTTTCGTCGGCGCCATCCAGAAGCCTTATCGCCTGGACGATCTGGCATCGATCATGGCGTCTGTCCTGTCGGGGCCGCCGCCGGGTGCATCGCCAAGGTCCCTGTAAGGCCGCTCTCAGGGGTCCTTTGGTCGGTGGCGGTGCCAGGCGACCGCAGCGCAGGATGCCGCGACCGCAGCTGTGGAAATGGCATGAAAGGAGACGGGAGCATGATCGGATCCGCCCTGCGCGCGCTTGTGGCGGGCGCGTTCATGGGGGCGGCTTTGTGTGCGCAGGGCGCGATGGCGCGGTTTGACTACCAGACGCTGATTGCGCGCGCCCAGGCGCTTTCGCGCAAGCCCTATCACCCCGATCCGCCGGATCCGGCGCTCGGTCATCTCGATTACCGTCAATACCGGTCTGTGCATTTTCGTAGCCGCCGTACGATATGGCCGCACCGGTCCTTCTCTTTGCAGCTCTTTGCGCCGGGATACCGCTTCGGGCGTTCGGTGCGCGTGAGTCTGGTCGGCACCCATGGCGTGGTGACGTTGCCGTTTCGGCTGCACGATTTCCGCTATCCGCAGGGCGTCTATGACAGGCGGCCGCCGCATGCCGGCTTTGCCGGCTTTCGGCTGCTTTACCGTCCGTATCCGCGTGATCCCACGGTGCCGGGAGAAAACGGCCAGGTGATCGTTTTTCTGGGGGCAAGTTATTTTCGCGTCAAGGGCGCCCGCGAGCAGTTCGGCACGTCGGCGCGCGCGGTGGCGGTCGATACCATCGCCACGCACGCCGAGGAATTTCCCCGTTTCGTGCATTTCTGGATCCGCAGGCCCGGCCGGCGCGCGCGCCGCGTGGTCGTTTACGGATTGCTCGACGGCGCCGCGGTGACCGGCGCCTTCCGGTTCGTCGTGATCCCGGGCCAGACGGCGCATGTGCTGGTGAAGTCGCGCATTTTTCTGCGCCATCGGGTGCAGGAGCTTGGTCTTGCGCCGCTTTCCAGCATGTACATGTACGATCAGTTCGACCGGCATCCCTGGGCGTATTTGCGGCCCGCCGTGCATGACTCGGAAGGATTTCTACTCCTGCGCCACCGGCGTTTCCGCTGGCGCCAGCTCGCCAATCCAGCGCGTGTGCGACAGTTTGCTTTCCGCTGTGCCAACCCTTTGGGATTTGGGTTGATGCAGCGCGATCGGCGTTTTGCCGACTACGAATCCATATCGATGCGCTACCAGCAACGGCCGAGCGTCTGGATCAGCCGCCGCGGCCGCTGGGGCGCGGGCGCCGTTGTGCTGATCGAGATTCCGACACCCAATGAGACCAACGACAACATCGTCGCCTTCTGGCGTCCGGCCCGCCAGATCATCGGGCGGCCATGGCGGTTCGATTACGAAATGACCTGGGGACGGTCGGGTCCGCCGGAGCCCGTCGCGGTGGTCACGCAGAGCTACGCCAGCCTGCGGCTGCCCGCAAGGCCGGTTCGACTCGCGATCGATTTCGCAGGCCAGGCCCTCCTGCGGGCGCGGCATCTGCGGGCCCATGTGCGGGTGTCCCGGGAAAGGGCCGTGGTGTCGGCCCTCGCGTTGCGCCGGCTGCCAGCCGCCGGCCATTGGCGTCTTGCGTTCACCGTGCGTCCACGCAGCCGCCATGCCGTGCGGGTGCGCGCGTGGCTGACCGCAGACGGCCGGATTGTGTCGGAGATTTGGGACTATGTTCTGGCCGCCGGAATGGGTCCTGTGGATGCGCGCGATCCGGTCTGCGCGGCGGGCGCCCCCGCATGACAGGACGGGAGTGGTGGGCCGGCGCGATTCTTCTCTGTCTGTCGTGCACTGCGCGTGCTTTCGATTACAAGGCGGTTGTGGCGCAGGCGCAGGCACTCGCCCGTGCGCCGGCGCGCAAAGCAGCAAACCCTGTGTCCCAGGGCGGCGGGCACTGGATCAGGATCGGCGGCCTCGGGGACGGGCGCACGCTGTGGGTGCGCGGGACTGGTCCTTTAATGGTCACGCGCCTTGGCGGGGCTGCGCGCACCGTGCGCTGTGCGCGTGTGCGTGTCATCACGGGCGGCCCCGATCCGGCTGTTCTCCTGGCGCTGCATGGGGCCTATTTCAGCGCCCGTCCCGCAGGCGGTCCGGCGGGGACCAGGGCGGCGCTGCTGTGGCCTGCGGCCGGGGCGCCCTTCACACATCTTTGGGTGGGGACCGGCGCGGCGTCTCTGCGCGTCTATGGCCTCCTGGCCGGACCGGCGGCCACGGGCGCTGTGCGCCTGATCGTCCGCGCCAAGGCGGGCGTGTCGATGGCCGTGCGCATGACCGTGTTTGTACGCAATGCGCGGAAAATCTCCGGGTTTTTCCCCTTGCGCAGCATGTACTGGTACGGGCGCGCCAACCATGTGCCGGCGCAGGCTTTGTATCCCGCGGCGCATGATGCCGACGGGGTTCTGGTCCAGACGGCGGCACATGCGATCTGGCAGCCGCTCGCAGATCCCTGGCGCGTGCGCACGGTGCGTCTGGCGCGCCGGAGCGCACACGCCTTTGGCCTGCTGCAGCGGGACCGCGCATTCAACCATTACGAAAGCCTGCAGGCCCGTTATCAGGACCGCCCGAGTGTGTGGGTGGTCTTGCGGGCCCCCGTCACCGGCCATGTGCTGTTGCGCGAGGCCCCCTGGTGCCAGCAGCGCAACATCGTCGTCTACTGGCACCCCCCGCGCCGGGTTGTGTCTGCGGTCTTCGCCGCGCAATCCACGCTGTACTGGGGCCGCCGCCGGCACCGCCATCGGGGTCGCGTGATGGCCACCTTGATGGGCGGCGATGCCGCAAGTGGCGACTTCAAATACGTGATCGAATACCAAGGCGGACGGCTCGATCGCCTGCCGGTGTCTGCGGTGCGCGCGCATGTGGCGGTCGTGCCGCACACCACGGTCGTGGAAGACCGCCTGGAGCGTAACCCCTATACCGGGGGGTTCCGGCAGGTCATCCAGGTCGCGCCCGCCGCACGCCGGGTCTTGCATCTGCGTGCGTGGCTGAGCGCCGCCGGCCGGGTCGTTTCGGAGATCTGGCAATACCAGGCCGCGGCCCGCAACGATCGCACCGGCGCGCCGCTTCGCGCACACCCTAAGGCCCCGGCCCTGTACACGGCACGCGCCAGCCGCTACGCTCCCATGCCAGATGGCCGGTTCCCGCCAAAAGGCGGCGAACCCTTTCTGATCCATGGCAGTTGTCGGGGGAGTCATGAACAAGGAAAAGCGGCGGCCCGGGAGCCAGCTCGACCAGGGGCGGCTCGATGCCATCGTGGCCCGGGCCCATAAGGATGCGGACACGCGCATGCGCGGCTACCGCGAGCAGTCACTGCGGCTGCATCCCCATGTCTGTGCGCGCTGCGGGCGCACCTTCACGGCGGAGAACCTGCATGAACTCACCGTGCATCACAAGGATCACAACCATGACAACAATCCGTCCGATGGCAGCAATTGGGAAAATCTCTGCCTGTACTGCCACGACTGGGAGCACCAGAAGTACTCTTATGCTGTGAAGGGTGCGCAGGCGGCCTTCGGACTGACGGGTTCATCGCCATCGGCGGTGACCGCGGAGGCGACCCACAATCCTTTCGCGAAACTGAAGGATGTCCTGGCGAAAAAGGACAGGGGCTAGCGGGGTGTGGTATCGGTGATCATGTGCTTTTCCCGCTGAAAGACCAGAACCGAACTGATGCGCAGCGCGCCGAGAACGAAAATCAGGAAGCTCAGGGCGTAGATCGCGCTGACCGGCAGAGTCTTTTCGAATAATCCGATCATGACGTCACGCAGCACGAAAACGATCGTCGCGTCGACGATGTAGGTCATGCGCAGACGATGGACCGTGAAGAATTGGACGAGTGACCGGGACAGCTCGATCAGCACGAACAGCGTCAGCACATCGCCGACCAGGTGCAGATACTGTGTCGTGGGATGTCCCAGGGTGAGCAGATTGACAAGGCCCATGAACAGGCGGCCGACACCGATGGCAATGCCGAGCATGATGAACGTCAGCATGACGCTCAGCACAAGACTGACGATCTTCTCGAAGAGTCTCAGGAGATTTGCATTCATCGGCAATGGCTCACATCAGGCACCCGCTCAAGCATAGCGCGCTCGAGCGCCGTGCGCACCGCCCATTGCCGTGGTGCTTTGCGTTGTACGCACACGCCGGCCCGGTGGCAGACGCGCGATGGCCGTACAAGGTAAAGACCGGCGGACCCTGGGGCCCGCCGGCCGCGCGGTCACGTCAGGCCGGGCTCACCTGGGTGGCCTGCAGGCCCTTGGGGCCCTTTTCCACCTGATAGGTCACGGTCTGCCCTTCCGCCAGGGTCTTGAATCCGCTACCCGTGATGGCGGAGAAATGCACGAACACGTCGGCACTTCCATCCGAAGGGGAGATGAAACCGAAACCCTTCGATTCGTTAAACCACTTCACTGTTCCTGTTGCCATTCCTGTATTGCCTCTATAGTAATTGCGAGAACACTTCACCCAGTGTGCGGGGTTCAATTGCAGGATCGAAGGAGATTTACGGGAAATGCCGGGTGGAACTCTCGGTAACGTCCTTGACATTTAAAGCACAGCTGCAAATGAAGATCTTACGCTACGCTACTTGTTTCGCGGTTGCAACTGCCTTTGTGTCTGCATGCGGCAGGCCGATTCGGAACTTCTCGCCCATGCCGCAGACTATCGATCAGGGAGGGCCCGGGGCCCTCCCCGAAAGTCGGGGCCGGTTGAGCGGCCAAGTGCGTATACTTTTTCGGGTTTCACGAAGGACACAGGAGGCGTGCGGGCGCATGGCAGGTGGCTGTGGTGTGGGATGATCGATCGCGGGGGCGGGTGCGCATCATGCCGCTCGATGTCAGCGAGCCTGATGTCATCAAAGCGCGGCTTGCAACCTATCTGGGGGCGCTGGGCATGGATGCGGCCACCATCGGGACATGGGTCGGACGTGCCTGCGAGGGCGCGGCCTACGGAGGGCAGGCGTTTGCCCGCCTGCAGGAATTGATGGCCGCCGATGACGCCTCGGGGGGCACCGATGAAGCGGGCCGCGCGGCGCGGTTCCGGCTGGCGCTCTGGATGGGACTGTCGGGTGCCGATCTCGCCGCGCTCGTCGACATGCCGCCGCTTTGCCGGCAATCGATGGCGCCGGAGCGGAACCGATGACGCCCCGCGCGTCCCCGCGGGCATTCTGGCGCGGTCTTCTGCTGGCCGTTCTGGTGGCGATACCAAGTTTCGTCGCCAGCGAGTTTCTTCTCGAAGTGCTGCCGCGGCCGGGATTTCACATCCTGAACATCGCGTTGGCCGTGGTGTTCGGATTGCTGTTTGGCTGGATTTCGATCGGCCTGTGGATTTCCGTGGCAGGGGCGTGCGTGTCGTTTGCGCGCTGGTGGCGGCGCAGGCCGCCGTCTGCGGCGGTCATTCCCCTGGCGGCGCCGGCGGCCGAGGCGCGCACCGCCATCGTCATGCCGGTCTTTCGCGAGGATCCCTCGCGGGTCTGCGCCGGCCTCGAGGCGACGTACCGCTCGGTCGCCGAGACCGGGCGCCTCGCTGCGTTCGATTTCTATATCCTAAGCGACAGCAATGACGCCGATGCCTGGGTGGAGGAGGAGGTCGCCTGGGCGGCACTGCGGCGGCGGCTGCCCCCGCAGGCGCGCATCTTCTACCGCCGCCGGCGCAGCAACATCAAACGCAAAAGCGGCAACATCGCCGATTTCTGCCGGCGCTGGGGTGCGGCTTACCGGTACATGGTCATTCTCGACGCCGACAGTGTGATGACGGGATCGGCGCTCACCGCGCTGGTGGACGCCATGGAAAAGAGCCCCACCACCGGCCTGATCCAGACGCTGCCGGCGGCCGTCGGCCAGAACACGCTGTTTGGCCGCATCCAGCAGTTTTCGAACCGGCTGTATGGACCGGTGTTTGCGGCCGGCCTCGAGTTCTGGCACATGAACGCCGGCCACTACTGGGGTCACAACGCCATCATCCGGGTGGCGCCTTTCGTCCGTCACTGCGCGCTGCCCCGCCTGCCGGGGCGCGGCGCGTTTGGCGGCGAGATCATGAGCCACGATTTTGTCGAGGCGGCACTGCTTCGGCGTGCCGGCTGGGATGTGCGCCTGGTGTCCGGTATCCCGGGCAGCTACGAGGAAACACCGCCGACCCTGCTCGATGAGCTCAAGCGTGACCGGCGCTGGGCCCAGGGCAATCTGCAGCATACGCGGCTGATTTTCGCCCGGGGGCTTGCGATACCGCACCGGGTGGTGTTCCTGAGCGGCATCATGTCCTACATGTCGTCGCTGCTCTGGCTTTTGTTTCTGCTGCTGTCGAGCGTCGAAGTCGTTTTGCATGCGCTGATACCGCCACGCTATTTTCCGCACCCGCACATGCTTTTTCCGGTGTGGCCGGTGTGGCATCCCCATTGGGCGCTGATGCTTTTCTGGTTTACGCTTGCCGTCTTGTTCGTCCCGAAAGTTCTCGCCGTGCTGCTCGCCGTGGTGAATCAGCGTACACGGGGCTTTGGGGGCATGGTGCGCATACTTGCCGGGGTGGCGCTGGAGAGCGTGCTGTCGGCGTTGCTCGCGCCCGTGCGCATGCTCTTTCACACCGCCTTCGTCGTCTCGGTGCTGGTCGGACGCAAGACGCAGTGGGGACCCCAGGCACGCGGCGACATGAGCACGTCCTGGCAACAGGCGCTGCGTTATCACGCCACCGGCACGGTGCTTGCGCTGTTGTGGGGCGGGGCGATGTATGTCTTGAGTCCCGGGTACTTCTGGTGGCTTACGCCCGTCATGGGCGCCTGGGTGGCGGCCATTCCCGTTTCCGTGTGGATCAGCCGTGTGGGTCCGGGTCTTGTGGCGCGCGCGTGGGGCCTGTTCGTGACGCCCGAAGAGACCGCCCCGCCTGCCATCTTGCGTACGCTTGCGCGATTGCAGCATGACTTCGCAGCGCCGGCCCGGCTGCCGCTGCGCGGCTTTCTGGCGGCGGTTGTCGACCCCGGCGTGAACGCCTTACACTGCGCGCTTTTGCGGGAGCGGCCTGCCTTGAGCGAAGGCATCGGTCTTGCGCGCCAGCAGCTCGTGTTGAACGCCCTGAAGGGCGGGCCGCAGGCTTTGGGGCCGCGTGAGCGCATGCGCATCCTCATGGACCGGGATACGTTGTTGGCGCTGCACGGCCGCATCTGGGGACTGAAGGGGCCGCGTGTCGGCTTTTGGCTCGGGGGACTGGATCGTCCGCTTCCCGCGCCGGCGCCGGCGCCCGTCAGGATTCCGGTATGAGGACCGTCGTGCGGCGGGCCCTGCGGCCGGTGTAGAAGGCGGTGAGGGGGGCGATGTGAAGACAGAAGGGGCGTGGCGCCGGCGCGCCGCGATCATGGCGACGGGTCTGGCGCTCAGCGGTTGCGCATTGCCAAGTGCGGTGCATCGGGCACGGGTCAGGGCCGATGAGGCGATGGCCAACAGCAATGCGGCGCTTGCGGCCGCGCATGCCGAGGCCCGGCAGGAACGCATCGCAGAGCAGAACCTGCGCGCCGAGGTGGCGAAGCTTGCCGCCGGCGAGCAGGCGCTGGAGCGGCAACTGGCGGCGGAGCGGGCCGCGGTGCCGCCGCCAAGTCCGCACAAACCCGCCGCCAAGGTGCGCGCCAATGCCGTCTTTGGCATGGTGGTCGCGCGGGCCCGGGCGCTGGCACAGGCGCCCTACAAGGCGCCGGCACCGGTTGCACCGGCTTTGCGCCGGCTGAGTTTTACCGATTACGGCAAGCTGCATCTGGCCGGTCCGGTTCCAGGGTGGAATCCCGACAGCCGCTTTCATCTGCAGCTGTATCCCGCCGGCTATCTCTTCACCTGGCCCGAGAAGATCTACGTCATGCACGGCGGCCAGGCCGTGCCGGTTCAGCAGACGGTGCGTGTCGACGGAGACCCGGCGCTTGCCCGCGCGATCCACGGGACCGTGCCGCCGGTCGGTTTCAGTGTCTACACGCCATTGACGCGCGATCCGGCATCCGAAAACGAATTCCTGTCCTTTCTTGGTGCCAGTTATTTCCGTGCCGTCGGCGCGGGCCAGACATGGGGTTTGTCGGCACGCGGTCTGGCGGTGGACACCGCCTTGCCCCATCGGGCCGAGGAATTCCCCTATTTCCGCAGTTTCTGGATCATTCCGCCGCCGCCCCGTGCGCAGCGCATCAGTTTTTGCGCCTTGCTCGACAGCCCGAGCCTGACCGGCGCCTACCGTTTCGTCGTCAAGCCCGGCGCCACGACGGTGGTGCACGTGAAGATGGTGCTGTTTGGACGGCGTGCGGTACGCCGTCTTGGCATCGCGCCGCTGACCAGCATGTTCCTGCAGGGGCGTTTCAGCACGAAGCGCTATCACAAACTGATTCGCGCGGCGCATGACTCGGATGGCCTGCTCGCGGAGACGGCCGCCGGGGTGCGCCTGTGGTGGCCACTGCGCAATCCCAACCGGTTGGCGCTGTATCGCCTGCCGCTGGCCAATCCGCGCGGCTTCGGTCTCATGCAGCGTGCCCGCAGGCCTGAGGACTACCGGGCTTTCGGCATGCATTACGAGGATCGGCCGAGCGCCTGGGTGAAGCCTGTGGGGCCGTGGGGGGCAGGTCATCTGCTGCTTGTGGAATTGCCCACCAATTCGCAGACGAACGACAACATTTCGGTGTTCTGGGTGCCGAAGCACCAAGCGCCACCCGGTCAGCCCATGACTTTCGCCTACACGGTATCGTGGCGCGGGAAGGATCCGGCCGGGCGCGGGCTTGGTTATGTGGTGGCCAGTCGCCACACGCAGAACAAAGACGGGCAGGAAACCTATGTCATCAATTTCTCCGGTCCGCGTCTGGCCCATTTGGCGCCGACTGCGGTGGCGCCCGCGATCCATGTCGTCGGTCCGGCGCGCGTCGTGCAGGCCTGGGCGGCCCGCGATGGGGAGGGTGGCGATTGGCGGCTGCAGTTTACGTTGGCGCCGACAGGTTCGGGGTCAGCTGTGGTGCACGCCGCCCTCGCGGCCGGTGGCACGAGGCTTACGGAGACATGGGCGGATGTCTTTCCGCTGCCCTGAGGGCGGGGGGGGTTGAGGTGGCTGGCTGTCTGCGCAAAAGGCGGGCGCCTTGCGCGCCCCCCGCATCATCGGCATAATGCCGCCCCAGGATGGCTAATGCCTGTCGTGTTGTTCCGCGCCGTGTGCGCCCCGGGTCCCATCGACCCCTGTCAGTCGTTACCCCTTCTTGATACCAGATCCCGTTTCGGCCCCCGGCCGACCCCAAGACGCGGCCTGCGCCGCAGTCACCATGTTGTTTCCTAGGAGTAGAAATGTCTTTTGCAGCACTGAATCTGTCACCACCGCTCTTGCAGGCCCTGGTCGACGCGCAACACGAAACCCCGACCCCCATCCAGGCGAGCGCCATTCCGGTGGTCATGGCGGGCGACGATCTGATGGCTTCGGCCAAGACCGGCACAGGCAAGACCGCAGCCTTCATCCTGCCCGCCCTTGAACGCCTGTTGACGCCAAGCGCGGTGCGCGGGCGCGGTCCGCGGGTGCTGGTGCTGAGCCCGACGCGTGAACTGGCCGGCCAGATCAAGGACGCGGCCTCGACCTACGCGCGCCATATCCCGCAGATCCGCCTCGGCAGCATCGTCGGCGGCGTGCCCTATCCCGCCCAACAGAAACTGCTCATGCGGCCGCTTGATCTGCTGGTCGCAACCCCCGGGCGCCTGCTCGATCATATCGAACAGCGCCGCGTCGACTTTTCGCGCCTTGAGCTTGTCATTCTCGACGAGGCCGATCGCATGCTCGACATGGGCTTTTTGCATGATGTGGAGCGGATCATGGCGGCGGCGCCCGCGTCGCGCCAGACGGTGATGTTCTCGGCGACATTCGAAGGCCCGGTGACCGCCCTGGCCACCCGTCTGTTGAAGTCGCCCAAACGCATCCGTATCACCACCAACGATGCCCGCAGCGAGCATATCCAGCAGCGGATTCATTTTGTCGGTGACAGCAGCGAAAAGAAGGGTGTGTTGCTGGATCTTTTGGCGGAGGCGGGCGTCGGTCAGGCGATCGTCTTCACCAGCACCAAGCGGGGTGCCGAGCGGCTGGCGGCGGCGCTGGGCGGTGCCGGACATGCGACCTCGGCCCTCCATGGCGACATGCGCCAGGGGCAACGCAATCGGGCGCTCGCCCAGTTTCGTGACGGGGCGCTGCGCATTCTGGTGGCGACCGACATCGCTGCCCGCGGTATCGACGTGGCGCGCATCTCGCATGTGTTCAATTACGATCTGCCGCGTTCGGCGGAGGATTATGTGCACCGTATCGGGCGCACGGGAAGGGCTGGCCAGTCGGGGGCAGCGGTTTCGCTTGCGACCCATGCCGAGCGGGGGGCGATCCGGCGGATCGAGCGTTTCACGGGCCAGGCGATCGAACATGTCGGGTCGGTGGACAGCCCGCGGCGCGAGCCGCAGGAACCCCGGCCGGCACGGCCGCGCCGCGGCCAGCCCGATGTGCGGCGGACCGCACGCGGCGCCGACACGGCATCGCGGGTGCGCAGGGTGCCGCAAAAAAAGGCCATAGTGGCCCCTGACGGCACATCGCCGGCCAGGCGCCGGCGGCCGGTCGCCGCGTTTTTGGGCTAGAGGGTCCTCGCGCGCCCGTTTTTCCCGGCGTTTCCCGCTACGATCCATCCTGACGTCTTGGCCCGCTTCGTGCATTTCCCTCTCTTAGGGGGTGCACTATGGGTCAGACGGAGGGGGTGGGCCGTTCGGTGTGGACGCTTGCAGAGACGCATCCTGCGCGCGGTGCGCGTGCATTTGCCGCTCTGTTTGCGTTCGGTCTGGTGGCGGTGAGCCTTGCCGGCATGGCGGGGGCCGCGCGCAGGGAGCCGGTCGTAAGCGGTGTGGTGACGGCGTCTGCCGTCGTCATCGCGCTCGCCGATGTGCTGACCGGTTATCTCTTGTGGGTGCAGGCGCGCGTCATCCAGGCGTACGGGCTTGCGTTGCTGGGCGGCGTTTACGTCGGCACCAGTCTGCTCGTCGCCGGCAACGCGCTTTTGTTTCACCGCACGGGTGCCAATGGCGCGGCGTGGCTTTGGATCTGCTGGCATGTCTATTTCACCGGCGGGGTGATCGCCTATGTGCTGGCCGGCCCCCCGCGCGATCGCGCGGCACACACGGGGCTTGCGCGCACCAGGCGGGCGTTCGCGGCGGCCATCGCCGTGGCCGTCGTGGCCTTTGCGCTGGTGGGGACCGGCGTATCTCCGGCCGTGATGCAGGGTGCCACGCTCGCCCTGCCGGCCTTTGGTGTGACGCTGCTTTGCCTGTGGACGCTCGCGGCCGTGGCGGTTCTCGCCGTGCGCCAGCGTGCCGGGACGGTGCTTGATCTGTGGCTGCTCGTCACCATGGTCGGCACGCTGTGCGATCTCGGCCTGGTGTTTGCGGGTCATGTGCGCTACGACTACGGCTGGTATGTGGCGCGCTTTCTGAGTCTGATCGCCGCGCTGATCGTGCTCGGTGCCTTGTTCTACGAAATGAACCGCATCTATGTCCGGTTGCTGCGGGCGCAGGAGCGCATGGCTCACGCCCATGTCGGTCTGCTCGCGGCCAATACGCGCCTGTCGCTTCTGCTCGACCAAGATGAACTGACCGAGGTGCTAAGCCGCCGCGGCGTCCTGCGCATGCTGCAGGAGCTTCTCGCCGGCGCGGCGCAGACGCCGGCGGTGCTGATGGTGGATCTCGATCACTTCAAGGTGATCAATGACCGTCTGGGACATCTGGGTGGCGACGAGGTGTTGCGCAAGGTGAGCCGGCGCATCAAGGCGGCGCTGCGGGCCACCGACGTCGTTGGCCGCTATGGGGGCGATGAGTTTGTCGTGGTCCTCCCGACGGCAACCGCACAGGACGCCTGGCGGGTGGCCGAGAAGATCGTGCGGTCGCTGCGCGAACAGCCGGTCCGGGTCGGTGCCGGGGAGGTCACGGTCACCATCAGCATCGGGTTGGCAAGTGCGCAGCCAAAAGACAGCGCCGAGGATCTGTTGCGCCGCGCCGACGAGGCGCTTTACCGGGCCAAGGACCGCGGGCGCGATCATATCGCCGAGGCGGCGCCGGCCTGATGGCGAAAGCGCGACCGCCTACGGCGTTGTGCGCTTGGCGGTCTCGGGCATGATCGATATACTCCACCGTTTTTCCGGGAGAAAAGTTCATGCAGCCGTGGCAGATGATGGTGCTGGCCGTCGTTCAGGGTGTGACCGAACTCTTTCCGATCAGCAGCCTTGGGCACAGCGTCCTCATCCGTACGCTGTCTGGCTGGCACATTCCGCCCACGAGTCCGGATTTCCTGCCGTTCCTGGTCGTTCTGCACATCGGTACGGCGAGCGCGCTGCTTCTTTACTTCTGGCGGGACTGGGCGCGGCTTCTGGGCGGCGTGTGGAGTGCCCGCGGGGGCCGCTCCAATGCCGAGGCGCGCCTCTTTTGGCTGCTGGTGGTGGCGTCGATTCCGGCGGGCCTGATCGGGCTATTTTTTGCCAAGCGCATCAAGATCCTGTTTGCCAATTTGCTGGTGGCGGCGGTGTTTTTGATGGTCAATGGTCTGGTCCTGATCGTGGGCGACTTCCTGAAGAAGCGCAAGCCGAGTCATCAGCTGACGGCCATGACCTGGCCCAAGGCGCTCTTCATCGGCGTGGCCCAGGCCTTTGCGCTCATTCCCGGCATGTCGCGTTCGGGGGTCACGATCGTCGCCGGCCTCGGCAAGGGGTTTGACTACGCCGCCGCCGCGCGGTTTTCCTTCCTCATGGCAACGCCGATCATCGCGGCCGCGGGCCTCCTCGAAGTGCCGAAACTCTTCCATATCCAAGGCCCCATTCACCTGGAGGCGATTGTCGCATCCGGTCTTATCGCCGGCGTCTTTGCCTACGCGAGCACATGGATCCTCATGCGCTATTTCAACAAGCAGGAAGTCGAGGCGCTGCGGCCGTTCGGGCTTTATTGCCTGGCGTTGGGTGCGGCCGCCCTGGTCTGGCATTTCGCCTAGAAAGGCCAGCGCCCCGGGGTGTCGTCTGCGCGCGCGAACTGGCCGGGGGTCAGGATCGTGTCGCGCGGGCTGTGGCCGGTGTCGGTCTCGGGGTAGTCGCGGGAGTAGTGCAGGCCGCGGCTTTCGGTGCGCAGCTGCGCGGACCGGATGATGAGCTCGGCTACCTGCGCCAGATTGCGCAACTCGATCAGATCGTTCGTGACGCGGAAATTGGCGTAGTAGTCGTGAATCTCGCCGCTTAGCATCGTGATGCGGTGCATGGCGCGCTCAAGGCGCCTGTTGGTGCGGACGATACCCACGTAGTCCCACATGAAGCGGCGCAATTCTTCCCAATTGTGCGCAACCACGACACCTTCATCGGCGTCGGTCACGCGGCTTTCGTCCCATGGGGGCAGGACCGGCGGTTCGGCGGCGGCCCCGCAGACCGCGGCGTCGGCGGCGGCCGAGGCGCCGAGCACGACGCATTCGAGCAGTGAGTTGCTGGCCAGCCGGTTGGCCCCATGCAGCCCGGTAAAGGCGCATTCGCCGATCGCGTAGAGGCCGGCGAGGTCGGTGCGGCCGCGCAGGTCGGTCATGATGCCGCCGCACGTGTAATGGGCGGCCGGCACCACCGGGATCGGACCTTTGGTCATGTCGTAGCCGAAATGCAGGCAGCGCTCATAGATGTTTGGAAAATGGCCGACGATGAAGTCGCGTCCGCGATGGCTGATGTCAAGCGCGACGGCATCGAGGCCGCCCCGTTTCATTTCATTGTCGATGGCGCGGGCGACGATGTCGCGCGGCGCCAGTTCGCCACGCGGGTCGTAATCCTGCATGAAGCGTGTGCCGTCGGGACGCAGCAAATGCCCGCCTTCACCCCGCACCGCCTCGGAGATCAGGAAGGATTTGGCTTGCGGATGATAGAGGCAGGTCGGATGGAACTGCACGAACTCCATGTTCGCCACCCGGCAGCCGGCCCGCCAGGCCATGGCGATGCCATCGCCGGTGGAGGTATCGGGATTGCTGCTGTAGAGATAGGCCTTGGAGGCGCCACCCGTGGCAAGCGCGGTGAGGCGGGAACGCAGTGCGTGCACGTGGCCGCTCGCCTTGTCGAGCACATAGACGCCGACGCAGCGGTTGGGGCCCGGCAAGCCCAGTTTGCCCGCCGTGACGAGGTCGATGGCGATGTGGTGCTCGAGGATGCGGATGCGCGGGTGATGCCGTGCGAGTCCGGCCAGCGTGGTTTCCACGGCGCGGCCCGTCGCATCGGCGGCGTGGATCACCCGCCGGTGTGTGTGGCCGCCTTCCCGCGTCAGGTGGTAGCCTTCGCCTTGCGCCGTGAACGGGACGCCGCGCTCGATCAGCCAGGTGATGGCGGCCGGCGCCTCGGAGACGATGAATTCGACGGCATCCCGGTGGCAGAGGCCCGCGCCCGCATCGAGGGTGTCGGCCACATGGGCGGCCAGTGAATCCCCCGGATCGAGGACTGCGGCGATGCCGCCCTGGGCGTACAGGCTCGATCCATAGGTGAGATCGGCCTTGGCGAGGACCGTCACCTGGCCATGCTCGGCAAAGCGCAAAGCAAGACTCAATCCGGCGAGGCCGGCGCCGACGACGATCAGGTCGGCGGGGTGTTCGGGAACGGACGGTCGCACGGGCATGATCCTGAAAGCAATATGGTTGGTTTTGCGGTATCATAGTGGCTGAGTCGCGGTTTTCAAAACGGACGCCGGCGCAACCTGACGATTATGCGGACGACAATGGCAGGTACCCCCCCTTCGCGCTTGGGCGAACTTTCTTCCATGGACGTGGTCTCTTACCAGTGACGAATGGTCCCCCGGAGAAGACGGTCGATCACTCCGTCGACCAGGAGCTGGTGGCGCGGGTCCGGCGTGGTGACAAGGCGGCCTTCGATCTGCTTGTGCGCAAGTATCAGCACAAGGTCGCCAAGCTGGTGGCCCGTTATGTCTACGACCGGACCGAGGTCGAGGACGTGACCCAGGAGGTCTTCATCAAGGCCTACCGGGCGCTGGAGGGCTTTCGTGGCGACAGCGCGTTTTACACGTGGCTGTACCGGATTGCGGTGAACACCGCGAAGAATCACCTGGTGTTCCAGGGCCGCCGGTTGCCGGCGGCGGATTTGGAGGCGGAAGAGGCGGAGTTGACGGCGGAAGGCTCGGCGTTGCGGGATATTTCCACGCCCGAGCACAATGTGTTGACAGAGGAGATCGCGCGCACGGTCTCGCGGGTCCTGGAGTCTTTGCCCGAGGATCTGCGTGTGGCGATCACCTTGCGGGAGATCGAGGGCTTGAGTTACGAGGAGATCGCCGCCATCATGGCGTGCCCGATCGGGACGGTGCGGTCGCGCATCTTCCGGGCGCGGGAAGCGATCGACAAGGAGATCAAGCCACTGTTGGAAACGTAAGGGGCCTTGGAGAGAGGGGTGTGAACGAATCACTGTCGGCGTTGGTAGATGCGGAGCTCGAGGCCAGGGAACAGGCCAGCATGCTGCAAAAGGTCACCGGGGATCCGGATCTGCGGGCAGCGTGGGAGCGTTATCATGTGGTGAGCGGCATATTGCGGCGGGAGTGTGTCGTGGTGGTGTCGCCGGGCTTTAGCGATCGCGTGTTGGCGCAATTGGACGGCGGTTCGCGGCGCACCGAAATGGGCAGGGGCCGGCACTTCGTCCGTCTGGCGCTGGCGGCGTCGGTGACGGCGGCCGCGGCCCTGTTTGGTCTGCATATGGCGGTGATGGGCGACCAGAGCACGGGCGGACCGGAGCGGGTTTCTCTGGGTGCGCTGTCGACACCGCAGCCGTTCATACAGCGCGCCCATTTCGGCCAGACGGTGCGTTGGCCCGGGGGGGCAAACAATTATCTCCTCGAACATCCTGCCGGTACCCCCTTCCAGCCCCCCTTGAACCGTTCATACACACACATCGCCACTTATGACGCGCAGCTCATCCCGGGCAGCGCGCCCTGATTGATCGGTCATGTCCTTCCCGGGCCCCTCCGCGGCCCGGGGTCTGTCTTCCTTAAGTCCGATAGGTGTCCGGCCGCATCCGGTCTATAAAAGGACGACGCACGCGCACGATAGGCCGCAATGCGAGGGGCACCATTCCCGCGGGGGAAACCGGTGGCGGTTCGAAATGTCCTGAAAGGTATCTACTCATGCGCACACAGGTGGCAGCGCTTTTTGCCGGGCTCTGGTGTTTGACCTGTGTGCTGAGCGCGCTGGCGGCCAATGGCCCGGATTTTGCCGCGATCGTCGCCGCCAACCGGGCCGCCGTGGTCAACATCTCCAGCACCTCCGTGGCAACCGAGCCGATTCCCGGCCTTGGGCGCGCCGAGCCCGGTGAAACACCCAATCATCTCCTGGCGCCCCCGCCCGGCCGCGGCCTCGCGCCCCAGCCGCTCATCACCAAGTCGCTGGGTTCCGGGTTTGTCATCTCGCCGCGCGGCTATATCCTGACCTGCGCGCATGTCATTGATCACGCCCGGCGCGTCACCGTGCGGTTGTTCAACCGGCGGGATTATGTCGCCCGGGTCGTCGGGCTCGACACGAAAAGCGACATCGCGCTCCTGAAGATCTCCGCGCACAATCTGCCGACCGTCACGATCGGACACCCCTCGCACCTGCAGGCAGGCGACTGGGTGCTGGCGATTGGCGCCCCGTTTGGATTTGGCAATTCGGCCACCGCCGGCATCGTGTCGGCGACCGGGCGGGATCTGCCGGGTTCCGATTACGTACCCTTCATCCAGACCGATGTGCCGATCAATCCCGGCAATTCCGGCGGCCCCCTGTTCGATCTGCGCGGGCATGTGGTGGGCATCAACTCCCAGATCTACAGCCGCACCGGCGGCTTCATGGGCCTGTCTTTTGCGATCCCGATCAATCTCGCCATGCGTATCGGCCATGATCTGCGCACCGGCGGGCACGTGCCCTGGGCGTGGCTTGGCGTCACCATCCAGGATGTCACGCGCAGGCTGGCACTGTCTTTCCGTCTGCCCAAACCCTATGGCGCGCTGGTGTCGGCCATCCTGCCTGGGAGTCCGGCGGCCCACTCGGGCCTGCGCGTCGGTGATGTGATCGTGCGTTTCGATCACCAGCCGGTGATGCGGTCCACCAATCTGCCTCCGCTGGTCGGGTTGACGCCGGTTGGCAGCCGCGTGCCCGTCACCGTCTGGCGTCATGGTCGTCCCGTTCACCTGAAGCTGACGGTCGGCGCGTTGCCGGATGCGCTGCCGGCAACGCTCCATCAGCCCGCGAAACCGCGGCGGCAGCGCGCCATCCTGGGTCTTGCACTCGAAAACCTGGGCGCCGAGGAGAAGCGGCAGCTGGGTGTGACGGGGGGCGTGCTGGTCGAGGGCGTGACCCGTGGCGCGGCGGAGAAGGCCGGCATCGAGCCGGGCGACGTCATCTTGTCCATGGCCGGCCGAGCGGTGGATAACGTGGCGACATTTCGCCATCTGATCAACAAACTGCCCAAAACCGGGCCCGTTGCGGTGCTTATCCGCCGTGGCGCGGGCGCGCTTTTCCTTCCCCTCGACATCCGGTAGTCCGCGCCCCAGACAGTTGGTACCTCTGATAAAAACCGGTATGATGCCCGATCACAATCCGGTCGCCGCATCCCGGTGATCCAACGACTGCGCGAAGGCAGCCCTTGCAAGATCGTATTCGCAATTTCTCTATCATCGCCCACATCGATCATGGTAAATCGACCCTGGCCGATCGCCTCATCGAGTTCTGCGGGGGGCTCTCGGCGCGCGAGATGGAAAACCAGGTGCTCGATTCCATGGAACTCGAGCGCGAGCGTGGCATCACCATCAAGGCGCAGAGCGTGACGCTCCGGTACAAGGCCCTGGATGGGCAAACGTACGAGCTCAATCTGATCGACACGCCGGGCCACGTGGACTTTTCTTACGAGGTGTCGCGCTCCCTGACGGCCTGTGAGGGCGCCCTGCTTGTGGTCGATGCGGCCCAGGGCGTGCAGGCCCAGAGCGTGGCCAACTGCTACACCGCCGCCGAACTCGATCTCGAGATTCTGCCGGTGCTAAACAAGATCGATCTGCCGGCGGCCGATCCCGAGCGGGTCGGCAAGGAAATCGAGGACATCATCGGGGTGCCGGCGGCGCACGCGTTGCAGGTCAGCGCAAAAACCGGTGCCGGTATCCGCGAGCTTTTGGAGGCGATCGTGGCGCAGATCCCGCCGCCACGGGGCCGGGCGGAGGCGCCTTTGAAGGCGCTTATCGTCGACTCCTGGTTCGATACCTATCTGGGCACGGTGGCGCTGGTGCGCGTGGTGGACGGCGTCCTGCGCAAGGGCGGGCGCATCCGCATGATGGCGACGGGCCGCGACTATGATGTCGAACAGGCCGGCGTCTTCACGCCTAAGCGGCAGGCGGTCGAGCAGCTCGCCACCGGTGAGGTCGGCTACGTCATCGCCGGCATCAAGGACGTCAAGGGCGCGCGGGTCGGCGACACCATCACCGAGGCGCGCCGTCCGGCCGAGACCCCCTTGCCGGGTTTCAAGGAAATCAAGCCGCGCGTGTTCGCGGGTCTGTATCCGATCGAGGCGGGAGACTACGACGCGTTCCGCGAGGCGCTCGACAAGCTGAAGCTGAACGACGCATCACTGTATTTCGAGCCGGAGACTTCGGAGGCGCTGGGTTTTGGCTTTCGCTGCGGCTTTCTCGGCATGCTCCATATGGAGATCATCCAGGAGCGTCTGGAGCGCGAGTACCACTTGAGCCTCATCACCACCGCCCCGACGGTGGTCTACGAGGTGGTCACGGGCAAGGGGGAGAATCTGCGTGTCGACAATCCGGCGCGCCTGCCCGATCCCGGTCAGATCCGGGAAATCCGCGAGCCGATCATCAGCTGCAATATCCTGGTTCCCCAGGAGCATCTCGGTCCGGTCATGCAGCTTTGCGTGGAAAAGCGCGGGACGCAGATCGATCTCAGATTCCTCGGCCGTCAGGCGATGCTATCCTATGAGTTGCCGTTAAACGAGGTGGTGCTCGATTTCTTCGACCGCCTAAAGTCCCTGAGCCGGGGTTACGCCTCGTTCGAATACGAGTTCCGCGAGTTCCGGACGGCGGATCTCGTGCGTGTGGACGTATTGATCAACAATGAGCGTGTCGATGCGCTGTCGGTGATCGTTCATCGGAGCCAGAGCCAGTACAGGGGGCGCGAACTGGTGCGGCGCATGCGGGAGCTGATACCCCGCCAGATGTTCGATGTCGCCATCCAGGCGGCGATCGGTGCGCACGTCATCGCCCGCGAGACGGTCAAGGCGTTGCGCAAGAACGTCACGGCCAAGTGCTATGGCGGCGACGTCAGCCGCAAGCGGAAGTTGCTGGAACGCCAAAAGGAGGGAAAAAAGCGTATGAAGCAGTTAGGTTCTGTCGAGATTCCGCAGGAAGCGTTTCTGGCCGTCCTCAAGGTCGAGAAATAGCCCATGCATCTGACCGACTTTTCTCTGTGGCTTGTCATTGCCCTGTTCGTGACGGGGTTCATCTGGGGCGTCTACGCGCTTTTCAACCGCAAAAAGACCGGTCCCCGGCCGGCCCTCGTCGAGTATTCGCGGTCGTTTTTCCCGGTCATCCTGATCGTTGTGCTGATCCGCGCGTTTGTGGTCGAACCGTTTCGCATACCCTCCGGTTCGATGATACCGACGCTGCATGTCGGTGACTTCATTCTCGTCAACAAATTCTGCTATGGATTGCGGCTGCCGGTCATCCACACCAAAATCCTCAACGTCGGTGAGCCCAAGCGCGGGCAGGTGGTGGTGTTCCGTTATCCGCGCAATCCGTCCGTCGATTACATCAAGCGCATCGTCGGCCTGCCGGGCGATCACGTGGCCTACATTGACAAACAGTTGTATATCAATGGCAAGCTCGTGCCGCATTATCACAAGGTCCCCTATATCTACGCCGAGCAGAGGGGGCGTTTTCTGGAAGCCTACCGCTACACGGAAAAGCTCGGGAAGATCACCCATCACATCATCCTGATTCCGGGCATCACGCAGCCGCCCATGCATTTCGTGGTGCCGCCGCATGAATATTTTGTCCTGGGCGACAACCGGGATTTGAGCGATGACAGCCGGTACTGGGGCTATGTGCCGCAGCGCAATCTGGTCGGACGCGCCTTCCTCATCTGGTTTAGCTGGAATACGGCGCACGGCGGCGGAATCGATTTCAAGCGTATAGGGCGGGTAATTCCATAAAGGACGCACGGGAGGGGCTATGTCCACACGAAAGGAAGCAGGAATCTCATCGATCGGGCTTTTGCTGTTGCTGGTACTGATCGGCTTTGGCATCTATGTGGCCATCAGGCTGATCCCCGTATACATCGACAACTGGCAGATCAGCCAGAGCCTGAAGGCGGTGGCGCATCGTGCCGATGCCCCCACCATGGGCGGCGCCCAGCTGCGCATGGCGCTGCGGCGGGAATTCGAGGTCGGTTATGTGAGCCACACCAGCGTCGCCCGCGATTTGCGCATCGAATCGACGGCCAGCGGCGGGCGCCTGATGGTGTACGACTACACCGTACGCAAGCCGCTGATCGGCAACATCACCCTGCTTGTGCATTTCGTCGACCGCCAACAGGTGCCGGGGAATTGAGTACGGACCTGTCCGTCCTTTGCGGACGGCTGCATCACCGTTTCCGGGATGCACAACTGCTTTCGAGGGCGCTTACGCATCGCAGTTGCGGGGCGCGCAACAACGAACGTCTCGAATTCCTGGGTGATGCGGTGATCAGCCTCGTCATGGCTGATGCCTTGTACGCCCGTTTTCCATCCCTGACCGAGGGGGAACTGACGCGTCTGCGGGCGCGGCTGGTGCGGGCGGAAACGCTGGCCGCAGTCGCGCGCGAGCTGGATCTTGGGCCGCTGATGCGTCTTGGGCCCGGGGAACTCAAAAGCGGCGGTTACGACCGCGACTCGATCCTCTCCGACGCCCTCGAGGCGGTGTTGGGCGCTCTCTATCTGGATGGCGGTTACGAAGCGGCGCGTGGCACCATCCTGCTGCTGTTTGCGCCGCGCCTGGACGGCATCGAGGCGCACGCGCAGGCGAAGGATCCAAAGACCCGCCTGCAGGAGTTTCTGCAGGGCCGGGGGCTCGCCCTGCCCGAATACGGCCTGCTCGAGGTGCGTGGGGAAGATCACGAGCAAATGTTTGTGGTGGGCTGCCGGGTGAGCGGGCTGCCGGATGTGGTGCGCGGGGAGGGTTCGACGCGCCGCCACGCCGAACAGCAGGCGGCGCTCACGGCGTTGCAGAGGCTGATGGCATGAACGCGTTTCGCAGTGGTTATGTCGCCATCTTCGGGCGGCCCAACGTCGGCAAATCCACGCTGATCAACCGCCTGCTCGGCCAGAAACTGCTGATCACCTCGCCCAAGCCGCAGACCACCCGCCACCGGATTCTGGGCATCAAGACGACGGCGCAGGCGCAGTTCCTGTATCTGGATACGCCCGGACTGGTGTTTGGCGGCAAGGGTGCGCTGGCGCAGCACATGGACCGTGCCGTCGCGCAGGGGCTGGAAGAGGCCGACTGTTTGGTGATGGTGGCGGCGCTGCCGCGCCTGCAGGACGCCGATTTTGCGGCGCTGCGCTTTGCCCGGGATCATCTGCATGGGCGGCCGCTGTTGCTTGCGCTGAATAAGGTCGACCGCGTCTTGCACAAGGAGGCGTTGCTGCCGCTGTTGAAGGAACTCGGCGAGCAACAGGTATTTGCCGAGATCGTGCCGCTCTCGGCGCGTGACGGGGCCAACGTCGATGCGCTCGAGGCGGCGATCGCCCGCCATTTGCCGGTGCGGGAGGCGTTGTTCCCCGAAGATCAGTTGAGCGACCGCGGCGACCGGTTCATCATCGGCGAATTCATCCGCGAACAGGTGTTCCGGCGTTTTGCCAAGGAGATCCCGTACGTGACCACGGTGGAGATCGATCGCTACCGGGTGGAGCGAGGGCTGGTGCGCATCGAGGCAAGCATCTATGTTGAGAAGGAAGGACAAAAGGCGATTTTGGTGGGTGAAGGCGGGACGGCGCTGAAGGCCATCGGGAGTGCGGCGCGCCGGGAGATCGAGCGCCATCTCGGGCGCAAGGTTTATCTCGGTCTGTGGGTGAAGGTGCGCGGCGGCTGGTCGGATGACGCCCGCGCTTTACGGTCGCTTGGTTACGGGGAGGACACTTAACGGGTGCGTATCGACGAGCAGCGGGGTTTCGTTCTCCATCGCCACGCTTACGGCGAGACCAGTGTCCTGCTGGAAGTCTTCACGGCCCAGTTCGGTCGAGCCGGATTGATTGCCAAGGGGGTGCGGCGACCCGGACGGGCGTTTGCCGGCGCCAATCTAAGGCCGTTCCAGCCGCTTTTGTTGAGCTGGACCCAGCGTGGCGATCTGGGCACGCTGGTGGGCGCAGAACCCCTGCCACCGCACATGGATCTGCGCGGCAACGCGATCTGGTGCGGGTTTTATGTCAACGAATTGTTGTTGCGCCTGTTGCATCGCCACGAGGGCCATGCGGATCTCTACGCCTCGTATGAGGCTGCACTGCAGGCGCTGGCCCTGGAAGGCTGCCAGGAACCCATCCTGCGCGTCTTCGAAAAACGGATGCTGGCGGCGCTCGGTTACGGGCTGTTGTTGAGTCACGACCGGTCCGGGTGCGCGATCGACGCGGATGCCCAGTATGTATACGGCGTCGGCGAAGGTCCAGTGGCGGCAGCCGAGGCTGGGGCGGTGAATGGTATTGCCGTGCGCGGCAGCACGCTGCTTGCGCTGTTGGCCGAGGAGTGGAGCGATCCGCGTCAGCTGCGCGAGGCCAAGGCGCTGCTGCGGGTCCTGGTCGATGAGCTGCTCGGCGACAAGCGCCTGCATACGCGCAGCCTCTTCCGGGCGTTGCGCGCGCCGCCGCCCGAATGAACGGTGGCGTGTGGTGGGCGTGCCCGGTTTGCGCCGCGGTGGCGCATGGATCAAGATAGCCCGATGACGAGGCGGAGCGGGAGCCGGAGCGGCCTGCACCGCGGCGCACAGGCCCTTTAAACAGGAAGCCGGGGTGTCCCGCGCAAACCCATGAGACTTGGTGTCAATATCGATCACGTGGCGACGCTGCGCCAGGCGCGTCACACACTCTATCCCGACCCCATACAGGCCGCGCTCGTGGCGGAACAGGCGGGGGCGGATCTCATCACCTTGCATCTGCGCGAGGATCGAAGGCACATCCAGGAACGGGACGTGCGTCTCCTTGGCGAATTGCTCACCGTGCGCATGAATCTCGAGATGGCCGTGACACCGGACATGGTGGCCTTCGCCGTCGGGCAGCCGCCGAGCGACTGCTGCCTCGTGCCCGAGCGGCGCGCGGAACTGACCACGGAAGGCGGTTTGAACGTCGCAGACAGCATCGCCCGCATGGGTGAGGCGTGCGCGCAACTGGCCGCAGCCGGTATCCGCGTGTCTTTGTTCATCGATCCCGAGCCGCGGCAGATCGAGGCGG
>JAJYPD010000048.1 GCA_021795715.1 Pseudomonadota bacterium
TGGCGCAGCAGCAGGCGCAGGCCAAGCCCGCCGCGCGCGTCGTTGTCGCCGCACCGGATCATTGCTGGCGTTTTGGGCCCTTTGCCACCCGCGCCCGCGCCGTCGCGCTTCTAAAGCACCGGCACGGTGCCATCGCCGTGCAGCCAGGGCGTGTGACGGCCTATCGGGTCTTCTTGCCGGTGTCGATGGCCTGGCCCGACGCGGCGCGGTTGCGTGCCGATGGTGTCCAGGGTGCCTATGTCACGCGCGGGCCGCGCGGGGGGCGTGTCTTGTCGCTTGGTGTGTTCAACAATCTCGCCTCCACGCGGCGCTACCGCGGCAGTCTGCTCCGTCACGGTCTGCGTGCGCAGCAGGCAGCGCTCGTGACCGCGACGCACTATTACGCCGACCTGCTGGCGCGCTCATCCTTGAGTGGCGCCCTTGCGGCCCTTCCGCACACCGCATGCGCGGCCCCGCCACGCTTGCATTGAGGCCGGTCCGTCTTTTAACATGACGGCGCTCCCGGTGCCCGCATAGCTCAGTCGGTAGAGCATCTGATTTGTAAAATTGCACCTGTCCGGGGAAACCCGCGCAGTGGAGATGGCTAAAACGGGGAAACCTGAAGACCTCGAGCGAGGTTTGGCAATCCCGTGCTAGCTGCGCAAGCAGCGAGTGTAGAGACTTTACACCATCCACCTAAACCGGCCGTGCCGGCAGGGTGAAGAGAAAGTCCAGACCCCAAACCCGCAAGGGGCTGCGAAAGCAGTAGTGGGTATGAATCAGAGGGTCGGGGGTTCGAATCCCTCTGCGGGCTGTTTCCGAGGGCGACCGCTCCCAGAAAGAGATCATCAATGGAAAAGACTCCCGCTGATGCCGCCGCCGGCGCCATCGCCCACTACGCGGGCCTTGCCGAACGCATGCGGCGTATTCGCGCGC
The DNA here is from genome assembly GCA_021795715.1 of Pseudomonadota bacterium. Lineage (GTDB taxonomy): Bacteria > Pseudomonadota > Gammaproteobacteria > Acidiferrobacterales > Acidiferrobacteraceae > JAJYDN01. The sequence continues at coordinate 916 of JAJYPD010000048.1, forward strand.
GCCTCGGGCGGCCTCTGGCACTGGCCGAAAAAATCCTGTTTGCCCACTGGGTGGAGCGTGCCGCGCTTCCCGACAAGGGCCGCAGCACGGAGGCCTTCCATCCGGACCGCGTGGCCATGCAGGATGCCACCGCGCAGATGGCGCTGCTGCAGTTTATGAGTGCCGGCCGGCCGGAAGTCGCGGTCCCGGCCACCGTCCATTGCGATCACCTGATCCGGGCACGCGCCGGTGCGCGGCCGGATCTGTCGATTGCCGAACAGACCAACGAGGAAGTGTATGCCTTCCTCGCCTCGGTGGCCGCCAAGTATGGGATCGGCTTCTGGCAGCCGGGGTCGGGCATCATCCACCAGGTGGTACTCGAGCACTACGCGTTCCCGGGCGGTCTCATGATCGGTACGGACTCACACACCCCGAATGCCGGCGGTCTTGGCATGCTGGCCATCGGTGTCGGCGGCGCCGATGCCGTCGATGTGCTCGTCGGGCTGCCGTGGGAACTGCAGTGGCCGCGCCTGATTGGCGTCGAACTGACAGGTCAGCTGTCGGGCTGGGCAAGCGGCAAGGATGTGATCCTAAAGCTCGCGGGCCTGCTCGGGACGAGCGGCGGAACGGGTCACATCATCGAGTATTTTGGCGCCGGCACCGCCTCCCTGAGTGCCACCGCCAAGGCCACCATCACCAATATGGGTGCAGAGCTTGGCGCCACGACATCGGTGTTTCCGTTCGATGAGCGCATGGCCCGGTACCTGTCTGCGACCGGCCGCGAGGCGGTGGCGGCCGCCGCTCGCGCCGTGGCCGCCGATCTGTGCGCCGACCCTGAGGTCGCCGCCGACCCCGGGCGATATTTTGACCAGGTCGTCCGCATGGATCTGTCGGCGCTCGAGCCGTATGTGGTCGGGCCGCACACCCCCGATCTGGCCCGGCCGGTGTCCCAGTTCGGTGCCGACGTGCAAGCGCAGGCATATCCGCCCCAGTTGTCGGCGGCCCTGATCGGCAGTTGCACCAATTCCTCCTACGAAGACATCGGGCGCGCCGCGCATGTCGCCCGCCAGGCAAAGGCGCTGGGTCTCAAGGCCCGGGTGCCGTTTCTGGTGACACCGGGTTCGGAGCAGGTGCGGGCCACGATCGAGCGCGATGGACTGCTGGCCGATCTCACGGCGATTGGCGCGGTGGTGCTGGCCAATGCCTGCGGGCCATGCATCGGCCAGTGGGAACGCGAAGATGTCAGCAAAGGCGTGCCCAACAGCATCCTGACGTCCTATAACCGCAATTTTCCGCGGCGCAACGACGGCAATCCCGGCACGCACGCCTTCATCGCAAGCCCGGAACTGGTGACCGCCTTTGCGCTCACCGCCGATCTGACCACGAATCCGCTGCGCGGTGTCCCGGTCGATGGGGTGCTGGTGCCGCTTGCCCCGCCGGTGGCCGATGAACTGCCGGCGGGCGGTTTTGTGCAGGCGGCCCAAGGGTACATACCGCCGGTCGCGGACCCGGCCGGGGTGCAGGTCCGGGTACGTGCCGACAGCGAGCGGTTGAGCCTTCTTCAGCCCTTTGCGCCCCATCGCGCAGAGGCCTTCGCCGACCTGCCGATTCTCATGAAGGCGGTGGGCAAATGCACGACCGACCATATCTCCGCTGCCGGCCCCTGGCTCAAATACCGTGGCCATCTGGACCGCATCAGCGACAACCTGTTTTCGGGCGCGGTCAACGCCTTCGGCGCGGGCCCGGGGACGGGGTATAATGCCGTGACGGGCGAAGAGGCCGTGCCGCTTGCGCAGCTGGCGCGTGCCTACAAGGCGCAGGGCCTGGGCTGGGTGGCGGTCGGTGACCGCAACTACGGTGAGGGCAGCTCGCGGGAGCATGCGGCGATGAGCCCCCGCTATCTTGGTGCGCGCGTCATTTTGGTGCGCAGTTTTGCCCGTATCCACGAGACGAATTTGAAGAAACAGGGTGTTTTGCCGCTGACTTTTGCCGCCGAGGCGGATTATGAGCGGTTGCGCCGCGATGACCGCATCACCTTGCCCGACATCGGGCGCCTGGCGCCTGGCGAGGAGGTGCGCGTGGAGGTCCGCCATGCCGATGGCAGCCGCGAGACGTTTCTTGCGCGCCATACCCTCACCGCCGAGCAAATCGGCTGGTTCTGGGCGGGTTCTGCCCTGAACCTGATCGGTGCCAAGGCAAAGGCACAGGGATCTTAAGGTCAGGTGTTGACAAGCGAAGAGTGCTTGATCACAATTCGCGGCTTGTGTTTGGAGGGGTTCCCGAGCGGCCAAAGGGATCAGACTGTAAATCTGACGGCTCTGCCTTCGGAGGTTCGAATCCTCCCCCCTCCACCAGTAGTCGATGGTCGCCCCAGGCGTCGAGGCGGGTGTAGTTCAATGGTAGAACTTCAGCCTTCCAAGCTGATAGCGTGGGTTCGATTCCCATCACCCGCTCCAGTTTGGTGGAGTAAAAGGGCAACTTCGCCCATATAGCTCAGTCGGTAGAGCACTTCCTTGGTAAGGAAGAGGTCATCGGTTCGATTCCGATTATGGGCTCCATACGGTAGATCTGGGGACCGTTGGTCTGCCAGGCGACAATACAAACAGAGGTACCACGGTGTCCAAGGGAAAATTTGAACGCACGAAGCCCCATCTGAATGTGGGCACGATTGGCCACGTCGACCACGGGAAGACGACGCTGACGGCGGCGCTGACCAAGGTTTTGTCGAAGAAGTACGGGGGCGAGTTCAAGGCCTACGACCAGATCGACAACGCGCCCGAAGAGCGCGCGCGTGGTATCACGATCGCGACCGCACACGTCGAGTACGAGACGGAAAAGCGCCATTATGCGCACGTCGACTGCCCCGGGCATGCGGACTACGTGAAGAACATGATCACCGGTGCGGCGCAGATGGACGGCGCGATCCTGGTGGTGTCGGCCGCCGACGGCCCGATGCCGCAGACCCGCGAGCACATCCTGCTGGCCCGTCAGGTGGGCGTTCCCTATATCGTCGTGTTCCTGAACAAGGCCGACATGGTCGACGACAAGGAGCTCCTCGAGCTGGTCGAGATGGAGGTGCGCGAGCTCCTCGACCGCTATGAGTTCCCGGGTGACAAGACCCCGATCGTCATCGGTTCGGCCCTGAAGGCCCTCGAAGGCGATACCTCGGAGATCGGCGAGCCCGCCATCCTGCGGCTGGCCGAGGCCCTGGATTCCTATATCCCGCAGCCCGAGCGCGCCATCGACGGCACCTTCCTGATGCCGGTGGAAGACGTATTCTCCATCTCCGGCCGTGGTACGGTCGTCACCGGCCGCGTCGAGCGCGGCATCGTCAAGGTCGGCGACGAAGTCGAGATCGTCGGTCTGCGCGATACCGCCAAGACGACGGTCACCGGCGTGGAGATGTTCCGCAAGCTGCTCGACCAGGGCCAGGCGGGTGACAATATCGGTGTGCTCCTGCGCGGCACCAAGCGCGAGGAAGTCGAGCGCGGCCAGGTTCTCTGCAAGCCCGGCAGCATCAAGCCCCACACCAAGTTCGAGGCCGAGATCTACGTCCTCTCCAAGGAAGAAGGCGGCCGTCATACCGCGTTCTTCCAGGGCTACCGTCCGCAATTCTATTTCCGCACGACCGATGTGACCGGTTCGTGCGAGCTCCCCGCCGGCGTCGAGATGGTGATGCCCGGGGATAACGTCAAACTGACGATCACGCTCATCAGCCCCATCGCCATGGAAGACGGACTGCGGTTCGCCATCCGTGAGGGCGGTCGCACCGTTGGTGCGGGTGTGGTATCGAAGATACTTGAGTAGACCATGGCCAATCAAAAGATAAGAATTCGACTAAAGGCGTTCGATCATCGGCTTATCGATCGGTCGGCCAGCGAGATCGTCGATACCGCGAAGCGCACTGGCGCCATTGTCAAGGGACCGATCCCTTTGCCGACCAAGATCGAGCGGTACACGCTGTTGCGTTCGCCGCACGTCGACAAGAGCTCCCGCGACCAGTTCGAGATCCGGACCCATAAGCGCATCATGGATATCATCGAGCCGACGGAAAAGACGGTGGATGCGCTCTTGAAACTCAATCTTGCCGCCGGCGTGGACGTCGAGATCAAGGTCAGCTAGGAGCGGTCATGGCACTGGGAATCGTTGGAAAGAAGATCGGTATGAGCCGGGTGTTCGAGGCGAACGGCAACGCCGAGCCGGTCACGGTCGTCATGGTCGAACGCAATCACGTGGCGCAGATGAAAGAGATGGCGACCGATGGTTATCGGGCGGTACAGATCGCCTCAGGAAGCCGCCGGCCGTCCCGCTTGAGCAAGGCGGTCGCGGGTCATCTGGCCAAAGCCAAGGTGGAGCCGGCTGCGCGGCTTTTCGAATTCCGGCTCGGACCGGACGAAGGCCAGGACCTGGCGGTTGGCAAGGAAATCCGTGTGGACATCTTCACGGAAGGCGAAATGGTCGACGTGCAAGGCACGACGATCGGCAAGGGGTTTGCCGGTGTCATCAAGCGGCATCACTTTGGCGGGGGACGGGCGAGCCACGGTAATTCGCTCTCACATCGGGCGCCGGGATCGATCGGTCAACGGCAGACGCCGGGCCGCGTGTTTCCAGGCAAGAAGATGGCCGGCCACCTCGGCGTGCAGACGCGCACGCAACAGAACCTGAAGGTGCTGCGCGTGGACGCCGAGCGGAACATGCTGCTGATTCGCGGTGCGGTGCCGGGCCCCAAGGGGGCGGACGTCATCGTGCGGCCTGCCATCAAGCGACGCCGGGCAGTGGAGGCAAAGAAGTCATGAAGGTAACGGTCGTCAAGGCAGCGGGCGGTACCGGCGAGATTGAAGTCGCCGACGCGACGTTCGCCGTACCTTACAAGCAGCATCTGATCCACCAGATCGTCGTCGCTTATCAAGCGGGCGGGCGGGCGGGTACGCGCGCACAGAAGAATCGCTCGGCGGTGAGCGGCAGCACGAAGAAGCCCTGGTCGCAAAAGGGATCCGGCCGGGCACGCGCCGGGCAGATCCGCAGCCCGCTGTGGCGGGGCGGCGGCAAGACCTTCGCGGCGACGACGCAGGATTTCAGTCAGAAGGTCAACAAGAAGCAGCGCCGCGTGGCGTTGCGGTCGATCGTGTCCGAGCTCATCCGCCAGGACCGCCTGATCGCCGTCGACGAGTTCCAGACGGGACCGAAGACGCGCGATCTTCTGACCAAGCTGGCGCAACTCGGTGTGAAGGAGCGCTCGCCCAACGTGTTGATCGTGTCGGAGACGGTGGACGAGCCGATGGCGCTTGCCGCCCGCAATCTTTACCGGGTGGATGTGCGCTCGAGTGACTGGGTGGACCCCGTGGCGCTGATCGGCCATGAGAAGGTCATTATGACGGTCGGCGCAGTGCGTCGGTTGGAGGAGATGCTGGCATGACAACCTCCGTGTATGACGTGTTGTTGGCGCCGCACATTTCGGAAAAGGCGACCCGGCTTGCGGAGAAGCACCGGCAGTTCGTGTTCCGCGTGCGGCCGGATGCCACCAAGGCCTCGGTGAAGGCGGCGGTGGAGAAGCTGTTCAAGGTGGAAGTGGCCGAAGTGCGCGTGGCGCGGATCAAGGGCAAGGTGAAAGGTGGCCGGACCCCGGGTCGGCGATCGGATGTGAAGAAGGCCTACGTGGCGCTCAAGCCCGGGTTCGATATCCAGTTCGCGACCGGGCAGTAGGAGGGAAGATGCCAATCGTAAAAGTGAGGCCGACTTCGGCAGGGCGTCGCGGGCTCGTCAAGGTGGTGACCCCCGGATTGCACAAGGGACGCCCCTATGCCGGCTTGGTGGAAAAGAAAGCAAAGATCGACGGCCGCAACAATCAAGGGCGGGTGTCGGTCCGGCATCGCGGCGGCGCGCACAAGCGGCATTACCGCGTGATGGATTTTCGGCGGGACAAGGACGGGATTGCCGGGCGTATCGAGCGGCTGGAATACGATCCGAACCGCAGCGCGCACATCGCGCTCGTTCTGTATGCCGATGGCGAACGGCGGTACATGATCGCAGCCAAGGGAGTCGGGGCGGGCCAGGAAGTCATGTCCGGCGCGCAGGCACCGATTCGTGCAGGTAACAATCTGCCGCTGCGCAACATCCCGGTCGGAACGATCCTGCACTGCGTCGAGCTCAAGATCGGCGGCGGGGCGCAGCTCGGCCGGTCCGCCGGTGCGGCCATTCAATATGTGGCCCGTGAAGGGGATTACGCGCAGCTGCGGTTGCGCTCGGGTGAGGTGCGGCGCGTGCATGTCGAATGCCGTGCGACAGTCGGCGAGGTCGGCAATGCGGAGCACTCGCTGCGCAAACTGGGCAAGGCCGGTGCGAAGCGCTGGCGCGGTATCCGGCCGACCGTACGCGGTGTGGCGATGAACCCGGTGGACCACCCGCATGGTGGTGGTGAGGGGCGGACCTCGGGCGGCCGTCATCCGGTGAGCCCGTGGGGCACGCCGACCAAGGGTTATCGCACCCGCATGAACAAGCGGACCGACGGCATGATCGTGCGGCGTCGGTATCAGAAGTAAGTCAGTAAGACGAGCAGCGAGGGCGGACAGTGCCACGTTCGATTAAGAAAGGTCCTTTTGTCGATGCGCACCTGGCGAAGAAGATCAGCGATGCGCAGCGGACGGGAAACAAGAAGCCGATCAAGACATGGTCGCGTCGTTCGACGATCATGCCCGACTTCATTGGTCTTACCATCGCGGTGCATAACGGCCGGCAGCATGTGCCCGTGCTCGTGAGTGATAACATGGTGGGTCACAAGCTCGGCGAGTTTGCGGCGACGCGGACATTCAAGGGGCACACCGCGGACAAGAAGGCGTCCGGAGGCTGATGATGGAAACCAAAGCCATATTGAAGAATGTCCATGTATCCGCACAGAAAGGGCGTCTGGTCGCCGATCTGGTGCGCGGCATGCCGGTCGCCCGGGCGCTCGAAGTTCTGGAGTTCAGCCCCAAAAAGGCGGCGCGGCTCCTGAAGAAGGTGCTGGAATCGGCAATCGCCAACGCCGAGCACAATGCCGGTGCCGATGTCGATGAGCTGAAAGTGTCGGAAATCCAGGTCAACGGCGCCTCCAGCATGAAGCGCTTTCATGCGCGGGCGAAGGGGCGGGGCGCGCGCATCCTGAAACGGACGAGCCATATTACCGTGACGGTCGCGTCGCAGAGGGGCAAGTAATGGGACAGAAAATCAACCCGATCGGGATGCGGCTCGGTATCGTTCGGGACTGGACGGCCAAGTGGTATGCCCATCGTGGCGCCTACGCGGAAAACCTGCGGGCGGACGTGGAATTGCGCCGCTGGCTGAAAGAAAAGCTGGCCCATGCCGCGGTCAGCTCGGTCGTCATTCAGCGGCCGGCGGGCAGCGTGAATATCACGATCAAGACGGCGCGGCCGGGTATTGTCATCGGCAAGAAGGGTGAGGACATCGAGCGGATGCGCCACGAACTGGGCGCGCTGGCCGGTGTGCCGGTTCAGCTCAATGTCGAGGAGATCCGCAAGCCCGAGCTCGATGCGGCCCTGGTGGCGGAAAATATCGCCCAGCAGCTGGAGAAGCGGATCATGTTCCGCCGGGCGATGAAGCGGTCCGTGACGAATGCCATGCGATTGGGTGCCCTCGGCGTGAAGATCATGTGCGCCGGCCGGCTGAACGGAGCGGAAATCGCCCGCACGGAATGGTATCGGGAAGGACGCGTGCCGCTGCATACGTTGCGCGCCGACATCGATTACGGTTTTGCGGAGGCCCGCACCACCTACGGAATCATCGGCATCAAGGTCTGGATCTTCAAAGGTGAGGTATTCGGGCATTTGAACGCCGCTGAGACAGAGACGGAGGGGAAGAAGGCGACCGCCTGATTCCATAGACGATGCTCCAACCAAAGAGAACGAAATTTCGCAAGCAACATAAGGGCCGCAACCGCGGGCTCGCGTCGCGGGGCAACAAGGTCAGTTTCGGGGAATTCGGCCTGAAGGCGGTCGGCCGCGGCCGGCTGACGGCGCGCCAGATCGAAGCAGCGCGCCGGGCCCTGACGCGGTCTATCAAGCGCGGCGGGCGCGTCTGGATCCGGGTGTTCCCCGACAAGCCGATTTCGAAGAAGCCATTGGAAGTGCGCATGGGTAAGGGTAAGGGTAACCCGGAGTACTGGGTTGCGCTGATCCAGCCTGGCAAAGTGCTCTATGAGATGGAAGGGGTGAGCGAAGCCGTGGCGCGCGATGCCTTCCGGTTGGCGGCGGCCAAGTTACCGATGCAGACCGCGTTTGTCGCGCGGCAGGTCCTATAAGGAGCGGTCATGGATCTCAGTGAGATGCGGGCGGCATCGACCGCCGAACGAAAAGCGGAACTCGACAGTCTGCGGGAACGGCAGTTTACCCTGCGTATGCAGAAGGCGACCGGCCAATTAGAAAAGTCGAATGAGCTCGGCAACGTCCGGCGCCAGATCGCGCAGCTCTTGACGGTAATGCACGAGGCGGAGAAGCAGCAATGAGTGAGGCGGTCGAGAAGGCTCCGCGTACCGTGGAAGGGCGCGTATCGAGCAGCAAGATGAACAAGACCATCACGGTGGTGGTGGAGCGGCAGACGCGGCATCCGGTATACGGGAAATTCATCCGGCGCACCACGAAACTGCACGCGCACGACGAAAACAACGAGGGGCGCGAAGGCGACCTGGTGCTGATCGAGCAGTGCCGGCCGCTGTCCCGGACGAAGACGTGGCGGTTGGTGAAGGTGCTGGATAAGGCCCCTACGGTCTGAGCCGTTTGGGTCGGCCTCGAGAGATGCTATGATGGCGGGCTTTCGGCCGCGCGGTTAACGGAAGGAACACGATGATTCAGATGCAAAGCGTATTGTCCGTAGCGGACAACAGTGGCGCCAAAAAGGTCCAGTGCATAAAGGTCTTGGGCGGTTCCAAGCGCCGGTATGCCGGTATTGGTGACATCATCAAGATCAGCATCAAGGAAGCCGTGCCGCGGGGCCGCGTGAAGAAGGGTGACGTGTACGACGCCGTGATCGTGCGGACGAAAGTCGGTGTGCGCCGGGCCGATGGCTCGGTCATCCGTTTCGACAGCAACGCCGCGGTGCTGCTGAACCCGCAGCATCAGCCGGTCGGCACGCGCATTTTCGGTCCGGTGACGCGCGAGCTGCGGACTGAGAAGTTCATGAAGATCATCTCGCTCGCACCAGAAGTGATATAGGTGGGATATGAACAAGATCCGTAAGGGCGATGAGGTCATAGTGCGGGTGGGCCGGGACAAGGGCAAACGCGGCCGGGTGCTGCAGGTGCTGGATAACGGCCGGCTGGTTGTGGAGAACGTCAACCTGGTCAAGCATCACGTCCGGCCAAACCCGGCGAAGAACGTGAACGGCGGCATTGTCGAACGGGAAGCTTCGATCGCAATCGCCAATGTGGCGCTGTTCAATGCGGCCGCTGGCCGCGGTGAGCGAGTGGGATTCAAGACGCTCGAGGACGGCCGCAGGGTCCGCGTATTCAAGCGGTCCGGCGAGGCCGTGGACGCCTAGGGGATAGCATGAATCGGTTGCAAGAGCACTACGAGAACACCATTAGATCGG
>JAJYPD010000049.1 GCA_021795715.1 Pseudomonadota bacterium
TCCAGGTCATGGCCGCCGCGGCGGTGGCGATCTGCGTGGTGGCCATGGCCATGCCGGCAAGTCCCCCGGAGGAGACGGCGCTGCCGGCATTGAAGCCGAACCAGCCGACCCAGAGGAGCGATGCGCCAAGGATGGTGAGCACGAGGTTGTGCGGGGCCATCGCTTCGCGTCTGTAACCCACGCGCCGGCCGACCACAAGCGCCGTGACGAGACCGGCCACGCCGGAGTTCACCTCGACGACCGTGCCTCCGGCAAAATCGAGGACGCCCAGGTGGGCGAGCCAGCCGCGTGTCGACCAGATCCAGTGGACGATGGGGGCGTAGACAAAAAGCAGCCACAGCGCACTAAACCAGAGGACGGCGGAAAACTTGATGCGTTCGGCAAAGGATCCCGAGATCAGTGCCGGCGTGATGATGGCGAATGTCAGCTGGAACGACATGTATACGGACTCGGGGATCGCCATGGAACGGGCGGTCACGGTGTCGCGCCCCATGCCGTGCAAAAAGAGCCGGCCGAGTCCGCCGATGAAGGCGTTGCCGCCGGTAAACGACAGGCTGTAGCCGATGATGTACCAGAGCAGTGTCACCAGACAGGTGGTGGCGAAACTGTGGGCGAGCGTGCTCAAGACGTTCTTGTCGCGGACCATGCCACCGTAGAAGAGGGCAAGGCCGGGTATCGTCATCATCAGCACGAGCACCGTGGATGTGAGCATCCAGGCCGTGTCGCCGCGGCTGATGTGCGCAGGTGGCGCCAAGGCAGGCTGGGCCACCGTGACCGCCGCCGAGGCCGGCGTCGCTGTGGCGGCGTGGTGGGCGGCAAGTGCTGGCAGCGGCATGAACAGCAGCATCACGGCCAGCGCCGCCACGCCCGCCCCCCGGATGACACCCAACAGATTGCGCATGCCCCCCCCTTTTTTTTTAGAGTGCGTCTTTGCCGGTTTCGCCCGTGCGGATGCGCAGGGCCTCTTCCAGATTCAGTACAAAAATTTTGCCGTCACCGATCTTGCCGGTGCCGGCGGCGCGGGTGATCGCCTCGATGACCTTGTCGACAAGGTCGGCGTCCACCGCGATTTCGAGCTTGACCTTGGGCAGGAAGGCGACGACGTATTCGGCGCCCCGATAGAGTTCGGTGTGGCCCTTCTGCCGCCCGAAGCCCTTCACCTCCGTGACCGTCATGCCCTGTACGCCGATTTCCGACAAGGCATCCCGGACGTCTTCGAGCTTGAACGGCTTGATGACGGCGATGACGAGTTTCATGTTGACTGTCTCCCTTTAAGGCCGCGTGCACGCAGGCCGAACCGCCGCGTGACGGCATGCCGCATGTCCTGTGATCGGAGGGCCGCGGGTATGGCGTAAATCGTCCGGTGCACCAAACGAGGGCGTATCCAGGCCCATCTTGGGCCGCAGCGACTTTACGCTCCCTGATCTTGCGCATCAACTGCACCAGAAGGGGTATTTTGGCGCGGGCGCGCGGTGCGGGGGGCATCGGCGATTGCGATGGATGGCGCGGCTTAAAAAGGGGTACTTGCCCGAGCGCACCGGCGAGCACGGATTAAGGGATTGCGGCGAAGCCCCCGGGCGGGTATTTGCAGTGGCCGCGCAGGACCGGCGTGATTGCGTTTGGCACGGATGCGCGGTGGGCCCGGCCGCGGCCGTGGTGGGGCCTGCCGTCGTGTTGCAGACTGGTGTGGCGCCGGCATTGCGGCAGGGCCGGTCGGGATGCCCGTGCGGTCATTGGCACACCCGCCCGATCCGGTGCCGGACAGGTCTCCGGAGATTCCCATCGGCCCTTTCCGCGGTTTCTGCTGCCGTGTTTCCGGGTGGGCCGGTGAGCGGTCCATCGCGAAGGGGAGGACCTAGGGAAGGGGGCGGGCGCCTTCCCGGTTTGGCGCTCGACCGGTGTTTACGGGCCCGCGAAAAGGTCGCGGCGTCTGTCTTCAATCGGGGATGCCCCAAACGAACGCGCCGCTTTATGCTCTTGGCATCAGGGACGCAGCGCCTGCGCGGGCTCTCTTGGTGTGCGCTATGGGCCGTTTGCGCAATGTGCTCGTGCAGGACAGGCCGTTATGTCACCCTGCACGCCCCGGAAAACCAGGCCCGCCGGCATCAATCGTGTTGCGCGCACTTTCAAGACGACGGGGAATACCGGAATCAGACCGCATTTCGATGGCCGGGCACGCCTGCTGGGCCGCCGCCTGGGAAGGGTCCGGGCTTTAAGGGCAATCGCGGGAAATGGTTTGGATCAAGACATTTCTCCTGCGGGCTTTTGCGTGATCAGCGCGCTTGCGGTTTGGGCCGGGGGATGAATCCACTGGTGTGGGACGCAAATCACGCCGATGAGGCCCGTTGGCCCTCCTGCAGCCCCTACGAAAAGCTTGCGACCATTGCAAGAGTCCTATATCGTTTTCTCGTCGAATCCCGTTATATGGTCGGTGGCGTGCCTCATAGGAGCGCCGGCATCGACAAGTGATCGGGGAGCAGGCCATGATCAATGGAACCGTTGTCGATCTGTCCCGTGTGCAGTTTGCGGCCACCGCGCTTTATCACTTCCTTTTCGTTCCCCTGACACTCGGATTGAGCTTCCTGCTGGCGGCTATGGAGACGGTCTATGTCACCACGGGCCGGCCGATCTACCGCGAGATGACGCAGTTCTGGAGCAAGCTCTTCATGATCAATTTCGCGCTCGGTGTGGCGACCGGGCTCACCATGGAGTTCGAGTTTGGCACCAACTGGTCCTTTTACTCCGGTTTTGTCGGCGACATCTTCGGGGCGCCGCTTGCGATCGAAGGGCTCATGGCGTTTTTCCTGGAATCGACCTTTGTCGGACTCATGATCTTTGGCTGGGAGCGGCTGTCGAAGGGGCAGCATCTGGCGGTGACCTGGCTTGTCGCGCTTGGCTCCAACCTGTCGGCTTTGTGGATCCTGGTCGCCAACAGTTTCATGCAGGATCCGCGCGGAGCGGTATTCAATCCGACGACCATGCGCATGCAGCTTGCGAGTTTCGGCGCGCTCGTCTTCAGTCCCGATGCCCAATCCAAGTTCGTTCACACCAGCATCGCCGGTTATGTGACAGCCGCCGTGTTCGTCGCCGGTGTGAGCGCGTTCTACATGCGCCGCCACCGCCATATGGATCTTGCCAAGCGGTCGTTCCGCATGGCGGCCCTTTTTGGCGTGATGGCCACCATCGGCGTGATCACGCTCGGCGATGCCCTGGGATTCGTCGCGGCGCGCGTGCAGCCGACGAAGCTTGCCGCCATGGAGGCGGTGTGGAAGACCGAAAAGGCGCCCATGCCCTTTAACCTCATCGCCTTTCCCGATCAGGCGCGGCGGGTCAATCACGGGGCAGTGCGGATCCCCGATTTGCTGTCTTTGCTTGTGACGCATACGTTCACGGGCACGGTGCCCGGCATCGATGCCCTGGAGCGGCAGGCTGCGCGGCGGATCCGCAACGGCATTCCGGCGGTCGAGGCGCTGCAGACGCTGGCTGGCGATCCGCACGATGCCGTTGCGCGGGCACAGTTCGAGGCGCACAAGGCGGATGTCGGCTACGGATTCCTCGTGCAGCGCTATGCGCCGGATCTGCAGCAGGTGACGCCACAGGAGATCAAGCGGGCGGCGCGGGATACGATTCCGGCGGTGGCGGCGGTGTTCTGGGCGTTCCGATCCATGGTGGCGTTCGGGCTGCTGATGCTGGCCTATTTCGTGATGGCGATGCTCTATACCCTGCGCAACAGCGTGCAGGATCGGCCGTGGTTTCTGACGCTTGGGGTGTGGATGATCCCGATCCCCTTTCTGGCCAATGAATGCGGGTGGCTCGTGGCCGAGCTGGGCCGGCAGCCGTGGACGGTGTTTGGCGTCCTGCCGACGTGGATGAGCGTGTCCGATCACAGCGTCGGTTACATGGTGTTTTCCTTGTGCGGCTTTCTGTTGCTCTATACCACTTTCATCATCATCGAGATGTACCTCATGACGCGGGCGATCCGCATCGGGCCGGAGGCACCTGGGTCTGGCGGTCAATCCGGTCATGCCAGGGCTGCGCAGGAAGCCCATCTGGGAGGCTGACATGGACCTTTTCGGGGATCTGCAGGTGACGTGGTGGCTGTTGCTCGGTGTGCTGCTCGTCGGTCTTGGGGTGATGGTAGGCATGGACATGGGTGTGGGCACCCTTTTGCGTTACGTGGGCCGCTCGGATGTGGAGCGGCGTGTCGCCCTCAATGTCATCGGGCCGCACTGGGAAGGCAACCAGGTGTGGTTCATTCTGGGTGGAGGGGCGATCTTTGCCGCCTTTCCGCTCATCTATGCGACGGCGTTCTCCGGATTTTACGTGGTCATGATGCTGCTTTTGTGGACCATGATCGTGCGTCCTTTGGGGTTTGAGTACCGCAGCAAGATCGCCGATGTGAAGTGGCGCAATGTGTGGGACTGGAGCCTCTTTGTGAGCGGCGCGGTGCCGATGATCATTTTCGGCGCCGCCGTCGGAAACCTCTTTTGCGGGGTGCCGTACACGTTTGCGTGGGACATGGCGTCGGTGTACACGGGCAGTTTCCTTGGGCTTTTGAATCCCTTTGCCATCAGCACCGGGCTTTTGTCGCTGGCTTTGTCGGTGATGATGGGCGGCCTTATGCTGATGCACAGGACAGAAGGCGCCCTGCGCGAGCGCGCGCGGCGCGCGGCGGCAGGGGGGAGTCTTGCGGCGATCATTCTCTTTGCCGGCGATGGCATCTGGGTGCGCGCCTTGGATGGCTACCGGCTGGTGCGCAGCCCGCAGCCGGGGACGCTTGAGACCCCGCTTGAGCAGATCGTCACCCGCGCCGCCGGCGCCTGGCGCGGCAACTTCAGCCTGCATCCCGTCCTCTGGGTCGTGCCGATCGTGGCCTTTCTGGCCCTTTTCGGCGCGTACCTTGCCGCGCGCACTCGGCGCGGACAACTCGGCTGGTGGTGTGGTGCGCTGGCGTGGGCGGGCGTCATCGGTACGGCCGGCGCGGGGCTCTTTCCGTTCCTGCTGCCCTCGAGCCAGGATCCCTCGGTCAGTCTCACGGTCTGGAACGCAAGTTCCAGCCGCTTGACACTCGAGTGGATGCTGGGCTTTGCGGTGGTGTTCGTGCCCATCATCCTCTGGTATACGAGCTGGGCGTTCTGGGTCATGCGCGGCCAGGTGAAGCCCGAACATGTCGCGCACGACGAGCACGTCTATTGAAGGGGCCGCCATGAAAACCTTGGCCTACTTTCTGCTCTTTTTGGTGCTGGCCTTCTGTGTCATCCTGCTTGCGGTGGTGCTCGGTGACCGGGGGGCGTGGTATTTCGCGTGGCTGATCGGCACGCCGCTCATCGTCCTCGTGTCGGCGGCCGGGGCGGCGTGGCTGGATACCCACGAGGCGTCCGCGTCGGCGCACGGCAAGGTTCACAAGACGCACTGACCGGAAGAGCCGGATAAAGAGCAAGGGGCTGAGCGGGCGGCCCATCCGCTGAAGGGAGCCTAAGTGGAGGCAGTCGGCTGGTTGCGCCGCGAAACCGTGAGCATGCGCCGTTCTTTGCGGCGCACGGCCGCCTTCACGGCCCTTGCGGCCGCAGCGACGGTGGCCCAGGCGTGGTTTCTCGCCGGGCTTCTCGCCGCCTGGGTCGCGCCGGGGAACGGGCCAAAGGAGCCCGGATTGCAGGGCGCGGCCTTCTTGGGCGCGGCCGCGGTGCGGGCGTGGGCGGCCGCTTGCGGGCGGCGCACGGCGGCGACCGCGAGTCTGGGTGTGGTCTCGGCGGTGCGGGCGCGGCTTTTGCGCCACATCCAGGCGCGCGATCCCGTGACGCTGCGCAATGAGACGAGCGGCGATGTGATGGCACGGCTCGTCGACGGCGTGGATGCGCTGGGGCCGTATTTTGCGCGCTATGTGCCGCAGATGAGTGCGGCGGTCATCATTCCGGTGATCATCGCCGTGGGCATCTTCCGTGCGGACTGGGTGTCGGGTCTCGTCGTCGGTCTGAGCGCCCCGCTGATTCCCCTTTTCATGATCCTGGTCGGCCAGGGTGCGGAGCGCGCGGCCCATGCGCGGTTTGCGCAGTTGCGCCGTCTGGGCACCTCTTTCATCGAGGCGCTTGCCCATCTCACGGTCTTGCGGGAGCTCGGCGCCGCCGAACGCGTGGCCGATTGGCTCGATGCCGAAGGCGAGGATTACCGGCAGCTGACGCTGCAGGTCCTGCGGGTGGCGTTCCTTTCTTCGTTGGTGCTCGAGTTTTTTGGCACCGTAAGCATCGCGCTCATTGCCGTACTGATCGGTTTTCGGCTGCTCGAGCAGGCCTTGCCGTTTCGGGAGGGGCTTTTTGTGCTGCTGCTTGCGCCGGAACTCTATTCGCCCTTGCGCGCATTGGGGGGTCTGCGCCACGCGCGGCTGGAGGCGGTGGCGGCCGCGCAATCGCTTCTCGCCCTGGATGAGGTGGTGGCGCCGCCACCCACCGGCCTGGCGGCGCCACCGGCGGCACCGCCCCACCTGGTGCTCGAGGCCGTGACGTTTGCCTACGGCGGACAACCGATCCTGCGGGGATGCTCGTGCACGATCGGGCGCGGGCAGATCACGGCGCTTGTCGGCCCAAGCGGCTCTGGCAAGAGCACGCTCTTGCAGCTTTTGCTGGGGTTCGTGCAGCCGCAGAGCGGGCAGATAAAGGTCGACGGGGCCGATCTTGCCGGCATCGATCGGGCGCAATGGCGCGCGCGTATCAGCTGGGTGCCGCAGACACCCTACGTCTTTGCGGGCAGCTTGCGCCACAACCTCCTGCTGGCTGAGCCCGATGCCGATGCGCAGACGCTCGAAGACGCCTTGGCGCGCAGTGGACTCGATGGCGTCGCGGCGCAGCTTGCCGGCGGTCTCGATACGCCGCTTGGCGAGCATGGCGCGGGCCTTTCCGGGGGTGAGCTCCAGCGTCTGGGGCTTGCGCGGGCGTGGCTGCGGGCGGGGACGACGCTGTGGCTGTTCGATGAGGCGACCGCCCATCTGGACGCGCAGAGTGCCCGGCGCGTGGAGGAGATCATCCGCAAGGCCGCGCGCACCCATACCGTGTTGCTGGTGGCGCACCGTATGTGTGTTGCCGAGATGGCCGATTGGGTGATCGTCGTCGAAGAGGGGCGCGTGACGGAGGAAGGGCCGCCTGCCCATTTGCGGCGGCGGGCGGGCGCATACGGCGCGTTGCTGGCGGCGGATGGGCCATGAACGGGCGGGCCGATCTGTGGCGTTTGCTCGGGATCCTGAGACGCGACCGCATGCGGATGCTAGGCGGCGTGGGTCTTGCCCTCATGGCCGGGCTGGCGGCGGCCGGTCTCATGGCGGTGTCGGGGTGGTTTATTGCCGCCATGGCGATGGCCGGTGCCGCCGGTACAGCGATCAATTACTTCACGCCCGCCGCCCTGATCCGTCTGCTTGCGATTTTGCGCAGCGGCGGGCGCTACGGGGAGCGTCTTGCCACCCACGATGCCACCTTGCGCGGATTGGCGCACCTGCGCGCCTGGCTTTTGCGCCGCCTGATTCCGCTTGCGCCGGCAAGACTCGTGGCCTTGCGCAGCGCCGAGCTCTTTGCCCGCCTGCGGACCGATGTCGACAGCCTCGAGCAGTGGTACCTCATGGTACTCGTCCCGCTGCTCGTGGCCGTGGCGGGTTTTTGTCTCGTGGCGGGGGTTTTGGCGTGGCTCTTGCCCGTGGCGCTTTGGGTCGTCGTGCCCGCCATGGCCGCGACGGCGGGCCTGGTGCCGGCGGCCATCCGCCGTGCGACGCGGGCCGATGCGCGCGCGGGTCTGGCCGAGGCGACGCAATTGCGGGGTCTGTTCGTCGATGCCGTGCGCGGGCACGCCGAGTTGGTAGCCTGGGGTCAGGTGGACCGGCACGCGCATGCCATTGCCGCGCTCGACGCCACCCTGGTGGCGCGCCGGGCACGCACGGCGCGTTGGGAGGCGATCGGGGCGAGTCTGCCGGGGTTTGTGGCGCAACTGGCGATTGGGGGCGTCGTGGCCTGTGCGCTGATCGGGACCGCGCGCCCGCTGCTGGCGCCCGCGCTGCTGGTCATGCTGGTGTTTCTGGTGCTCTCGGGTCATGAGCTGATAGCCCCCCTGCCGGAGGCCGTGGTCGCAGGCCAGGCGGCGAGGATGGCGGCGGAGCGGGTATTTGCCCTGGCGGATACGCCCCCCGCGGTCACCGAACCCGCACAGCCGGTGCGCCTCGAACGGGCGGCCTCGGTTCGGTTCACCGGCGTCCGGTTCCGCTATGAACCGGCAGGCGCCTGGGTGCTGGATGGCCTGGATCTCGATATCCCGGAAGGGGCCCGGGTGGCCATTGTCGGTCCCTCGGGTGCGGGCAAGACCAGCCTCATCCGTGTGCTGCAGAAATTCTATCCAATCGAGGAGGGGACCATCACGCTTGGCGGACAGCCCCTCCAGACCCTGGCAGGGGCGGATGTGCGCCACCACATCAGTGTCATCCCTGAGCGGCCGACGCTCTTGAACCGGTCTTTGCGGGACAATCTGCGGCTGGGGGCGCCAGGGGCCCTTGACGGCGACATCGATCGCGCCGTCGAAGCGGCGCAGCTTAAGGGTTTCGTGGCCGGGTTGCCCGATGGCTACGAAACCTTCCTGGGTGAGGGGGGTACGCGGGTGTCTGGCGGGGAGGCCCGCCGCATCGTCATCGCCCGCGCGATCTTGCAGGATGCACCGATCCTGGTCCTCGATGAACCGACCGAGGGGCTCGATACGCGCAGCGTATGTGAGCTGTTTGGGGCGCTGGAAACCGTTGCCCGGGGGCGTACGGTCTTGCTGGTCACCCATCGCCTTGTGGGGCTCACCCATCTGATTGATGAGGTGGTCGTCATGGAGGCAGGGAGTGTGCGGGCGAGAATGCCTTTGGCCTCTTATGTTTCCGGCGCATGTCGTGTTCTTTGAGGGCATGCCCATGAAAAACGCTTTGGGCGTCCCCTGGGGAGATCCCGTCGGCTGTTAGGGATTCGGGCCCGTCCGCCGAAGGGGGTTCAGCCTTCAGGGCTCATCTGCGAAGGAGGCGTTTGCGCGGCGCAGCGGATCTGGATCGGCGATGATGCGCGAGTGCGTCCCAACGGCAAGGGGCGCTTATGCGGGTGTCATGGGTACAATGGGGCGCGCCGCCCGGGGTGGCAGCGTTGTCCGTTGCCAAAGAATCATTGTAGCAAGAGCGTTTAAGGATGCGCCGGGACCAAGCACCACGGGATGACGGCGCCGCGCGCTCATGTTACAGTCCACCCCGGCGTTTTCGACAAGGAAACGCCGGGGTGGGGACGGATGTGGCTGGATCCCGTGGTGGGCGATGGCGCCGGATCTCAAGGGTGCAGGGGTGCCGCCGGTGGGACTTGTCGGGACACAGGGTTCGTACGGCATTCTGAGGGTAAATGGTGCCGGGATGCGCATGCCCCAGGCGCGACGTTCGATGCGCGCTCCCGGATCGGGCAGCGGTAGAAAAATACAAAGATGAGAGAGAAAATATTCGAGTGCCCGTGCGAAGTCTGCACGAATCACGGCTGCGGGTTCGCGTGGCCGGTCGTTTACCTGAGATAATGAAGACCAGCCAATACAGGAAGGATTGCGGATGCAGATCAAGGCAGATCGATACATGGATTTGTGCAGACAGGGTGGGGCGTGAATTGCTGTGAGGCGGCTGAAATCTTTTATAGCCCTCATCGCCGCGCACGCGGTGTTGTACATCCAGAGGCGCCCGGCCCTGCGGGCGGGGATATTGCGGTGGTCGCACCGCCTGGGGGTGTATGGTGTGTTGCGCGTCGCTTATGTGACACTGCCGCGTTACCGGACAGCGACGGCGTCCTCTGCGGAGGCCGCAGCCCAAACCGGTGATCTTGGGGCGCACGCCCAGTCTATCTACCGGCTTTTACGACCGAACACCGATGGCCAATCGGGGGGCGACTCATGCGGATCGTGATCGACATGCAGGGCGCCCAGTCGGAAAGCCGTTTCCGGGGCATCGGCCGCTATGTCATGGGCTTTACCGAAGCGCTCATTCGCAACCGTGGATCACACGAGATCATTCTTGCACTAAATGGGC
>JAJYPD010000050.1 GCA_021795715.1 Pseudomonadota bacterium
TTCCGATCTGCACGATTGCTGGAAGAAAAGCTGCCAGGGCGCGATGGTCGTGCCGATGTTGGCCGACAACAGCGTCAGGAACGTTGCCGACAAAAGCCCTCCGGGCATCGCCCAGTTGCCTCCGATGAACGCGCGCCCGATCACGCCCCAATGGGGGTGGGAAAAAAGCGCGAGCGGCACGAACACGAGGTTCAAGACGGCAATGAAAAGCGCGATGCGCTCCCACGTCCAGTAGCGCAGGAACACCAGTACGAACGCGACGAACGCAAGCGCAATGGGCACGGTCGCCCAATAGGACAGGCCGAACACGCCGCCGCCGATGCGGATGCCGATGAACTCGGTCATCAGGGTGAGGACATTGGCGATGACGAGATCGACCAGAGAAAAGATGCCCCAGAAAGCCCCATAGCGCTTCCAGATCAGCTCCGCATGGCCCCGCCGGGTGACCGCGGCCAACCGGATCGTCATCTCCTGCACCACATAGGCCATGAACGCAAGCGGGATCATGAGCGGCAGGAAGATGCCAAGCCCATAGGTGGCGCCCGTCTGGGAATAGGTGATGACGCCGCCGGCGTCGTTGTCGCCAAGCATGACAAGAAGACCAGGGCCGATCAGGGCCAGCCACAACGCGAGCCGGTTGCGCAAGGTCTTCGGGCCGCGCCGCAGTTCGGCGATACGCAGGCGATCCTGCAGGCGGATCAAAAGGCCGTCGGGGATGACGTTTTCCGCAGTCGTCCCCTGGGGCGGTGAGGCGTAACGGACCTGGGCCGACCGGATCCGCAGCAGTGCAGCCCGCAACGATTGCAAGACATAAACCCGCATCGGCAACCCCCGTCTCCACCTGACCATCACACACGCGCTGCACCGATCACCCCATTACCGGACCCCACTCCGCAGAGCGATAGCCGTGGCTTGGGAGACGAGAAACACCGTCAGATCATGTCACTATCCAGTACGCACCAAATGCAGGCGTTTTAACAGCCGACCTGGCGGCTGTCAATAACTCCATCGTAAAGGATTTATGCGATCCGCAGATGGCGCTGGCGGATATCGGCAAGCAGTCCGTGGGCAGCCTGTTCCAGCAAGCTGTAAACAAGCTCAAAACCGGCAGGGCCGCCGTAGTAGGGATCGGGGACCTCTTCGCGGCCGCAATCCGGCGCATAGGCGAGAAACATTTCCACCCTGGCGTTGTCGCCCCCCAGACGGTGCAGATTCTCCCGATTCTCGTAATCCATGGCGAGCACGTAATCGAAGCTCGCAAAATCGGCCACCGTCGCCTGGCGGCCGCGCAATCCCGAGATATCGATGCCGCGCCGCCCGGTGGCCGCCTGCGCACGCTCGTCGGGTGGTTCGCCGACATGGTAGGCGTGCGTGCCGGCCGAATCGATCAGGATCACGTCGGCCAGTCCGGCATCCGTCACCGTCTTTCGGAAAATCCCTTCCGCCATGGGTGAACGGCAGATGTTTCCGAGACACACAAACAGCACCCGCACCTTATCCCTAGGCATGCACCGACTCCATTGTTTGCCAGCGCGACGCGGCGTCCGCCTGCCGGCGCTGCGTCAGCATGCCGAGCACGACGGGCGTAAACAACACACCCGGCCACACCGCCTGGGCCCAGACGGCGCCCGTAGGCTTCAAAAGCTGCGCGCCGACGGCAACCCCCCAGAGGATCGCCTGCGCGGTCGTCCATACGAGAAGCCCTGGCCGTGACCGGATCCGCCGCAGGCCCTGCGCCACGGCGGTGCGCGCGCCGATGCCGGTGCGGCATGCGGCCTGCGTATAGGCCACCAGCGTCAACCCCTGCCAGAAGATGAGCGCCGTCCCGACGACGACGATGCCGGCGGCCATTGCGAGCGTCGCGATGATCACGGCGCCGACGCCGTCGCGCAGCGCCATCCGCGCCTGCCACAACCGGGCGTGCGCCGCGACACCAAGCACCGGCACCGCCGCCAGAACGATGAGCGCGCCGAGTGCCATCAGCACAAGCCACAGGCCATAGGTTTCACGCCAGGACACCGCCGGCCGTCCGCCGCACAGGGTACGCAGGTAAACGAGGCGCGCCCAGGGCACCAAAAAAGCCCACAAAAGGAGCGGCCATGCCGCGCTCGTGCGCGTATGCTGGCCCAAAAGCGCAGGACCAATGAGGTTAAAGAGCAAAAAGGCGTACGTCCAGCCATTTTGGTAGACCGCCCGCAGCGCCAGCCATGCCGCCGTCATCGGCTCCCCCAAAGGGCGCGCACCCGCGCGAGGTCTTCGGGCGTATCAACACCTGGCAGCGGCATTTCATCCGTTATCACCACGCCGATACCGACTCCGGCGGCAAGTGCGCGCAGTTGCTCCAACCCTTCCCGCTCCTCCAGCGCCGACACGCCCATGTCACGAAACGCCCGCAAAAACCGCACGCGGTAGGCGTAGAGACCGATGTGGCGCAACCCCAGCGGTCCGGCCGCCTGAGTGCGGGGATAAGGGATCGGCGAGCGCGAAAAATACAGGGCGCGGCCGTCATCGCCGCAGACGACCTTGACCGCGTGCGGATTGTGGAATTCGGCGGGATCGGTGATCGGATGGGCCGCGGTCGCAAGCGACCACGCCGATTGTGCCGCCAAGGCCTCCGCCACCGCGTCGAGAAGCCCGGGCGTCATGAGCGGCTCGTCACCCTGCAGGTTCACGATGATCTCGTCGTCGCCAAATCCCAGGCGATCTGCCGCCTCGGCAAGGCGGTCTGTACCAGAGGCGTGTCCGGCGGATGTCATCACCACCGCGCCGCCGATGGCTTCAACCGCCGCCGCGATGCGCGCGTCATCGGTCGCAACCGTCACACTCTGCGCGCCGCTCAACGCCGCGCGCCTGTACACCCGGCAAACGAGCGGTTCGCCCCCGATATCGGCAAGCGCCTTGCCCGGCAGGCGGGTCGATCCGTAACGCGCGGGAATCACCACATGCATCAGCGCAGCGCCTTCACGTCCTCGTCGGTCAAAGTCCGCGCACTGTCCTCGAGCATCACCGGAATGTCGTCGCGGATGGGATAGGCCAGGCGATCGGCCTTGCAGATCAACTCGTTGCGTTCACGCTGATAATGCAACGGACCCTTGCATACGGGGCAGACGAGTATCTCAAGTAGCCGCTTGTCCATGTTGCTCCTTTATCTGATTGAGGCGTCCCAGGATACGCTCGGCGAGCGCGGGATCAACGGCGGCATCAACCGGCACATACCACCAACGCCCGTCCCCAGGGCGGGCGCATTTCACGGCGTCTTTCTCGGTCATGACCACCGGATCATCGCCCGGAAAGTCGAGATCCGCCTGGGTGTAATTATGATGGTCCGCGAACGGATGTGCCACCACCTCCACTCCTTGGGCCCGCAAATGCGCAAAAAAACGTCCCGGATTGCCGATGCCCGCCACGGCGTGGACCCGCCCCAGATCGGCGAGCGGCCGCACCGTGCCCGACACGACATGGCAGGCGACGCCGCCCCTAAGACGCATGGACCATTCCCCCCGTCCTGCCGGCCCCTGCGTCACGCGGAAATCCAGTCCCGCCCAGCGCGCCAAAGGCTCACGCAGGGGACCTGCAGGCAGGCAGGCGGCGTTACCGAAGCGGCGCTCGCCGTCCAATACGCCGATCTCGATGTCCCGGCGCAGCCGGTAGTGCTGCAGGCCGTCATCGGCGACGATCACATCGCATCCGAGCGCAATAAGACGCCTGGCCCCGCGCGCGCGATCCCGATCCACGACCACCGGCACGCCGGCACGCCGCGCAAGCAGCAGCGCCTCGTCACCGACCAGACGGGCATCGCTCACGGCCGTGACCACCTGCGTGCCTCGCCCGCGGCCGCCATAGCCCCGCGAGACGATCCCCGGGTGCCAGCCGGCTTCCCGTAGAATCCCGGCGAGCCACAACACAAACGGCGTCTTGCCGGTACCGCCGACCGTGACATTGCCGACGATGACGACGGGGGCGGGTATCCGCACGCAGACCCCCCAGCCGTGCCGGTAGAAGGCCCGCCGCAGCCGCATCAGCGCACAATAAACGAGCCCCAGCGGCCAAAGCAAACGGCTCAGCCACGTCCAGCGCGCCCAATGCCGCCAGGGGTCGATCACCAGCCGTACACTCGCGCCAGCAAGACCGCCACCGCGTCCTGCGCCAGCCGGCGTTGTTGCCAGAAATACCGGCGGATATCGTCGGCGCGCTGGCGTGCGGCCACCGGATCATCGAGAACGCGTACCCAGCAGGCGGTCAGATCTTCCGCCGCCACGGTCTCACACGGCGCCGGCTGCAAAAGATCGAACGATTCCAGACCGCTTGCGGTCACCACCTGCCCCGACGCCAGCACCTGCCAGAAGAGCCGTTCGCCTGGCCGCCGCATGTGGATGCCGGTGGCGCTGGCCGCGAGCGCCGGCCAGTAGCGGGCATCGTCGACGGCGATCACCGTGCCGGGCGCATAGGGACTGCGTGTCCATTCGGAGAGCCGCGGCCCTTCACCGGATGCGCCGACGAAAAGCAGATCCCGCGCCGACAGCGGTGAAGCCCGCCATTGCCGGATCACTTCGGGCAGGACTGCCTCCTCCACATCGGTGATCCACCACAAGGCCCGCGCGCGCGCCCCGGCGACCCCGCGGAATTGCGGCTCGACCTGTGCCTCTACGATCATCGACATGAGCGGCGCGCAGGCGATGGCCCGCACACCCCAGGCGCGCCGTTCAGCCGCCGTATTGGGCAGCGCCTGCGCCGCCTGCGCCGCCTGCGGCGGTAATCCGTGCACCGCCACCACCGGAGTGCCGGCCTTTTCCAGTGCTGCCGCCAATTGCCGGCGCAAACTTGCGCCCACCGTGATGACGCCGGCAAGCGGCGCAAATCGCGCCAGCACGCGGCGCACCGCACCCGGCCAATCCGCCGGCCCGAATCCGTAACCCGCGCGCGCAAGCTCCTTGATCCGCCGCGAATTGCCTTCGAATTCCTCCTCGAAGGTGACGATCAGGCGCACATCGCGGCGCCGTTCGCGCACGGCGTGGGCGAGTTCCGCGGCAAGCCACACGGCATCGGCATCGGCATCGGCCTTGATCCAGATGATGCGGCCGTCTCCCGGTGGTACGGTCAGAAAACCCAGGCGGGCGTTGGCCCGCCCCTTGCGGCCGCCCAGCCGGTCGGCCACATCCGCCATCAGCACACGCGCAAGATTGCTGCCGTAGGCCTCAGGCATGGAACTGGAGCTTGTGCAGGCGCGCATAGGCCTGGTCCAGCGCCATCAGCTCGGCATGGTTGCCGCGCTCGATGACGCGCCCCTTGGCCATGACCAGAATGCAGTCGGCATGTTCGATGGTCGACAGCCGGTGGGCGATGACAAGCGTGGTGCGGTTTTCCATAAGGCGCTGCATGGCCACCTGCACATGCCGTTCCGATTCGGTGTCCAGTGCCGCCGTCGCCTCATCCAGAATCAGCACCGGCGCATCCTTCAACAAAGCGCGCGCAATCGCGATGCGCTGGCGCTGGCCGCCGGACAACCGCACCCCCCGCTCACCAACCACTGTCTCAAGACCTTTGGGCAAATCGCGCACAAATTCGTCGATCCGCGCCGCATGCACGATCTCCTCCAGGCGCCCTTCGCGCACCGCACCCCGATATCCGTAGAGGATGTTGTCGCGGATGGTGGTATCAAAGAGCACCGTCTCCTGACTGACAAGCGCGATGTGGGCGCGCAGATTGGCCAGGGTGAGGTCGCGGATGTCGATCCCATCGAAGGTAATCGAACCCTCGCTCAGACTGTAAAAACGGGGCAGTAGATTGGCTATCGTGGTCTTGCCGCTGCCAGACGTTCCGACCAGCGCGAAAGTCTGTCCCGCTTCCATGGAAAACGACACACCGTCCACCGCCCACGGGGCGTCGGCCGCATAGCGACAACGCACATCGCGGTATTCGATGGCGCCGCGCGCCTGCGGCAACGTGCGCTGTCCCGTCTCCACCTCCCCGGGCTCGTCAAGCAGCGCGAACACACTCTGCGCCGCCGCAAGCCCGGTCTGCAAAGTCTCGTTCACCTGCGCCAGCCGCTTGATCGGCGCAAGCAGCATCATCATCGCCGCCATGTACGACATGAACGCGCCGACCGTCGCGTGCGGTTCGCGCATGGCCACCGAGACCACGGCCGCCAGCGCGATCGCTGCCAGAAGCTGCACGAACGGAACGCCCGACGCAGACACCCGCACACGGCGCATGTTCTCGCGCCGATTTTTCTCGTTGGCCTCGGCAAAGAGCCGCGACGCCAGATCCTGGCCGCCAAAGGTCTTGATGACACGATGCGCGTCGACCGCCTCCTGCACAACATGGGAGATCTCGCCCATGGAATCCTGGATGGCGCGGCTCGTATGGCGAAAGCGCCTGCTCATGCGCCGCATGATGGCGGAGATAAACGGCGCGGTGATGAGGATGCCAAGCGTCAGCGCCCAGTTCAGATAAAGCATCCAGCCGATCAGGCCGATCACCGTCAAATTATCCTTGACGAGCGTGGTCAGCGCGCGCGTGGCCGCGCTCGCCAGCTGCTCGACATCATAAATGAGCTTCGCGATCAGCACCCCGGACGAGTGGGCATCGAAAAATGTCGTCGGCAGGAACAAAAGCCGCCCAAAGAGCGCCGTGCGGACATCGAAAACGATGCGCCGGCCGACCCAGCTCATCAGATAACCGGCGCCGAAGGAGGCGAGCCCGCGCAGCACGAAAAGCGCTACGACCAGAAGCGGCATCCAGCGGATGCTGGCGGGATTCTTGTGGACAAAGCCCCCGTTCAGCAGCGGGCGCATCAGTGCGGCAAACGCAGGCTCCGTGGCGGCGCCGATCGCCATGCACACGACCGAGATGAGGAATGTTGCGCGGTAAGGCCATGCATAGCGCAAAAGCCGCCCATAGAGGGAGCCGCCCCGCGCCTTTTTCACGACGCCTTGTGACCCTTGGTCGCAAATACGATGCGATTGAGCCCCAGCCGGCGGGCCGCATCCAGCGCGTGCACGACCGCCCGGTACGGCGCCATGCGATCGGCGTAGATGATCACCGGCGCGCTTGGCGATTTGACCTGCGCCGCCAGCACCTGCATGAGACGCGCCTCGCGGTCGGAGGCCATCACGCCATTGACCGCATAGTCGCCGGCCGCATCGATCAGGATGCGCACGCCCTGGTCCACCAGTGGCTTGGGGCTTTGCGCCTGGGGCAGCTGCACCTTCAGCGCCGAGCGGTGGGCAAAGCTCGTGGTCAGGATCAGGAAGATCAATGTCATCAGCAAGACGTCGATCATGGGCACGAGATTGATCTCGGGTTCTTCATTGGGGCGGCGCCGGAATTGCATCAGTACGCCTCGCGTTCGCCCCGGATCACCTCGATCAGACGCATCGCTTCGCGCTCCATGTCGACCAGAAGATCGTTCACCCGGCCCCGGAAGACGCGATAGAAGATGAGGCTCGGGATGGCGATGCCCAGTCCGGTGGCGGTGGTGGTCAGCGCCTGCGCGATGCCCGCCGCGAGAATCGCCGGATCACCCACCCCGGCCTGACCCAGCCCTGAAAACATGCGGATCATGCCGAGCACCGTGCCAAAGAGACCCAGAAACGGCGCCACCGTGGCGATGATGCCAAGCGCATTCAGGTAGCGCTCGAGCTCGATGCCGGCATGCCGTCCGGCATCTTCGATCGCTTCGCGCATGACCGCAGGCGGGCGCCGCCGGTTGACGAGCCCCGCCGCCAGCACCTGGCCGAGCGGCGACGCCTGCTCGAGTGTCCGGATCTGTTCGGGCGTCACCTCGCCCCGTGACAGCCAGTCGCGCACCACGGCCACCGTGGCCGCCGGTACGACACGCCGCCGCCGCAGCATCACCAGCCGCTCACCAATGATGGCCATCGCCAAAATCGAGCACAACAGAAGCGGCCACATTGCAAAGCCGCCGGCCTTGATCAATTCAAACACGCACAACTCCCCACGGCTGGCACAGCGTTACTCTAACAAGGCCCGGCACACCTGAAAAGCTCGCTACCCGGCGAGCACCCCGTCGCTGATCGTACACACGCGGTCCATGGCCGCAGCCAGGGCGCGGTCGTGGGTCACCAGCACAAGACTCGTATCAAACGACCGGTTCAACTCCACAAGCAGCGCAAAGGCCGCCTGCGCATTGTGGCTGTCGAGGTTTCCAGTCGGCTCGTCGGCCAAAACGCAGCGCGGCCGGTGCACAACGGCGCGCGCGATGGCGACCCGCTGGCGCTCCCCTCCCGAAAGCTCGCCCGGCTTGTGCGCGGCACGGTCGGCAAGCCCTACGCGGCGCAGCATCTCGTGCGCCTCGCGCGCGGCCTCCCGCGGCGCCCTGCGCGCGATCAAAAGCGGCATGGCGACGTTCTCGGCTGCCGTGAATTCGGGCAAAAGATGATGGAACTGGTAGACAAATCCCAGCATCCTGTTACGCAACCGGCCCTTTTCCGTCTCGCTCAGACCGGCCAGGTCGTGTTCGCCGACAAACACCCGGCCGGCGGTGGGCACATCGAGACCGGCAAGCAGGTGCAGCAATGTGCTTTTGCCGGCCCCCGACGAACCCACGATGGCGATCCTCTCGCCATCGCCGACGATGAGGTCGACATGCCTCAAAACATCGACATGCAGCGGCCCCTCGGCGAATGTCTTGCTGACGGCCTCTGCGCGGATCACGGCACTCATTCGTAGCGCAACGCCTCCGCGGGCTGGGTGCGGGCCGCCTGCCATGCCGGATAGAGCGTGGCGACAAAGCTCATGCCAAACGACGCGACCGCCACATGCAGCACATCGCCCATGCGCAGGTGCGAGGGCAGCTGACTGATATAATAGACGCTCGGGGACAGAAATTGCGTGTGGAAGACCCGCTCGATGAACGGCACGATGGTCGTGATGTTGAGCGACAGCACCGTGCCCAGCGCCACCCCGATGAGCGTACCGATCAGGCCGATCAGCACCCCCTGCACCAGA
>JAJYPD010000051.1 GCA_021795715.1 Pseudomonadota bacterium
CATATGCGGTATTAGCCCGGCTTTCGCCGGGTTATCCCCCACTACTGGGCAGATTCCTACGCGTTACTCACCCGTCCGCCACTCTACTCGGGGTTGCCCCCTTTCGCGTTCGACTTGCATGTGTTAGGCATGCCGCCAGCGTTCAATCTGAGCCAGGATCAAACTCTCCAATTGCAAAACTTGGTGTTCCTTAAGGGAACAAATCTTTAGCCGGAACCCTTGCGGGTGACCGGCTGGTCTTTCATGAAGACCCGGCTCGACAAAAGCGCCCACACAAATTACTTGATCCGATTTTTTAAAGAACACTTCCAGTCATCTGGAAGAAGCGCGCATTATACGCAGTTGCTTCGGTCCGTCAAGCGCTATTTTTCACAAAACTGCAATCGCAAAAAACGCCGCTTGCCGATCTGAACCACCCGCTCCGAGCCTGGCAAAAACTGCCACGACTCATCTACGCGCTCGCCGTCAACTTTCACTCCACCTTGGCGGAGCAGTCGCAGCGCCTCCGATGTGGTCGCCACGAAGCCGGCCGCTTTCAGCGCCCGCGCTATGGGTAACCCCTCGGGAGGGACGACAAGTCTACGCTCATCGATGGTGTCAGGTAAAGCCCCCCGGCTAAAAACGTCGAGGAATTGTTGCCGGCTTTGATCTGCTGCCTCGGCACAATGAAACCGCCCCACCAGCTCATGGGCCAGTGCCAGTTTCACGTCCCGCGGATTGCCGCCATTATTCACGAATTGGCGCAGCTCGTCTAGTTCTGCCGGCGGGCGCATCGACAAAAGCTCGAAATAACGCCACATGACCGTGTCCGGGATGGACATGAGCTTGCCAAACATCATGGCCGGCTCATCCAGGACACCGATCGCGTTGTTCAGGGACTTCGACATCTTCTGGACACCGTCGGTGCCCTCGAGGATGGGCAGGGTGATGACGACCTGCGGTTCCTGGCCATAGTCCCGCTGGAGATCGCGGCCGACCAGGAGATTGAAGCGCTGGTCTGTGCCGCCCAGTTCGATGTCGGCACGCAAAGCGACCGAATCGTATCCCTGGATCAGCGGATAGAGAAACTCGTGGACGGCGATCGGCTGGCCCGCCGTGTAACGTTTCTCGAAATCGTCCCGCTCAAGCAGGCGTGCGACCGTATAATGCGAAGCCAGGCGCACGAGATCGTAAGCGCCCATCTGCTCCATCCACCGGGAATTAAAAACCACTTCCGTACGGCTGCGGTCGAGGATCTTGAAGACCTGGCTCTCGTAACTTTGTGCGTTGCGTGCCACGTCCTCCGCCGACAGCGGGGGCCTGGTCGTGTTCTTCCCGGTGGGATCACCGATGCGTCCGGTAAAATCGCCAATGAGAAACAAAACCGTATGCCCAAGATCCTGGAATTGACGGAGCTTGCGCAACAGCACGGTGTGCCCGAGATGCAGGTCGGGGGCGGTCGGGTCGAACCCGGCCTTGACCCGCAACGGGCGGCCCTGCGCGAGCTTTGCCCGCAGCTCGGACTCGGAAACGATTGCCGACGTCCCCTGACGGATGACCGTCAGCGCGGCTTCGATGGATTCATTCAACACCCTATCCTCCTTAGCTGGCACAAGGGTACCATAGCCGCATCATGGGCATGGACGGGGCAAACATGGCGGACCACTTCATCGGCCTCATGTCGGGAACCAGCGCTGATGGCATAGACGCCGTGGTCGCCCGCTTTAGCGACAAGCCACGCCTGCGCATCCTCGCACACCACCACACACCCTATGGTGCGGCGCTGCGCGCACGCATTCTCGCACTTATGACGCCGGGGGATGATGAGATCGACCGGATGGGGGCGCTCGAAACCGAGCTTGCCGAAATGTTTGCCGCCGCCGCCGATTCGGTGCGCGTAGCCGCGAATTTGCGACGGCAGGATATTGGTGCCATCGGCTCGCACGGGCAGACGCTGCGCCACCGCCCCGGCGGATCGCACGCCTTCACCCTGCAGATCGGCGACCCGAGCCGTATCGCCGAGCGCACCGGCATCACGACGGTAGCGGACTTCCGGCGCCGCGACATGGCGGCCGGCGGCCAGGGTGCACCCCTGGTACCGGCCTTTCATCGCTGGCTCTTCTGGGACGAACGCCACAATCGCGCCATCGCCAACATCGGCGGCATCGCCAATGTCACCCTCATCAGCCGGGATCCGTCGGTCCCCGTGATCGGTTTCGACACCGGACCGGGTAATGCTTTGCTGGATGCGTGGATCCAGCGCAGCCTGGGGCTGCCCTGCGACACAGGGGGCGCATGGGCCGCGCAGGGCCGCCTGCACGCGCCGCTTCTGGCGACGCTGCTGCAGGAGCCTTATTTCGCCGCAGCCCCTCCCAAAAGCACGGGGCGAGAACACTTCACCATGGCCTGGCTGGAGGCGCGCCTTGCGCGCCACCCGGATGCGGCCGGCGCAGACGTCCAGGCCACACTGACACGGCTGACGGCACAAACCATCGTGGCGGCCATCGGCCACGCTGACATGGATGAACTGTTCGTCTGCGGCGGGGGGTCCGCCAATGACAGCCTGATGCGGGAACTGCGGATGCTGCTTGCGCGCCCCGTGGATACCACGGCCGCGTTGGGACTTGCACCCGATCTCGTCGAGCCTGCCGCGTTTGCCTGGCTCGCCGCGCAGACCTTGGGCGGCCGGCCAGGGAATCTTCCGAGCGTGACGGGCGCAACCCACGCGGCGGTTCTGGGCGGCATTTATGCCGCCACATAAAGCCCGCCTCCCGAGCAACGCCCGGGAGCGGGATGCAGCCGACAGCAGGATGAGGACTTTTTAGACGGAGAAGGAAGAGCCGCAGCCGCAGGTGGTCTTCGCCTGCGGGTTCTTGATGACAAACTGCGCACCGTCGAGCCCTTCCTGGTAATCGATTTCCGCGCCTGCCAGATACTGGAAACTCATCGGGTCGACCAGCAGCGTTACGCCGTTCTTGTCGATCCGGGAATCGTCCTCGTTGGCATGCTCATCGAAGGTAAAGCCGTACTGAAAGCCGGAACAGCCGCCACCTGATACGAACACACGCAGCATCAGGGCCGGGTTGTTTTCCTCATCGATCAGCTCTTTGACCTTGCGCGCCGCGCTGTCGGTGAAATTCAACGGGCTCGGCATCTCCATCACTTCTGTCTCGCTTGCGCTCATTCGCACCTCCACGAAATGCCCCCATTATCCGCGCCCGCCCGCATACCGTCAAACGAGCCCCTGTGGCTAGGAAATGACAGGATCGGCGCCACCGATGGCCTTGAGTCGCGGCGCCTCCTTGTCGGCC
The DNA here is from genome assembly GCA_021795715.1 of Pseudomonadota bacterium. GTDB lineage: Bacteria > Pseudomonadota > Gammaproteobacteria > Acidiferrobacterales > Acidiferrobacteraceae > JAJYDN01. The sequence goes on from JAJYPD010000051.1 coordinate 3,291, forward strand.
TCATGAACGAGGTTGCCATTGACGGTGGCACCCAGCGCCATCTCCAGATTCTTGTACACCATGTCGCCGGTCACCTCGGCCTTTGCCTGCAGCTCGACACAGCCGTTCGAGCGCACGTTGCCCTTGATCGTCCCGTTGATGATCAGGTGGGGGACCTGCACGTTGCCCGTAATATGGCCCCGCTCGCTCAGGATCAAGGTGCTGCCCTCCGCCTGGGCGGTGACATTGCCCTGGATCTTGCCATCGATGCGCAGACCGCCGCTGAATGAGACATCACCCTTGAGTTCGGTCTGTTCGCCAATCAGCGTATCGATGGTGTTGCACGCCTTGTCGTTCGATTTTTTTCCGATTCTATCCAACATAAAGATGCCTCGTTTCATGAGGTGGCGCTCGCTGTGGGCCACGCATAGGTGTGTTTCTGTATCCGCCCGCCGGATGTCACCTGCACGGTGACTCTCGACGGCACGAAACCCGCCGGCAGCGTGAAGCCGCCATGCGTGTCACTAAAGTATTTAAAGTGGACGTAAAGCGGCCTGTCAACAAGGCTCGGGTCGGACCAAACTGATGGACGGCCGTGGATGGCGCCCTGAACGGTCAGCCGAACGGCCGCATCCAGCCATCTGTGAAACGCAAAAGACTGGATCAAAACAAGGTGGTACCGGTAACCGGTGACCGTTGGGCGCACACTGAAGTGGTCAATCCGCACCCCATGTCGGGGCGGCGCGTCGAGAACGGCCTGATAAAAACCAACCTGTTCCTGCAATTTGGCGATCTTGCGGTTGGACTGCTTCAGGGCACCGGTGAGCTGACTGTACGCGGTGGCATCCGCCTGAATGGTGTCATGCGCCGCGGCCAGCCGCGCAACGAGCGTCCGCCGCTGTCTTTGCAGTCTGCCGATACGCTGATGCAGGCGGCTGGCCTGTGCGCGTGCCGCATCGGCGTTGAAGCCCGCGACCCGCTCCCCATGGGTATAGAGGCCGTATGACCCACCAATCAACAGGATCGCCAGGGCGGCAGCCAAGGCATACCGGACTTCGGCGGCCAGACGCCGCTTGACGACAAGATCACTGGGCTGCTTGCGCACGTCCTACTCCCAAAATGCCTCGATTATAAAACGTGCCCGACATCTGCCAAGGCCGGTCTTCCCGTCGGCACTACCGCCGAACCGGTGCGCGCCGGCCATCTCACGGAAACAGCGCAATATCCGACAGCCCGAGTTCTTCGGAAAACCCAAACATCAGATTGAAATTCTGTATCGCCTGGCCGCTTGCGCCCTTCGTCAGGTTGTCGATGGCCACGAGAATCACCAAGCGGTCGGGCAACGGCTGGTGTAGCGCGATGTGGCAACCGTTGGTCCCACGCATCATGCGGGTATCGGGATGCGCGCCCGCCGGCAGCACATCGACAAACGGTTCGTCCCGGTAACGCGCCTCGTAGAGGGCCTGGATATCCAGATCGGTGCGCACAAGCCGCAGGGTCAAGGTGGCATGCATCCCCCGAATCAAGGGCGCGACATGCGGCACGAACACCAGATCCAGCGCCTGCCCCGCCATCATCGACAGGCCTTGGGCGATCTCCGGGCGGTGGCGATGCCCGCTCACATTGTACGCCCTGACCGATTCCGCCGTTTCGCAAAAAAGCATCGGTACATGCGCGCCGCGGCCGGCGCCGCTCAAACCGGACACGGCGCTCGCCACCAGCGAGCCCGGATCGGCCAGGCCCGCCTCGACCACCGGCAGGAAACCGAGCTGGACGGCCGTCGGATAACAGCCCGGATTGGCCACGAGCCGCGCGGTGCGAATCTGTTCGCGATGGATCTCGGGCAACCCGTACACCGCTTCGGCGACGAGCTCGGGGCACGGGTGGGACATACCGTACCAGCGTTCCCAGACCGCGATGTCACGCAGACGAAAATCGGCCGCGATGTCGATCATCCGCACACCGCGCGCCAGGAGTTTTGGCGCGTGTGCCGCCGCAACCCCGTTTGGCGTTGCGCTAAACACGACGTCACAGGCCGCCAGCGTCTCCTCATCGGCCGGATCGCTGAAGGTCAGATCGGCATGGTGGCGCAGATTGGGAAACAGGCTGGCCACCGATTTCCCGGCTTCCGCGCGGGACGTGATTGCCACCACTTCGGCCTGGGGATGCCGCAGCAACAGGCGCAAAAGCTCAGAACCGGTGTAGCCGGTGCCGCCGATGATGCCCACTTTGACCATGGCCGTCCCTCCCGAAGGCCGCCATTGTAGTAGCGCGCCTCCCCACTGACAACGTGACCGTCGGGACACGGACAGACAGCCGCCCTGCGGCGACTATACTTAGCATAAAACGCCGTTCCGAGAGGCCAATCGGACGGCGCCCGCATTCGGACCGGTCTTACGGGATGATGTGGGTGTCCTGGCGCGTCTTCCCTCCAAGCGGCCGTGCCGCACCGTCTGCGGGCCGGCCTGGCGATAGGTGCGGCCACGGCACGGTTTTGAGGAGACAGGATGACGACCGGACGCGCCGCACCGATCCTTCCCGAAGACCCAGACCCATCCCGGGTGCGCGCGCGCACCCGGCGAACACCGGATGCGGCCGAGGGACCGGCGGAGACGACCCCGCAGGTCCCGCCGGCGATCATCGAACCCGCCCGCGCCGAAGACGCGCACGCACCGGGAGACATCATGTCCCGGACCGTAGGCCGATTCTGGGCCTTGTTCGTCGTCGGCATTCTGGTGGCAGCGGCGGCTTTCACTTTCACGACCTGGCGCGAACTCACGCACGCGGCCGCCCGCCGGCTCGCCTTTGCGGCCTCCGCCGCGGCGCGCCACGAAGCGATCTACCTAAATGACCTGAATGGGCGCCTCATTCGCCTGGGAACGGCCATTGAGCAGACGCCATCCCGCGCGGCCGCACAAAAGCGGCTCGCGCAATACCGGCAACGTCACCCGCAAGATGATGTGCGCCTGATTCCGGCCCGCCAGCCCGGGGTGCTGGCGCGCATGCCCTGGACACAGTCGACACAAACCACCCCCACGTCCATCCAGGAATGCGTGCGGGCGCGCACGACCTGCCTGTCCATTCCCGAAGGCCGCGGCGGATTGGTGGCATGGATGGCGCGGCCACTGGGCGCAGACCGCATTTTGCTACTCAGGCAGCCGGTCGCCGCCTGGCCCCACCTGTCCATCGCCTTTCATTTCGCAGGGCCCGGAACCCATATCTTTCTTCTGAATACGGCAGACAGTCTGAGCTTTCGGATCAGCCGCTCCGGAACGACGGAACCCGCCGCCCACGGCACACAGAAGAATGGCCCTTTGATGCGCACCCTGCAGCACCACCCGCAACGGGTCGCCGGCATTTTTCAGGGACGGGCGGGCGTGGCCCACCACTGGCGGCTCGGGGCCTATCACCGCACCGCATACGGGCTTGTGATCGGCATCAGCACCCCTTTGCCTGTTCTCCTGGCGACGCTCGGGCACCGCCTGGCCGTTCCCCTCGTTCTCATCACGCTGCTGCTGGCGCTCGGCACACTCTACCATCGCTTCGCCGACATCGAGGTCCGTCGCGCGCACACCGTGCGCCTGGCCACCGATCATCGTCTGCGCCACGAGCGGGCATTCGCCGAACAGCAACGGGATTTCTATCAGGCCTTGAGTGAATTGACACGGCTCATCGCCCACCACCCCGCGCCCGAACGCCTGTTTCAGGCCGCATGCCGCATCATCATGGCCTATACGGATCTGCTGTTCGTGTGGGCAGGCCAAGTCGAAGCCTCCGGCGACATCCGCGTCGTCAGTTACGCGGAAAAAGGGCCCCTTGATGTCAATTGGTTGCGGCTGCGCTTCACCAGCGACCCCTCGCGGCCGGAAGGGCGGGGTCCGGCCGGACGCTGTGTGCGCAGCGGCCAGATCGAGATCTCCGAAAATGTGCAAAACGACCAGGGGTTTTCCTCGTGGCGGTCGGTTCACGAGCATATCGGTACCGGATCGGCGGCGGCGGTGCCGATTCTGCGCAATGGCCGGGTCGTGGCCGTACTGGCCTTTGGATCAAGACACAAAGCCCTCTTTTTGCCGCTCATCCACCTGCTCGAACGCTTTGCCAGGAACATCGCGTTTTCTCTCGAAGATCACGATCGCGAGCAAAGCCTGCGCTATCAGGCGCACCACGACGCCCTCACAGGCCTATACAATCGCACCCACTTCCAAAACGAACTTCAGCGGCACCTGACGCAATCGCCGGACGGGCCCCTGGCAATCGCCATCCTGGATCTGGACGGCTTCAAGGTGACGAACGACCAGTATGGCCACCACGTCGGCGATCAGCTGCTGCTGCAGATATCCGAGCGGTTGCGCACCCTCCTGCCGCCCCTGGCGCTGGCCGCCCGGCTGGGTGGCGACGAATTTGCCGTCATCCTGCTCGGCGTAACCGCGCAGGATGAGGTCACGGACCTGCTCGACACCATCCGCTGGGGCCTCGAGCCGCCCTGTACGATCGCCGCCCACGGCGCCATCCATGTCACAGCCACCATCGGCATCGCCGTCTGCCCGCAGGATGGCCGCAGTGCCAGCGATCTCATCCGGCGCGCCGGCCAGGCGCTGCACGAGGCCAAGGGCCTGGGGCACAGCTCGGCGGCGTTCTTCCGCCCGGAACTCGAGCAGCGGCTGATCGCCTATCAACAGATCCAGGACCGGTTCGCACAAGACCTCGCGCAACACCGCCTGATTCTCCACTTCCAGCCGCAGGTCGAAATCGCCACCGGCCATATCCGCAGCGCCGAGGCGCTGATTCGCTGGCCGCAGTCCGATGGAACGATATGGACACCGGACCGGTATTTCCCGGCGATCGCCCACAATGCGGAACTGATGCGCGCGCTCGATCTGTTCGTCCTCAAGGAGGCGCTGGCGACGGTGCGCACCCTGGAACAGGATGGCTGCGCCTTGCCCATCGCCGTGAACATCCACAGTCAAAACCTGCTGCACCCCGAATTTGCCCGGGCCATGCGCACCATTCTGGCGGCACACACCGACCTGACGCGCCTGCTGGAAATCGAAGTCACGGAAAGCAGTCCGCTGACCGACCTCGACGACGCCGGCCGGGCGCTGGCGGCATGCCGCGCGCTGGGCGTGACCGTGGCCCTCGATGACTTCGGCACCGGATATGCATCGCTCAACTACCTGCAGAAACTGCCTTGTGATTACATCAAGATCGATCGCGCCTTCGTGACCGGCATGGCCGAGGACATGCGCGACTTTGCGATCGTTTCGGCGACGGTTGCCGCGGCCACGGTACTTGGCATCCACACCGTCGCCGAAGGGGTCGAGCACGTGGAACAGGGATTGCTGCTGCGCGATCTGGGCTGCCGCTATGTACAAGGCTATGTGGTGAGCAGGCCCGTGCCGCCGGCCGCCCTGCGCGACTGGCTCGCCACGTGGCGGGCGCCGGCGGCCTCCGCATCAGCGGCTGCGATGTGGTCGAGGATCGCCTGGATACTCGGTCTTTAAATCGTGGCGAACCTGGTTCTCGTCGCGGCCGAGACAACGCTGAGGCTCATGGGAGAGATCCCGGGGATTACCAAGCCCGTTTCCTTCGCGGGCTTGTTCGGGATCAACCCCGCGCTACGGCTTCTTCTCCGGCGTCATCTCCGTCTCGGTCTTGATGATGA
>JAJYPD010000004.1 GCA_021795715.1 Pseudomonadota bacterium
AGGCAATCGCGGGGGCTGCCTATCCGGAATGGGATTACCGCGAGAAGGCCTACCGCCGTGATTGGGCGCACGTGCAAGAGCGCGTGCTCACGGAGACCGATGCGGATTGCGCGCAGCAGTTGCTGCTGCGCCATGCAGGACTGCTGCGGCGCCTGCGCCGGGCCATCCAGGCGGAAAAACCCCGGCGGCTGGCACCGTTGCGCCGCCAGCTCGAGGGCGAGGAACTCGATCTCGATGCCGCCGTCGCCTATGTCGCGGACCGCCGCAGCGGCATGCGGCCTGCGGCCTGCGTATACCGGCAGCGGCGGCCGCTTGCCCGGGATACGGGCGTTTTGCTGCTTGCCGATCTGTCTACGTCGATCATGCAGCAGGCCGCCGATGGTGCCGGCCAGGTCGTCGATCGCCTGAAGGCGGCGCTCCTCCTGTTTGCCGTCACCCTGGAGGAGATCGGCGACCCTTACGCCATTGCCGGTTTCGCTTCCAAGTACCGCGATGCGGTCAGCTACTACCCGATCAAGTCGTTCGATGAGCGTCTGACGGCAGACCAGCGCGCCGTCCTGGGCGGACTGTCGGGCCGGCTGGCCACGCGCATGGGGGCGGCGATCCGTCATGCCTGTGTGCATCTCGGGCGCGCCGGTACGGGCCGGCGGCTGCTGCTGATCCTGTCCGATGGCCGCCCTGCCGACTACGATGACGGGGGTGATGAGCGCTATCTCCACGAAGATACGCGCATGGCCATCAAGGAAGCGGCCGATCGCGGCATCCATGCCTTCTGCGTGACGCTCGATCCAAGTGGCGGTGCCTATCTCGAGCGCATCTTCGGACGCGGCCATTATCTCATTATCGACCAACTCAACGAGCTGCCATCCCGCCTGCCACAGATCTATTTGCGGCTGCGCAACATGTGACCCGGATTCAGCGGCGGTCGAGCGCCGGGCGGCGGTCGAGCAGGTGGAAACCGGCCAGCGGCACGGTCTCGCCGTGCGTAAACGCCATCACCTTGAAGAGCTCGCCCATTTCGTGCGGCAGCGTCAGGCGCTTGATGGCGTTGACCTCGTCTCTGTGGGCACGGCTTTCGGGTTGTGCGCGCGGCGCAAGCCCAAGAGACAGCAAAAAGGCCGCCTGGCTTGTGTAACCGGCAAGCACGAGCCCGGCGGTGTGGCCGGCTTCGGCGATCGCCGTGAAATCGACATGGACGGTGATGTCTTGCAGGCCCGGCAAAACCAGCGGGTCGCCATGGGCATGGTGGCGGAAGTGGCACATCAGCGTGCCGTCGTGGCGCTGCGGGTGATAGAACTCGTGCGCCGGGAAGCCGTAGTCGATGATGAGCAGCAGCCCGCCTGCGCCGAGATGCGCTGCCGCTTCGCCGACCCAGCGCCTGCCCGTCCACGAGATCTCCGACGTGTAGCCTTCCGGCCAGCCGCGCGTGCCGAGCGTTTCTGTCAAGCGCGCATCGGCCGCCCCTTCCCGCCAGCCAAAGGCGTCTTTCTCGGCGCAGACGAGGAGCGGGTGGGCCTGCCCCTCACGGATCCGAAACCGGACGGCCGGCAGGGCATCGAGCAATTCATTGGCGAGGATGACCGATGCACTCGCCCCGGGCCATGTGTCGGTGATGATGACGCGGCCGGCCAGTTGTGGAATCTCGCGGGCGATGAGGGCTTGCGCCTCCTGGCGGTGGCGGGCGCTGCGCTCGAGCAGTACATACTGGGTCGGCAAAGCCCCCAGCGCTTCCAGGGTGCCGAGGATGTCGACGGCAAGGCGCCCGCCGCCGGCGCCTGCCTCGATGATCGGTCCCGGCGCGTGCTGCAGGATCTGCGCGCACTGGCGCGCCAGACACTGTCCAAACAGGGCCGACAAGGCCGGCGCGGTGACGAAGTCGCCGCCTGCGCCGAACACGGTCTCGTGGGTGTAATAGCCGATCTGCGCGCCATAGAGCACGTCTTCCATGAATTCCGCAAAGGACAGCACACCGCCTGCCTGCGCGATGCGTGTGCGCAAAATCCGCACATGGCGGACGAGTGTGGCTTCCTGGGCGGCGTCGAGCGCCGCCCAGGCCGGTGTGGCGGCTTGTGGCATATAGAGTTTCGCAGGACCAGCGGCTATTGTGGTCCTATTTTGGCACAAGGGGGTGTCGGGCATGCAGGGGGTTCAGAAAGTGGTGCTGGTGACAGGGGCGGCGCATCGCCTGGGCGCGGCCATCGCCCGGCTCCTGCACGCACGCGGGCTGGCGGTGGTCATTCACTACGGCAGATCGAAAAAACAAGCGCAGGCCCTAAGTGACGCGCTCGAACGTGAACGCGCCCATTCGGCGGCGGTGGTGGCCGCCGATCTGCTGGATCCGGCCGCGCCTGCGCATCTCGTCGCCGAGGCGGTTGCGGCGTTTGGGCGGCTCGACGGCGTCATCAACAATGCATCGAGTTTTTATGCGACCCCCGTGGAGACGGCATCACTTGCGGACTGGGATGATCTGATGAGCACCAATCTCAGGGCGCCTTTCTTCATCGCCCAGGCGGCCTCCGCCGAACTCAAGCGGCGCCACGGTGCCATCGTCAATATCATCGACATCCACAGCGATCGTCCACTCAAGGGTTATCCCATCTACAGCGCCGCCAAGGCGGGACTTGCCATGATGACAAAGGCGCTCGCCCGTGAGCTCGCCCCGCATGTGCGGGTCAACGGTGTGTCTCCGGGCACCATCCTGTGGCCGGAGCGCGAATTGGCCGATCCCCTGAAGGCGGAGATCGTCAGCCGCGTCCCCCAAAAACGCATCGGCTCTCCTGATGACATCGCCTCGGCGGCGGCCTACCTGATGCTCGACGCCGGCTATGTCACCGGGCAGATTCTCGCGGTCGACGGCGGCCGTTCGGTGGTCATCTGACCGCTGCGGGTCAGGCGGCGGGGGTTGCGCTGCGGCGCTCGATGATCACGCCGACGGCGGCTGCGCCGTCGATGGCGCCTGGCTTGTTGACCTTCAGGCGCAGCCAGCGGACCGGGAATTCCGCCAGCACCAGCGCCGCCACGCGTTCCGCGAGCGTTTCGACGAGCTTGAAGGGAGTCTCCTCGGCATAGGCCTTCAAGCGCTTGGCGACGGCTTTGTAGTTGACGGTATCGTCGATGTGGTCGCGTTCGGCGGCCCTGCGGATATCGACACCGAGATCGAGGTCGAGCAGGATCGTCTGGCGCGTGTGGTGTTCCCACTCCCAGATGCCGATGATGCAATTCAGTTTCAGATCGTGTAAATACACGATGTCCAAGCCGTCAGGGGGTACGCCGTTACGCATATGTCGCTTCTGGCCTTTGTTTTGCCGGTTCTCGCCTACCTCATGGGGTCGGTGTCGACGGCCGTGATTGTCAGCCGCGCCCTCGGTCTTCCCGATCCGCGCGCCACCGGTTCCCGTAACCCGGGCGCCACCAACGTGCTGCGTATCGGTGGCAAGAAGGCCGCCATTATCACCCTACTGGGCGACCTCCTCAAAGGTGTTCTGCCCGTGGTTCTGGCGCGCGGCCTCGGCGCCGGCCCCGTGGTTCTCGCCATTGTGGCCGTCTGCGCATTCATCGGCCACCTGTATCCCGTGTTCTTTGGCTTCCGGGGCGGGAAGGGGGTTGCGACCGCGCTGGGCGTGCTGCTCGCCATCAGTCCGCTCGCCGGGCTCGCCCTCCTCGGCATCTGGCTCCTTGTTGCCGGGATCTTCCGGTATTCGTCGCTGGCGGCAGTTACCGCCGCGATCGCCGCGCCGTTTGTGGTTCTGCTGGCGGTTGCCGGCAACCGGCTGCCCTATGGACTGGCCGCCCTCACCATGAGCGTCCTGCTTCTCTGGCGCCACCGCAGCAACATCCGCAACCTCCGGAACGGCAGCGAATCGAAGATCGGCGCTAAGGCGGGGCCAGCTCGCTGAGCGGCCAGCGCGGCCGCACGCCGAGCGCGGCCGTGTCGCGTGCGCCGGCAGCGAAGCGCACGCTGCCCGCATAGGCGATCATGGCGCCGTTGTCGGTGCAGAAGGCCGCCCGCGGATAGTAGACCCGTGCGCCTTTTGTTGCGGCCGCCTCCGCCAGACGCGCACGCAGACGCTGATTGGCGCCGACGCCGCCTGCGACCACCAGACGGGTGTGCCCGGTCAGTTCCAGGGCCCGTTCGCATTTGGCGGCCAGTGTGTCGACCACCGCCTCCTGGAAGGCATAAGCGATGTCGGCGCGCCGGGATGCCGTGAGCGGCCCTTCGCCGATGACACGCAGCACGGCCGTTTTGAGGCCGCTGAAGCTGAATTCGAGCCCGGGACGGTCGGTGAGCGGACGGGGCAGCGTGATGCCGCGCTCCTGGCCCTGGGCGGCGGCCTGCGCCACCGCAGGCCCGCCGGGGTAGCCGAGGCCAAGGGCCTTGGCGGTCTTGTCAAAGGCTTCGCCGGCCGCGTCGTCGCGCGATTCGCCCAGAATGCGGTAGCGGCCGACACCGGCGACATCAGCGAGAAGGGTGTGGCCACCGGAGACGAGCAGCGCAAGAAACGGAAAGGGCGGGGGATCGCCTTCCAGATGCGGGGCCAGCAGATGACCTTCGAGGTGATGGATACCGAGGGCCGGTATGGCAAGCCCGAAGGCGAGCGCGCGCGCAAAGGAGGCGCCGACGAGCAGCGCGCCGGCAAGCCCCGGGCCGGCCGTATAGGCGACGCCATCGAGTGCGTTGCGCGTAACGCCCGCTTGGCGCAGGACGTCTTCGACGAGCGGCAGCAGTTTCTGGATGTGGTCGCGGGAGGCGAGTTCCGGCACAACCCCCCCGAAGGCCTGGTGGCCGAGCTGACTGTAGAGGGCGTGCGCGAGCAGACCGTTTTCGCTGTCGTAGACTGCGACACCGGTGTCGTCACAGGAGGTTTCGATGCCGAGAATACGCACGCCCCGGATTGTCCCGGTCTTTGGGCCGCCCTGCAACCGGCAGGCTGGGGGGGAGGATGTACAAACCGGCCGCCATGCTCTACACTTCGCCGTTTCCGGTTTCCCTTTTTACCTAAATTCGAGGTGTATAGCGTCTATGCCATCTGTGCGGGTCAAGGAGCACGAACCCTTTGAGGTCGCCCTTCGGCGTTTTCGTCGGTCGTGTGAGAAGGCGGGAGTGTTTGCGGAGGTGCGCCGGCGGGAATTCTATGAAAAACCGACGGCCGTGCGCAAGCGCAAGGCCGCCGCGGCTCGCAAGCGCGAACTGAAGAAGATCGCGCGGGTTGCGATGCGCACCAGCCGTCCCTTCTAGGGGCCGGTCATGAGCCTCGGGCAGCGGATCGCCGACGACATGAAGGCGGCCATGCGCGCGAAAGATGCGCCGCGGCTCGAGGCCATACGCCTGCTGCGTGCTGCCATCCAGCGGCGCGAAGTCGATGAACGGATCGAGCTGGATGACACAGGTATTCTGCAGGTCATCGACAAGCTGGTCCGGCAAGGACAGGAGTCCATAGCCCAGTTCGAGGGGGCCGGCCGGACAGACCTGGTGGCCAAGGAACAGGCATCCCTGGCGGTTTTTACAAGCTATTTGCCAGCACCGCTTGCGCCCGAAGAGATCGAGGCGCTGATTGACGTGGCGATCCGTGACACGCAGGCGGCCTCGATCAAGGATATGGGCAAGGTGGTGGGTTACCTGAAACCCAAACTGCAGGGCCGTGCAGACATGGCGGCTGTGAGTGGGCGCGTCAAGGAGCGTCTCGCTTAAGGCTTCGGCCTTCAGTCCCGGTAGATGGGGGGGGCAGTATGGCGGGTCGGATACCTTCGCCCTTCATAGACGCCGTGCTGGCGCGTACGGACATCATCGAGCTCATTGGTACGCGCGTCCCCTTGCGCAAGGCTGGCAAGGATCACAAGGCGTGCTGCCCTTTCCATGAAGAGCGCACACCATCTTTCACAGTCAGCGCGACCAAGCAGTTCTATCACTGTTTCGGCTGCGGCGCACACGGCACGGCGATCACCTTTCTGATGGAGTACGAGCGCCTCGGTTTTGTCGAGGCGGTGACGGAGCTTGCCCGCCGGGCGGGCCTCGACTTGCCCGAGGAAGGGGCGCCGGTGCGGCCGGCAGGACCGGATCTGCGACCCGTGCTTGCCGACGCGAGCCGCTATTTTCAGGAGGCGCTGCGCCGTCACCCCGCCGCCGGCCGCGCCCATGACTACCTGAAGGGGCGTGGCGTGACCGGCTCCATCGCCAAGACCTTCCACCTGGGATACGCGCCGGCGGCCTGGGATGGCCTCGCAAGCGCGCTGTCCCAGTACGACGGCAAGACCCTGGAGCGGGCGGGTCTTGTCATCGCGCGCGACCAGGGCGGGTACTATGACCGTTTTCGCGACCGCATCATGTTTCCGATCGAGGACCTGCAAGGCCGGGTGATCGGCTTTGGCGGCCGCGTACTCGATCGCGGTGAACCGAAGTATCTGAATTCCCCCGAAACGGTCCTTTTCCACAAGGGCCGTGAGCTTTATGGTCTGCCGCAGGCGGTCAAGGCCATCGAGCGCGAACGGCGTGTGGTGGTCGTCGAAGGCTACATGGATGTCATTGCGCTCGCCCAGCACGGCATCACCCATACCGTGGCGACGCTCGGTACCGCCACCACCCGCGAACATTTGGAGCGGCTGTTTCGCTTATGCCCCGAGGTGGTTTTTTGCTTTGACGGTGACCGTGCCGGCCGTGACGCGGCGTGGCGTGCGCTCGAACAGGCGCTTTCCGTGCTGCGCGACGGACGCCAGGTCACCTTCCTGTTCCTCCCCGAGGGCGAGGATCCGGACACCCTCGTGCGGCGCGAGGGGCTCGAAGGCTTCGGGCAGCGGCTGCGGCGGGCCATGGAATTGCGGCAGTTTTTCTTCGACACGCTTTCGCGGCAGGTCGATCTGACGCGTGACGATGGCCGGGCGCGGCTCTTTGAACTTGCCAAGCCCTTGCTGTCTAAGTTGCCAGGGGGTGCGCTGCACGAGATCATGATGACGAGGCTCGCGGAGCTGACAGGGCTTGCCGGTGACCGGGTACGGGCGCTGGCGCCCGCGCCCTCGCCGTTACCGGCACACCCGGGACGGGGGTTCCGGGCCGGTTTTTCTCCGAAAGGTTCTCCATCCTTGGTCCGCCAGGCGATCGCCTTGCTTTTGCAGGCGCCCGCCCTCATTGGAGAGGTGGGCGAACTGCCTGCATTCGACCGCCCGGGCATGGACGTTCTGGCGGCCTTGGTTACACTGCTCAAGACGACTCCGGGGCTGTCTACGGCCGCCGTCGTCGAGCGGTTTGGCGAAACTGAACACTACCAGGCGCTTGCGCGGCTCGCGGCCTGGGAATACCCGGCGCTCGTCGCCGATCAGGCGCAGGAACTGCGGGCGATCATGGACCGCCTGTCGGAACAGGCGCGGAAGGAATCGACGCAGAATCGCTATAAGGAATTGATACGAAAAGGAAATTTGTCGGAGAGCGAGCAAGAGGAACTGGCTCGGCTGGCCGCTTATCGGCGGACGGGCGCACCCGATGTCTCCCGGTGAATGGGAAGCGTGCGCCGCTGTCGTAGTGTATACTTAACAATCACTTCGGGCTCGACCCCCCTTAAAGGTTGACTTTAATGGATCAGGAAACGCAACGACTTCAGTTGAAAAAGCTCATCATTCAGGGTAAGGAGCAGGGCTTTTTGACGTATCGGGACATCAATGACCACCTCCCGGAGGATGTGCATGATGCCGATCAGATCGAGACTGTGATCAACATGATCAATGACATGGGGATCGAGGTCTATGATCAGGCGCCTGATCCGGACACCCTGCTCATGAAGACCGACCCGGTAACGCCCGACGACGAGGAAGTGGTCGAGGAAGCCGAGCAGGTGCTCGCGTCGGCGGTGGAGGGCGAATTCGGCCGCACGACGGATCCCGTGCGCATGTACATGCGGGAGATGGGTACGGTCGAGCTTTTGACGCGCGAGGGCGAGATCGACCTGGCCAAGCGCATCGAAGACGGCATCCGGCAGAGCACGGAGGCGATCGCCACCTGTCCGGCCACGATTGCCGAAGTGCTGCGCATGATGGAGCTCGTCGAACAGGAGCAGATGCGCCTGGGCGAGCTCGTGGTGGATTTTGTCGACGCCAAGGGCGCCGGGCAGCCACCCGAGGACATGGTGACGGAAGTCGCCGCTTCGGTCGCCGACGAAGAGGATGACGAAGAAGAGGGCGGCAGTGTCGACGCGGAGGAAGACTCCGGTCCGGACCGCGAAGAGGCGCTCGCCCGGTTTGAGCGCATCGGCAAGTTGTACACCACCATGGTGAAGGCGATCGAGAAGAAAGGCTTCAAGAGCCCTGACGTAAAGAAGGCGCAGGAGAAGCTGGCCGCTGAGTTCATGGAGATCAAGTTCGTCTCCAAGCAGATCAACCGTCTCGTCGAGCAGGTGCGGGCGCTGGTGGAAGAGGCGCGCGAACAGGAGAAGGTCATCATGGACGTCTGTGTGGGCAAGGCGCGCATGCCCCGCAAGGCCTTCCTGAAGGGCTTCCCGGGCAATGAAACCAACATCCGCTGGATCAAAAAGATCGGCAAGGGCCTCGAGGGTAATGCCGAGGCGATCGAGCGTCACCTGGAGGCCATTACCCAGGCTCAGGAGAAGCTCGCGCAGATCGAGATTCGCGCCGGCCTGCCCGTCGCCGACCTGAAGGAAGTCAATCGGCGCATGTCGATTGGCGAAGCCAAGGCCCGGCGCGCCAAGAAGGAGATGGTCGAGGCGAACCTGCGCCTCGTGATTTCGATCGCGAAGAAGTACACCAACCGCGGACTGCAGTTCCTGGATCTGATCCAGGAAGGCAACATCGGCCTCATGAAGGCGGTCGACAAGTTCGAATATCGCCGCGGCTACAAGTTCTCCACCTATGCCACCTGGTGGATCCGGCAGGCAATCACGCGCTCGATCGCCGATCAGGCGCGCACCATCCGCATCCCGGTGCACATGATCGAGACCATCAACAAGCTGAACCGGATTTCGCGGCAGATGCTGCAGGAGATGGGGCGCGAGGCCACTCCCGAGGAGCTCGCTACGCGTATGGACATGCCGGAGGACAAGGTGCGCAAGGTGCTGAAGATCGCCAAGGAGCCGATCTCCATGGAGACACCCATCGGCGACGACGAAGATTCGCATCTGGGCGATTTTGTCGAGGATACGAGCATCATGGCGCCGACCGATGCGGCCACCGTGGCCGGTCTGAAGACGGCGACGCTCGACATCCTGGAGACACTGACGCCGCGTGAGGCGAAAGTCCTGCGTATGCGCTTTGGCATTGGCATGAACACCGATCACACCCTCGAGGAGGTCGGCAAGCAGTTCGATGTGACGCGCGAGCGCATCCGGCAGATTGAGGCGAAGGCCCTGCGTAAGCTGCGGCACCCGAGCCGTTCCGAGCACCTGCGCAGTTTCCTCGATATGTGAGGTTCGCCGGGCCTGTAGCTCAGCCGGTTAGAGCAGGGGACTCATAATCCCTTGGTCCTCGGTTCGAATCCGAGCGGGCCCACCATATAAGTCAATGACTTACGGGGATTCCTGAAAGTCGGCAAAAAAGCCCGTAAGCATATTGTAAGCACTTGGGGCGATTTCGGGGGTCTGGCACGCCTTCGGCCCCGCTCTCTAATGCTCGCAAGCGTCCCCGACAGGCCCATCCTCCCACCGTGGTTCAGGTTGGGCACCGATTACAACCAGTTGCCCAGCCGCCCCGGTCGCTTTAGGGAAGTGCCCTGCCCGGTCCAAAATGGCAATGGACGCCGCCACCTTGGCGCTGGCTGACGCGGTGTCATCAGTCAATACCTTCTCCAAGGCGGTGATAGCCTGTTCCGCCGCGCAGGATAGCCGCTCTTGGACTACTTCGTGCCGGGCTTCAGTCTCGACCTGACGTTGCGCCTTGAGTTCCTGCACCCGTTCCTTAATGTTCTCTTTTGTTAGGAGTTCGCAGGCCGTTACCCGCGCCGACCGCGCCGCGTATCCCGCTTCCCTCGCCGCCTTGGCCCCATCGTTCAATCGGGCGTAGGCAAGACAAAATTGCTCTTGCTTGGGCGTCAGTGTTGCTCGTCTCGGTTTCTCGACGGTTTCAAAATCGGTCATGGCGTCCTCCTAATGTTCATGCCATTGGCCTCCAGTACCCGCAACCGCGCCCCTCATGGGGATACCGGACCTTCGCGTGTTCACAAGAGACCAGGGCCCCACGTTCCCTCGGATCGGGCCGCCAGAGGGCGCAGGTGGCGCACGATACAGGCGGGCGCGGGGATTGGTAGGCCCCGCACGCGATTGGCGCACCATGGGCAGGCGGTGACGTGAGACGGGGCTCCCTGGAAGATATGGACCGGCCCGCATCCCTCGCAAAAGGTGGTCGAGGTGTAGGAGGAGGGTACGTCCCCGCGCGACCGGATGGTCGCCACGCGCTCGGCGTACTCGATGGCCTCCCGTTCGGCGCCGGCTGGTTCCGTGATCACGGATGCGGGTGATTGCAGAGCGGTCAAGATTTCCGCCCTCTGCGCTTTCAAGGTCGGCCTCCACCTAGCTATTTCTGCCTTGGGGCCGCGCACGCGCAGGGTGCCTTGCTCGGTCGGGACCAACGTAATGCCGTCTCGGATAGCGTCTTGGATCAGGGTTTGAGGGATCATAGCTCGATGTCCTCGGCGTCGTCTTGGGCGCTAAGGTGCTCATCTCCCAGAGTTGAGCACCTTAGGGATTCCGTGAGCACCTTAGATGCTTCAGTACCGGGCAGACGCCAGTACCACGCCCCGGCCTTACCTATGCCGCCCTCGCGGTACCACTCGATGCCTAGCGCCTTTTGTGCCCGTTTGACGGTCGCCCACGAGTGGCAATGCGCGTCCGCCGCCGCCTTGATCTCGCGTTGCGGCTGTGGGCCTTCGGTCAGGAAGTCGCGCAGCCAGTCTCGCGCTTCGGACAACGCGCCACCCTTCGCGGGTTGCGCTTCCGCTTGCGCCAGGATTTCGCGGGCGCTTCCCTCTACAGATTCGCCCCATAACACGGAGGACGCGAAGATACCGGGGTACGCTGCTAACTCGTCCTGCCGCAGCAGCTCGTAGGCAAAGCCGCCATCATCCGGCCCGACGTTAGACTTGGCCCGCATGAGAAGCCGCCGAGGGGCACTGTCGTCTCGTGGTGTTTCCTTCGCGCAGACCATGACTACGCGGGCCAGTGCCGCGAAGGCCAGGCTTCCGGTTATACGGTCGATAGGCTCGCGGTCTTGGGTGCCTTTCGAGAAGTACGTAATTTCCAGTAAGGCACAGCGCAAGCGCCCGGCCAGATCGACTAGAGGTTGCAGTCCGCGCCGGACATCCGCGTCTTTGTGGGAATCCGCCGCGATAGCCGACACGATGGGGTCCACGATCAGAAGGCGTACGTTGCCGGTCGCCTTTAGTGCCGTCTCGAGGGCGACCATATCGTTTGCGGGGTCAAAGCTTCGGGGCTTCCCGTTTTCCACCATGCCCGACACAAAATGTACGCGGGTCATGTTCGCGCCCATCGCCCGCAGGCGGGGTACGAGGGTGTCCGTGGGATCATCTTCGCCGGACCAGATCACAACGTCGCCAACGGGGGCCTTGGTCCCATCCGGCCAGCGTCCGCCGGTCGTGAGAGCTGCCGCCAGCGCGAGCGCAATTGTGGTCTTGCCCGTTCCTGTCTGGCCGCCGAGAATGTGCATTTTGCCTGCCGCGAGCCAGCCAGGCCAAAGCCAATTGATAGGCTCGGGCGCCAGGGTATCGCCGCGAATGAGGGCGACAACGGACTGCTTGGGTGCCCACTCGGGCGGAAGGCTCAGTTCGATGGTGCCCTTCATCGCGCCCCCTTCAGGACGTAGCGCGCCCCGCTCGATGTGTCGATGACCGACGCCGCACCGTCTCGCAACAGGCCGAGGATCAGACGTTCCACATGGGCCCCGTCTATTTGTCCAGCCCGGACCAGGAGGACGGGGCCCCGGCCGCATACCACGCTCCAATCGATCAGCGCCGGGTCACGGGTGGGATCATCAGCGAGCGCCAAACGTGCCGGGCACTTCATTACGGCGTCCCATGCCTTGGGGCCGGCAAAAACAAAGAGCGTCACGGCTGAATTGTCGGCGCTTGTGCCCAAGGCTTGCCGGCGGGCAGTCGGGTCCGCAATGCGCGCCGCCACGGCTTTTGAGTACGGAGCGGCGCTCATGGCCGCCGTCTCCAGCGAGACCACAGCTCCAAAATTACGAAGGGGCCAACAAATGGGGCTATCGCGCAAAGGGCGGGGATCATGCGGCCTCCCGATCCGAAGTCGAGGTGCGGGTGTTGGCCTCAAGCCAGGCCAGAACATCTGACCCGCGATAAAGAGGCTGGCGGCCGACCTTCACGAAAGCAGGGCCGGTGCCCGCCCATCGACCGCGCTCGAACCAGGCTAAGGATTTTCGCAGGATCGGCGCAAGATCGGTTTGAGTATAAAGGGTGCCCGGTTCAATGGCGGAAGGAATCATTGTTATATGCTCACTTGTTTGAAAGTGAGGCAATCTTGAGGGGTGGCGCGAACGGTGGGGGAGGGGAAAGGTAGCGGAAGTTGGGAGGGGTTTTCCGGCTTACCTTAAAAGTTTGCGAATCTCATTGGCCTCGCGGTCTACGGTCTTGCGGATTTTATTTGCTGCTGTGGTGTCTATGGGGCGTAATACCTTTTCGATCTCGACGGCCACGGCCCGCACTATAGCGGGCGACGGCATGGGAAGTGCACTTTTGCATCGCTCTCGGACTACGGCTGCCGTGTACAGATCAGCAGGGGGTTCGCGGAAGCGATCCATTACGCATCGCTCGAATGAGACATTATTTGAGTATCGCTCATGCTCTGCCGCTTCTTCTTCATAGACACGGATCGTATCGCGGATACCATTCAAGACGACTTACGTGCATTGGCTCAACATCGCCAGCGCCAGGCGGGCTCTGAAGCCATAATTACTATGATCGCCGTCCATAACGGCAAGCGCCGCCTTTAGGTTGGCGGCCTGTTTCCGAAGTTTTCGTGCCTCTGTTTTCCCGTCGCGGCGCAGGAAGTCGAGGGCCGCAAGGGTGAATATCCGCTCGATGTAATTTTGCCAGGGATTTACCAGGAAGGTTGACGACCCCTCGCGGTAAGGGGTTTCAATCACAAGCCCGTTTATATCCAGATACGCGGTCGCCTGTTTACCGATAGCGTCCGAGTGCGGGCCGCGATTACTGATTGCCTTAAACGCCAGTTTGATGTTTTTAGGCGTCACCCGTTGCCCTTCATGGATATTATAATAGCCGTCTCTCTCACCCCTGCCGCCTTTAAAACAAAGTCCTCAATGCGCTCCCCATAGGGCTGCGTAGGCGCGTTGTGGCATGCTTTGGGGCGTTACTTTCGCGCCTGACATAAGGGCTCCCTTGTGGTTCACCCCGCCGCCTCTCGGATGACTTCCGGGTGTGTCGCGGCAATTTTAAGTAGCGTGTTGGCGGCCCCCGAAGGGTTACGACGACCTTGCTCCCAATCTTGCAGGGTGCGGACAGAGACCCCCAAAACTTCTGCGAACTGCGTCTGCGACAGGCCCGCGCGCAGCCGTGCCTCGACGATACGGGAAAGGCTGACCTTATGGACAGCACCGATCTCGCCCGCCTTCATTTGACGGACGGAAGCCAGCAGTTCCGCGCCAATGTCGCGCTTGGCGTCTCGCGCCTGTAGTTCCTTTTCGGTCTTAGCCATGGTCGATCTCCTTACGAATGTCTCGCAGTATGTGGGCCGGTATGTTGTCCTGGGCGCTTTTGGCATACATCAGTAGCAGCCAGAGCGGCCCGCTCGGCGCGGGGAAGTAATAGATCACGCGCACCCCGCCACGTTTCCCCATGCCCCGCCGTGACCAACGCACCTTGCGACACCCGCCGCTTCCCGGTATCACGTCACCCGCATCCGGGTATGATGCAAGCCGCGCACAGAAAGCGCCGCGTTCGTCCTCATCCCAGTAGTCCGGCCACAGTCGGGAAAAGAGGGGAGACCGAGCGTGGGCGCACCTGTTCGAGCGAGTCGACAGCCACCTCCGCAAACACCGGGGGCGCCTTGGCCGCGCCGGTTGCGGCGGGCGTTTCCGCACGCCCCACCAGGCGTGTGGCATGGCGTTACGCCAGGCGTTCGAGGCACGGAACATGCAAGGGCCAACGATCAGCTCCAGATGCCTTACATGCCGGCGGATGTTCATACCTTGGCATCAAGCCCGTCCATGGTCCACGGCCATCCCCAGGCAATGCCCGGTGGGGTAACGGGGGCGGTCCTGAGTATTATAAGGGGCCTTTTCGGTCGTAGAGAACCGTGAACACGTCGCTTATTTTCAATATAAATTCTTATCACAAAGTCGGTTTTGACGAGCGCCCGTTCCCCCATGCGCAGTGTGCTGGGGCGAGAACGGCGAATCGCCGAGCCGCAGTGGCACTTTGATTGTGGGCGTGGTCTGTGATCGAAGGATCGTGGCGGGGCGCTGTATCGCTCCGGTTTTGGCGTGTAACCCCAAACCGCGTTTCGGCGTCTCAGGAGTGAAGGCCGCACAAAGCGGTCAAGAGGAGAATTTTTAATGACAAACGACAAGATGTGGCTCGCTCCCCTGTTGGCGCTGATGGTCATTCCGGCATATGCCCACGCGAGGCCCGCTATCCAGACGGTCCTGGCTGAACGGGGCTTGCCGGCGCCTGTGGCAGCGCGTCTCGCGACGCAGGCGCAGGCCCATTATTCGGCTGCCCGTATGAAGGCCTTGGTGAGCGCCCTCAAAACGGTGCCCGCACTGCCGACCTCCCACACCGCGACATCCGATATGGGGGCGGAGGCGGCCATGACCAAGGTTTTGACCCAGGCGTTTGCGCTGACCCTGCCGGCATCACGGGTCGCAGCCGCCGCCAAGGCCGTGATTGCGGCGGTGCAAACGGGTGCGCGGCCGGCGCCCACCGCGCAGCTTGTAATCACCGGTCTCAAAGACGGCCTGCGCGGCCCCGCGCTCACTGCCGTTGCGCGCGGTTACTGCGCGGACATTCATCGCGGTGCGACGCCCCCGGTGGCCTATCGTACGGCCATGCGGCATATCACAGGGCTTCACGAAAGCGCCACTGCCGGTATGAAAGGCACCTTCATGTCGGGCGACACCGAACAAAGTCTCGTGACACATAGCGGCGTCATGGCGGGGAGCCACGCGGTCATGGGTGGCGCCACCGGGGCTTTCGGCGCTATGCGTGGGGCAGGTGCCACCATGGGCGGCAGCGTCACCATGAGTGGTGGCGGCACCATGAGTCGGCCCTGATTCCGGTCGGGGAGGGGCCCCTCCCCGGTCTTTTTCTGTTGGCTGTCGCAGACCCTGAAGTCGCAGCAGGGGTGCTGTCCCGCGGCCGGCCGGGTGAGCCGATTGGTTGCCGGGGCGACACGAAAGCGTGATTGGGGCATGTAGGGGGAATTTTGACCAACAACACAATATTCAAGGTGTGCTGCGCCGCCATCATGGTGACGTGGATCGCCTTGCCGGCCGGTGCGGCGGTATTCGGTGGTATCGACGCCGGGTATGTGCATGACAACAACTTCATCGGCGCGCCGGTCGGATATCCGCCGGTGAGCGATACTGCGCAGATCTATTCCGCGTATGTAGGCGGTTATAAAGCCACCGATGGCGGCCGCGGCGCGTGGCTTGGGAGCGTCAACGTTCGCGTTACGCGTCTGCAGCGGTATACGAGTCTCGACAACGATCTTTTCGGTGGCACCATTGGGTATTATCACAAGCTTGGTGTGGGCTCCATGCTGGCGACGATCGGCGGCCAGGACATCCGGTATGGCGAGGCCGCAGAGGATTTTCTGCTCTACTTCACGCGACTGCGATTCAAGCAGGGCACGGCGCGCGTATGGGTAACGGAAAACGCCGAGTTCGATGATTCCCATGGCGGTCAAGCACCAAACGCCTATCGAGGATACTCCGTATGGGGCTCGCTCAATGGCCGGGCATGGTCTTCCGGGACGCTGTCTTTGTCTTTGGCTCACTCAGACGATCGCTACAACATCTCCGCCACGGCGACCCGCATCACGAACGTAGCCACCTGCGCCCTGAAGCAACAGCTGGGAGACGGCGTCTATGCGCGCGTTTCCTATAGTCTGGAGCATGTAACGATTCCGGGAGGCCAGGCATTTCATGCGAATCTGTTCGCCGCCGGAGTGGGTATGATGTTTGGTTGAGAGCGCGCTGCCCCTGATATACTCGCGGCATGCAGCGGCGGAAAATGGGTTGGATGGCGTTGCTCGGCATGGCGCTGTGCGGGGTGGGGAGCGCCCACGCACAACCCGTCCGCGTGTGGTTGCGGGCGCCCGCAGCCCGGCGGGTGATGGTGTGCGGCAGTTTTTTCGACTGGCGGTGCCGGACACTCAAGCGCGGCCGCCATGGCGTCTATGCCGGCATTTTGTCGCTCGCGCCTGGTCTTTATACCTACGGTTTTCGGGTGGACGGTCGTTGGCGACTGGCCCATCACGCGCTTCGGGTCGCCGATGGTTTTGGTGGCCACAGCGACCTGCTGGTGGTCCCTGTAACCGGTCAGGCCCCGCCGCCGTCTTAAGGGATGGCGGGTGCGGGATTGCCTGCAGGTGATGTGCGGGGAGAGGAGGCGGGTGGTGCCCACGAACGAGGCGTCTTGCGGAGATGACGATGATTGCATCGCTCGATGTCTGGCAGGTGAATGGCGGGCGTTTCGTCCCCTGGTGGAGCGCCATGCCCCCATGGTTCATCGCCTCGTCGCCCGCCTCGCACCCGATATGGACGTCGAGGATCTGGCCCACCAGACCTTCGTGGCCGCTTTCGAGCACTTGGCTCAATACGAGCGCCGGGCACGATTCTCCACCTGGTTGTGCCAGATCGCAGTCAACAAGGTTCGCGATCACGCGCGCGCAATCCGGCGGTGCCCGCCGCAGGTGGCGGTCGATGATTGCGAAATCATGGATTGCGATGCCGATGGTGTCCACATCGGACCCGAGCGCCATGCCCTCGCTCGCGAGCGAAGCCAGGTGCTCGCGCGGGCGCTGGCCCAGTTGCCGGTTATCGATCGCGAGCTTGTCGTGCTGCACTATATGCTGGACCAGGATTATCGGACGGTGGCCGGGGTGTTGGGTATTTCAGCTGGAGCCGCCAAGGTGCGGGGATTTCGGGCCCGCCGTGAACTGCGCAGACTGCTGATGCGGGAGGCGTTGTCGCATGAATCATAGAAACTGGAATGATGATGGCCATATAGGCGAACACATGCGCTCGGCGGCGACACCTGTGGTCAGACCCGATTTCGCCGACAACGTCATGGAAGATGTCCGTCGCCTGGCGACGGCACCCCGCCCGCGCCCGGCCGTGCATCGCCGTCGCTGGGCGCCGCTGGCGCTGGCTGCGACCCTGACCGCCGTGACGATTGGCGTCATCCTGCGAGCCGGTGGCGGTGAAGCCGTGCCCGTCCGGCGGGCCGCGCCCGCGATGGTGCGGCGCGTGAATTTCGCAGTGCGCTTGCCGCATGCCCACAGCGTGGGTGTCATTGGCAGTTTTGATGGTTGGCAGCATGCCGTGCCCTTGAAGCGCCACGCACATGGCCTATGGGTCGCGCGTCTGCGGTTGCCCGTCGGCCAGTATGCCTATCTGTTCGTCGTCAACGGCCATCGGACCATGCCGAACCCTCAGAGCCGGGAGCAACAGCCCGACGGGTTTGGCGGTGAAAACTCGGTAATCATCGTGGATGGACGGGCGACCGCATGAACAGGACGCACGCCCTGATTGGTTTCGCGCTGATACTGGCGAGCGGCCTTGCCTGCGCACAAAACTCTTCATCGGCCGGTATTTTCCTGCGCGCCGGGTTGCCTCCGGCGAGCGCCGCGCGTCTGACGCGCTGGGGCGCGCGAGCCCACCTGGCGAAAGCCACCTACCAGACCTGGGCGCGCATCTTCCGGGCCGTGAAGCGGGAGGGTGTGCCCCCGGCGCTGCTTGCCAGTCGCGCCTTTGAGGGCTTACTGAAGGGTGTGCCGCAAGCGCGCCTCACCGCGGCCCTGCGCGTCACGGCGCACAATCTCTTGTGGGGGGCGCGTCTCGTGCGACAAAATGCGCCGCGCGCGTCGCTGGCAACCCCGCAAGCCCAGGCCGCCCTGAATGCCTTGATCATCGCCCGCCGGACCTTGACGGCATCGGGAATCAAGACGATCGCCGGCCACGGGCCATTACCCTTGTCGCGCCTCACGGCGCTCGTGACCATGGCCGCGGATGCGCGTGATGCCGGTGTTGGGGCAGATCAGGTCATGAATGTGCTGCGCCACGCGCGCCACTTGCGTACGGCAGTTCTGGCTCACGAAAACACGCGTTTCGTCGAGGCCGCGAGCCGTCGGGCGCGGGCGGCCGTGTGGGAGGATCTGACCCACCTCGCGGGCATCCATCCGTCTGTGCCCGGAATTTCCCGCCCTCCGGTTGGGATTCATCAGGATTTTGGTGCGGTCATGGGGCCGGGCGCGATCGGCGCACCCGGCCCCATGGGGGCAGGTGGCGCCATGGGATCTGCGCCCATGGGAGCCGGTCCGGGTATCGGGGGCGGTGGCATGGGGGGTCCGGGCATGTAGTGCGGGACCTCCCCCGGGCTTGTGATCCCCTGGCCCACTGGACGGCTGCCCATGCAACTTCGCGCGTTTTCTGTGGTCTTTACTATTCGCTCCAGACCTTATCTGGTCGGACACCATCCTATGCGGCAAGATGAAGTGAAGGAGGCGGTTATGCAGAAAAAGAAACGTGCCCTGGCCGTTGTCGGCGGCAGCGCGGTGATTGGTGCGGCGATCCTTGGCGCCATCGGCGTCGCGTCGGCGGCACCGGCACCGCGACCAAAGCCCGCGATGATGTATGTGCGCATCAACGGAGAACGCACCCCCGTGCAGGGCTTTGAGCGGACCGTACGGCTGCCTGGCGGAGGCGTATTTCGGGAGGAATCCTTCACCTGGGGTGAGGGAGCCCAACCGCAGGCGGGAAGCATGCGGATCCAGCAGATGACGCCGCAGCAAGCGCAGGCGGTGATCACCCGCAGTCTGGCGATGTTCCACGCCTTGCAGGTTTCGATGGATCGGCAGATGGCCACCATGCAGAGGCTGATGCCGGTGTCGTTTGCGCCCATGCCGGCCGCACCCATCGCGACCTGGCAACCTGGCATCGCTTTGCCGCTCGCGGCCTTTCCGCAGCCCTTGCCGGCGGCGGTTGCGCCCGCGCCGCGGGCCCCTTCTGCGTATGCGGGGCGGCCGCGGTACGAAGTGATCCGCTGGGCGCATCCGGCGCGCCCGCCCGCGAAGCGCCCCGCCTGAGCGTCCGCGGGGATAGCCTGCCTGCCGGTCGGGTTGCCGGCCGGCAGGCGCCCGCGTGTTCGGAGTCTTTCTGATTGCCCCGCCGCCTCGCTACGTGACCATACCCAGACCGCGCACCTTCCCGCTGACATCAAAGGCGATCCCGGCCTGTTTCAGCCTCCGCTCGCCCCGGTATTTGCCGTTGCGGCCACCCCAAAGGGGCCGGCAGCGGTTTTGCCTCTACGGCCCCCGGGTTTGCCATATCGGACTGCGGAACGCAGACACCAGATAATCGACGAGCCGGCGCGTTTTGACAGGCAAATACTGCCGGGATGGGTACACGGCATAAATGCCGATTTCGGGTCCCTTGAAATCTGGCATAAGCTCCACGAGTCGACCCTGGCGTATATCGTCTGCGACCAGAAAGTCAGGCAGAAAAACCACGCCCTGGTCATCCAGCGCCGCCGCGCGACAGGTATCACCGTTATTGGTATGCAACCGCGAGTTCGTGCGCACGCGTAAAGGCGCACCATCTGGATTGGTGAACGCCCATTCTTCCCCTGTCGTGAGATAGGCGTAGGAAATCATCGGGTGTCTCTTCAATTCGCCAGGCGTTGCCGGATGACCATTTTTTTTCAGATAGCCAGGGGAGGCGCACAAAAGCAGTCTGGTGGTTGCCAGCTTGCGGCTGATCAGCGTGGAGTTCGGGAGGCCCGAGATGCGTACGGCCACATCGTAGCCCTCTTCGATCAAGTCCACGAGGCGGTCGCTAAGATCCACTTCGAGCGAGACCTTGGGGTAGAGCTTCGCGAAGCGCCCCCAGAGAGGCGCAAGATGCAGGATCCCGAAAGTCAGGGGGGCATTGATGCGCAGCAGCCCGGTCGGCTCGGCAGAGCCTGAGGACACCTCCGCCTCGAGCCGGTCAATTTCGTCGATGAGTTCCCGGGCCCGGGCGAAAAACGTCTGGCCATCCTCGGTCAGGGACAGGCGACGGGTCGTGCGATGCAGCAGCCGCACGCCGAGGCGGCGCTCGAGCTCGGCGATATGACGGGAAACCGCCTGTTTCGACAGCCCGATTGCCTCGGCGCCGCCGACAAAACTACCCGCCTCGACCACACCTACGAAACTGCGCATCTCCAGGAGACTGGCCATAATTGTCTCACCTACAGGGACAATGTAGCAATCATAACGCAGTTTATCTCATAACAAGGACCCTTTACAGTCTTATCCGTCATCCGTTGTGTCGGTCGGTGACACACGAATCTCGTCTTTTTCAGGGCTACGCAACCGGGAGGTTTGAAATGAATCACGAAAATCACGTCAAAGGGCAAGATGCTCTCCTGCTCGCCGCGCGGGTTCTTCTCGCATTACTGTTTGCGATCTTTGGCTGGCAAAAACTGACCCACTATTCAGGAACACTGCAGTACATGATGTATGTGGGGGCCCCATTGCCGGTGCTGGCAACCATCGTCGCGATAGCCGTGGAATGCGGCGTGTCGATCGCACTCATATCCGGAATCGCGACGCGTCCTCTGGCGATCCTATTGGCCGTCTACACCTTTGGTGCCGGTCTCATCGCGCATCATTACTGGACCATGACCGGGATGGCGCGCTTCGAAAATGAAATCAATTTCTGGAAGAATGTCAGCATCATCGGCGGCTTGTTGATCTTGTATGTAACAGGCCCGGGCAAATATTCCCTTAGTGCCTGGTTCGGCAAACAGCCGGACGGTAGCCAGAAGGTTCTTGGTGCAGCTCGGTGATGTCCCAGCCGACCGCGTGCTGCGGGCTCACGCCCGCAGCCGCTCGCCGGTATCCAGCCGGCCGAGACAGGACGCAAAACCATCCCGATCCCACCCAGACCCTTCGGTGGTCATGGTAGTTGGTCGGCGCGGCGTGCGCAGCCCCGGCAAGACCGCCCCCACCCTTGACGGCGGCACCTACGCGCCACCACACGACGCCACCGTCCCCCTAACAACGCCGCAGGCCGCCGCGATGCGCTTGCGGCTCCACTTCGGCGCAAACGTAAAGGCGCAAAACGTCTTTCCATGACCTGATTGAGACCAACGGGCCGATGGAACATCCAACCTCGGTTGAAGCCCGTCGCGGACCGCCGCTTGTATTGTTTCCGGCCGAAGGGAACGCCGGTGTCGATTGTCGCCCCGCAGGCAACCCGGTCCTTCCCGAGGGCCCACCGATGCGGTCGTTGCGGGCCATGCCGACAGGATGCGCGCCCATCCGCTCCATCCATCCCGCACGCTCTACGTGTCCATCGCGCCCAGCAGAATACTCTCGATCTCTTCGGTAATGTCTTCCTGGCGCATCGCGTTGCTGCGCCGTGCCCACGCCTCGGATTGTTCATCCAGATGCCTTACCGCCCCATCGAGATGTCGGACCCGGCGCTGATTTTCTGCCATGAGGGAGACATAGGCGATCTCATGGAGCGCGGCAAATACATAGTGTTCCACAAGTCCGGCAAAAAATACGGCGGGCGGCAGATTCAGAAGCGGCGGGTACGTCCGGGGGCGCAAGGCGCGGGCGGGCGGCGTGAAGGGAGGCAACAGCGGTTTGCGCAGCGGTTGCACGGTATCTGGCGCATGATAGAGCGCGACGAGCGGAAAGGGGCCCTCTGCGGTCTGCAACCTGGCGATGGACTGGGTCAGCCCAAGCAGAACCGCCTCGACGTCTTCTGCCGCACTTGCCCCGCCGACGATCGCGGCGAGCTTTGGCTCCCGTTCCATGCGGCTGCCAAGCTTATGCCCGACCACCACCAGATGGCGGACCGCGCCGATACCCGATTCTTTCAGTGCGTCTACCAGCGATTCATTGAAATCACCGCAAAATCCCCGTTCCGAGCCAAAGAGCACGGCCATCTGCGGTGTTTGCGGCGTCGTGGCGCCGGCCAGGCCGGGATAATGACCGAGAAAATCCTCCGCCACGGCCTGCATCTGCTGGACCGCCTCCCGCTGCACTTCCAGAAAGCGGGCCAGCTTGCGAGTCTCCATATACGCCAAAGTCTTCATGGAATTCATGATGCCGCGAATATCCCCCAGCGCGAGGAGGTGCTGCTCGACTTCATGTCGCCTGCTCATGGACGCCTCCGAGACCTGTTTGGCGGAGCCATTGCGTCACGGAGGCGACCCATGCCTCGCGCGGACTGTCCAGGGACAGATCGGTGTGTTCCATGCGCCCCATGAGAGCGCGCAGGCAAACGGCGATATTTTCCACCGGCGTATCCGCAAACAACCCTTCGTTGAAGGCCACAAGCCAGGCCATCTGATATTCGATGGATTGGGGTGAGAGGCGATCCTGCTTTAGGATCTCGCGCAGGGTACGCCCCCGCTGTATGGCGGCCTCCATGGAGGCCTCCAGGCGCGCCCCGAAACGGGTGAACACCTCAAGCTCCAGAAACTGGAGATAATCGAGTTTCATTCGTCCGGCTTCTTCCTTGATGCGCGGGTGCTGCGCCTGGCCGCCAATACGGGAAACCGACCGGGCGACATCAATAGCCGGGCGGAACCCGCCAGCAAAAAGATTTCGATCAAGATAGATCTGCCCATCGGTGATCGATATGAGGTTGGTGGGGATATAGGCCGCGATTTCGCCCTGCAGGGTTTCCACGATCGGCAGCGCGGTCATGCTTCCGCCACCGGCAGCCGCGTTCAGACAGGTGGCCCGCTCCAGCAGTTCGGCATGCACCGAAAAGATGTCGCCTGGATACGCCTCCCGGCCGGGCGGGCGGCGCAGCAGCAGGGACAGTTCCCGGTAGGTTTTGGCGTGGGTCGCGAGATCATCGTAGACGACCAAAGTGTCGCGTCCCTGCCGCATCCAGAACTCCGCTATCGCACAGCCTGCAAACGGGGCCAGATACTGCAGGCCGGGCAGTGCGCTCGCTTCGGCGACCACGACGGTGGTGAATTCGAGTGCCTGATACTGCCGCAGGGTTTGGATGGTATTGACGACCGCGGAGCGTTTTTGACCGATGAGCACATACACGCAGCAGACGCCTTTGCCGCGCTGGTTGATCACCGCATCCAGGGCCACCGAACTGCGGCCGAGTCCCTCATCGCCGATCACCAGCTGGCGCTGCCCCTTGCCGATGGGGATCAAGGTGTCGATGATCGCGATTCCCGAGTACAAGGGCTTGTGCACGAAGTCGCGCGCGGTGATGGGCGGAGATTTCGCCTTCAGGGGGTACCATGCCGCAGGTTCGCAAGCTGCCACGCCATCGAGAGGGGCACCCAAGGGGTCGATAACCCGTCCCGGCAAATCATTGCTTACCGCAATACGCAAAGTGCCCCGGGGCGATCGCCCGGCAGTGCCTACGGCAAGGGCTGCGGTCTGGTGCAATAAAACCGTGCCTATGCGGCCTTCGCTGAGATCGAAGACCATGCCACGGCTGCCATCAGCGAAATCGAGGACCCCGTCCATGGCGGTGGAAGGCAGGCCGCTCACCCAGGCGATCCCGTCCCCTACCGATATCACGCGTCCCTCTTCGGTCAGGCGCAGAGGGGGATCATAACGCTCAAGCCACGCCGCCTGACGGCGCAAAGGGCCGGTCGGCGGGAGTATAGGGTCATCCTCCATCGGACGATTCCGCGAAGGCCTTGAGTTCATCGCGCAGATTGGCCCGTAGCGCCCAATCCCCCATGGTGATGCGTACGCCTGCCAGCAGATCCTTGTCCTCCTCATAGGTTACGGCAGGCGCGCCTTCCAGAAAGGTTGCCAAAGACTGTCCCAGCACGCGGCGGCGGCTCTCATCGAGGGGGAAGGCGCTGACGATGTGAATGCCCTTGCCATTTCTGGCGCCCGCCCTCAGGCGATCCTTGGCCTCCGGGGACAGTCCGGGGAGCTCCTGAAGGAGAAAGTCGAGAAGGCGGCGCTCCACATCCGGTCCCGCGACCGCAGACAGGAGGCGCGTGGCGAACTGCGTCGCATGAGCCAAAGCCGTCCGTTCCGCGCGCAACTGCGCAGCCTCCATGTCACGCGCCGCAAGCGCCTGCGCCCGGTCGCGTTCCTGCTGCAGATCGGCCTGCAATGCCGCCAGTCGACGGGCGCCTTCCGCCGCCATCTCCTTGTCCAGCACGTCACGGGCCGTCTGTCGCTCCTTGTCCCACTGGCCGAGGCGGTTTTCATATTGCGTCTTCAAAGCTTCTGCGGCGGCCTGCATCGCCTGGGCGTCTGCGAGGGTTTTCTCTACCGCCGTTCGCCGGCGCGCGATCACTTCCAGTATGGGGCGATAGAAAAAACGCTTCAGGATCCAGATCAGGATGAAGAAGTTTATGATCTCGAGGAAGAACGTAGTCCAGGTCACTTCCAAGGCGGGTGTCCTCCCCAGTCGAATCCTGCCACGGTGCCTGTCGCCCTTTTTGATGCCTGTTTCCGCATCATTTTATCAGGTGGGCGAGCAGGGGATTGCGGAACATCACGATGAGCACTATGACCAGCACATAGATCGCCAAAGACTCGATCATGGCCAGTCCGATGAACAATGTGCGCATGATGGTGGATTCCGATTCCGGTTGCCGGGCCAGGGCGTCCAGAGCCGCCGCGATGGCCCGGCCCATGGCGAGCGCGGGCCCCAGGACGCCGATAGCCATCGCCAACAGGCTGGCTACGGTGGATGCGATCGTAAGCCACGTCATTGCCGTCATGAATCACTCCTTGATGCCGTGAGATCCGCCTTGCAGTTCCATACCGCCTGCGATGTAAACCAGCGCCAACATCCCAAAAATATACGCCTGCACCAGCGCTTCCACGATATGCAGCATGAGAATGGGTATGGGTATCAGGATGCCACCCACCAACAGCACAAGCAGCGCCGCCAGTTCCAGGCTCATCATATTGCCAAACAAACGCACAGCCAGTGTCAGGGTGCGGGTGATTTCGCTCAGAATGTTGAAGGGCAAAAGAAGGGGGGTTGGCAACAGATAGTGCCGCAGATATCCCTTGAGCCCCTGCCTGCGAATACCGAACCAATGGACCGAAAAAAAGACCAGGACAGCCAGTGCCGATGTGGTGGCCAGATCGTCGGTCGGTGCGTGCACGCCGGGTATGAGGCTGCTCAGATTGGCCATCACGAGGAAGATCCAGAGACTGCCGATGAAAGGCAGGATGTCGCCGGTCTGCCCCGGAGCCACATCCTGGATCGCGTTTTCCATGGCGCTTACAATCCCCTCGGCCGCAGTCTGCAGTGCTCCTGGTTTGGCCCGCAAGCGGCGGGTCACGGCCCATCCCAGGCCTCCCAGAATGGCCATGATGGCCCAGGTGGTGAGCACGGCGGCGGAAACCGGCAGGGGGCCGATGCAAAGCACAGCAGCGTGGGTCATGATGCTTTGCTCCATATCCTAGTCCCTGATGAATAGATACACGTTCACGACACCGATTACGACACCAAGACAGATGAAGGTCACTGTCCAGTGCACAGAGCGCGCCCCAATCAGGCCATCCAGCCAGTTTCCCAGATAGGCGCCCCCAACGGCAGGCAACACGAGCAGCAGTCCGAGCGTTCCCAGATAAAAAGTCTGGGCAAGCGGATTCCTGTACTCCTTTTGCGCTTTCTTCATGCGCATGGTCTGTTCCTTCATGCGCCGGAGCACCCATCCGTATCCGGGCGCCCCGCCGTTTACCTTGATCGGGACATTTCCCACATCCGTTTTAGGACCTGTTCTTCCATCCGGCGCAGGCTCTCTTTCATGGCGCGTAATTCTTTCTCCTCCTCTCCGATCTGCCTTTCCAGCGCATCGGCAATGTGTTCGTAATTCTCGTCCAATAGGTAGCGTCTTGTGCTGATGGATAAGTCATTTTTCCAAAAATACAGTACGGCACCGGGACAGGCCAGATATTGCCATCCCCGGTTCATCTGCCGAAATCGCGCCAGACCCGGCGCGAGAATGGTCATCATCCGCGCGTGGCCGGCAAGGATGCCAAAGCTCCCCGAAGCATCCACTCCGACGAAGGACAGGACGTCACTGATCCGTTCGCCATGGGTGGCCGAGGAGATGGTCAGGGTGAACGCCTTCATCACGACGCGCCCTCCATGGCTCCTTGCATATAGCAGCGCTCCTCGGAGACATCATCGAAATGCCCTGCCAGGAATGCGTCGCAGTCTTTCAGGGTTTGTGTCAGTGGAACCGACACTCCGCGCAGGCCGGTATGGGCGGCAGTGACCCAGAAAGGCTGGGTCAGATAACGTTGCAATTTGCGCGCGCGCATTACAACCAGGCGATCGCGGGGGGACAGTTCCTCGACCCCCAGCATGGCGATGACATCTTCGAGTTCATGATAGCGCGCCAGATGCTCGCGCACCGCTTCAGCAATGGTGTAGTGACGTTCACCGAGGGTGTGGCGATCCATGGGTTTGCTGCCGGACTCAAGCACATCAATAGCCGGGTAAATACCCTTTCCTGCCTGGCTGCGCGAGAGAATGACGGTGGTGTCCAGATGGCCCAGGATGGTGTTCACGGCGGGGTCGGTCATGTCGTCTGCGGGCACATAGACGGCCTGCACCGAAGTGATGGCGCCCTGGCGGGTCGACAGGATGCGGTCTTGCATCTCCGCCACCTCGGTGGCCAGAGTGGGCTGGTATCCCACCGTTGCCGGCATTCGGCCCAGCAGGCTTGATATCTCGCTGCCCGCCTGCACGAAGCGAAAAACGTTGTCCATCACGAACATCACTTCCTTGTGCAGGGAGTCGCGCAGATATTCGGCGTAGGTCAAAGCGGAGAGGCCCACCCGGAACCGGACCCCCGGTGATTCATCCATTTGCCCAAAGACCATGGCCGTCTGCGCCATGACGCCCGCCCGCTGCATCTCGTGCCACAATTCATGTCCTTCCCGGATGCGCTCTCCCACCCCGGCAAATACCGATACCCCCTGGTGAATGGTGGCGATGGCGTGCATGAACTCCATGATCAATACGGTCTTGCCCACGCCGGCGCCACCGAAAAGGCCGGTTTTTCCGCCTTTGACGAAGGGGCACAGGAGATCCACCGCCTTGATGCCCGTCTCCAGCACAAAGCCGGTGCCAATGGCATCCCGCAGGGGGGTGGGCGGTTTGCGGATCGGACTGAGCCTGCCCGCTTCAAGGGGCGGTCCTCCGTCTAGAGGGTTTCCAAAAAGATCCAAAAGCCGCCCCAGGCAGCTCGGGGACACGAGCGTCTGTAAGGGGGCGCCGGTATCGTAGACTGGCGTGCCGCGCTGCAAACCCCCGGTGTGATGAAGGGCCACGGCCCGCACATGGCCCGCATCAAGCTGCTGATGAACCTCGAAAAGGCAGGAGTCCTGTCCTATGGCGGCGCGCAACGCCTGACCCAGCGAAGGCAACGGCTCGCAGGCGATTATGGCGACGGGCCCGTGTACCTCGGTGATGCGGCCGATCGCCATTCCCTCTTGCCGGCTTGCGTCCATTCGCGGTCCTTTTGCCTTCCAACAGGAGCCGGCCCGTGCGTCCGCGCCGGCCTTTGGTGAGCCACAGCCGGGCGTGCCCATCCTTGCGCGCACCCGCGTGGCAAGCCGCTTGATCTTACCCGCTCCAAGCGCCCGACCGATGCCTCAAAGGATAAACTCCTCCAGTGAGGTTGACAAATCAAAATCACTTGGGGTGAGCAAGCAGCTGGCGGGCACGAGGCGGCGCCGAAACGGCTGTGTGCGCCAGGCGATGATGCATTGCCACCAACGCCTCTTCGGCGGCCATCACGTGTGCCGTGAAGACGCAGACAGGCGATGCAACGCCGCCCTCGGGCTTCTGGAAACCCGGTGGCTCCACACATCCCCCCGGTCTGCGCTCATGATCGAACCGGGGTCGCAGCAGGCGGCTTCAGGCACGACGCCAGATGGTCGCCTACGGCGCGGCGCACCGCCTCGATGGCCTGCGGGCGCGGAAAATGTTCGCGCCAGGCGATTACGACGCGGCGGGCCGGCACCGGGGGCGCGAAGGGACGCAGCTCGACCAGGGGCGAGCCCGTGCTGGCCGAGCAGGGCAGAACCGTGATGCCGATGCCGCCTGCCACCATGTAGCGGATCGTTTCGAGCGAACCGCCCTCGAGTGTTTTTTGCCACTCGCCCGGTTCGGTGCGCGCAAGACCGCTGCAGACTTTCAGCACCTGATCCCGAAAGCAGTTGCCCGTGCCCAGCACGAGTGCCGTTTCATCTGCCAGGCGCCCGGCGTCGATGTGTGTCAAGGCCGTCCAGGGGTGGCCGGGCGGCAGGGCGACAACGAAGGGTTCGTCGTAAAGCGGTGCACTGGACAGGCCGCTTTCGGCAAATGGTTCGGAGACGATGATGGCATCGAGTTCACCCTGCTGCAGGCGTTCGGCCAGGACCCGGGTGAAGTGTTCCTCGATGAAAAGCGGCATCTGCGGGACTTGGGTGCGCAGCGCCGGGATGAGCCGCGGAAAGAGGTAGGGGCCGACGGTGTAGATGGCGCCGATCCGCAAGGGTGCGGCATAGGGATCCGCGCCGGCTTCGGCAAGGGCCTTCAGTGCCCGCGTTTCGTCGAGGATGCGCATGGCCTGGGTGGCGATCCGGGCGCCGACCGGCGTCAGGGCGATCTCGCCGGGCCGGCGCTCGAACAGGACCACGCCGAGCTCGTCTTCGAGCTTTTTGATCGCCACGCTCAAGGCCGGCTGGCTCACGAAAGAGGCCGCCGCCGCCCGGCCAAAGTGCCGTTCCCGAGCCAAAGCCACCAGGTAGCGCAGTTCGTTCAAAGTCATAACATGAAACTATCACATACTTAGCAACAATTCATTGTACAAATCGCAGGCCCCTGCGTATTCTGCGTCACCGAAGGGGGTAATCCCCATTGACGAGACAACGAAGGAGAAAACCGATGCTTACCAATCGCGAAGGACAGAGGGTGCCTGGTGTGGTGTTTCGGACGCGAATCGACAACGCCTGGGTGGAGCGCACCAGCAGCGAGATTTTCACCGGCCGTACCGTGGTGGTATTCGGCCTGCCTGGCGCCTATACGCCGACCTGCTCGACGAGTCATGTGCCGCGCTTCAACGAGTTGGCGCCTGCCTTCCAGGCCAACGGTGTCGACGAGATCATCTGCGTGTCGGTCAACGACGCCTTTGTCATGAACGAGTGGCAGAAGGACCAAAAGGCCTCGCGCATCACTTTCCTCCCCGATGGCAACGGCGAGTTCACGGCAGCCATGGGGATGCTCGTCGACAAGTCCGACCTCGGTTTTGGCAAGCGTTCGTGGCGCTATTCGATGCTCGTGCGGGATGGCCTGATCGAGAAGATGTTCATCGAGCCGGAAGTCGAAGGCGATCCTTTCGAGGTTTCGGATGCCGATACGATGCTTCGCCATCTCAATCCGCAGGCACGTGAACCCGCGTTCGTTTTCCTGTTTACCAAGGTCGGTTGCGCCCACTGCGCGCGCGCCAAGGCGTTGTTGGAACGCCATGGCCTTGCGTATGAAGAGGCGGTGGTGGATCGGGACGTCTCAAGCCGTGCCATGCGGGCGGTGACCAATCGGACGTCTCTGCCGCAGGTCTTCATTCAGGGGCGGCACATAGGGGGTGCCGATGATCTTGACCGCTATCTGAAGGAGGCGCGTTGAGCCGCTGTCTGTTCGCCCGGACCGGTTCCGGGTGGCGCCAATGGCCTCCGTCGCCCGAGTCCGTCAGGTCCGTTTGCGCCCGCGGCCCGTGACGACCAGGCGGCCGTACATGTGGAAGGCCTTGGCATGGCCCGGGACCGGGCAGAGGTAATAGTAGGTCCCGGGCCGGGTGATGCGGAATGTTACATGGCCCGTGGCATAACGGGCCCGCTGCTTGCGCGCCGCGGTGCGCGGCGCGAGGACGCGGGTCCGCGCAATGTCGGCCGCGGGTGAATCGGGCACCACGACCGGATAGGGCGGAGGTGTGGTGGTGATCACCAGGCCGTGCGCCATGCCGGGCCCCGGATCCATGTTGAGCAGTGTCACGGTCACCTGCGCGCCGGCGGTTATGGACAGGGTGGGATTGGTGAGGCCCCCCGCTTCGAAGGTCATGTCCGGATGGTGCGGTGCGTTGGCGACAACGACGATGCGGATATGACGTCCGTAAAAGCCGATCGCCGTGCCGGATCGGCGCCCTTCATGCACGGAATCCTTCCACAGCCGCCGCGCCACCTCCCAGGGCCGCGTGGCGGCGCGGACGCCATGCGCCACCGGCGTCATGCCGGCCATGGGCATGCGCATCGCGCCGAGCGCGCCTGGACTTGCGAGAAGGCTTACGGCAAGAGATAAAGCGCGAACCAGGCGCATCGGGATCCTCCGCGAAATGGGCACTATAGGAAAACGCCGGTGCCGGCGTCAATGCAACATCCCGCCACGATACGCGAGCGCCTCAGGCGCGGTGCGCAAGGAGATTGGTGATGTCGGCGGCCGGCAACGGGCGTCCGAGGAGGAACCCCTGGACCACGTCGCATCTGTGGTTGCGCAGAAAAAGAAGCTGGTATTCGGTTTCCACGCCTTCGGCGATGACATCGAGCGACAGTTCATGGCCCAGCGTGATGATGGCCGCCGTGATGGCGCCGCCGTCGCCCCGCTGGGTGACATCGGCAACGAAGGACTGGTCGATCTTCAGGGCGTTGATGGGGAAGCGGCGCAGATAGCTAAGCGACGAGTACCCGGTGCCGAAATCATCGATGGTCAGCCGCACACCCATGTCATTGATGGTCGCCAGCATGTCGATCGTGCTCTGGGCGCCCTCCATGACCACCGACTCCGTGAGCTCCAGTTCCAGCATGCCCTCGCTGCGCGGGTATTGCGCGAGCGCGTCCGACAGGGCGGCCAGAAACGCGCGCTGGCGGAACTGGCGGGCCGATATGTTCACCGAGATGCGGGTATCGCCAAGCCCGGCATCGCGCCAGGCGGCTATCTGCTGCAACGCGGTGCGCAGCGCCCACTCGCCGACCGGAATGATGAGGCCTGTTTCCTCCAAAAGCGGCACGAAGCCCGAAGGCAGGACGATGGCCCCGGATTCCTGCCGCCAGCGCACGAGCGCCTCCACGCCGACGATGGCCCCGGTGGCCACGTCGACCTGCGGTTGATAAAACAGCGCAAACTGGTCCCGTTGCAGGGCGCGGCGCAAATGCGCTTCGAGCGTCAATCGTTCGAGCGCCCGCGCGTTCATCTCCGCTGTGTAGAATTCGCGCGTATCACCGCCGCGCAGCTTCGCCTGATCCAGTGCGCTGCCGGCGTTTTTGAGAAGGGACTGGGCGTCCGTTCCGTTCTCGGGGTAAAGACTGATGCCAAGGCTGATGGTCAGGAAGAGTTCATGACCGAGGACCGTGAACGGGTCGAGAACGGCCGCTTCCAGGCGGTCGGCGAAAACCGCCGCTTCCTCGCGACTGGCGATCGGCGCCAGCAGACCGGCAAACTCGTCGCCCCCTAAGCGTGCGAGCATCATGCGCGGCGCGGCCAGCGCGCGCAGGCGGTTGGCGAATTCCTGCACGACCTCGTCGCCGGCGACAGGGCCGAAGGTGTCGTTGATGCGCTGGAAGCGATCCAGGTCGATGACTATGACCGCAAGCGGTTCGCCCGCATCGATGGCCTTGTCGATGTGTTGCAGGAACCACGGGCGGATGGCAAGCCCGGTCAGCGCATCATGCTCCGCCAGATGCCGCAGCCGCTCCTCGGTCGCCAGGCGGTCGGTGATGTCCCGGCCGGTGGATATGAAATAGGAGATGCCGCCCGACTCGTCATGCAGCGGTGCGATCGTCGCCTGCTCGTAATAGAGCGAACCGTTCTTGCGGCGGTTGATGAAGACATCCCGGTATGTGCGCCCGTTGCGGATCTCGTGCCACACACGTTCATAGAAACCGGGCTCATGATGGCCCGAACGCAGCATGCGCGGGGTGTGTCCGACGACCTCATCACGGCTGTAGCCGGTGACGCGCTCAAAGGCCTTGTTGACGTAGCGGATCACCCCTGCCGTATCGATGAGGAACACGGAATCCCCGGCCTGCTCCACGGCGAGCGTAAACCGCCGCAATTCCTGTTCGGCGCGCCGGCGGGCGGCGATTTCCGCGGAGAGTTCCGCCACACGGTGCGACTGCAGATCCTGCAGGCGTTGCAGATGCGTCCGCCAGCGCTCGCGCTCCAGCGCATCACTGATGCTCTGCGCCGCGGCGCGCATAAGCTCCGCTCCGCAGCCCAAGAGCGCCTCGGGGCGCGCGACCAGGCTGAGGCAGCCGATGGGGCGCCCGCCTGCCATGAGGGGCAAGGTCACCCAGTAATCGCCGGACAGACGGTGCGCAGACAGGATGCGCGGCCGGAAGCGGCCGCCGGCGGCGGGGAAAGCCCCGCTGGCCGCGGCCAACAGAGGATCTTCGCGGCGCGTGAGACGGTGCTTGCGATCGAGGTGAATGTGCCCGCTGCGCACGCCCGGGAAGGCCTGCATGGCATATTCCGCCCGCGACATGACCTGGTTAAGGCCGCGTGCGCCGGCAAGACCTTGAATCAGCCCGAGCAGCGCGGGAAGCTGGACACGGGTCCCCGCGCGCCTGCCCACGCAGGGATGATGGGGGCGCGGCGGGAGCCGGTGCGGTGTGCTGATGCGCACGGCGTGGATCCGGTGAATCCCATCCAGGCTGACGGCGGCGTGCAGCATATGGTGGCCGCGCGCCTTAAGCCAAGGCGCGAGTCTGCGGGCGCACACATGCCCATCGAGCATGATGATGTACTCGGGAGCCTCATCCATAAGACCTCCAGGACACCCAAGTATAAGAGGCCCCGCATCGCGCGAGAAGCGCCGGGCGGATCCTGGTTCAACCCTCCGCGGTGTTCAGCCCGGCCGCCGCTTCGCGAATCCGGCGCCGGTCGCGCCGTTTCTCGAGGGCGTCTGGCCTTTCGTCCAGCATTTTTTCGCCGAAGAGGACCTGCTTTAGGAAGCGGAAGCCAAACTGCATCAAGGCGACATCGTCGGTGCGCAGTTGTTCGAGCAAAGTGGCGTCGACCACGTAGACCTCCTGAAACGGCGCGCTTTGCACGAATTCGCGGAAGCCGTCGAGATCATAGCTTGCCAAAAAAAACAGCTGCAGGCTGCGGTCTGAGGGCTTGCCCACCACCGGTCCGCAGGAGCGCTTTTTCAACACCAGCTGCCGCCATTCGCGGTTCAGTTCGTCGTAGAGGGTCACCGCCTGCTCTTCGCGGTATTCCCGCACCGTCTGGCTTTTCGCCTCGTTGTGCCCGAGGCAGTGGTCTTCCTTGACCACGAAATAGAAATCCTCGTCGACCGGACTGTCTTTTTTGCGCATCGATACGACGCCAAGCGCGTAGTAACGGCAGGCGGCCGGGCGGTCGGCATAGACGCCACAGCCCTCTTCGGTAAGGAAACTGCACGCAGTCGTGTCATCGCGTGTCTTCAGCTTCAGGCCGGGCATGCCCTGACCGTCCATTTCGAACGGGACGGTGTAGCGGAACAGGAACTCCCGCGCGGTGATGCCCAGATGCGTCTTCAGGCGCAGGATGTCATACGGTGTCAACTGGATGTCGATGCTCTGGCAGCACTTGTTGAAGCAGGCCACACCGCGATGACAGGCAAACGTAAAGGTATTGTCCAGGTCCAGTTTCGTCGGCGTGATCGGGCTGGACGGAAACGCAATTTCGGGTTCGTCGCTCATGGCATCCTCGGGCGCGGCACTGCGGAAAAAGGGGCAAAGAAAAAGGGGCCCCGAAGGGCCCCTCAAATACTACTCCAATTTGGCTTATCAAAGAACTAGTGACCGGCGGTCGGCTTCGACACCAGGTCCACGTGAGGCCGCTTGAAGACCGTCCACTTCTTGGCCTTGCGGTCATAGGTGGAGTTGACGAAGCACTTCCAGTTCTTCTCGTCGACGATGTTGAAGTCCATGCGATAGTAAAAGCCCGGGTAGCGGGACTCTTCGCGGAACTGAATGTGCTTCATGTGCGCCTCGGCGGCCAGCACGCGGTGGTAGTTTTCCCACGCACGCAGCAGCTCATGCAGATCCTTGGCGCGCATCTTCAGCGCATCTTCCTTCAGCATTTCAAGCTTTTCTTCGGCCACCGCCAGCATCTTGGCGTTGGTCTGATACCAGGTCGCGACGCCGGCCACATACTCGTCCATGATCTTCTGCAGACGGAACTGCAGCATCTTGGGTGTGATGTAGTGCGGGTTCACGTCGATCGCCGTGGTGTAGTCCTTGTGTTCCAGGTACGTACGGACCGGACGGTAGATCTCTTCCACCAGTTCGTTCACCGGGGTGTCGAGTTCCGGCTTCCAGTCCTTGTTGTCCAGCGCGAACTTGACCATGCCCTTGGCGGCGATACGGCCTTCCGCATGCGAACCCGAGGAGAACTTGTGACCGGAGGCACCAACGCCGTCGCCCGCCGTGAACAGGCCTTTGACGGTGGTCATGGAGCGATAGCCCCAGTGCCAGTCATCCGGCGCGCCCAGATCTTCGGGTCCCGAGACCCAGATGCCGGAGCAGCCCGAGTGGGAGCCGAGGAGGTAGGGTTCGGTCGGCATGAGCTCGGAGGCTTTCTTTTCCGGCTCGATGTTCTCACCGGCCCAGACGCCGGCCTGACCAATGCACATGTCGAGGAAGTCTTCCCAGGCTTCCGCTTCGAGGTGCTTGATCTCCTTTGGCGTCATGGTTTCGGCAAGCTTGGCAAGCGCAGTCGGGGTGTCCATGTAAATCGGACCACGGCCTTCCTTCATCTCGTGCAGCATGAGGTGGTTGCGCAGGCAGCTCGCCGGGACGGCGGCCAGACCGTACGGAGGATACTGCTTCAGCATCTCCTTGTTGCGGTCCATGTAGACTTCACCGAACGCGTTGACGGCCTTGGCCTTGAACAGCAGGAACCAGGCGCCCACCGGGCCGTAACCGTCCTTGAAGCGGGCGGGCACGAAGCGGTTTTCCATCATGGTCAGCTCAGCACCGGCCTCGGCGGCCATCGCGTACGTCGAGCCGGCGTTCCACACCGGGTACCAGGCGCGGCCCGTGC
Source organism: Pseudomonadota bacterium (assembly GCA_021795715.1). Taxonomy (GTDB): domain Bacteria; phylum Pseudomonadota; class Gammaproteobacteria; order Acidiferrobacterales; family Acidiferrobacteraceae; genus JAJYDN01. The sequence continues at coordinate 35,236 of JAJYPD010000004.1, forward strand.
CTTCGCCGACCGACCGCGGACGGAAGATGTTCACGGCGCCGCCGGCGACCAGCAGGCAAGCCTTGAACTTGTAGACATAGACCTTGTGCTCGCGGACCGAGAAACCAACGGCACCGGCGACCCGCTTCGGGTCGTTCTTGTCGTTGACGAGCTTGACGATGAAGACGCGCTCCTGGATGTTGTCCATCCCCAGGGCCTTCTTCGCCGCTTCCGCGACGATCACCTTGTAGGACTCGCCGTTGATCATGATCTGCCATTTACCGGACCGCACGGGCTTGCCGCCATCCTTCAGCGGCTTGTCCTCGTCGCCCGGCTGCTTCCAGATCGGCAAACCCCATTCCTCGAAGAGGTGCACGGAGTCGTCGACATGGCGGCCCACGTCGTAGGCCAGATCGTCACGTGTGATACCCATCAGGTCGTTGGCGACCATGCGGGCGTAATCCGCCGGATCCTGTCCACCCAGGTAGGTATTGATCGCCGACAGACCTTGCGCAACGGCGCCGGAGCGGTCCATGGCGGCCTTGTCGACCAGCTTCACCTTGAGGCCGGTGCCTTCGGTCCAGCGCATGATTTCATACGCGGCGCCGCAGGCAGCCATGCCACCGCCGATCAGCAGGATATCGACGGTTTCTTCGATGACTTGTGGATTACCGAATGTGGCTTCTGTTGACATATTTCATCCTTTAGACTCCGGCCCGGGATCTCTCCCCGTCACGGCCGGATTGTTTAAAAATACCCGTCTTACTTCAGCCGGATCAGCTGGCTGCGATCGGTGGGGTACGCGGCCTTCTCGGTAAAGAGCGCCGTGCCGCCGATGTCGCCGATTTTTGCCAGGTCGGCCTTGGGCTTGTTGGCATACGGATTGATCGAGCCTTCCGCCGTCGTCCGGATGGGGAACTTGAAGCGCTTCATCGTGCCGTTGCGGAACTTGATCGTCCACATGATCGAGTCCGTGCCACGCAGCGGCTGCACCGAGCCGCCAAGCGGAACGACGTCGGCGTAGTGCCGCGCCTCGATGGCGTTTTGCGGGCAGATCTTCACGCAGGAATAGCACTCCCAGCACTGCTCGGGCTCCTGGTTGAACGCCTTCATGGCGTGACCCGTCTTCGAGCCGTCCTTATCGAGCAGCATCAGGTCGTGAGGGCAGATGTACATGCAAGCGGTCTTGTCCTGACCCTTGCAGCCATCGCATTTTTCCGTTCGAACAAAAGTTGGCATATCATGACTCCCGTTGTATTGGAACTATGCACCACACAAAATCAACACTCCGCCGGGCTTACTTGGCGGAGTGTCCACTCAACTTCACTTCTACCTTTTCGTCATCCTTCAGGTTGGCGTAGTACTCGCGCAGAATCGTCAGTACTTCCGGCCTGCTGAATTCATTGGGCACATCCTGGTTTTCGGACAGCGCCTTGCGGAGCTTGGTCCCGGAAAGCAGGAGGCGGTCCTTTTCGGTATGCGGGCACGTGCGCGCTGACGCCATGCCGCCGCACTTGTAGCACCAGAACGTCCAGTCGATCTTGAGCGGCTTGGTCTCCAGGGAGCCCGGCTCGATGTCGTCGAAGATCTTGTGGGCGTCAAACGGGCCGTAGTAATCGCCCACGCCCGCGTGGTCGCGGCCGACGATCAGGTACGAGCAGCCGTAATTCTGGCGGAACAGCGCGTGCAAAAGCGCCTCGCGCGGACCGGCGTACCGCATGTCCAGAGGGTACCCGGACTGCACGATCGTATCTTTGACAAATGCCACTTCGATCAACTTGGCGATGGCGCGTGAACGGACTTCCGCCGGAATGTCGCCGGGCTTTAGCTTGCCAAGCAGCGAATGGATGAGCACGCCATCGCAGATCTCGACGGCGATCTTGGCCAGATACTCGTGCGACCGGTGCATCGGATTGCGGGTCTGGAACGCCGCCACCGTCGACCAGTTTTTGCTCTCGAACAGCGCGCGTGTCTGCGCGGGCGTCATGTACGTCCCTGCGTACTTCGTCGGGAAATCGCCCTGGGAGAGAACCTTGACCGGCCCGGCGAGATTGACCGCCCCCTGGTCCATGACCATCTTTACGCCCGGATGGGCGAGGTCGGTGGTCTTGTACACCGTCTGGCACTCATGCGCTATGTCGATCGAGTACTTTTCGGTCACCTGCATGGTCGCCATGATCTCGTTCGACTCTTTGTCGAGGAGGGCGATTTCACTGCCGGTCTTGATGTTCTGTGCGGTTGTTTCGTCGGTGGAGAGGGTGATGGGGATGGGCCAGAAGATGCCGTTGGCAAGTCGCATGTTGTCGCATACGCTGCGCCAGTCGCGATGATTCATGAAGCCGTCGAGCGGTGTGAAGCCGCCGATGCCGAGCATCAGGACGTCACCGACTTCGCGCGAGCTCAACGCGACGACGGGCAGAGTTTTGGCGCGTTCCCGCTCGGCCTTGAGGGCGGCGCCCTCCAGTAAAAGAGGTTTGAGTCCGGCACCACCGTGAGGTCTGACCAATTTGGACATTACGAAGTTTCCTCAAGTTAGGAGAATACGAATACCCGGCGGCTCAGGACGGCAAAACCAATTGGCTGCCCGAATGTAAACGCAAGTCAAAGCGAAAACTAATCAGTAATCCGCTGATCCGCATAAAGCGTGCTTATTTCAGATGCACCTTACTTAAGTATCTGCTTATTTAATATAGAGCAATGTAAGAAAATACTTAAGGAACGTACGCCCCGCACAGGGCAGTCCATTGTGCGTGTTTTCCCGGGCGCGGGCAAGATGACGCGTCCGGAGTGCGCCGGGTAGACACGTTCTAAAAACGGACTCTTCAGCGGTTGGATGGCGGCGTCAGCATTTTGATGCGTGTCGTATCGTAGCGGAGCCGGGTCTGGATCCGTTCTATGGCCGCGGCGCGGCGCGCCTGCAATTGCCGGTTGCGCGGCATCGGCGTCGCGAGCAGCGCCTGCAGGGCATGCGCCCAGCGGCTTTTGTCGGCGTACAGCCCGGGGAGGCGGGCCGCCGGCCGCGGGGCGGGCGGGGGCGGGCGCCCGGGCGGATGCGGCTCTCTGCCGATGGCGACCACATGCAGGCGGCCGCGGCAGCCTGCCGGCCGATGATCACTGTAGTGCCAGTGGCCATGCGGCCCGCTGCACTTGAAGACCGTCGCGGACACGGCCGGGGGCAGGCAGGCGCCGATCAAGGTCAACCGGTGGTACCATCGCAGGTTTCGCATGCTCAGAAACCTAGGGTAGGACCATGCCTGAGTCAATGACGCGCGCGGCCATTCTCTTCGCCGTGGCCTTCGTCGCCAATGGGTTCGCGGCCATGGCCGGGGGTGGCGTGGGCCTCATCCAGCTGCCGGCCCTCTTGCTGCTGGGGCTCGCGTTCCCGCAGGCGCTTGCAACCCACAAGGTTGCCAGCGTGGCGCTCGGCCTTGGGGCTGCAGCGCGTTACGCGCGGCGCGTGACATTCGAACGCACGCTGCTCGTCATCATGCTGACGGCCGGGCTTCCGGGTGCGCTGATCGGCGCTTTGGCGATGCTGGTCGTTCCGGGCCAGGCCGCGCGCTGGGTCCTCGGATTCCTGACCATCGCGCTCGGGTTTTACTCGTTGTCACGCCGCGACATGGGGCAACGGCACGAACCGCGCCACCGCGATCCGGCCGGGCTTGCCATCGGCGCCGCCGTGCTGTTCCTGATCGGCCTGCTAAACGGCTCCATCACCGCCGGCACCGGGCTTTTTTCGACGCTATGGCTGGTGCGCTGGTTCGGCCTCGATTATAAGCGGGCGGTCACCTATACGCTCGTTTTCGTCGGCATCGGCTGGAACGCCACCGGTGCGGCCGCCTTGGGTGCATTCGGCGCGGTCGCCTGGCCATGGCTGCCGCCACTCCTTGCGGGCGCTCTCGCCGGCAGCTATGCGGGCGCGCACGTGGCGCTGGGCCGCGGCAACAAATGGATCAAGACCGCCTTCGAGATCGTGACGATCGCCGTGGGCGCCCGCCTGCTCTTTTGAGACGTCAGCCGGGTACGCCGTAGCGCGCGCGGTAGGTGCGGATGGCGGGCACATGGTCATCGAGACCCGCGCGCGTCTCCAGGTAGGCGAGCAGGCCCGACAGGCGGGCCAGGCGGATTACCGGCACGCCATGGCGCGCCTCGATTTCGTTCACTGCGGAGCGCTCATTCTGGCCGCGTTCTTCCCGGTCCAAGGCGATGGCGACACCGGCCAATCTCGCTCCGGCCGCCTCGATGAGCGCCACCGACTCGCCGACCGAGGTACCCGCGGAGATGACGTCATCGACGACCAGGATCCGGCCGCACAACGGGGGGCCGACGATGGTGCCGCCTTCGCCGTGATCCTTGGCCTCCTTGCGGTTGAAGGCGAAAGGCTTGTCGATACCGAACCGGTTGGCCGCGCCGATGGCGACGGCCACGGCGAGCGGAATGCCCTTGTAGGCCGGCCCAAACAACATGTCATAGGCCAGTCCCTGCGCATCGATCGCCTGGGCGTACAGTTCCCCCAGACGAGCCATCGCCGCACCGGTGGTGAACGCGGCGGCGTTGAAAAAATACGGGCTCACGCGGCCGGATTTCAGGGTGAATTCGCCAAACCGCAATGCGCCGCAGCGGATGGCCAGATCAAAGAATTCCTGTTCGGTGTGATTGGCCGGCATATGTGATCCTCAAGGATAATCGTACTCTATCGTAAGCGGCGCATGATCCGAAAAGCGCAGGTCGCGATAGATCTCACCCCGCCGGGCGCAGCCCGCCAGGGCCGGTGTGGCGACGTGGTAGTCGATCCGCCATCCGACATTATTCTCCCATGCCCGCCCCCGGTTGCTCCACCAGGTGTAGCCCTCGCCGGTGGCCTCGGGGTAGAGCCAGCGGTAGACGTCGACCAGGCCGACCGGCCCGAACACTTCATCGAGCCACGCGCGCTCCTCCGGCAGGAAGCCCGAGTTCTTCTGGTTGCTGCGCCAGTTTTTCAGGTCTTGTTGGGTGTGGGCGACATTCCAGTCGCCACAGAGCAGGATCGACCGATCGCTGGTTGCGAGCGTGCGCAGTTGCGGCGTGAACTCGTCGATGAAGCGGAACTTCGCCGCCTGGCGTTCGGGTGAACTCGAGCCGGACGGCACGTACACCGACACCACCGACAGCTTGCCGAAGTCCGCCTGGATATAGCGGCCTTCGGCGTCGAACTCGGCGACGCCAATGCCCTCGATCAGCCGGTCCGGCTGGTGCTTGCGGCGAAAGTAGAGCCCGACGCCGCTATAACCGGGTCGCTCGGCGAAATGGAAGGCGCCCTCGTATCCGTCCGGCGCGAGCATCTGCGCCGTCAGGTCGGCGCGGCGCGCCTTCAGTTCCTGAACGCAGATCACATCCGCATCCTGCGCGGCGAGCCAAGCGAAAAAGCCCTTGCCGGCGGCGGCGCGGATGCCATTTAGGTTAAGTGTGATGATACGCAGCATGCAAGCCTCGGGTGCGCGTCAGCGCGCGGGTGCCGGATCGCCGTCGCCATCGCCGTTTTGCTGGATCTGCGTAAGCATCCGCCGCGCGGCCGGCAGGAACGCATAGGCCGGAAAAGCGAGGAAAAATGTGAGGAAAAAGTATTCCCCGTAACCAAGATCATGCGCGCCAAAGCCACTGACGAAGCCGGCCAGCCGCGCACTGACGCTAAAGAGTGAAGACAGCAGCGCGTACTCGGTCGCGGCGCGCTGCTTGCGCACGATAGCCATCAGAAACGCAAGAAATGCCGCCGTGCCGAGCCCGCCGCAGAAGGATTCGAGACCGCTTACGCTGTAGATGAGCAGCTGGTGGGCGAGGGGAATGGCCATCCCCTGCGCCTGGCGGGGCAGCCATGCCGCACAGGCGGCGTAACCGAGATTGGGCGCCACCTGCACGAGCCCGAGCGCCCACAGCGCCCGGTAGATGCCGAGCCGGTCTGTGAGAATCCCGCCGATCAGTCCACCCAGCACGGACAGGCCGATGCCGAGAATCACCGACACGACACCGATCTGTGCGGCACTAAAACCCCGATCCACCCAGAAGGGCTTGATCATAAAGCCGATCGCGCTGTCACCGAGCTTGTAGAGCAAAATGAAGGCGAACACCGGCCAGATTCCGGGGCGGCCCGTGATCTCGAGCAACGCGCCAAAAAGGGGGCCGCCGCCGGCGGCCGCCGCCGTGCGCCGGCGCGCGACACTGACAAGCCACAGCGCGGTCAAGAAGGCGCCCGTGTACACAAACAGGTGGGGTACGTCGCGTGTCCAGTGCAGCCCGTCGTTGAGCAGCCAGAGCGCGCCCATCAACAGCGTCAGCACCAGCGCCAAAGCGCGCGGACGGTGCATCAGCGAGCGCAGTTCCGCGCCGACCGACTGCTCGCCTGGGTGTGTCCGGTGCGCTTCACGGGGCGCGCGCAGGCAAGCGATGCCGTCGATGACGAGGAGGGCGGCGGCCAGCACATAGGCGATGCGCCAGCCGACATAGGAACTGGCGATCAGAACCAGGCCCGCCATCAGCATACCGGCCCGGTAAAAGCCGATACGCAGGCCGTTGCCGACGCCCATTTCGCCTACTTTCAGAAGTTCGAGCGTGTACCCGTCGATGGCGATGTCATTGGTCGATGACAGCATCGTGAAGCAGCCGATGGCGATCAAGGCGCTGTGGCCGATACCGGCGACGAACGCCAGTTCGCCCAGGGCGAGCGCCATCAGCAGATCGGCGCCGAGCATCCACAGGCGGTGATGCCGGAAATGGTCGACCGCCGGCGCCCACAGGAATTTGAGGGTCCAGGGAAGGCCAAGGAGACTGATGATGCCGATCTGGTCCAGCGAGGCGTGCTGTTCGCGGAAGGCGACCGGAAAGACATCCGTGAACAGCCCAAAGGGAAGACCTTCGGCGATGTAGAGCACGGCGACCCAGAACAGGCGCCGGCGCGTCGCCCGATCCATGCGTTCAGGCACGCCGGAACCGGTACAGCGCAATTTCACCCAGCAGATTTGGAAAGAGCCGCAGGCCCAGCCGCCGCCGGTGTTCGTGATCGACGACTTCCGACTCGAGGATGCGGATGCCCTCCTTGCGGCACAGATCCTCGAAATCCTGCAATGTGCAAAGGTGTATGTTGGGCGTGTTGTACCATTCGTGCGGCAAAGCCCGTGACACCGGCATACGGCCGCGCAGGAGCTGCACCCGGCTCACCCAGTAGCCAAAGTTCGGAAAGGTGACGATTCCTTCAGTGCCCACACGCAGCATCTCCCGCAACAGCCGCTCCGGGTATTTGACCGCCTGCAGAGTCAGCGACAGGATGACGTAATCGAACGAATGGTCGTCGAATTCCGACAATCCTGCGTCGAGGTCGGTCTGGATGACATTGACACCGCGGCGAATCGATTCGGTCACGTGCTGGTCATCGAGCTCGAGGCCATAGCCGCTGACCTTCTTGGTCCGCGCCAGCGTGTCGAGCAAAGTGCCATCACCGCAGCCCAGATCGAGAACCCGGCTTTGCGGCCGGATCCAGTCGGCGATGATGCGGAAGTCCAGGCGCCGGCCGTTCATGCGGCAGCCACCCGTTCCATGTAGGCGCTGAAGATGTCCACATAGCGCGGGATGCGCATGAGGAACGCGTCATGACCGTGGGGCGCCTTGATCTCGGCGTAACTGACATCGAGATCGTTGTCATGCAAAGCCTTGACGATCTCCCGCGAGCGCGCGGGCGGAAACCGCCAGTCGCTGGTGAAAGACAAAACAAGACTTGCGGCCTGCACCCGGGCGAGCGCCCGTGACAGATCGCCCTCCGTCTCGCCGGCCGGATCGAAGTAATCGAGCGCCTTGGTCATGAGCAGATAGGTGTTGGCATCGAAACGGCCCACGAAGGTATCTGCCTGATGGCGCAGGTAGCTCTCCACTTCGAACGCCACCTGGTAGTCGAAATTGAGCTTCCCGCCGCGGATGTCCCGGCCGAACTTCTGCCGCATGATGTCTTCGGACAGGTAGGTGATGTGGCCGAGCATGCGCGCGATGCGCAAACCGCGCCGCGGTTCGGTGCCGTGATCGTAGAAGCGGCCGCCATGGAAGTCGGGGTCCGTCAGGATCGCCTGCCGCGCGACCTCGTTGAAGGCGATGTTCTGCGCGGTCAGTTTCGGCGCCGCGGCAATGATGATGGCATGGCGCAGCCGTGTCGGATAATCGATGGCCCAACGCAGCGCCTGCATGCCGCCCAGACTGCCGCCGACCACCGCCGCCCACTGCGTGATGCCGAGGGCATCGGCGAGCCGTGCCTGGGTCTCGACCCAGTCCCGCACGGTCACCATCGGGAAATCCGGGCCGTAGGGGCGTCCGGTCACGGGATTCACCGAGGCAGGCCCCGTCGATCCATAGCAGCTGCCGATGTTGTTGCAGGCCACCACAAAAAAGCGCCGCGTGTCGATGCTCTTGCCCGGGCCGATATGCTGCTCCCACCATCCCGGTTTTGTGTCTTCGGCGCTGTGGTAACCCGCCACGTGGTGGCTGCCGCTCAGGGCGTGACAGACCAGCACGGCGTTGCTGTGGTCACTGTTGAGTGTCCCGTAGGTCTCGTAGACGAGCTCGTAGGACGCGAGCACCCCGCCGCTGCTCAGAAGGAGCGGCTGTTCGATGCGCAGCCGGAGCGGGGTCACAAGCCCCACGGAATCAGGCGGTATGGCTTTCACGGGTTCTGCAATCCACGAAAGCCCCGCAGTGTACTGACTGACCGATGGGGCTGCAATGCGCTAGTGGTGGTGTTCGCCATCGCCGTGATCATGACCGCAGCAACCCTGGTGGTCATGATCTTCGTGCCCAGACTGCTCGGCGACTTCCCGGCGGATTTCATCCATGTCCAGCGCCCGCGCCTGGCTGATGACCTCTTCCAGGGCCTTGCGCGGAAGGCTGCCCGGCTGCGAAAAAAGGATGATCTGCTCGCGGAAGATCATGAGCGTCGGAATGGAGCGTACCTGGAAATGTGCGGCCAGCTCCTGTTCCGCCTCGGTGTTGAGCTTGGCGAAGACGATGTCCTTGTGCTGTTCGGATGCCTCCTCGAAGATGGGACCGAACGCGCGACAGGGTGCGCACCAAGGCGCCCAGAAATCGACAATGACGAATGGGTTGCTGTCGATCAGGTCCTCGAAATTCTCTTTTGTTGCCTCTACCGTAGCCATGGAGCCCCCTTTTGTGAACCCGTAGTATATCGGAAATCCCGGTGGGGCCCGCAATGCGGGGGTGCATCCGCGAGGAGGACGAACGGCACGAGTCTTGCTAAGTTAGACGGGGGGGAGAAATGAGGAGAGAGCATGTATCCGAAGCCGGTCTACGAAAGCCTGCCGCTTGCGTACTCCTTGGCGGCCTGGCTGAGTCTGCGTTCACTGCCGTGGCCGTATGCGCTGTTGCCGTCTGCCGCGTTTGGCGTGGCGGCGGTACTGGTTGCCGTGCAGCGCTGGCACTACCGGCGCCAGCTGCGCGGCGGGTCCGACGACTCACCATGACGGGATGTGTTGCGCCCACCACAGGCGCATCCTGAGGCCGGCGGCCGTCGCATAACCGACCACCGCCGCGCGAATGTGCCCTTGCGCGCCGACTATGACGGCCGTGGGCAGCGTATTGGCCCCGTAGCGGCGGGCCAATACGCCGCTGGGATCGAGGATGACGGGCGTCTGCCAGTGGTGCCGGCGGGCAAAGCGGGCCACCGCCGCCGCAGGCGAGCCGGTCGCTACGATCACGGTCGGATAGTGCCGGGCGACGGCCTGGATGGTGCCCTGATCGGCGCGGCAGAAGGGACACCAGCTGGCCCAGAAGTCGATCAGGACCACCTGTCCGCGACCTAGGGCGGGCGCGGTTTTGAGCCACGCCGGCGGCAGCGCCGGGGCCGTGGCGGGGACGTGGCGCGCGAGGTACGCGTTGACACCAAAAACCAGGGCGGCCCCGATCAGTGCATCGCCGAGCAGCCGGCGCAGGCGCATCAGAGCAGCGCGGTGCCCAGTTGATGCAGGGGCCCTACGACCAGGATGTCGATCAGCTCGAACACGATGACGACGATGATCGGGGAAAGGTCGATGCCGGAGATCAGCGGCAACAGGCGCCGCGCAGGCCGCATGAAGGGCTCCGTCAGGTGAACGGTGAGGTCGGTGAGCGGGTGTTCACCATAGGGATTGACCCAGCCGAGCAGTACCCGCACGAAGATCGCCCCGATCAAGACATACAGCGTCATGCGGATGAGGTCGGCAAAGCTCAAGATGAGCAGGCCGCCCAGATGGGGTATGACATTCTGCACCAGCGCGTCGAGCGCGATCTTGAGCGCCTCGAGCATCAGCAGCAAAACGGCCGACGCCAGATCGATACCCATGAATCCGGGAATGAGCCGCCTAAGCGGCCGCAGCGGCGCGTTCGTCAGCCGCACGACAAACTGGGAAAACGGGTTGTAAAAGTCGGCATGGGTCAACTGCAGGAGAAAACGCAGCAACACCAGGAAGATGTACATGCCAAAGAGCGTTTCGATCAGAAACGCCAATGCCTGACTGAGGTAGCTCATACGGCGCCCAGTTCCTCACCGAGCTCGGCGGCCCGCGCCCGAGCGGCTTCCACCGCCCTCTCAAACATCTTCATAAAGCCTTGATCCATAAAGGACTGTATAGCACGCTCCGTGGTCCCGTTGGGCGAGGTGACCTGCCGCCGCAAGGTGGCCGGCGATTCCGTGCCCGCGCCCGCCATGCGCGCTGCCCCAAGCGCGGTCGCCGCCGCCAGTTCGCTGGCGATTAACGCCGGCAGGCCGGCCTGGACCCCTGCGGCGGCCAGCGCCTCGATCGCCAGGAAAAAATAGGCCGGCCCACTGCCCGAGACCGCCGTCGCGGCATCCATGAGGTCTTCATCGGCCACCCACCAGACCGCCGACACCGGCTGCAGCAAAGCCTCCACCCGGGCGCGGTCGTCTGCCGCGATGTCGGCCGCCGCATACAGCACGGTGGCGCCTGCCCGGATCAGCGCGGGTGTATTGGGCATGGCCCGCACCACCCGGTCGCTGTGAAACCATCGCCGCAGGGCGTCTGTGCGGATGCCTGCGGCCACCGAAACGATGAGGGGATGGCCGGTGGCGACGCCGGCGGCGATCTCGCGGGCGAGCGCTGCGACATGCTGGGGCTTGACCGCCAGCACGAGGACATCCGCCTGGGCGACGAGCTCGGCCAGGGTCTTTGCGACGGCGAGGCCTTGTTGCGCGGCCCGCCGCCGGGTGTCGTCCGAGTGATCATAAACCAAGGCGCGCGCAGCCCCGGGCGTTGCCGCCAGGCCGGCGGCCAATGCGCGCCCCATGTTGCCGGCGCCGATGATACCGATGGTCATGTTCTGCATAGCAGCGGTCTAGTGTAAGGCGCCACGGCCGGGAGTGAAAGGGCAGCCTTGTCTCGGCGCCTGCGCCCGTTATACTTCAGGTAGCCCTCTCTTTTACGAGTCACACATGGATATCGCCGAGTTACTCGCTTTTGCCTTCAAGCAGAATGCTTCCGACTTGCACTTGTCGGCCGGCCTGCCACCCCTGATCCGCGTCGACGGCGACGTCAAGCGCATCAACGTAGACCCCCTGGACGAGCGTCTCGTCCACAATATGGTCTACGACATCATGAACGATAAACAGCAAAAGGAATACGAGGAGCGGCTCGAATGCGACTTTTCCTTTGATCTGCCCAACATCGCCCGCTTTCGTGTCAACGCCTTCAACCAGAATCGCGGGCCTGCGGCGGTGTTCCGTACCATTCCCTCCAAGGTTCTGACCCTGGAGCAATTGAATGCCCCGGCGATCTTCCGGCAGATTGCCGACCAGCCTCGCGGCATCGTGCTGGTGACCGGGCCGACGGGTTCGGGTAAGTCGACTACGCTTGCGGCGATGATCAACCACATCAACGAATCGCGCCACGAACACATCCTGACGATCGAAGATCCGATCGAGTTCGTGCATATGAGCAAGAACTGCCTCATCAATCAGCGCGAGGTCAAGCGCGACACGCTGAGCTTCGAGAATGCGCTGCGGTCGGCGCTGCGTGAAGATCCGGATGTGGTGCTCGTCGGCGAATTGCGCGACCTGGAAACCATCCGGCTGGCGCTGACGGCGGCCGAAACCGGCCATCTGGTGTTTGGCACCCTGCATACCAGTTCGGCCGCGAAAACCATCGATCGTGTCGTCGACGTGTTCCCGGCGGCCGAAAAGGAAATGGTGCGGGCCATGCTGTCGGAGTCGTTGCGCGCCGTCGTTGCGCAGACGTTGCTGAAAAAGGTGGGTGGCGGGCGCGTGGCGGCCCACGAAATCATGATCGGCACGCCGGCCATCCGCAACCTGATCCGCGAAAACAAAATCCCGCAAATGTATTCGGCCATCCAGACCAGCCAGTCCGTGGGCATGCAGACGCTCGACCAGTGTCTGCTCGAACTGGTACGCAACCGCGTGATCTCGGTTGATGAGGCGCGCAACAAGGCCGCCAACAAGGATTCCTTCAGTACGCAGGCGCAGGCGGCAGGCGCGGCGGCGGTCCGGAGGTAAAGGCGTGGGCTTCCTCGATCTGTTGCGGTTGATGGCGGAGAAGAACGCCTCTGACCTCTATGTCACCGCCGGGGTCGCGCCCAGTCTGCGCATCGACGGCAAGCTGACGCCCGTCGGCCGCCAGGCCCTGACGGCCGAGCAGTCGCGCCAGTTCGTCTACAGCATCATGAACGAGGAGCAGCGCGCGGAGTTCGAAGAGACGAACGAGTGCAATTTCGCCATCAGCCCGCAGAACGTCGGCCGTTTCCGCGTCAACGTCTTCCGGCAGCAGCAGCGGGTGGGCATGGTGCTGCGCAAGATCGAAACGCGCATCCCCCATTTCGAGGAACTCAATCTGCCGCCGGTGCTGAAGGACATTGCGCTGACCAAGCGCGGTCTGGTGATCTTCGTCGGCGCCACGGGATCGGGCAAGTCGACGTCGCTGGCGGCGATGGTGGGCTATCGCAATGAGTACTCGAACGGCCACATCATCACCATCGAAGATCCGATCGAGTTCGTGCACGAACACAAGAACTGCATCGTCACGCAGCGTGAGGTGGGTGTCGACACCGATTCGTTCGATACCGCCCTGAAGAATACTCTGCGCCAGGCGCCGGACGTGATCCTGATCGGCGAGGTGCGCAGCCGCGAGACGATGGATTACGCCATCGCTTTCGCCGAGACCGGACATCTGTGCCTGACGACTTTGCATGCCAACAGCGCCAACCAGGCCCTTGACCGCATCATCAATTTCTTTCCGGAAGACCGCCGCGGCCAGTTGCTGATGGATCTGTCACTGAACCTGAAGGCGGTGATCTCCCAGCGGCTGATTCCGCGCAAGGACAAGAGCGGGCGGGCGGCCGCAGTCGAGGTGATGCTAAACAGCCCGCTGATCGCCGACCTGATCCTGAAGGGCGAAATTCATGGCATCAAGGAGCTGATGGCAAAATCGACCGACGCGGGCATGCAGACCTTCGACCAGGCGCTGTTTGCGTTGTACGAAGGCGGGGCGATCGATTACGATGAGGCGATGCGCAACGCCGATTCGCAAAACGATCTGCGTTTGCGCATCAAGTTGCATGGCAAGGATGCGAAAGAGGGCGCGCTCGGAGAGTCTCTGCGCAACATCACGTTCTGATGCGGGCCGTTTTCCACCACCGCCCTGGCCGCTGTTTCATCCCACGCCGTGCGCGCGGGCGGCTGCCGGGCCACGCCCGGTTTGTGCGGGGGCGCGATCCGGTGAACCGGTATCAGGCGTTTCTGGCCGGTGGGTAGGGGTGTTCTTGTCCGAGACGCGTAATCGACCGATCGGTGTCTTTGATTCGGGGATAGGTGGCCTGACGGTCGCCCGTGCGCTGATGACGGCGCTCCCGCATGAGGACATCGTCTATTTCGGGGACACGGCGCGCGTACCCTATGGCGTCAAGTCATCGGTTACGGTGGCGGGTTATGCGGCGCAGATCACCGACTTCCTGCTGAAGCGGGATGTGAAGATGCTGGTGGTCGCCTGTAACACCATGGCGGCCGTGGCCTTGAACGTGATTGTCGACATGTCCCCCGTGCCGGTCATCAATGTCCTCGATGCCGGCGCGGCGGCGGCCGCCCAGGCGAGCCGTAATGGCCGCATCGGCGTGCTCGCCACCCTGACGACCGTCCACTCGGGGGCGTACATCCGCGCGCTGGAATCCTACCGGCAGGATCTTGCGATCGTGTCGCAGGCCTGTCCGCTGTTCGTGCCGCTCGTCGAGGAGGGGTGGGTGGACCATCCCGTGACGGCGCTCACCGCGCGCGAGTACCTGACGCCCATCCTCGCAGCCGAGGTCGATACCATCGTTCTGGGCTGCACCCACTACCCCTTGCTGCGGCCGGTGCTGGGGCGGTTGGCGGGCGATGAGGTGACCTTGATCGATTCGGCGTCGACAACGGCTGCGCAGGTGAGCGAAATGCTCCATGCATCCGGCCTTGCCTGTACAAAACCGCGCACGCCACGCCATGAGTTCCATGTCACGGACTTTCCGCAACGATTTCGCGCGGTGGGCGAGCTCTGTCTGGGCCGCGCGCTGCCCGATGTGCATCTGGTGCATTGGTAGCCATGACCCAACCCCTCATGCCGGCGTACCGCTGGCTCTGGCCCGGCAAGAGCCCGCTTCCCGGTGCGCTGTGGGCCGTCGCCACAGCGGCGGTGGCGATCGAGGCGCAGGATTTCCTGGAGGCGCTGGCGGCGCGCGCGCCGCTTGGGCTTTTGCTGCTTGACGATGCGCCCTACGGCGGTCCGATCCCTTGGTTGCGGCTGCCGCGCCTGGCCGCGGCCCGCACCGTGGGTCGTCTGCAACCCCGCCGCCTCGTGATGCTCGAGGATGATCCCCGTGCCCGCGCTTTGGCGGCGGTCAGTCCGGCGCGCACCGTCTGGATCAACGGCGCCAGCGCGGACCTGCTGGCGCTTGGGCGCGTGTTCGTCGCCAGCACCATGCAGGAGACACAGGTCGGCGGCGGCGAATTGACGGGTGATCCCCTGGTGGCGCCGCTTCCCGTCGCCCCGACACCGCAGGCGGATTTTTGCGCGCGGTTTCAGGCGGTGCGGGCGGCGGGCCGCTGGATCGTGTATTTCGCCGCGACCACCGAAGGGGAAGAACCCCTTGCCTATGGCGCCTTTTTGCAGATCGCGGTGACAAGCGGCGGGCTGCTTGCCTTGGCGCCGGCCGACCCGGCCCGCCACGAAGGCGTCTATCGCGAGGCGATCAAATATCACCTGCTCACCACCCGGCAGCGCCGCCTGATGACATCGGAAGTTCCCGCCAAAACGCGGGTCTACTACATTGAGGATGCGCCGGCGCGGCGGTCGATGTACGACTGTGCGGATCTGATCGTGGTGGGCGGAACCTTCCGCGGGGGCGCCGTGGACATGGCGGCCGCGCTCGCCCCGGGGCGGCCTTTGCTAATCGGTCCCCATCGGCAGGACCCCCTGGTCAGGGCGGCGGTGCGAGCCCGCATCGCGGTGACGTGTGATCGCGAGGCCGATCTTGCGGCCTGTTGCCGCAGCCTGTTGGGTGATGCGGATGCGCGCGCACAGTACGCGCAGGCCATCCATGCCTGGCTGCATCAGCAGCCGATGGCGCGCCAGCAGGTTCTGGACGCCCTTACCGGCTGACGGCGGATTCGCCGAGGATTTCACTTAGCCGCGCAAGAAGGATGTCGCATTCGGTGTCCGTGCCAACCGAGATGCGCAGGTGTTGATCGATGCGCGGCTTGGCGAAGTGGCGCACGAGCACGTTGCGCTGCCGCAGTTCGGCCTGCAGTTTCGCCGCGTCGTATCGCGGGTGCGTGGCAAAGACGAAGTTGGCGTGTGACGGAATCACCGCGAAACCCATCTGCTCGAGTCCACGGGTCAGGCGCGTACGGCTTTCCATGACGTGATGGCGCATGCGCTCGAAATAGGGTTCATCCTCGATGGCCGCAACCGCGCCTGCCAGCGCCAGACGGTCGAGCGGATAGGAGTTGAAAGAGTCCTTGGCCGTCCGCAGGGCTTCGATCAGATTGCTGTCGCCAAAGGCAAAGCCCACGCGCAGCCCAGCCAGGGCGCGCGACTTCGACAGTGTCTGGATGACAAGCAGCTGCGGAAACTCGCGGATCCACGAGACCACGCTGTCGGCACCGAAATCGACGTAGGCCTCGTCGACGATCACCGCCGAACCGGTGTTGTATTCCAGCAGCGCGCGCAGGTTCGGCAGTTCCAGGGCGCGCCCGGTCGGCGCGTTGGGGTGGGCCAGAACGATACCGCCGTTGTCATGCCGGTAATCCTCGGTGCGGATACGGTAATCCGCGTCGACCGGGGGATTGATGTAGCCGATGCCGTACAGCTGGCAATAGACCGGATAGAAGCTGTAGGTGATATCGGGAAACAGGATCGGCCGTGGTTGGCGCAGCAAGGCCAGGAAGGCCAGCGCCAGCACCTCATCGGATCCATTGCCCACGAATATCTGATCGGTGCTCAAGCCATGGCGTTTGGCGAGCGCGCGCCTGAGGGCCAGCCCTTCGGGGTCGGGATACAGGCGCAGATCGGCGTTTGCGGCCGTGCGGATCGCCGCCAGTGCCGCCGGCGAGGGCGGGTAGGGGTTTTCGTTGGTGTTGAGTTTGATCAGGTCCGGTATGGCCAGCTGTTCGCCCGCCACATACGGGCGCAGATCCTGGAAGGCCGGACTCCAGAACTTTCTCACGTCTGCGGGCTTCCCGGGAGGGCGCGGCTTTGGTGGCGGATCTCGCCGCCGATCAGGGTCATAACCACGCGTCCCCGCAGGGTCTGCCCCAGGAAGGGCGTGTTCAGGCCACGGCTCGTCCACGTCTGGGCGGAGGGTGTCCATTCTTCATCCGGATCGAAGACGCACAGATCGGCCACCGCGCCGGCGGCCAGGCCCTGGTTCGAAAGGCCCAGAACGGCCGCCGGTCCTGCGGTGATCCGGTGCAAGGCGGCGGTCACCGGCAGAATGCCGTCTGCGGCCAGGCGCAGGGTCAGTGGCAGCAGTGTCTCGAAGGCGCTGATGCCCGGCTCGGAATCGCTGAAGACCACCCGTTTCGCATCGGGCTCGTGCGGTTGATGGTCTGAGCAGATGACGCTCAGGGTGCCGTCCCGGACCGCTTCGCGCAGGGCGGCCCGGTCGGCGGCTGCGCGCAGCGGCGGCCGCACATGGCAATGCGTATCGAAAAAGCCGATGTCTTCGTCTATGAGATGGAGCTGATGCGCTGCGGTGTCTGCGGTCACCGGCACGCCGCGCGCCTGCGCCTCGCGCAAAAGCGGCAAAGAGCGCGCAGCCGACAGGCCCATTACATGCGCGCGCACACCCGTCTGCTCGATCAGCATCAGATCGCGCGCAAGCGCGATCGTTTCGGCCGTGGCCGGTATGCCGGCAAGACCCAGCCGGGTCGCCACTTCCCCTTCATGGACGACGCCCTGGTGGGCAAGCCAGGGGTCTTCCGGCTGCAAGAAGACGGTGATGCCCAGGCCGGCCGCGTACTCGAGTGCGTGACGCAGCACACGCGTATCCTTGATCGCCCGCGGGCCATTGCTGACGCCGCCACAGCCGGCCCGCATCAGCGCCGCCATGTCCGCCAGCGTCGTTCCGCCAAGTTCCCTGGTGAGCGCGCCAAGCGGGATCACGCGCGCACCGCCAAGCGCCCGCGCCCGGTCGTTCAGCCATTGCGCGGAAGCCGCTGTATCGATGGGGGGGCTCGTATCGGGCGGACAGCAGAATGTGGTGACTCCACCGGCGAGTGCCGCCGCTGTTTCGCTTGCGAGCGTAGCCTTGTGTTCGGCGCCCGGTTCGCGCACCCGCGCACGCAGGTCGATCAGTCCCGGGCAGATGACAAGACCGCTGACGTCGATGACGCGCCGGGGGCCTTGCGCGCTGCCACCGGCGATCCGCCCGTCGTAGATCAGCAGATCGGCGACTTCATCACGGCCATTGACAGGATCGATAAGGCGGCCACCCTTCAGGCATACGCTCACGGTGTTTTGGGCTCCGATGCAGTGGCTCCCGCCAGGCGGGCAAGAATCGCCATGCGCACGGCGATGCCGTTGGTCACCTGCGGCAGGATCACCGATTGCGGGCCATCGGCGACCGAGGAATCGATTTCGATGCCGCGGTTCATGGGGCCGGGGTGCATGACGATGGCGTCCGGTCGCGCCTGGCGCAACCGTCTGGGCGTGAGTCCGTATAGGTCGAAATATTCGCGCGCACCGGGAATGAGGGCGCTGTTCATCCGTTCGGTCTGCAGGCGCAGCATGATGATCACGTCCGCACCGTGCAGTCCTTCGTCGAGATCGGTAAAAGCCCTGACCCCGAGACGTTCGATCGCAGCCGGCAGCAGCGAACGGGGACCAATGACCCGGACTTCCTGTGTGCCGAGCGCCGTCAGCGCATGGATCTGCGATCGGGCTACGCGCGAATGCAGGATGTCGCCGACGATGGCCACCTTGAGGCGGGCGAAATCGTTCTTGTAGCGGCGGATGGTGAACATGTCGAGCAGACCCTGGGTGGGGTGGGCATGACGCCCGTCACCGGCGTTGACGACATGCACATGATCGGGTACCGAGCGCGCAATCAGATCGGCGGCGCCGCTCAAGGGGTGCCGGACAACAAAGAGATCGGTGTGCATCGCCTCGAGATTGCGCACCGTATCGAGCAGGCTTTCGCCCTTCTGGGTCGCCGACACCGACGTGTTGATGTTGATGATGTCCGCCGACAACCGCTTGCCGGCGATCTCGAAGGTCGTGCGGGTGCGCGTGCTCGCCTCAAAGAACAGGTTGACGATGGTTTTGCCGCGCAGCAGCGGCACCTTCTTGATCTCACGTTCGCCGACGCTGATGAAGGATTCGGCGGTGTCGAGGATGCCGAGGATGGTGTCCGCCGACATCCCTTCCGTGCTCAGAAAATGACGGCGCCGCCCCTGGGCGTCGACCTGAATATCGCCGATCAATCGGTTTTCTCCATGATCTTGATACCGAGGGGATCCGGCCCCGTCAGCTTGACATGCTCGTGGGCCGCCAGCCGCATCCGGACACCGACGATGTCCGGCTGGATGGGCAGTTCGCGCCCGTCGCGCTCGATGAGAACGGCGAGCGCGATCGAGGCCGGCCGGCCGTAATCGAACAGTTCGTTTAGGGCCGCGCGGACCGTGCGCCCCGTATGCAGGACATCGTCGATCAATACCACATGGCGGCCATCGATGCCGATTGGTAGATGAGAGGGTTTCACCTGGGGATTCATGCCCACCCGGCTGAAATCATCCCGGTAAAAGGAGATATCGAGGTTGCCGAGCGGTTCGCTCAGAGCGAGGCGGCTGTGCAGCCGTTCGGCCACCCAGGCGCCGCCTGTGAGTACGCCGATCAGCAGGGGCCGGCGGGCGGCGAGCGCCCGTAATCCGTCCGTCATGCGTGCCAGGGCCTCTTCGATATCAACGGTCATTCGTGTGTCGGGCCTCGAGGATGGTCCAGGCTGGCGCTTGGCAGGTCATCAAAATAGGCCTGCAGTATGGTGATGGCGGCGAGCGTATCGAGGGCCGCCTTGCGGCGCCCCCGCGGGACGCCGGTGGCTTCGACCCGCTCGCGCGCACTCGCCGTTGTCAGCCGTTCGTCCGCCCAGTATACCGGCAGATGATACCGTCCGTCCAAGCGCCGGCCGAAGCGGCGCGCCGCCACCGTCATCTCGTTGTCCGTGCCATCCATGTTCAGGGGCAACCCGACCACGAGAATGTCCGGTTGCCAGGTGGTCAGCAGTTTTTCGATGGCGCGCCAGTCCGGGCCGCTTGCCAATCCCGCCACCGTACCGGCGCCTTCCGCCCGCCCCGGCGGGTAGCGGCCCACGGCCACGCCGGTTATGCGGGTGCCGTAATCAAACGCCAGGTAAGTCAGCGGTTTCACGCGTGACCGGATTCCCCGGAAAGGTGGGTCAGGTCGACACCGAGCAGGTGGGCCGCCGAGGCCCAGCGGGCGTCAATGGGTGTGCGAAAGAGGATGTCTGCCGTGGCCGGTCCGCTGAGCCAGGCGTTTTCGGCGAGTTCCTTCTCGAGCTGGCCGGGCCCCCACCCGGCGTAGCCGAGGGCGAGCAGGCACCGGTCCGGTCCCTCGTTGCGGGCGATGGCCGTCAGGATGTCCCGGGATGTCGATACACCAAGGGATTCGCTGACGGCAAGCGTCGATTCCCAGGTGCCCACCGGCTCATGCAGAACGAAGCCGCGATTGCTCTGTACCGGGCCGCCAAGATAGATGTGTTCATCCAGGCGCGCGCAGGCGGCCGCCTCGATGCCGAGCTGGGTGAACACGTCGCGGAATGTCAGGTCGATGGGCCGGTTGATGACGATCCCCATCGCGCCTTCGCGGCCGTGCTCACAGACCAGCGTCACCGTGCGAAAAAAATTGGGATCGCCAAGCCCGGGCATGGCGATCAGAAACTGGTTGGACAGGCTTGCGGTGTCGAGCATGGGGCTAGTATCGGGTAGGCGCCCTGGCCTTTCAAGGCGACTTGCGTCTACGGCCCGCTCGATACGGCCGGTTGCATGCTGGTCATGTGGCGGCCCCGGAAACGCCAGGTTTCGACGATATGCAGCACCGCCAGCGGCTCATCGGTCACCTTCGGCAGCGGTGCAAACGGCGCTGCCCTGCGCACGAGGCTCCTGGCGATGCGGGCCAGCAGCAAGGAAGATCCCCCGCGTACGACGCGGACCGACGCCAGCGTGCCATTGGCGCGAATGGCGACATCGAGTACGAGCCTGCCATGCGCATGAGCGGTGAGCAGGACCTGCCGGTAGCGGCCGTTGCTGATGTGTTCCATGTAGGCGGTCCAGCGGCTGATGTAGCCGGCGTAGGCAAACTGCCGCGCCGTGACCCCGCCGCGGCCCGTACCGGCGGCGCGGTAGGCGCGCCAGTCACGGCGGATTTCCGCCTTAAGGCGCGCCTCTTCGGCAAGGAAGCGGCGGTTCATGCCGAGATCGGCAGCGAGCGCGGCATTGATTTTCCAGGGGCGGGTGGCCAGGGTGAGTTTCAGGGGCTGCTTGCGGCTGACGATGAGCCGCCAGTGTGTCTGGCGGTTCGTGCTGCGGTGCTCGGTGCGCGCGGCAAGTTCGCCGCCGGCGTGACGTTTGGCGCGGAAAGGGCTGCGCGCCATGTGCCGCCGATGCTGGCCGCCGCCGCCTGCGACATTCACCTGCGCCAGGCGCTGGGCGTGGCGTGGCGCGCGGTCGCTGCGCGCCTGCACGAGGGTCACGTCGAGCGTCTGGCCGTGACCGGCGGTGACGGGATCGCGGAAGCGCACGCCCAGGATGAAGATGACATGCAAAAGTCCCGCAAAAAAAAGGGCAACACCGAGGCGGTCATGATCGGACAGACGGGTTCGCATGACCTAGTGTCCGGCCTCCAATCCGGTTTCGATGGCGTCAAACAGGCGTGCGGCGATATTGAGGGAGAAGGTCTTGTCGAGCTCCCGCATGCCGGTCGGACTGGTGACGTTGATTTCCGTGAGGTGGTCGCCGATCACATCGAGACCGACGAACAACAATCCCTTTGCGCGCAGGACGGGTCCGACGCGTGCTGCGATCCGTTTATCGGCGGGACTCAAGGGGCGCCCCTCGCCGTGCCCCCCGGCGGCCAGATTGCCGCGGGTTTCGCCGGGCGCCGGAATGCGCGCCAGGGCATAGGGTACGGGCTCGCCGTCGATGACGAGGATGCGCTTGTCTCCTGCGGCGATTTCCGGCAGGTACCGTTGGGCCATGACAAAGCGCGTTTCGCGGGAGGTCATCGTCTCGAAGATGACGGTCGCATTGGGGTCGCCGGTCTTTACGTGGAAGACCGAGGTTCCGCCCATGCCATCGAGGGGTTTCACGACGATGTCGCCTTGTGCGCCGAGAAAGGCGCGCAGATCCGCCTGCCGGCGCGTCACCAGGGTCGGCGGCGCCACGTCCGCAAACCAGGTCGCGAACAGCTTCTCATTGGCGTCGCGCAGACTTTGCGGCCGGTTGACCACCAAGACCCCGTCACGCTCGAGCAATTCCAGCAGGTAAGTCGTATAGATGTACTCCATGTCGAACGGCGGATCCTTGCGCATCAACACCACATCGAGGTCGTTTGCGGTCAGGGTCGCGGATGCGCCCAGCGTGTACCAGGCGTGGTCGTCGGCGCCGATGTCCAGACGCTGCGTGGTCATCTGCACCCGTCCGTCGCGCAGACTGAGGTCACCGGGCTGTGCGTAGTGGATCTCGTACCCGCGGCGCGCCCCTTCCCGCAGCAGGCCGACGGTCGTGTCCTTCTGGCCCTTGATCCCGGCGAGCGGGTCCATGATGACCGCCAGCTGGCGGCTCATGGGGCGTCTGCCGCCGCGGACAATTCGCGGGCCGCGGCCAGCGCCGCCAGCCGGCCGATGACGCCATAGGCATAGAAGCGGTTGGGACTTGCATCCGGCTCCCGTTTCTTGTCGGGACTGGAGCAGGAGTCGGCGAAGGCGAGCGGCCGAAACTGCATGCCGGGGGCGTTCAGGTTCTCGTCGGCTCCGCGGGCCGTGTGAATGCGGTAGAAGCCGCCGACCACGAAGCGGTCGATCATGTAGACGACCGGTTCGGCCACCGCCTGTTCGTCGCCCAGGGTCTCGAACGTGTAGACGCCTTCCTGGATGAGCACCCGTTCAACGGTCTGGCCTTCCTTGATGACGGCCATCTTGTTGCGCTGTTTGCGATTGAGGTGGCGGACCTCGCTTGCATCACGGACGGTCATGATGCCCATTCCGTAGGTCCCCGTATCGGCCTTGACGATCACGAAAGGTTCCTGTGCGATGTCGTATTCACGGTATTTGAGGCGGATGCCCTCCAATACCGCGTCGACGCTGTCGGCCAGACAATCCTCGCCTTCGCGCTTCTGGAAGTCGACGCTCCCGCAGCGGCGGAATATCGGGTCGATGAGCCAGGGGTCGATGTCGATGAAGCCGGCGAACTCGAGCGCGAGCCGCCGGTACTGGGTGAAGTGATCGGATTTCAGGCGATTCCACCAGCCAAGGGCCGGCGCGGGCACCACCGGCTGGGTAATGCCCGCAAGCAAAGGCGGCGCCCCCGACGACAGGTCGTTGTTAAGTAAAACGAAACAGGGTTTGTAGCCCGGCAGCGCGACCGAATCGCCCACCCGTTCAATGGGTTCGACGGCGATGACCCGCCCATTTTGCAGGCTAAAGGATTGACGTCCGGCCGGCTCGGGCAGGAGCGAGCCGACGCGTGCCTGATAGCCGGCCCGCTCGAGCAGCTCCACCAAAGCGCCGATGTTCTCCCAGTAATAGGTATTGCGGCTGTGGTTTTCCGGTACCAGCAGGATCCGGCAGGCCGTGGGGCACAGGCGCTCCACGGCGATCTGCAGGGCCTGTGTGCACAGGGGGTGGAAGGCCGGGTTCAGGTTGTTGAATCCCGCGGGAAACAGGTTGGTGTCGACCGGAGCGAGCTTGAAGCCGGCATTGCGCAGATCCACCGAGGTGTAGAAAGGTGCGGGGCTGGCAAGCCACCGTTCGTGAAACCATTGCTCGATCGGTGTCTGCCGTTCGAGCAGGCGTTCCTCGATCTCGAGCAGCGGGCCGGTGAGGGCGGTGGTCAGGTGCGGTACGGCCTGCAGATGTTGAACGCCCATGGGCTTGGTCCCGTCAGGAAGGCAAGGTTTTTATCCTACCTGTTTGCCGAAAGGTCAAGCAATGCGCCCCCGCCCATCCCGGCGGCCGCCCCCCGCAGTTTGGTGAGAACCCCGCCGTCAGGCTAGAATCCGGGTCGGACCGATCCCCCGCCGGATTCCACGGGAAGGCCGCGCGTATATTGGATTTCGCGCCGTTCCTATGCTAGTAAATCAAGAGGGTGCAATAATTACGGCCGGATTCGCGGAACGGCTTTCAAGCGAGGTGTCTGTGGGTATCAAGGTCATGGTCATTGATGACAGCAACACGATTCGTCGCACTGCCGAGGCGCTGCTGAAGAAGGCCGGTTACGAGGTGTTTACAGCAGGTGACGGGTTTGAGGCCATGTCAGTCATCACGGATCAGCGGCCGGATATCATCTTTGTCGATATCATGATGCCGCGCCTTGATGGGTATCAGACATGCCTCCTCATCAAGAATAACCGTGAGTTCCGCCATATTCCGGTTATCATGCTGTCGAGCAAGGACGGTCTTTTTGACAAGGCACGCGGCAAGATCGCGGGGTCAGAGGAACACGTCAACAAGCCGTTTACGCAAGAAGAACTGATTGATGTAATCAGCAAATATGTTCATTAGATCGTGTTGTGCGACATCAGGTGACAGGCCGATTCGCATGACCAAGGGAGTATAAAGTGGCTATAAAGAGCATTCTTGTCGTCGACGATTCGCCCACCGAACTGCATCTGCTGCAAGAGATGCTGGCGCGTAACGGGTTTACGATCACCACGGCCCGTAGCGGCGAAGAAAGCATTGAAAAACTGAAGACGTTCCGCCCCGACCTGATCCTGATGGATGTGGTGATGCCGGGCATGAGCGGCTTCGAGGCGACCCGCACGATCACGAAAAACCCGACCACCAGCGGCATCCCCGTGATCATCTGCACCACCAAGGGTCAGGAGACGGACAAGGCCTGGGGGTTGCGGCAAGGCGCGCGCGATTACATCGTCAAGCCCGTCGTTGAAAGTCAGCTGCTGGAAAAGATCAGGGCTCTGTGACCGACGCCGCGCAAAGCGAAGCCTTTTCTCTCCTCATACAAATGCAGGAGCGGGTTCGCACGCTCGCGCCGCAACTGCCTGAACAGGTCGAAGCGGCCCCCTTGTGGACGGGGTTGAGTTTTCGACTGGATGGTGTGCCGCTTCTCGTCTCCCTGGATCAGATCGCGGAGATCCTGCCGCGCCCGGCCACGACCCGCGTACCGGGCACCAAGCGTTGGGTCAAGGGGATCGCCAACGTCCGCGGCACCCTGTTGACGGTCATCGACCTGCCGGAATTTTTCGGCAAGGCCCCGGTGCCCCCCGACGACAAGGTGCGCCTGCTCGTGATGCACGCCGGCGACCTGAGTGCCGGTCTGCTGGTGAACGAAGTCTCGGGGCTTAAGCATTTCGATATCGAGCGTGATCGTCGCGACATTGCCGAACTGGACAATGCGCTGTTGATGCACGTCCAGACGGCTTACATACAGAACGACGTTTTGTGGGGAGTGTTCGATCTGCACTCATTGGCAGACAGCCTGACATTCAAGCACGTCGCGACCTGACCGCAGGCGAGCAAGGTCGCGGTCCGCGGGTGGTACGCGACAAGGGCGCGAATTCTAAGTAAGGGGTTGAGGACATGGTGGCGAGACTATCCAAAAAAAAGGGTGCCGTTTTGGATCAGCCGACCGAGGAAATATCGGCGGGCGGCAGTGAGCAGTATATCGAGGTACAACCGAAGGGGCGCGGCAAGCCGGCACGCAAGAAGCTTACGCTGAACTTCAAGCTGGATCGCTTCTTTGGGGTCCCGGTGATCTTGACGCTCCTTGTTTTGACTCTTGCCGCGGCGGTGTTCCTCTTCTATACCGTGGCACAGCAAACCAGCCGCGACGCCAAATACATCGAGCAGTCGAGCCAGTTGCTGATGCTGTCGCAGCGTATCGCGAAGGACGCGGCCGCCGCGACCCTCGGCGAGGAAAGCGCATTCAGGGACCTGCAGCACGCGCGCAACGAATTCCAGCGCATCATTATCAGCCTGAAGGACGGCAACAGCACCATCGGCATACCGGCGTCTCCGGTGGTCGTCCACCCCGCCCTGGCCCATGTCGATCGCGCATGGCGTGTGCTGAGCCGGCGCGTCGGCCACATCCTGAAACAGGAAGATGCGGCCCTGCAGATGCATGACTATGTGGCCACCGTGAACCAGACGGCTCCGCTGCTGCTCGCCTTGTGGGATGAGATCGTCACCGAAGGCATCCGCGTCCATATGCCGCGCCACATCATCTATCTGGCGGCGCGCCAGGGCATGTTGAGCCAGCGCATCACCATGGAAGTCAACATGTTCGCCCAGGGTGGCAGCTCCGCGGCGGTTGCGGCCCAGGAGTTCGGCGAGGACGCGAAGCTCTTCCAGCAGACCCAGCAGCAGCTCGCTCCCGAGCTGCCGCCGTCTACGGCCAAGAAGTTCGCGCAGGCCCAGGAGGCGTTCAAGGCGCTAAACGACAGCGTGCACGGTATTCTGGACGATGCCACGCCACTTTTTGTGGCGCAGCGCGCCGGTACCCTGATTTACCGCAAGAGTAACCGCGACCTTGCGGACGCGCGCAAACTGGTGTCGGCCTACACCGCGCTGACCCACCGCCGCCGTGTGGAGAAGTTTATCGGCTATGCGATGACCGGGTTGGCGCTGGTTTTCTTCGCCCTCCTGGTGTCACGGCTGATCGGTGACGAACGCGAGCGCGCCCGCGCAAGTGCTGCGCAAAACCGCGAGACCCAGGACGCCATTCTGAAGCTTCTCGATGAAATGGGCGATCTGGCGGATGGCGACCTGACCATCCAGCCGCAGGTGACCGAGCAGATCACGGGCGCAATCGCCGACTCGATCAACTACGCCGTCAAGGAAATGCGCAACGTCGTGTATCGAATCAACGCGACCGCGCAGGAAGTGGCGATGGCGTCCGACCGGAGCCGCAAGACCGCCATCGAGCTGAACGAAGCGGCGGACCGCCAGGCGAAACAGATCCTAGCGACCACCGACCGCATGCGCGCGATGGCCAAATCGATGGAAGAAATGTCGCAGAGCGCCGGACAGTCGGTGGAGGTGGCCCGCGGCTCGGTGCTGACCGCCAAACGCGGTGCCGAGGCGGTGCAGAACACGATCAAGGGCATGGACGAAATGCGCGAGCAAATCCAGGAAACCGCGAAGCGCATCAAGCGGCTGGGTGAGAGTTCCCAGCAGATCGGCGAAATCGTCGAGCTCATCAATGACATCGCCGAGCAGACCAACATTTTGTCGCTCAATGCCGCTATTCAGGCGGCCATGGCGGGAGACGCGGGCCGCGGTTTCGCGGTGGTTGCAGACGAAGTGCAGAGGCTGGCCGAACGCTCCGGTGCCGCGACCAAGCAGATCGCCGACCTGGTGAAGACGATTCAGGCCGATACCAACGAAGCGGTGGCGTCGATGGAAAAAGCGACGAATGGCGTGGTGGAAGGCACCCGGCTTGCCGACGCCGCCGGGCAGGCGCTGGGGCAGATCGAATCGGTGTCGGAGCAGCTCTCCGGCCTGATCGTGCGTATCGCGAAGGATGCCCACACACAGTCGGAAACGGCAACGCACGTGTCGCATAACATGGGCGACATCCAGGAGGCGACGGCGCTGACGTCCGTTGGCACGAAGCAAACTGCCGAATCGATCTCCAAGCTGTCGGATCTCGTGCGCGAACTGCAAGCGTCGGTGGCAGGCTTCAAGTTGCCGGTTTAAGGCGGGACTTGGACCCGGGGGGGATGATGGCCACCACAAGCAGCGTCGATCTGGGCACTCTCGGCTGGGTCAAGGAGGAGATCGACGAGACCCTGAAGAGGGCCCGCCAGGCGCTCGAGGCCTTCACCGAAAATCGGGCCGACGACGCCCGGCTGCGGTTGTGTGCCACCTATCTGCACCAGATAGCGGGCACCCTGAAGATGGTCGAATTCGACAACCTCGCCGACTTCGTCAGCGAGGCCGAGGCTCTGGCGGAGGCGCTGCTCGCAGGCGCCGAGGCACCGAGTCCGGCGCGTCTGGAACCGCTCGTCCGGTTCATCCTGTCCATGCCGGACGTGCTGGAGGCCGCGCAGACGCGACGCGGTGCGCTGGCGCAGATGTGCCTGCCGCTACTGAATGATCTGCGCGTCGCCCGCGGTCTGCCGGCGGCCGACATGTTTGCGTTGTTCTCTCCGAATCTCGACGTCCGCCCGCCGCGCTCCAGCGTGACCAACGAGGCGGTGCTTGGGCGCATCTTTCTGGAGCGGCGTGCCGGCTTCCAGGCCGTTCTCGTCCAGTGGCTAAAGACGGGTGACGCGGCACTGCTGACGCAGATGAAGTCGTATCTGGTCGACTGGCGCGAGCACGCGGCCTTCCTGCCGGCGGCGCAGTGCCTGTGGATCGCGGCGGGTTTCATTGGTGTCGTGCGTGCCGAAACCACGCCGCTGCTGGAACACAAGAAACTCTTCGGCCGCCTGGACCAGCAATTAAAGCGTGGTGCAGACGGTCAGGACAAGGCCAGCGCCCGCGCCACATATGAGCGCCTGAGCCGGGAGATGCTGTTTGCCATCAGCCAGAGCGGCGCCTCCGATCCCGATACCGATGTCATCCGCGAGGCCTTCGGGCTTACGGTCGCCGCGGAGGTCTACCCGGTTGCCGCGATCGATGCGCTGCGCTCGGTGACGAGCGCCCTCGAGCACGAAGTTCGCCGTGCCCAGGAGTTCCTGTCGAGTTATTTCGATGCAGGCGACGGCGGACAGCAGATCGCCGACAAGCTGATCAGCCTGCTCGACAAGATGTCGAAGACTTTCACCACATTGAACATCGAGCCCCTGCGGGCGCTGACGGCCGATCTGCGCGATCTCTGCGGCGCACTCAAGGAGGGGCGCATCGAAAGATCGTCCGCCGCCGCCATGGCTCTTGCCCAGGCGCTGCTCCAGGTCGAATCGGCAGTTCATGAGATTCCCACCGGGCGGGTGGAATGGCAGGCGCACGTGAACGAACGGCGGCGCAGTCTGCAGACCCTGTATGCCGCGCCGGACGATACGAGCGGTATCGAAATTTCGGAAACCACGCTCAGCGAATACGAGATGCGCCGCCTCGCCGGATCGGTTGGCGCCGAGATTCGCGTCAATCTTCAGCACATGGAGGCGCAGTTTACGGGCTTTGCCGCCGACGGCCGCGATCTGGCGCTGCTCGAGGGCCTGCCGAAGCTGGCGGGTCAGGTGACGGCGGCATTTCGTGTCCTGGGAGACGAGGCGGCCGCGGATGTGGCGCAGGGGCTGAGCCGTCTGCTCGAGCGGCTGGCCGCAGGCGCGCTGGCGCCGTCGGCCGGGCGCTTCGAGGCCGTGGCGATCGGCGTGGGCGCCCTGGAGGCGCAGGTGACCGGCCTCGAGCGAGGGCGCGCGTTGCCACCAGAACGCCTGAGCGCGGTCAGTGCGAGCCTGCAGAAGGCCCTTGAGGCGGAAGAGATCCCGGCCGGACTGGCAGGGTCTGGTGGCGCCCCCGGGTCTGCCGCATCCGCGGCGCGGCCGTCCATAGACCCCGAGATTTTGCCGGTTTTCCTCGAAGATGCGCACGAGGCGCTGCGCCAGCTGACGGAAAACATGCCGCGCTGGCGCGAACGCCGCGACGACGAGGAGGCGGTGACGGTCGTGCGGCGCGCCTTCCACACCCTGAAGGGAAGTGGCCGTATGGTCGAGGCCGGTGAGATCGCCGAGCTCGCCTACGACGCCGAAACCCTCATGAACCGCGTGCGTGCCCGGCAGCTCGTGTCCACCGACGACATCGTGCATTGGATCGGTCTTGCCCACGATTGCGTGCAGCGCTGGGTCGACGCCGTGGAACAGGACGGTTCGCTGCCCGAAATGGGTGGCGTCCGCGCCGCCTTGCAGGCGCTCGCGAACAATCAGCAGGTGCCCGCCGCGGCGCCCGCGCCGGTCGAGTCTTCTGGTGCCACCGGCCAATCCGTCGCCGCAGACGCGCCGCTTGCCCCCCAGGGCGCAGAGCCAGACCACGACACGTCCCTTTCCGTCATCGAGCCAAAGGGCGCCCTTGCGCCGGCGGACGCGCCGCTTGCCGATACGCCGGATGCGGGACCGGCTGGCGGCCCACAGGCGGCAGAGGACGATCGGTCTTCATCCGGCATAAAGGGATCCGGGTCCACCGGTTCCACTTCGATTCTCGATCACGACCCGCTTTTGCGCGATATCTTCGTCACCGAGATGCGCGATCACCTGCAGGTGCTGCAGGCGGCCGCGCTCGAAGGCAAGGGCAGCCCGGTGTCGGCGGCGCTGTTGCGGGCGGCGCACACCCTGCACGGCAGCGCCCGGTCGGTGGCCCTGCTGGCCATGGCCGACAGCGGGGCGGCGCTCGAACGCTATCTGCAGGCGATGGCATCGCAAGACGAGGTGCTGGACGCCGATGCGACGGCGATTTTGGCGGCATTTACGGACCTCATGACGCGTTTGCTGGTGGATCTGCAGGAAGCGCCGTTGCGCAACGAACTGGCCGCCCTTGAGGAGCGGCTCGAAGGTCTCGTCGCCGTGCGTGCCTCCGATCGACCACTTACCTGGTGGCAGGAGAAGGATTCCGGTCTGTCGGAGGCCGACAATGCGGCGGGCGCGGAGCAGATTGCGGTGACGGGCAGCGCATCGTTGCCCCCGCTGATGCCTGAAATCACGGTCCGGGCGCAGGATACGCAAAACATCGACCCCGAACTGCGCGAGATCTTCCGCGACGAAGCGCGGGATCTGCTTGAGGCGTTGGGCGCTGCGCTCACGATGTGGCGGAGTGAACCGTCCAACGACCATCATCTGAGCGACCTCAAGCGTGTGCTGCACACGCTCAAGGGGGCGGCGCGCATGGCGGGCGCCGTGACCGTGGGCGAAGTGAGTCACGCCACAGAGGATTTGTTGCGGCGGGTGGAAGACGGCAGTGTCGGCCGTGACGGCCGCCTGATGGACGTGCTCGACGAGGCCGTGGGCCGTCTTGAGGATCTCTATCAGGCGTTCATCGACAAACGCCCCCCGGCTGATGTCGACCGCGAACGGCATCTTCTGTCGGAGCTCGCCCAGACACCGCAAGACGCGGTGCCGGTACCGGTCGGCGGTTCGACGCAGGAACCGGACGAGGAAGTCTTCCGGCCCGATACGACCAGTCAGGTGCGCGTCAAGACCGCGCTGCTTGACCGCCTCGTCAACTACGCCGGCGAAGTCAGCATCGCCCGGTCGCGGATGGAGCAGCAGATCTTCCGGTTGCGGGAACACCTGGCCGAAATGAGCGGCAACGTCATGCGTTTCCGTGACCAGGTCCGCGAACTGGAAATCCAGGCCGAGTCCCAGATCGGTTACCGTGTCGCCGTGGGCGAAGGCAGCAGTACCGCCGATTTCGATCCGCTGGAATTCGACCGCTATACCAAGCTGCAGCAGCTGACCCGGGGGTTGACCGAGAACGTGCACGACCTGATCACGCTGCATGGCACGCTCGACGGCGTGGCCGGTCAGGCCGAGGCCGTGTTGCAGCAGCAGGCGCGGGTCAATACCGAACTGCAAGAAGGCTTGATGCGCACGCGCATGGTCAGTTTCGCGACGCAGGCGCACCGGCTGCGCCAGATCGTCCGGCAGACCGCGCAGGAATTGGGCAAGAAGGCCGAGCTCGTCTTGTCCGGTGCGGAAGTCGAACTGGACCGGCATCTGCTCGAGCGCATGATCGGGCCGTTCGAGCATATGGTCCGCAACGCGCTCGACCACGGCCTGGAGCCGACCGCCGAACGTGTCCGGCTGGGCAAGCCTCCCGTCGGCGCAATCCGCATTGATACCCTGCACGAAAGCGGCGAGATCGTGATCCGTTTCAGCGACGACGGCCAGGGATTGAACGTGGAACGGATTCGCGCCAAGGCCATCGAGCGCAAGCTGATGCCTGCCGATGCGGTTCTGGGCGAAGAACAGATCGTGCAGTTTATTTTGCTGCCGGGTTTCTCCACGGCGTCTGCCATCACCCATCTTTCCGGACGCGGCGTGGGCATGGATGTCGTGCACAACGAGGTGAAGAAACTCGGTGGCGCCATCACAGTCGAGACACGCAAGGGGCTGGGCACCACCTTTGTCATCCGTTTGCCTCTGACGCTGTCCATTACCCAGGCCCTGATGGTCGGCTGCGGTGACCAGACCTTCGCGATTCCGCTTGCGGCCATCGTCAATATCGTCGAAGCCCCCAATTCTGCCATTCAGGACACGCTCGGCATGCCCAAACCCATGCTGCGCTACGGCGGGCAGGACTACCCGTTCATGGATCTGAGCCAGAGGCTCGGCATTGCCGCGCCGCCTTTGGGCGCGCAGCGCAAGGTGCCGGTACTTCTGTTGCGGCTCGACAACCGGGAGGTGGCGGTGGCGATCGGCACCCTGTTCGGTACACGCGAAGTGGTGGTCAAGCCGCTTGGGCCGCAGTTGGCGGAAATCCGCGGCCTGCTCGGGGCCACCATCCTCGGCGATGGCCGCGTCGTACTGATTCTCGATGTCCCGGGGCTGTGGGTCGACGAGGACATCATGAAGGTCGTGCCCGTTGTGGCGGTCCCCGAGGTGGTCCAGCAAAGACGGCGTGTCGTGCTGGTCGTGGACGATTCTCTGACCGTGCGCAAGGTGACGAGCCGGTTCCTGCAAAAACAGGGCTACGATGTGATGACCGCCAAGGATGGTGTCGACGCCCTCGAGCAGCTGCGCGAACGCACCGCCGACATCATGCTGGTCGATATCGAAATGCCACGCATGGACGGGTACGAATTCACCACACGCGTGCGTACCGACGAGCAGCTGCGCCATGTGCCCATCATCATGATCACATCGCGTTCGGGCGCCAAACATCGCGAGCGCGCGTTGAGTCTCGGTGTCGACGTGTATCTTGGCAAACCTTATCAGGAAGACGACGTCTGCCGGCATATCGAAACACTGCTTCAACGGGGTCACACATGAGTCCGGCGGCCGCGTCCGTCCGCCACTACCTCGAGATCAGTTTCGCCGGGGGCACCTACCTCATGCCCAATCTGCCGCAACTCGTGGTCGAGCCGCGCGAGAATCTGGCGGTCAGGCGGCTTGGAATGGCAGCGGCGCAGCGCGTGGTCCAAGGGGTGACCTGGCCTGCGTTTGCGCTAAACGCCGAGCTCGAGCCCGTTGCCGAGGCCCCTTGGACCCGGGGGATTTTTCTGAATCCGGCCGGGCGTGGTGTCGGCATTCTCGTCGACGACATGCGGCTTGTGGCCGTCGATCGTCTGCGCATCGAGGCGTTTTCGCCTCTTGGGCCGTTGCCGCCCGGCGGACAACCGCTCTTCGATGCGGCCTCCATGCAGGGAGAGGGGTTAAGCCTGGTGTTTTCTGTCGGCGGCCTCGTGGCCCATCTTCTTTATCAGGAGCATCGCCATGGCCGCGCGGACTGATCGCGTACACGGGCTGCTGTTGCCCATCGGCGAACGCTCGCTCCTGCTGCCGAGCGCCCTCGTGGCCGAAATCATCACGCTCGGGCGCGTCGTCCAGCAGCCGCTTGCGGCCCAGTGGATCCTGGGCGTCATCAACTGGCGCTCGCGCCCCGTGACCGTGTGTGATCTGAGCCGGTTGTGGAGCGGGGGCATCGAGGTCAACGCCCGTTCGCGGGTGGCGGTGTTCTATCCGCTCGCCGGGCGCTCCGCCGGCGAGTTCTTCGCCGTCTTGACGAGCGCCGAACCCCAGCCACGCGTGCTCGATGACGCCGCGCCGCTCATGACCAACGCCAACAATGAAAATCCGCTCTTTGCCGTGACGCTCGTACTGGATGGCCGTCCGGCGGCGATACCAAACCTCACCACGCTGGCCGATCTGTTTTATCCTGCAAAGGCCCCCTGAAAAGGCCTTGCGCGCCATTTTTGTGATTTTGCAAAATAAAGGCGCGGTGTGCCCCGGGTGGAACTCGGATCCTGGGTCTGGTATAGACAGTGCCCTGTGCGCATGTGCCATAATGCGGCGTGTTTTTCGCGTCCGGAAGTGAGGTCATATGGTCAGTACGCAAACACCGGTGTGCGATTTCGGCTGGCCCGCACCCGATTTTGCGCTCCCGAGTACGGATGGGCGCACCCTGCGGCTTGCGGATGTCCGCGGTCCGCGGGGATTGCTGGTGATGTTCATCTGTAACCACTGCCCCTATGTCAAGGCGATTCGGGACCGGTTGATCCGCGATACCCGCGCGCTGCAAGCCCTGGGGGTTCCCAGTGTGGCGATCATGTCGAACGATCCGGCCGACTACCCGGAAGATTCGTTCGCAAACATGAAGCGGGTCGCCGAGCAATTCCAGTATCCGTTCCCTTATCTGTACGATGCCTCCCAGGCGGTGGCGCGCGCTTACGGCGCCGTTTGCACGCCGGACTTCTTTGGTTTCAATGCCGACCTTCAGCTTCAGTACAGAGGCCGGCTCGACGCGAGCCGCAAGGAGGCTGTGCCCGATGCGCGCCGCGACCTGTTCGAAGCCATGAAGCAGGTGGCCGAGACCGGTCAAGGGCCGCGGGAGCAGATACCGAGCATGGGCTGTTCCATCAAGTGGGCGGTGGATAACGCGCCCTGATGGCCACGCCAGACGGGCCCTTCGAGCCCATCCACGCCTTACAGTTTCTCCGGACACTCATAGCCAGCGTGGCGGATGAGGAAATACTGCCCCGTTTTGGCTGCGCCAAACTTGCCATCAAGGACGACGGCAGCCTTGTCACCGCAGCGGACACGGCGGTGCAGGCGCGGCTGGCCGCGGAACTGGGCGGACGCTGGCCGCAGTTTGCGTTTCTGGGCGAGGAAATGACGGTGGCCGCACAGGAAAGCGTGCTGGCCGCCCCGGACGGAGTCTGGTGTCTGGATCCGGTGGATGGCACGACCAACTTCGTGAACGGTCTGCCCTTCTTTGCGGTGTCCCTGGCGCTTTTGCAAAACGGCCAGCCCACGCTTGGTATCGTCTACGATCCCAGCCGGCGGGAATGTTTCAGTGCCGTGCGCGGCCGGGGCGCCTGGCTCAATGACGCGGCGCTTGCCACCAATCGGGGTGATCGCCCGCTGCGCCGGTCCGTTGCGGCGATCGATTTCAAGCGGCTTGCGCCGCGTTTAGCAGGGCGCCTTGGCGTGGATCCCCCGTATGCGTCGCAGCGCAGTCTGGGCGCATGTGCGCTCGACTGGTGCTGGCTGGCCGCCGGACGGCTTCATCTCTATCTGCACGGCGGCCAGAAGTTGTGGGACTATGCCGCCGGCAGCCTCATTCTGTCTGAAGCAGGGGGCATCGCGGAGACGCTGGCGGCCACGCCGATGCCCTACGATCGCCTGACCAGCTGCTCTGCCGTGGCCGCCAAGGATCCGGATCTGTACGAGAGCTGGCGGACCTGGATTGCCCGCAATGCCTGACACTTGCGGGCGGGGCTATTGCCCAACGGGCACGGGTGAGCGAAAATGACCGGCTCAGGTGCTATTTTGAGCCCGCTGCCTCATGTGCGTGGCCGGTGAACCCGTACCCCTTGGCGAGAGCGCTTTGTCTGCCAAAGGGTTTTTTTATATGGTAACGCGGCCTGCGGATCCGGGGTCGCTTGACATGATTCAATGCAGACGGTGCGTGGTGGGATGCTTATCATGGGGGCACAGCGGGTGCCCGCCGTGGCGTCCCGACCTCATCTAGGAGCAGTGTGATGCGTAAAAGACCGATCCTCTTAGGGATCGTCGGCGATTCAGCCGCCGGTAAGACCACGATTACCCGGGGCATCGCCCAGGTGATTGGCGAAGACAGGTGCACAACGATCTGCACCGATGATTATCACCGCTATAACCGGGTCCAGCGCGCCGAAAAGAAGATCACGGCCCTGCATCCGGACTGCAATTACCTTGACATCATCGAACAGCATCTGGAGCTGCTGAAGGCGGGCAAGCCCATCCTGAAGCCCCACTACAACCATGCCACCGGTGATTTCGATCCACCAAGCTACCTCGAGCCGAAGGAATTCATCATCGTCGAAGGACTGCTCGGCTATTCGACGAAGGCGATGCGCGACTGCTACGACGTGAAGCTGTATCTGGCGCCGCCGGAAGATCTGCGCTACCAGTGGAAGATGAAGCGCGACACCCAGAAGCGTGGTCATACCGCCGAGGCCGTCGCCAAGGAAATGAAGATGCGCGAGCCGGATTCCGAGGCCTTCATCCGGCCGCAGCGCAAGTGGGCCGACATGGTTGTCTGCTTCTGGCCGCCTGCGGACAAGAAGGAAGAGACGGGGGCGCGCCTGAACGTCTCCCTCGTCCTGCGTCCGACCCTGCCGCATCCGGATCTTTCGGAAGTCCTCGAGCGGGGCAGCGGCAACGGCATCCATCTCGAACTGGATCGGGACATGGGACTGCCCGTCGACCGCCTGGAAATCGACGGCACCATCAGCGATGCCAAGGCCAAGCAGCTCGAAGATCTGTTGTGGAAGCACATTCCGGGGGAACATCATCATTTGCGTCACGAAGGCATCGGCGAAATCACGGGAACCACGGGCGAACGCCTGAAATCCCATCCGCTGGCCTTGTCGCAGCTGCTCGTGGCCTACCACCTCCTGAAGGCGGCATCCGGCCACTACGAGTAAAGGATTGAGTTTTTCGAGGATCCATCATGTCAGTAAAGTCTGAAAGCCACTCGAAGGCGGCCAAGACCGAAGGCCGCCGCCGCGAACTAGCCAATGCCATCCGGGCCCTCAGCATGGACGCCGTCCAAAAGGCCAACTCGGGGCACCCGGGTGCGCCCATGGGCATGGCGGATATTGCAGAAGTGCTGTGGAACGACTACCTGAAGCACAACCCCGCCAATCCGGCGTGGGCTGATCGGGACCGTTTCGTGCTGTCCAACGGCCATGGTTCGATGCTGCTCTACAGCCTGCTGCATCTGACGGGCTACGATTTGCCGATGGACGAGATCAAGCGCTTCCGTCAGCTGGGATCCAAGACCCCGGGCCACCCGGAGCATGGCTACACCCCGGGCGTGGAAACCACCACGGGACCGCTCGGCCAGGGGCTCGCCAACGCCGTCGGCATGGCGATCGCCGAGCGCGCGCTGGCCGCGCAGTTCAACCGGCCCGGTCACACCATCATCGACCATCACACATACGTGTTCATGGGTGACGGCTGTCTGATGGAGGGCGTGTCGCACGAGGCCTGTGCGCTCGCCGGCACCCTCGGGCTTGGCAAGCTGATCGGCTTTTATGACGACAACGGCATCTCCATCGATGGCGAAGTCCATGGCTGGTTTACCGACGACACCCCAAAGCGGTTCGAGGCGTACGGCTGGCATGTCGTGCCCGTAGTCGACGGCCACAATGCGGAGGCGATCCGTGCCGCCATCGAGATGGCCCGTGCGGTGACCGACAAGCCGTCTCTCATCTGCTGCCAGACCATCATCGGTTTCGGTGCGCCCCATAAGGAAGGCAAGGAAATCTGCCATGGCGCACCCCTGGGCGACCAGGAAATCGCCGCCGCGCGCGATCGCCTTGGCTGGCATTACCCGCCTTTCGAAATCCCCGCGGACATCTATGCCGGCTGGGATGCGCGTGGCCGCGGTGACGAGGCCGAGCGCAACTGGTCGACGCGTTTTGCGGCCTATCGCAAGGCGCATGGTGATCTGGCCGCGGACTTCCTGCGCCGCATGGCCGGTGACCTGCCTGCCGGTTTTGAGAAGGCGGCGCAGGATTTCATCCACGAGGTCGACGCCAAGGCGCCCAGTATCGCCTCGCGCAACGCCTCACAGAACACCCTGAACGCATTCGGACCTAAGCTGCCGGAACTCATGGGCGGCGGTGCCGACCTGGCGGGCTCCAATCTCACCATGTGGTCCGGTTGCCAGGGCGTTTCGAGCGAAAACCCGGGTGGCAACTATCTGTACTACGGCGTTCGCGAGTTCGGCATGTCGGCCATCATGAACGGGTTGGCGCTGCACGGGGGGTTCATCCCCTACGGCGGCACATTCCTCATGTTCTCCGAGTATGCCCGCAACGCCTTGCGCATGGCCGCCCTGATGAAGCAGCGCGTGGTGTTTGTCTATACGCACGACTCCATAGGCCTCGGCGAAGATGGGCCCACCCATCAGCCGATCGAACAGCTCGCGACGTTGCGCATGATCCCGAACATGGTTGTCTGGCGCCCCGCGGATGCGGTCGAATCGGCGGTCGCCTGGAGGGAGGCGCTGGCCCGCCGTGAAGGACCGTCGTCGCTGGTCTTTTCACGCCAGAAACTCGCGCATCAGAAGCGCTCCGCCGACACCCTGAAGGCCATCAGCCGCGGCGGCTACATCCTCGCCGATTGCGCGGGGAAGCCGGCCGTGATCCTCATTGCAACCGGTTCTGAAGTGGGCCTGGCCATGGATGCCTGCCAGCGTCTGACGGCGGCCGGTCACAAGGTGCGCGTGGTCTCCATGCCGTGTGCCAACGTGTTCGATGCGCAGGATGCGGCGTATCGCGAGACCGTACTGCCGATGGCCGTGCGCAAGCGTGTGGCCATCGAAGCCGGCGTCACCGGGTACTGGCGCAAATACGTCGGTCTGGAGGGTCACGTCATCGGTATCGACCGGTTTGGTGAATCGGCGCCGGCGGAAGCGCTCTTTGAGCATTTCGGCCTGACGGTCGAGCGCGTCACCGAGACGGTGGAGGCGTTCCTGAAATAACGGCGTGGCGGCCGCCTGCGGCTGCCTGCGTCCTGCGAATTTTTTCATTATTGGGAGATGTGGGAATGGCTATTCGAGTTGCGATTAATGGCTATGGTCGGATCGGACGCAACGTCTTGCGGGCCCTGTATGAGTCGGGTCGCAACAAGGAGATCCAGATCGTCGCGATCAACGATCTGGGCAGCCCCGAAATCAACGCGCACCTGACCCAGTATGATACGGTCCATGGCCGCTTTCAGGGCACCGTCAGCGTCGAAGGCGAGCACATGGTCGTCAATGGCGACAAGATCCGCGTGCTGTCCAACCGCGATCCGGCCCAGCTGCCCTGGAAAGAGCTCAATGTCGATGTCGTGCACGAGTGCACGGGCTTTTTTACCAGCAAGGAAAAGGCATCTGCCCACCTGAAGGCCGGCGCGAAGAAGGTCGTCATTTCCGCCCCTGGCGGCAAGGATGTCGATGCGACCGTCGTCTACGGCGTGAACCACAAGGCGCTGAAGGGAAGCGACACCATCATCTCGAACGCCTCCTGTACCACCAACTGCCTGGCGCCGCTCGTCAAGCCTTTGAACGACAAGATCGGCATCCTGCATGGCCTGATGACAACCGTCCACTCCTATACCAACGACCAGGTCCTGACGGATGTGTACCACAGTGACCTGCGCCGCGCCCGGTCGGCCACGCATTCGATGATTCCGACGAAGACCGGTGCCGCCGCGGCCGTCGGCCTCGTGTTGCCGGAGCTAAACGGCAAGCTGGACGGTTTCGCGGTTCGCGTGCCGACGATCAACGTCTCGCTCGTTGATCTGACGTTCACGGCCAAGCGCGCCACCACCAAGGAAGAGATCCACGGCATCATGAAAGACGCGTCGAACGGCGAGCTGAAGGATATCCTCGCCTACAACGACAAGCCGCTCGTGTCGATCGACTTCAACCACAACCCCGCGTCTTCGATCTATGAAGCCAGTCTGACAAAGGTGATGGAAGGCACGCTCGTCAAGGTGCTGGCCTGGTACGACAACGAGTGGGGTTTTTCGAACCGCATGCTCGACACCACTGCCGCGCTGATGCGGGCGCGCTAGGGGGCGTCCAATGCGCATCAAGAAGATGGCCGACCTCAAGCTCGCCGGGCTGCGGGTCTTGATTCGGGAAGACCTGAATGTGCCCCTGAAGGACGGGGCTGTCGCCGACGACACGCGCATCCAGGCGAGCCTGCCCACCATCCGCCTGGCCCAGTCCCAGGGGGCGCGGGTGATGCTCATGTCGCATCTCGGCCGCCCGGAGGAAGGTGTGCCGGATGAGAAGTATTCGCTAAAGCCCGTGGCGGATCATCTCGGCCGCCTGCTTGGCAAGCCCGTGCGCCTGGTTGCCGACTGGCTGAATGGCGTCAGCGGCATGAAGGACGGGGACGTCGTGCTTTGCGAGAACGTCCGCTTCAACAAGGGTGAGAAAAAGAACAACGACGATCTGGCCCGCAAAATGGCGGCGTTGTGCGATGTGTTCGTCATGGATGCGTTCGGCACGGCGCATCGCGCCCAGGCCTCGACGCACGGTGTGGCGAAGTATGCCAAGGTGGCCTGCGCCGGACCGCTGCTCGCAGCGGAGCTCGATGCGCTGGGCAAGGCGCTGCAGGATCCCAAGCGGCCCCTCGTCGCCATTGTCGGCGGCTCCAAGGTATCGACCAAGCTGGTCGTCCTGGAGAGTCTCGCCAAGCGCGTCGATCAGCTGATCGTAGGCGGCGGCATCGCCAATACGTTCATGGCCGCAGCCGGTCTGCCGATCGGCAAGTCGCTCGCCGAGGCGGATCTGGTCGATACGGCGAGAAAGCTCATGCACGACATGGCGGCCCGTGGCGCGTCCATTCCCGTTCCGGTCGACGTGGTGTGTGGCAAGGAGTTTTCGCCGACCGCCCAGGCGACCCTCAAGG
Source organism: Pseudomonadota bacterium (assembly GCA_021795715.1). GTDB lineage: Bacteria > Pseudomonadota > Gammaproteobacteria > Acidiferrobacterales > Acidiferrobacteraceae > JAJYDN01. The sequence goes on from JAJYPD010000004.1 coordinate 75,518, forward strand.
ATGCGGCGGCGGTAACCGCCGACGACATGATCTTCGACGTCGGTCCGCGGACGTCGAAGATGTTCGCGGACCTTCTGCAAAAGGCGGGAACGATCGTCTGGAACGGGCCAGTCGGCGTGTTCGAGTTCGATCAGTTTGGCGCCGGCACGAAGGCGCTGGCACAGGCCATTGCCGGCAGCGCGGCGTTTTCGATCGCAGGCGGCGGGGACACGCTTGCGGCCGTGAGTAAGTATGAGGTCGGTGACAAGATCTCCTACATCTCCACGGGCGGTGGGGCGTTCCTTGAGTTTCTCGAGGGCAAAGTCCTGCCTGCGGTGGCGATCCTGGAAGAACGTGCCCAGGACTGACGCGCGCAGACAGGGGTAATGTACAGCAGTGTGCCGGCGCGGCGACGCGCCGGCGTGGAGAAGTTATGAGTCAGGCCTTTGTAATGCGCGCTGCCTGTGGCGGTGCGTAACCTATATGCAACGTCGAACCAAGATTGTCGCCACGCTCGGTCCCGCAACGGATGACCCCAAGGTACTCGATAAGCTGATCGTCGCGGGTGTCGATGTTGTCCGGCTGAACTTTTCCCATGATCTGCCTGAGGTACACGCGCACCGGGTGGAGATGATCCGGGACCGGGCCAATGCCCATGGCCGGCAAATCGGCGTCCTGGTGGATTTGCAGGGTCCAAAGATCCGCATCGCCCGGTTCAAGAACAAGCGCATCCAGCTGGAAGAAGGGCAGCGGTTCGTCATCGATGCGGATCTGCCGTCCAAGGACGGCGACGAGAACCACGTCGGCGTGACCTACAAGGCGCTGCCCCAGGATGTGGCGCGCGGTGCCACCTTGCTTCTCGACGACGGCCGCATCGTGCTGTGGGTGGACGAAGTGAATGGCAACCAGATCGTCTGCCGTGTCGTTGTCGGCGGGGAGCTCTCCGACAACAAGGGTGTGAACCGCCAGGGCGGAGGTCTTTCCGCCGAGGCCCTGACGGACAAGGACCGCGAGGATATCAAATGGGCGGCCAAGCTGCAGGCCGATTACCTCGCCATTTCTTTCCCGCGCAACGCCCAGGATGTCGAAGAGGCCCGTGTGCTGCTGCGCGCCGCCGGCGGTAGTGGCGGCATCTGCGCGAAGATCGAGCGCGCCGAGGCGGTCGAGGCGATCGAAGACATCATCCGCGTCTCCGACGTGGTCATGCTGGCCCGTGGCGACCTCGGCGTCGAAATCGGTGACGCCGCCTTGCCGCCCGTGCAAAAACGCATCATCCGGCTCGCGCGCAAGATGAACAAGGTCGTGATCACGGCGACCCAGATGATGGAGTCGATGATCGAAAACGCCATTCCGACGCGGGCCGAGGTGTCCGATGTCGCCAATGCGGTTCTCGATGGCACGGACGCGGTGATGCTGTCGGCGGAGACGGCAACCGGCAAGCATCCGGTCGCCGCCGTTGCGGCCATGGACCGGGTCTGCCGCGAGGCGGAGAAAGAGGATGAGGCGGTCTACTCCATGCACCGCATGTCCAACCACTTCGAGCGCGTAGACGAGGCCATTGCCATGGCCGTCATGTACAGCGCCAATCATCTGCCGGTCCGCGCGATCGCCGCCCTTACCGAGTCCGGGTCCACGCCGCTTTGGATGTCGCGCATCAGCTCCGCCGTGCCCATCTATGCCTTGACGCCGCATGTGGAAACCCGTAGAAAGGTGACTCTCTACCGGGGTGTTTATCCGGTAGGTTTTTCACTGACATCCTCCGATCCCATGCAGATCATGACCGAGGCGATCGACGAGCTCCGCAGGCGCGGCGCGGTTCGCGACGGTGATCTGGTGATCCTGAGCATTGGTGAGCCGCTGGCCAAGCCAGGCGGAACAAACACGATGAAAATCGTTCGTGTTGGAGAATTTGCCGCGAGCGACTGAGCTTCCCCATTACTATCGAGAGAAAAGTTCAAGGAGAGCAACATGCCCATGGTATCCCTGCGTCAGCTTTTGGACCACGCGGCGGAACACGGTTACGGTGTGCCCGCGTTCAACGTCAACAACATGGAACAGATCCAGTCGATCATGCAGGCCGCGGCGGAAACCGACAGCCCCGTGATCGTGCAGGCATCCGCCGGCGCCCGTAGCTATGCCGGCGAGCCGTTCCTACGGCACCTGATTCTGGCGGCACTCGAGCAGTATCCGCACATCCCCATCGTCATGCACCAGGATCATGGGGCGAGCCCGGCCGTGTGCCAGCGCTCGATCCGCTCCGGCTTCAGCTCCGTCATGATGGACGGCTCGCTGAAGGAGGACATGAAGACCCCCTCGAGTTTCGAATACAACGTCGAGGTGACATCGCGCGTGGTCGACATGGCGCACGCGGTCGGCGTGTCGGTCGAAGGCGAACTGGGATGCCTGGGCTCGCTCGAGTCGGGCATGGCGGGCGAGGAAGACGGTTCGGGCGCAGAGGGCAAACTCTCCCATGACCAGCTTCTGACGGACCCCGAGCAGGCCGCCGAGTTCGTGAAGAAGACCCGCGTGGATGCCCTGGCCATTGCCATCGGCACCAGCCACGGCGCGTACAAGTTCTCCCGGCCTCCGACAGGCGATATTCTGGCCATCAACCGTATCAAGGAAATTCACAGCCGCATTCCGGACACCCATCTGGTGATGCACGGTTCGTCATCGGTGCCGCAGGAGTGGCTGAAGATCATCCACGAATACGGCGGTGACATCGGTGAGACCTACGGCGTGCCGGTAAAGGAGATCCAGCAGGGCATCAAGCACGGCGTACGCAAAGTGAACATCGATACGGACCTGCGTCTGGCAATCACCGGCGCCATCCGCCGCAATCTGGCCAAGAACCCGAAGAACTTTGATCCGCGGAAGTTCATGAAGGACTCCGTCCAGGCCGGCAAGGAGATCTGCAAGGCCCGCTACGAGGCCTTCGGCTGCGCCGGGCAGGCGTCGAAGATCCGGGTCATCGATCTGGAAGACATGACCAAGCGCTACGCGCGCGGCGAGCTCGACCCGCGTATCAACTGATTCCGGCAGCCGGGAATCACCCAACGCCGCCTCCGGGCGGCGTTGTCTTGTGGTGCGGATTCGCACCTCCCCGCCCCAGCAAGCCCGCGCCGGTACGGGGCGCGCCTTACGGACCGCTCGTGGTGCAAACGGCCGCAGCGGGGCTTGGCATGCCAGGCGATGGCGTGATGCGCCAAGGAGCGAAAGCCACCGCGTGCAACCCCCCCCGTTGTGCCTTCCCGCACCGCGCACGGACCGGCCTTCCACCCGGCGAGGCCAGTCCCCCGGCGGCGCGGCGGTCTTGCGGGAACCGTGGGTTGCGTACCGGCGCCTGCTTGCCTGAAGACACAGGCAATCCTTCGCTAAACGCGTGTGCACGGGACGATCAAGGCGGTCGTCGTCATCGGCAATTTGTGGGATACTGAATGCGGCCGGCAGGCGAAGTGAGGGGTCCATGATCTACGATCTCACCAATGCGACGCCGATCAGGACCATTCCCAAACTGATCGAGGCGGGCTGTTTCAACAAGGTGCTTCTGGCTCTGGGGCGTTTCCGCAGTCCGTACGAGATCGCGCTCGACGATCTGCGCGTGCGTGTCATTCTCGAGCGCAGGCAGTGGGTGGGCTGTTCGCTGATCAACGATTTTCCGCTCATGGCGTGGGTCGACTTCGACAGCGCAAACCGGGGCTTGCATGAGCCCGTCGCCTGTCGGCTCCATCTCTACCATTTCCACGCGGGCCTGCTCATGGGCCGGGTGCCCGCAGCCCTCGAAAGCGCCCTGACCGAGCGCCTGGGAGGCGCGATACAGGCCGGCGTCCCGCCCATACCCTGGCCGGGGCATCGCCGCTAACATCACCAAAAAGAATGCATGAGGAACGCAACATGCTCAAAGAACACGAAGTCGCCTACGGATTTGATACGCAAGTGAACGGCAAATTTGATGATGTCCGCACGAAAGTCGTTGACGCACTGAAGACGGAAGGTTTTGGTGTGCTGACCGAAATCGACGTCAGTGCCACGCTGAAGGCCAAGCTCGGCAAGGACATGGCGCGCTATTCGATTCTGGGTGCCTGCAATCCCACGCTTGCCAACCAGGCGATCACCGCGGAACCCCAAATCGGCCTTCTGTTGCCGTGCAACGTGGTGCTGCAAGAGCAGCCCGACGGCAAGATCCAGGTGTCATTCATGGATCCCGTCTCCGTTCTCGCTCTCGTCAACAACGCCCAGGTGACCGAGCTCGGCTGGCAGGTACGGACCAAGCTGGAAAAGGTGCGCGACAGCCTCGGCTAGGGCGTTGGGCGGGCGCGCGCCTGGCCTGCGGGTTTTTCATTCTGTGCCGCCGGCAGCGCAACGGCGGACAGATCATGCGTGTCACTGCCCGTCACGCGGACCTGCAGCCGTTCTCCCGCCCGCCCCTTTCCTTGCACATAAATCACGCCGTCGATGTCGGGGGCTTCGGCGTAACTGCGGCCGATGAGGCCCTCGTCGGTCACCGCGTCGATCAGGACATCGCAGGTCTGGCCTACGCGCCGCGCGAGCCGGTCTGCGCTGATTGCGGCCTGGTGTGTCATGAGACGTCCGAGACGCTCCTCGCGGACCCTCTCCGGTACGGGGTCGGGCAACGCATTGGCCGCCGCCCCGTCCACGGGGGAATAACTGAAGGCGCCGAGCCGGTCGATGCCGGCCTCCGTGACAAAATCCAGCAGTGCCGCAAATTCCTCTTCCGTTTCGCCCGGGAACCCCACGATGAAGGTGCTGCGGATGACGAGATCGGGGCGGATGCCGCGCCAGGCCTTGATGCATGCGAGCGGATGCACCCGGCCCGCAGGCCGCCGCATCGCCTGGAGGATGCGCGGATGGGCGTGCTGGAAGGGCACATCCAGATACGGCAGCACCCCCTCGGTATCGAGGAGGGGCAAAATGTCTTCGACGGACGGATAGGGGTAGACATAGTGCAGCCGCACCCATATGCCCAGCCGTCCGAGTTCGCGGACAAGCTCGACAAACGACATGCGCACGGCCCGTCCGCCGACGAAGCCCACGCGGTGTTTGACGTCCACGCCGTAGGCGCTCGTGTCCTGGGATACGACCAGAATCTCGCGCACGCCCGCGCGCACCAGTGCCTCGGCTTCCTGCACGATGTCGCCGAGCGGCCGGCTGACCAGGGGCCCGCGCAGCGCGGGAATGATGCAAAACCGGCAGCGGTGATTGCAGCCTTCCGAAATCTTCAGGTAGGCGTAATGGGCGGGTGTCAGGCGGACCCCCTGCGCCGGCACGAGATCCACGAACGGATCATGGGGTCTGGGCAGATGCCGGTGCACCGCCGCCATCACCGCCTGATCGTCGTGGGGCCCGGTGACGGCGAGAACCTGCGGGTAGCGCGCCCAGATGGCCTCCGCGCGACTGCCCAGGCAGCCTGTGACGATCACCCGTCCGTTGGCGCGCAGGGCCTCATCGATGGCGTCCATCGACTCGGCCACGGCGCTGTCGATGAAACCGCAGGTGTTGATGATGACGAGGTCGGCCTCGCCGTAGTCACCGACGGTGCGGTAACCCTCAGCGCGCAGGCGGGTCAAAATGTGCTCGGCATCAACCACGGCTTTCGGGCAGCCGAGGCTGACAAAACCAATGGCGGGTTCGGTTGGTCGCATGAGTGGCTCGCGCGGGCAAACGCCTATGATAGCGCGGCGGACACACTTCTGTCTTAGCGGCTGCCCCCTACGGCGATGGCGATGGTGAGCAGGCCGAGCAGGGTGTTGGTGCCGACCAGAACGCGGATCTGACTGATGGCGCGCCCCGCCGCCGGCAGGTCCTGGGCGGCCAGGGCGCGCCTTAGCTGTGCGTAGGGCGCAAAGAAGACGTGCAGATAGATGAGGATCATGACGATGCCAATCCCCTGCATCAGATTCACGAAGAGAGGGGCATGGGCGAACCCGAACCAGCGGCCCATCATGAAGTAACCCGTCGCCGGCAGCAGGATTACGGCAGACCAGACCCACGGGAAGAAACGTGCAAATGTGCGCGACCACAGCGGCAGCCGCACGGCCGGGTCAAGCGCTTGCACGGCCGGGCGCAGGATCTGGTGCGCAAAGAACATGCCGCCCACCCAGATTACGGCGGCCAGCACGTGAATGACAAGAATCAGCGGCATATCGTCTCCTGCACCATGTCAGATCAGATAGCTTCTATCCAATCACAGGGCCTGCTGTCAATTCCTCCCCCCTGTCACGGTTCCGTCACAGCGCCGTCGCAAGCCCGTCATGGTCGGCCGTTACGCTGCCGGCATTTCCTGTGGAGGATGTGTTATGACACTGCGCTATCTCATCCATCTGGCGAACTACTCGGACGGGGTCCTCTATATCATGCTGGGCATCCTCACCATCGCCCTGGCCGTCATCATCGACCGCTTCTGGTATTTGCGCCGCACCCTTCTCGGTGGTGACCGGGTGGTGGCGGCGCTTGGCGAATACAGCGAGATGAACCGCGCCGATCTCGCGCGCCTTGCCGACGAGGCCGCTGACCTGCCCGAGGGCAGCCTGCTCGAGGTGGCGACACGCCATGCCGGTCTGATTTCCACATCGCAGCTCGCCACCCGACTGGAGGAGACGACATTGCGCATCGCGCCGGCGCTCGACCGCCGCCTGTGGGTGCTCGACACGATCGTCACGCTCGCGCCGCTTTTGGGCCTATTTGGCACCATCGTCGGCATGTTCCGGGCCTTCTCGGTGCTGTCGGTGGCCGGTCAGGCGCCGACGGCCGTCACCGGCGGCATCGCCGATGCCCTCGTCGCCACCGCGTCCGGTCTGTTCGTGGCCATGCTGGGTCTGCTCGCCTTCAATGCGTTGAACAACAAAGTGCGGGTGATCCTGCACCAACTGGATCTCGTCCAGACGATGCTCGTGAACCGCCAGGATGGCGGGCCGGTGCTGCTTGGCGAGCAGAATCGCCCGGCGCCGGCGTCCGCCCGCAAGACGGCCACGGCGCAATAGGGTGCCCATGAAGATCCGCTATTTCGAAACCAGAAAGGGCCGCATCGAGCTCATTCCCATGATCGATGTGATGTTCTTTCTGCTGGTATTTTTCATGATCCTGACGCTGCGCATGATTCCAGACGAGGGCATGCACATGGCCTTGCCGCAATCGACCACCGCAAAGACCCTGCCGCGGCCGAAGATCCTCATCGACGTGGCCCACAATGGCGCGCTCCGTTTGCGCGGTGTGGCCGTAAGTCACGCCGTTCTCGAGGCGGATCTGACGGCCGCGGCGGCGCGCAAGCCCGAGGTCACCATCGCCGCGGCCAAGAATGTGCCTTTTCAGGATTTCGTGCAGATCATGGACATCTGCCGCAAGGCGGGCATCACCGGCGTCGGTATCGCCACCGAGCCGCAAGGCTAAGGGGGGCGGCGTGAGCGCGTCTGTCACGAGGTCTTTTGCAGAGGCATCGCCCCGGTCTGGCTTTGGCCGGTCACTGGCGCTGGCGCTGGTACTGGAAACGGTGGCGCTCGGTGGTTGGCTTCTTTACCGCCATTTCACACCCCCCGTCGCCGGGCTGCACCGCGCACCGGTGCGGATCCACATGGTGATCCTTGCACCGCCGCGACCGAAGCCTTTGGTGCAGCCGCGGCCGAAGCCTTTGGTGAAGCCCCATCCGCATGTCGTCCACCACCCGGTGCCCGTTCCCCGCCCGCTACCGAAGAAAAGGCCGATCGTAAAGCCCAAGCCGCAACCGCAACCAAAGCCTGTGCCACCGCCCACCGCAAGCCCGGCGCAGGCGGCGACGGCCGTCGACCGCTACGCCGTGATGATCCGCACGCGCATCCAGGCGGGTTTGCGCGTGCCGGGCGAGGTGCGCGCGCTGGGTCTCTCGGGCGAGGCCGTCATCGCTTTTGCCCTGACGCCCGGTGGCCGGCTCCTGTGGGCGCGGGTCAAACGCACGAGCGGTTTCGGCCCCATCGACCGCGCCTGTCTCGCCGCTGTGCGCGCCCGCCTCTATCCGCCTTTTACCCGGCACATGCCCCATCACCCCCTGCGCTTTGACGTGACGGTGTCGATGCGCGACCGTTCGCGCTACTGATCAGGACCGCCCCGGACACAGGCCTTGGGCCAGTGTCCGGTCGGCCCAGAGCGTCACCGGCGCCCGGCGCACAAGTTCCGCGGCCGGGGTGCGGCCTTCTGCGGACAACGCGGTACGCAAGGCGGCTATCTTGGCCGCGCCTTGCGCGATGAGCCAGCGTTCGCGGCCGGCCGCAAGCGTCGACAATCCGAGAGAAACGCGCCCGGTACGGTTGCCGTGGGCGGGAATCGCCAAAACCGGGTCGGGCGACTGCCATGCGGGATCCGTCGGGAACAAAGAGGCGGTGTGGCCGTCAGGACCCAGTCCAAGCAGGATCAGATCCAAAGGACCTGCCGCGCCGATCACGGCCTGGTAGTGCCGGGCGGCCTGTGCGGCGCCTTCTTCGCCGCGTATGCGGTGGATGACGGCGCCGCGGGGCGCCTGTTTCAGCCACGCCTCGTAGGCCATGCGGTAATTGCTGTCGGCGTGGTCCGGGGGCACGGCCCGTTCATCGCTGAAAAAGATCTCGACAGACGGCCATGGGCAGTCGGCGTTCCGGGCGCCAAGGGCCCGATAGAAGGCTTCCGGCGTATGCCCTCCGGACAAGGCCACACGCAGGATCTGTCCGCGAAAGGCGGCCGCCTGCAGGCGGCAGAGAAGGTGTTGCGCCAGCATCTCCGCCAGCGCCCCGGGGGTATCGGCGACGATCAGGGCCGTCATGCGGATTCAAGCGGCCGCCATGCCCGGCCATCGCGTGCGAGCAGTTCGCGTGCGCAGGGGGGGCCGTCGCTGCCGGCGGCATAGTTGGGGAAGTCCGTGGGCGGATGTGCCGCCCAGGTCTCGAGAACCGGCGTGATGAAGCGCCATGCCTCCTCGACGGAGTCGCGCCGGGCGAATAACGCCGCGTAGCCGCGCATGGCATCGGTGAGCAGGCGTTCATAGGGCATCGGCAGCTCGCCGTCGAAATGTCCCCCGTAGCCAAATTGCATCAGCGCACTGTCGACGCGGGTTTCGCTGCCGGGCGCCTTGACCCCAAAACCGAGGGTGATGGCCTCATGCGGCTGGATGCGCAGGATCAGCGTGTTCGCGGGAATGCGGGAACACACCTGGTCCTGACCGAAGAGACAAAAAGGGATTTGGCGGAAGTTAATGGCCACTTCCGTTGTCGCCTGCGCCAGCCGCTTGCCCGTGCGGATGTAGAAGGGCACGCCCTGCCAGCGCCAGTTGTCGATGAACACTTTCAGTGCCACGAAGGTCGGCATGGATGATTGCGGATCGACCAGGGGTTCTTCCCGGTAGCCGACCCGTTGTCCATCCGGGCTGCGCCCATACTGGCCTCGCGCGGTTGCCGCCAGGACATCGTCGGCACCGTAAAAGCGCCGCAGGGCGCGGAAGACTTCCGTCTTCTTGTCGCGGATGGCGTCTGCGTCAAACGACAGCGGCGGTTCCATGGCCACCAGGCTCAAGACCTGCAGGAGGTGGTTTTGCACCATGTCGCTTAGCACCCCGGTTTCTTCGTAATAGCTCCCGCGGCCTTCGATGCCGACACTTTCGGCGGCGGTGATCTGCACATGATCGATGTGGATGCGGTTCCAGAGCGGTTCGAAGATGGCGTTGGCAAAGCGCAGGACGAGGATGTTTTGCACCGTCTCCTTGCCCAGGTAGTGGTCGATCCGGTAGACCTGGTCTTCGCGGAATACGGTGGCGATTTCTTCGTTCAACGCGACGGCGGAGGCGAGGTCGCGACCGAAGGGCTTTTCCACCATCAGCCGGGTGAAGGGGCGCCCCAAGTTGTGATTGACCATTTCCGCATCGCGCAACTGCTTGACCAGAAGCGGATAGGCGCCTGGCAAGGTGGCGAGGTAAAAAAGGCGGTTGCCGCGCGTGTGGTGGCGGTGATCGATCTCGCGCAGCGACATGTTGAGGCGCTGGAAGAGTGTCTGATCGGTGAAATGGCCGGCTTCGTAATAAAGGCATTCCGCGAAGGATCGCCACTGCGTATCGTCGAGCGGAGCCGGGCAAAACGCTTCACAGGCCTGGCGCATCAGGGAGCGGAACTGGTCGGCCGAGAGCGGCTGGCGGCCTGCGCCGAGCACGGCGAAGTGAGGGGGAAGCAGGCCCCGGACATGCAGCTGGTAGAGGGCGGGCAGCAGTTTCCGGCGCGTGAGATCGCCTGTGGCACCAAACAACAGAAGCACGCAGGGTTCGGGCTTTTCCGTCATGATGCGCGTACCCTATGGCCGCCGAATTCCCGGCGCAGGGCGGCGATGAAGCGGCCGGCGAATGACGCCGGCTGGCGGGACCGGAGGCGGTTTAGCAGCGACAGGGTGATCACGGGCGCCGGCACATTGCGTTCGATGGCCTCGGCCACCGTCCAGCGTCCCTCGCCCGAATCCTCGATGTAGTCGGCGATATCGCCAAAGCCTGGGTTTGCCAGCGCCTCTCCGGCGAGCTCAAGGAGCCATGACCGCACGACGCTGCCCTGATTCCAGAGGTGCGCCAGGCCGGGCAGGTCGAGCGGAAAGGGTGCGGCATTGAGCAACTCGAAACCCTCCGCATAGGCCTGTAACAGCCCGTATTCGATGCCATTGTGGACCATCTTGGTGAAATGGCCGGCGCCACTGGGACCGACGTGGCGATAGCCTTGAGGCGGCGCGAGTGTGGCAAAGAGCGGTTCGGCGCGGCGAAACGCCGCCTCCGTGCCGCCCACCATCAGGCAGTAGCCGATTTTCAGGCCCCAGATACCACCACTGGTGCCAGCATCGAGATAATTGACGCCACGAGCCGCAAATGTCTCTGCGCGCCGCATCGAGTCCCGATAGAAGGTGTTGCCACCCTCGATGATCAGGTCACCCGCCCGAAGGAGGCCTTGCAGGGTCGTCAGGGCCTCCTCGGTGGGGGTGCCTGCCGGGATCATCAGCCAGACCGTGCGCGGGGCGGCCAGTGCCGCCACCAGCTCCTCGATGGTGCCGGTGGCGCGGCCTCCGGCCGCGGCCAGTTCCTGGCGGTTTTCGGCGTGATGATCAAGACCGACAACCTCATGCTGGCCGGCCAGCAGCCGCCTGGCCATATTGAGGCCCATTTTGCCCAGTCCGATGATTCCTATCTGCATGGTCGTCCTCGCTTGTCCTGAAAAACGTTTATAGACCAATAGACCACAGGATGAGTCCGGCGTTACCTCGGGCTCCGATGGAGGCGGGTGCTGCAAAACGCACGTCGATCGGGTACATTGCCAGCTTTGGCCAGGGGAACCGAATGCGAGACTTCAAAATTGCGCCCTCCATCCTGTCGGCGGACTTCGCGCGATTGGGCGAGGAAGTCCACAATGTGCTGGCGGCGGGTGCCGACATCATACATTTTGATGTCATGGACAACCACTACGTGCCGAACCTCACGATTGGTCCGCTCGTTTGCGAAGCGCTGCGCAAGAACAAGGTGACCGCCGACATCGACGTGCACCTCATGGTCAAACCCGTCGACCGGTTGATTCCGGATTTCGCCAAGGCCGGTGCCACGTATATCACTTTTCATCCGGAAGCGACTGAGCACATAGACCGGTCCTTGAGTCTCGTTCAGTCGAGCGGGTGCAAGTGCGGCCTCGTCTTCAACCCCGCCACGCCTTTGTCGTACCTGGATTATGTCATGGACAAGGTCGACATGATCCTGATCATGTCGGTCAACCCGGGCTTTGGCGGGCAGAGTTTCATCCGGTCGTCGCTCACCAAATTGAGGCAGGTGCGGGAGCGCATCGACGCCAGCGGACGCCCCATCCGGCTGGAGATCGATGGCGGCGTCAAGGTCGACAACATCGCCGACATCGCCGCCGCGGGCGCCGACACGTTTGTGGCCGGGTCGGCCATCTTCAGTACGCCCGACTACCGCGCCACTATTGCGCAGATGCGCGCAGAGCTCGCCAAAGTCTCGTGAGTATCCCATGAATATCCAAGCCGCCGCCGTCTTGTTCGACCTCGACGGAACTCTCGTCGACACCGCCGCCGACATCGCGCAGGCGGCCAATGCCATGCTGCAGGCCATGGGCCGGACCCCCTTCGACGAAGTGACCGTCGCCGGCTGGATCGGTGACGGCATTCCGCGCCTGATCAAGCGCGCCCTGACCGGCGAGCGCTTCGCCGAACCGGACGAAGGCCTCTTTCGCAAGGCGGAAGTCCTGTTCGGAGACGTGTATGAGGCGCACGTGGCCGACCTGAGCCAGCCCTACCCGAATGTGGCTGAAACCCTGCAGACGCTAAAGAGCGACGGCTTCCGGCTTGCCTGCGTCACAAACAAGGCGGGGCGCTTCACCGAGCCGCTGCTTGCGGCGCTCGGATTACGCGGCCACTTCGACGTGGTGATCAGTGGCGATGCGCTGGCGCGGGTCAAGCCAGACCCCCTGCCGGTTTTTGTCGCCTGTGAGCGGCTCGGTGTCGGTGTAGGCGATGCGGTGCTGGTCGGCGATTCGGCCAATGACATGAAGGCCGCGAAGGCGGCCGGCATGCGCGCCATCGGCGTCCACTACGGCTACAATCACGGTGTGGATCTCACCACGCTCGGGCCGGTCGCGACCGTAGACGACATGGCGCGCCTTCTGGATCTTTTGCGTTATCATGGCGGTTCAGTAACGCAGAGGGCTTTGTCATGATGAGGGGACGATGGTGCCTTGGGGGATGTGAAGGAGCCCATTGTCCCTTGAGGAATGATCATCATGACAGAACAGACGCAAACACGGCTTGACATCGGCGGCACGCGCATCCCGGTCGTCCGGGAGGTCCTGGCCGACCTCGATACCCCCTTAAGCTGCTATCTCAAACTGGCGCAGGGCCGCTACTCCTACCTTCTGGAATCGGTGCAGGGCGGCGAGAAATGGGGCCGCTACTCCCTGATCGGCCTGCCGGCCCATGTCTGTCTGCGGGTGACCGGAGACCGTGTGCAGATCGAGCGGGACGGCGCCGTCATCGAGCGGTTCGTCACCACGGACATGCTGAGCGCGGTCCGCGATTTCCTCAGCCGCTTTTCCGTCGTGCATGACCCGGCATTGCCGCGGTTCCATGGCGGACTGGTCGGGTATTTCGGGTACGAGATGGTCCGTCAGATCGAGCCGAGTCTGGGCGAAAGCCGCAAGCCCGACGACGGCAAGGTCCCGGATGCCCTGTTTTTGCTGACCGACGAGATCGTCATTTTCGACAACCTGCGCGGCACGCTCTCGCTTGTCGTCTATGTCGACGCGGCCGGCGGCGAGGCCGCCCGCTCGCGCGCCCAGGAGCGGCTCGACGCGCTTGAGCGGCGGCTGCGCGAGCCGTTTGTGCCGCCGCGGTCGGCGCCGGTTGCGCCGCTTGCGGAAGAGGACTTTGTCTCCGGCTTTACGCGGGCGGGATTCGAGATGGCGGTGGAACGGTGCCGTGAATACATCCGTGCGGGCGACGTCATGCAGGTGGCTCTTTCGCAGCGCATGTCGGCGCCCGCGCAGTTTGCACCACTGGATTTGTACCGGGCGCTGCGCCGCATCAACCCGTCACCCTACATGTATTTGCTGGATTTCGGCGATTTCCACGTGGTGGGCTCATCGCCGGAAATTCTCGCGCAGCGCAATGGCGACGAGATCGCCGTCCGGCCGATTGCCGGCACGCGCCGGCGCAGCCCGGATCCGCGTGAAGATGAAATGCTGGCCCAGGAACTGCTGGCCGATCCGAAGGAAATCGCCGAACACGTCATGCTGGTGGATCTCGGACGCAACGACGTCGGCCGCGTGTCAGCGACTGGTTCCGTGGTCGTCACCGACCAGATGACCATCGAGCGTTACTCGCACGTCATGCACATTGTGTCTCATGTCAGCGGACGCCTGCGTCCCGGACTCGACGCGTTCGATGTGCTGCGTGCAACCTTTCCTGCCGGCACGCTCACCGGCGCACCCAAGGTGCGGGCGATGGAGATCATCGACGAGCTGGAGCCGGTCAAACGGGGTGTCTATGCCGGTGCCGTGGGCTATGTCGGCTGGCATGGCAACATGGACATGGCCATCGCGATTCGCACGGCCGTCATTCGCGACGGCCGCCTGTATCTGCAAGTCGGCGCCGGGATCGTCGCCGATTCGGTGGCGGCCAGCGAATGGGAGGAGACCATCAACAAGGCGCGGGCGATGATCCGGGCGGCGCAGCTGGCCGCCAACGGTCTTGATGGCGGCCGCCTGTCGCGTTGAACGCGGTGCAAACAGGCGTCGTCTCCCGCGGCGCGGTACAGATAGCGTAGGTGCCATATGTTGCTGATGATCGACAATTATGATTCCTTCACTTACAACCTCGTGCAATATCTGGGCGAGCTGGGCGAGGATGTGAAGGTGGTGCGCAATGACCAGATCTCCCTGGAGGAGATCACACGCCTGCACCCGGAGCGCATCGTGATCTCCCCCGGTCCGTGCACACCGAACGAGGCGGGTATCTCTCTTGACCTGATTCTCCGTTTTGGCGCGGAAATTCCCATTCTTGGTGTCTGTCTTGGCCATCAGAGCATCGGCCAGGCGTTCGGTGGCCACGTGGTGCGCGCGCAGCGGGTCATGCACGGCAAGACTTCGGCCATTGCGCATACGGGACAAGGCGTGTTCGCGGACCTGCCCAGCCCCTTCGTGGCCACGCGCTACCATTCCCTGGTGGTGGCGCGCGACGATCTGCCCGATTGCCTTGAGATCACCGCCTGGAGTAACGATGATCAGGAAATCATGGGGCTGCGTCACAAGAGCTGGCCGGTCGAGGGGGTGCAGTTTCACCCCGAATCGATCCTAAGCGAGCACGGGCATAAGCTTTTGCAGAACTTTCTGCGCAACGGGCGGGCGTGATGCCGGCGGCCGTCCAGGAAGCCATTCGCATTCTGGCCGATGGCAAGGATCTGACATCCGACACGATGCGGCGGGCCCTGATGGAGGTCATGACGGGGGCGGCCACACCGGCACAGATCGGTGCGTTGCTCATGGGTCTGCGCGTCAAGGGGGAGACGGTCGATGAACTCGTAGCCGCCGCCCAGGTGATGCGGGAACTGTCGGTGCCGGTCGCCATCCGGGATACGAGCCGCCTGATCGATACCTGCGGAACGGGCGGGGATGGCGCGTCGACTTTCAATATCTCGACGGCATCGGCCATCGTCGCCGCCTGCGCCGGCGCCAGGGTCGCCAAACATGGCAACCGATCCGTGTCCAGCCGTTCAGGGAGCGCCGACGTTCTCGAGGCGGCGGGCGTGGCGCTCGACCTGCCGCCGGCGCGGGTCGCGCAGTGCATCGAAACGATCGGTATCGGTTTTCTGTTTGCACCCCGCCATCATGAGGCCATGCGCCATGCGAGCGGCGTGCGCAAGGAATTGGGGGTGCGCACGCTGTTCAACATGCTGGGACCCCTGACCAATCCGGCCGGCGCGCGCCGGCAGGTGGCCGGCGTCTTCAGTGCGGATTTGCTGGATGTCTTCGCCCGGGCCCTGAAGGCGCTGGGCAGCGAACATGCGTTGGTGGTGCGCTCCACAGACGGATTGGACGAGATCAGTCCGGTGGCGCCGACGGAGGTGGCCGAGCTGCGTGAGGGCAGGATTCAGCGCTACGCCATCACGCCGCAACAATTCGGCCTGCCCGGGGGCCGGATCGAGGAGTTGCGGGTGGGAAGCGCCGCCGACAGTCTCGCCATTTTGCATGACGTGTTTGGCGGTGCCGGGGGCACGGCGGCCACGGCCGTCATCCTAAACGGCGCAGCCGCCATTTACGTGGCGGGCCTGGCGGAGGATTGGCAGGCGGCGGTGGCGCGCGCGCGCGCCATTTTGGCAAGCGGCGCGGCGGCCGCCAAGCTTGCCGAGCTCGTTGCCTTTACGGGGGCGCCGGCATGAGCGATATCCTCGACAGGATACTGCGCAGCAAGGTCGCCGAGGTGGCGGCGCGCCGGCGGGAGCGTCCGCTCGCCCAACTGCTGGCGGGGCTTGCGGGCGCGCCGGCGCTGCGGCCCTTTGCCGATGCGCTCAAACGGCGCGCGCAGGCCGGCGTGGGCATCATCGCCGAAATCAAGAGGGCATCGCCCAGCCGCGGCGTGATGCGCGCCCATCTCGATCCGGCCGCCTGCGCCATGAGTTACGAACAGGCCGGCGCGGCCGCGCTGTCGGTGCTGACGGATGGCGAATATTTCGGCGGCAGCGCAGAGGACCTGCGCGTCGCCCGGGCCGCCTGTGGATTGCCGGTGTTGCGCAAGGATTTCCTGATCGACCCCTATCAGGTGGTCGAGAGCCGGCTGATGGGCGCTGACTGCATCCTGCTCATCGTCGCTGCGCTCGATGACGGGCAACTGGAGGAGCTCTATGCGGCCGCGCGCGAACAGGGTCTCGACGTGCTGATCGAGGTCCATGACCGCGACGAACTCGAGCGGGCGCTGCGGTTGCCGGGCGGACTGATCGGCATCAACAACCGCAATCTCCGCGATTTCGTGACCCGCGTCGAAACGACGCTGACGTTGCGCGGCCATGTTCCACCGGATCGCTTTCTCGTCACCGAAAGCGGTATCCGCGACGCCGCCGATGTCGCGCGCCTGGTGGCGGCGGGGGTCAGGGGATTTCTGGTGGGAGAGGCGTTCATGGTGGCGGAGAATCCCGGGGCGCGCTTGGCGCAGGTGTTTGAGGGCAATTTGATATGAGGGCAGTCGTGCGATGGGAAGGGGAAGCCGCCTTTAGTGGCGAAACGGCCAGCGGCCACGTTGTACGCATGGATGGACCTGCCGAATCCGGCGGACGGGACAGCGGGCCGCGGCCGACCGAACTGGTGTTGCTGGGAATGGGCGGATGCACGTCGTTTGATGTCGTGCATATCCTGCGCAAGGGGCGCCACGACATCCGTGGCTGTACCGCGCAGATCGATGCGGACCGGGCGACCGAGGATCCAAAGGTGTTTGTCCGCATCCACATCCATTTCGTGGTCACAGGCCGCAACCTGAACGAAGCGGCGGTGGAGCGCGCCATCCGCCTTTCTGCGGAAAAGTACTGCTCGGTGTCGATCATGCTGGAGAAAACCGCGGAGATCACGCATTCATTCGAGGTCGTCGATGGCGGCTAAGGAGGGACGATGCGACTGAGTCACCTGGCGCTCACGGTCCAGAATCTCGAGGCGGCGACCGATTTTTACGGGCGCATTCTGGGGATGGAGATCGTCTGGCAGCCGGATCCGGACAACGTGTACCTGTCGTTTGGTTCTGACAACCTGGCTTTGCATCGCGGTCCGCATTCCGGGCGCGGTGCGCTGGACCATCTCGGTTTCATGGTGGATACGCCGGCTGCGGTCGATGTGTGGGCTGAGCGCCTAAGTCATGCCGGCGTCGCGATCGATGCGTTACCGCGGACCCACCGGGACGGGGCGCGCAGCCTCTATTGCCGCGACCCTGACGGCAACCTGGTCCAGATCCTCTGGGTACCGCAGGCGGGGCATCAGAGCCAATAGGCCGTTGTCGTCATCACCCGGGCGGCCGCGCGCATGGCCGAACGCGCCAGCCAGCCGAGACGGCTTCCCCCGGCTTCCACCGCCTGGGTCGCGTGGCGGCCCTCATCGACGATCATCTGTTCCAGTATGGCGCGGCTCTTGTGGTCGCCCGATGGCAGACGCTGCAAATGGCCCTGCAGGTGCGCCACCACCTGACGCTCGGTTTCGGCGACGAAGCCGAGACTCACCCGGTCCCCCATGAGTGAGGTTCCGACGCCAATCGCCCACGAGCCCATGTACCAGAATGGCGTCAGGTAGCTGCGGTGGCCGCCGAGTTCATGCACCCGCCCGGCGGTCCAGCCCAGGTGGGCCAGTTCGTCCCGCGCGGCGGCGCGCAGGCTTTTGTGTACTGCCGTGCTGGTGGCGCACAGCGCGTGACCATGGTAAAGGGCTTGCGCCGCCACCTCTCCCGCATGGTTTACGCGCATCAGCCGGGCGACTTTCTGCCGGTCGGCATCGCTCAGGGTCTCTGCGGTCTTGGGGACGCTGTCTGGGTAGGGGGCGCCGGACGCCGGCCCGGCAAAGGTGCGCAGGGTCTGATCGAGCTGATCGATAACGCGGTCGATGAAGGTGAAAGTCGGCATAGGAACCCAGTCTAGCATGCCTTAAGCCTCTCCCAATTGGCCGGCAAGGACGACGAGCGGATGGATGATGGGAACGGGAGAGGTCTCGCCCAGGCGCATCTGCAGGCGGCAGCCGATGTTGGCCGACACGACGATGTCCGCCTCGATGTCCGCTATCGCGGATCGTTTTGCGGTACGCAGCGCGGTGGCCATGGCCGGTTCCCGCAGGAAGTAGTCGCCCGCACCGCCGCAGCAGGTTTTGTTGTCGGGCAAAGACACGATGCGCGCGTCCGGGATGTGCCGCAACAGGGTGTAGACGGAGTCGGCGGACTGCAACGCATTGCGCAGCGAGCAGGGCTCGTGGACGGCGATCGTCTTCGGCAGGCTTTTGAGCCGCCATGACGCGGCCGGCAGCTCGTCGGCAAGAAACCGGTGAATATCCAGCACCGCCGCCGGGAAGCGCGGTCGGCCATGCGCGCGGTCGGCATGCAGTTGTGCGGTGCAGCCGCTTGCCAGGCCGATCACGGGTCCGGCGCTGTCGGCGAAGGCGCGGCGATTGCGTCTTTCCTGGCGCTCGCCAAGGCCGGTATCACCGGCATGGCGCGCAAGCGCGCCGCAACAGCCTTGCTGGCGCGGGATCGAGACCGCAAACCCATGATGGCGCAGGATGGTCATGGCCGCCGCCAAGGTGTCACCTTCAAGACGCGCGGTGCAGCCCAGAAAGAGGCTGACCGGGCGGTTGCCCGCCGTGGCGCGCGGGCGCCGGTAGGCCGGGCGCGGCGGCAGGGCGGGCAGCGCGGCAAGGGGTCCCGGCAGAAGACGCGCAAGGCCGGTGCGCGCGGCATCATAGGCCAGTGCCAGCAGGCGCGGCGATTGTGTGGCGCGAAGGAGCGTATGATAAACACGTGGCCGCGGGGGTTGCGCCGCGAGCAGCGCGCGCGCGTCGGCAAGCAGTACCCCATAGGGAACCCGGCTCGGACAGGCGGCTTCGCACGCCTGGCAGCCCAGACAGTGATCGATGTGTGCCTTGAGGACCGCCGACGGCTTTAGCTGTCCGGCGGCGACGGCGCGCATGAGGGCGATGCGGCCACGGGGGGATTCGCTCTCGTCGGCCGTGCGCTGATAGGTCGGGCACGTGGGCAAACACAGCCCGCAGGCCACACAGCGGTCCGCGTTCGCGATGATTCGCCTGTTGCGCGTATCATCCGCACGGGTTTGGTTGGTATCAGGAGCGACAAGGGTCATGTATTACCGCCATCATGTGTTTTTCTGCACGAATCAGCGGGAGGGCGACCGCCCTTGCTGTCAGCGATACGGGGCGCAGGAGATGCGGGATTATGCCAAGGCGCGCATCAAGGCCCTCGGTCTGTCCGGCCCGGGGGAGGTCCGCGTCAACACCGCCGGCTGCATGGACCGCTGCGAAGAGGGGCCGGTGCTGGTCGTCTACCCCGAGGGCGTATGGTACACCTACGTCGACCGGGAGGACATCGAGGAAATCATCAACGAACACCTGCTGGGCGGACGGATCGTCGAGCGTCTGCGGCTCGACCGTGTGGAGCCCGGGAAGTAGGCCCCGAAAAGCTGAGGGGAAATGCCCCTTGACATGCTCCCCTCTATATAAGATAATTATTATATGCTTCAGGCGGTGAGTGAGATTCCTTCTCCTCCCGCGGTAACGACTCCTCCATCCTCCTAGTGGTGGTTCAAGGCGTGGCTCAACCCCACGCCTTCTTTTTTTCCGGCCTGTATAACGCAAGAGTGCACGAATAGTCAAGGCTCCCCGTGGCCCCGTTGACAGCGCCGCCCGTCATCCGTACTATGCGGCCCTTCGTAATTCATGCCTCGGAACCCTCATGACGACGTTCTCGGCCAAATCAGAAACTGTCCGGCGCGACTGGTATGTGGTCGACGCCTCCAATAAGGTGCTCGGGCGCCTCGCCAGCGAGATCGCCCGGCGTTTGCGCGGCAAGCACAAGCCTGAATTTACGCCGCATGTGGACACGGGCGATTACATCGTGGTCATCAATGCCGAGAAAGTGCAGGTGACCGGGCGCAAGGCGGAGCACAAGCTCTACCATCACTACTCCGGCTACCAGAGCGGTCTGAAGACCTACACCTTCACCGAGCTGAAGGGCCGTGCGCCGGAGAGCGTTCTGGAAACCGCGGTGCGGGGCATGCTGCCAAAAGGTCCGCTGGGCCGGCAGATGCTGCGTAAGCTGAAGATCTATGCGGGCGGCCAGCACGAACATGCGGCCCAGCAACCCAAGCCGTTGGAACTTTGAGAGAGCGTAAGGAACTATGGCTGAAGCCAAGCATTACGGTACAGGGCGTCGCAAATCCGCCAATGCGCGAGTCTACCTCAGCAGAGGCAAAGGCAACTTCTTGGTCAACAATCGTCCGGTTGACGAGTATTTCGGGCGGGAGACGGCGCGGACTTTGGTGCGACAGCCCTTTGCCGTGACGGAGACCACGGACCGTTTCGATGTCCAGGTCAACGTGCGGGGTGGTGGGCCAAGCGGTCAGGCGGGCGCTGTTCTCCACGGTATCGCGCGCGCCCTGCTGGCCTACGACGAATCCCTTCGCGCATCGTTGCGTCGCGCCGGTTTCCTGACACGGGACGCCCGCGAGGTGGAACGTAAGAAAGTCGGTCTCCACAAGGCGCGCAAGCGTCCGCAGTACTCGAAGCGCTAAGTTCGCTTGGGGGATCGTCTAGTGGTAGGACAGCGGACTCTGACTCCGTTAACCGAGGTTCGAATCCTCGTCCCCCAGCCATAGACAGCAAGGGCCTAGGCGCCGGCCTGGGCCCTGTTTTTCGCGGACAACCGCAAGGCGCGGGGCCGCCTGAACCCGCCGCAACGACCCGCAAGACCCCACTCCCTTTGCCTGCCACCGACCCCACGTGGAATCTGCGCGTGGCGGCGGTGTGCAAATGGACCGTCACGATGCCGTTTCATGCGGTGTCGATTGCGGTCTCATCGCGCGCCTCGAGGAGTCGCAGTATCAGGCGGTCCAGTCGCGCTTCCGCGTCTTTCAGTGCCCCGATGGCTGCGGCGCTCTCACCGGGTGTGCCCTCGTAGACACGCCTGAGCGCGGCGTGAACGCGCTGATGCGCGTCGATGGGGTCAGATCCGGATACATGCACCGAAAGCCAGGCATCGAGCGCGCAGTCGCAGGCGGGTGCGGGCGGGCGGGTCAGGGTGTCGTGCTCGACGTCATTGTACAGGGCGTTGACG
>JAJYPD010000052.1:0-529 GCA_021795715.1 Pseudomonadota bacterium
AAGCACGGGCGCAGGCGCGGGTGCGGCCACCGGGGCCGCGGCGGCGGTCACGACCGAACTGCCCCGGCTGATGCGAATCGATTCCTCGCCCTCGCGGATCTCGAGCTCACCCAGATTGGACGCCTCGAGCATTTCGATGAGTTTTTTGACTTTTCGGATATCCAAGGACTTTTACCTAGATTGCAGATGGGAAATGGCGGCCGTGAGCGCAAGCTCATAGCCCAGCGGCCCAAGACCCGTGATCACGCCATGGGCCAGATCGGAAAAATACGAATGGCGCCGAAACGCCTCCCGGGCGTGCACGTTCGACAGATGGACTTCTATGAAAGGCAAAGCCACGGCCGCCAGCGCATCGCGCAGTGCGATGCTCGTGTGCGTCCACGCGGCCGGATTGAACACGATAAAGCGCGTGCCGTCCGTCGCGGCCCGATGGATGCGCTCGATCATTTCGTGCTCGGCGTTGCTCTGCAGAAAGGCAATGGAATAGGACGTCTCGGCGGCCAGTTGCGCCAGACGATCCTCGATCACG
>JAJYPD010000052.1:539-8863 GCA_021795715.1 Pseudomonadota bacterium
TTCCGATCTATCACGGCCAGACTGATCTCGCCGTAGTGCTTGGGCTCGCGGGTACCAAGAAGATTGAGGTTGGGGCCGTTGAGTACGAGTAGCTCCGCCATGCGCATCCTGTGGGGGGCATTCCCCGGTGCGACGCATTGTGCCGCGCCCGGGGCTTCTTGTCCAGTTGGACGCAAATCGCCGCTGATAGTGAAAAATCAGCCTGTCTTCAGGGCGCGCGCGATATCGCCATTGAGCCGCCGGTCGGTAAAGGCCCCCAGCTGGCCGCCCAGGATCTTGCCTTTCCGGTCGACAAAGAGGCTAAAAGGGATCGCGCCTTGCATGTCACCGTACTCGCCGAGCATGTAGAGGCCCTGTTCGCCGCCGAGCAGAACCGGGTAGGTGATATGGTGTGCCGCCACATACTGCGCGACCGCCTGGCGATGATCCAGCGCGATCCCCACCACCACCAGCCCCTGGCGGCGATAGTTGACCGCCGCGGCCTTCAGCAACGGGATTTCATCGCGGCAGGGCGGGCACCACGGTGCCCAGAAGTTGACCAGATACACCTTGGCCGGCCAGTGCGTGAGATGGCGTACATGGCCCTTCAGGTCCGGCAAAGCGAACGCCACGCGCGCGTGGTGCCGGGCCGGATGGCCTCCCCGGCGGTCGCCTGGGCTGTGTGTGCCCCACAGATATCCGAGGCCCGCCGCCACAACCACCAGCACGGCCCATACCACATGCCCGTATTTTTTCATCAACACCCCTCGTCATTCCTGTCACTGCGCGTGCGCGGCCGTCACCCCGGGGGCGCTAGGTCCCCTTGACCCGCCGCAGAAGGGCCGCGAAACGACCCGGCCCCATATAGCCATAAAAGTTGTCTGCGTTCAGCAGGTGACCTTTGCGGTCGAAAAAGAGCAGTGCCGGCGGTCCGAAGATGCCATATCGGTGCTCCAGGGTACGCGTCGCCGGCGTGTCGTCGGTGACATCCGCTTCGATCAGCATGAACCCCTTCATGGCCTTCTGGACGCGACGGTCGGGGAAGGTGTTGCGCTTGAGTTGCTGGCAATCCACGCACCAGCTCGCCGTAAAGTCGACCAAGGCCGGCTTTCGCTGCGCGCGCGCCTGCGCGAGCGCCGCGTCCAGGCCGGCGATGGATGTGACTTTGTGAAACCGGGCCTGCGCAACCGGTGCGGCGGCGGCCCCCCGGGGCGCACTGGCAAGCGTCAACGGGTGCAGCGGGTCGCGGCGGCCCTGCAGTCCGCCGAGGATCGACAGCGCCCCCCACAGAAGGAGGATCGTACCGATGCCCGCGGCGATGCGTTCGCGCGGCGTTGCCGCCGCACTCGTCCGGCCGGCGCCGAGATACACGCCCACCATGACAAAGAGCGCGCCCCAGAGGTAGAGCACCGGCACCGCCGGCAGCAGGCCGAGCAGGTAGATGGCTACGCCCAGTAGCAGGACGCCGAAGAAATTCTTGATGGTGTCCATCCACGGGCCGGCCTTGGGCAGCAGATGGCCTGCGCCAACGCCCAGAGCGATCAGCAGCACGCCCATGCCAAGCGCGATGGCAAACATGACCGCCGCGCCGAGTGCCGCCGAATGGGCGGAGATGGCAAGCCCCAGCGCCGACACCAGGAGGGGTGACACGCAGGCGCCGACCACCAGGGCCGACAAAAGCCCCAGCACATAGGCGTGGGCGAGCGAACGGCGCCCGCCGCCCGCGCGGCCCTGGACGCGCGACTGGATGGCGGTCGGCATCTGCAGCGAAAACACACCAAACAGCGACAAGGCCATGAGCACGAACAGCAGACTCAAGGCGCCGATGCCCCAGGCGTTTTCGAAGCTTGCCTGCAGTTCGTCGCCGGTGGCGCCCGCCAAGGCGCCGGCGATCGCATAGGTGGTGCCGGTGCCAAGTACGTAGGCCAAAGACAGCAGTCCGCCACGGGTCTTGGTCAGGCGCTCCTGGCCCTGGCCGACGAGCATGCTCGAGACGATCGGGATCATCGGCAACACGCACGGCGTAAACGTCAGCAGCAGCCCGACGCCAAAGGCGGCGATGAGGGCGCTCACCCAGGTCGAGAGCGTCAGCGCCGGTGTCCCCGCCGAGAGCGTGACCGGCTTGGCCAGGGGCGCGCCCGCGGGGGCGGGCACGGTCTTGGCAGCCGCTGCCGGAGCCGCCGCAACCCGGGGGGGCGCCGGGGCTGCGGGGGCCGCCAGGGCCGCCGGTGTCGTCACATCGATGACGCGGGTCACCGGCGGATAGCAGATGCCGGCGGTGGCGCAACCTTGGTAATGCACCTGAACATGCAGGGTTTCGCCGGGCCGTGCGCCGGTCAGGGGCAGCGGCACGACGAACGAGCGCTTGTAGATCGTCAGGGTGCCGAGATAGGGGTTGTGCTCGATCGTCGCCGGCGGCATCGCCACGGGTCCGAGCGTGACGCCTGCGCGCGGCGCCATCAGTTTGAAGTGGATCTTGTCCTGATAAAGATAGTAGCCGCGGGCGATGTGGAAATGGGCGCGAATGACGCTTGGGTCCGGGCTTTTCAGAGTCAGCCGGTAGGCCGCGCTGCGCCTGAGGAAGCGGTGGTGATGCCGGTGACTGAAAAAGGCCTTGAAGGCATCGACCGCGCCGGCCCCGGTGTTCGCCTGCGCGGCCGGTGCGCCCAGCACCATCAGCAGCAGGCAGGGCAGGCTAAGGAGAAGGCTCCGCCGCATCAGGGTCTGCCAGCCACGCCAGATAGGCCGGCAGGCCGCGTTCGACGGGGATGGCGAGGATTTCCGGCAGTTCGTAGGGGTGGATCGCGCGCAGCCGCTGTTCCAAGTCTTCATAGTGAGTGCATGCAACCTTCATGATCAAGAGGCTTTCCGCGGCCGTTTCGATTTGTCCCCGCCAACGATAAACGGAGCGGGCCGTTGTGATATTGACGCAGGCCGCGAGCTTTTGTTCCACCACGGTTCTGGCCAGGCGGTCTGCCGCTTCTTCCGGGCAGGTACACAGAACAATCCAGGCTTCCGTCATGCGGTTTCGGTTTGATTCCCCCGCCTGCGCCGCTTCGGGAGTCATGAGTTCGGATCTTTGCGGAACCCGCGGGCGATTTAGACGTCCTATAGGTTGCCTGCCTGTCTTTGCGACAGGAAGACTCCTCCTTTGACTTCGGGCGCCGTCTTCGCCCTGTGCGGGATGGCGCCCATCTTTTCGGGATTCTATACCATACGGATCACAATCAGAATCATCCGGATGGGCACAACATGAGGGAAGCCGCTTTTCGCTTCGACACCGGCACGACGGAAATTGCCGGCTATGCCCACGATACCGGCACGGGCCCCGTCGGCATCTTCGTCCACGGCTTTCGTTCCGATTGCCAGGGTGAAAAGGCCACGGCGCTAGCTGAGCATGCCATCGCCCGGCGGTATAGCTGGGTGCGCTTCGACCTGGCCGGGCACGGCGCATCCGGTGGCCGGTTTCCGGCCGAGCGCCTGTCGACCTGGCTTGCCAACCTCCGTGCCCTGGCCAACCGCTACGCGCCGCGGCCGCTTCTGCTGGTCGGCTCGAGCCTCGGCGCCTGGCTCGCCGTCCTGCTGGCGCGTGAACGGCCGGCCGTCGGCGGCCTGGTGCTGCTTGCCCCGGCATTCAATTTTCTGCAGCGCGGCTATGCCGCCTTGCCGCCGGGGCTTCAGGATCGCTGGCGTGCCGAGGGGCGGCTGGAGCTGCCAGATCCCTATGGTCTGCCGGGCGCCACCTATGAACTGGAGTATGGATTGATCGAAGATGCCGCACACCATGATGTGTTATCGGCGCCGGTGTCGGTGCGCTGTCCGGTCGTGATCATCCATGGCCGCGACGACGAGCTGGTCCCGCTCGCCATCGGCGAGACTTTCTTCGGGCAGCTCTGTGCGCCCCATAAGGAGCTTGTCGTGGTGCCCGCGGGCGATCATCGTTTGACCGTGGCGCTTCCGGAGATCCTGTCTGCCGTCGACCGCGTCTGGAGCCGCCTCTGATGCGCCTGCTTTTGCGCTTCGCGGTCTTTCTGCCGCTCATAGAGGTCGTTTTGATCGTCCTCGTGTGGCGGGCCATCGGCCCTTGGTGGACCCTGGCGGCGCTGGCGGGCGGGTCGCTCGCGGGCTTGGCGCTGCTGCGGATCTCGCCGCTGCAAACGGTCCTCGGTGTACGCACGCATCTGCTTCGCGGCGAGGGGCCGGAGCCGGCCCTCTTGGGCGGGCTCGCCCTGGGCCTTGCCGGGCTTTTGCTGCTGGTGCCGGGCTTCTTTACCGATTTCCTGGCCCTGCTGCTCCTCGTCGGCCCCGCGCGCGCCCTGCTGTTGCGCCACCTGCGCAAAGACGCGGACCCCATACCACCGGCTGGCGACAAGCCGCCGCTGGAGGGCACGTTTCATGAGGACCGAGACTAAGCCTCTTGACAAGGGTGCCGGCTTGTTTATGATTGGCACTCACCGAAGGCGAGTGCTACCAACACGAACCGTGGCCACTTGCCGCGTGTCTCTCGACAAGGAGATTCCGATGAAGGCCCAGACTCATAAACAATCAGGAGAAAGCACCATGAATATCCGCCCCCTGCACGACCGCGTGCTTGTGCGCCGCTTGGAGGAGGAACGCAAATCCGCTGGCGGCATCGTGATCCCTGACACCGCCAAGGAAAAACCCATCCAAGGCGAGATCGTCGCTGTCGGCAAGGGCAAGATCCTCGAGAACGGCACCGTCCGTCCGCTCGACGTCAAAGTCGGCGACAAGGTGCTGTTTGGCAAATATGCCGGTACCGAGGTCAAGGTCGGTAACGAAGAACTGCTCGTCATGCGCGAAGAAGACGTCGTCGCGATCATCGGCTAAGTCACGAATTTCAGAGAGGAAACGAACATGGCAGCAAAAGACGTATTGTTTGGTGATCCCGCCCGCATTCGCATGCTGCGCGGTGTCAACATCCTGGCGGACGCCGTCAAGGTCACCCTGGGGCCGAAGGGCCGCAATGTGGTGCTCGACAAGTCGTTTGGCGCCCCGACCATCACCAAAGATGGTGTGTCGGTCGCCAAGGAAGTCGAGCTCAAAGACAAGTACGAGAACATGGGGGCGCAGATGGTGAAGGAAGTCGCCTCGCAGACTTCCGACATTGCCGGTGACGGCACCACCACCGCGACCGTGCTGGCCCAGGCGATTTTGCGGGAAGGCCTGAAGTCGGTGGCCGCCGGCATGAATCCGATGGACCTCAAGCGCGGTATCGACAAGGCCGTGACGGCCGCCGTCGAGGCCCTGAAGAAGCTGTCCAAGCCCTGCTCGGCGCACAAGGAAATTGCGCAGGTCGGCACGATTTCGGCCAACTCCGATGAATCGATCGGCAAGATCATCGCCGAGGCCATGGACAAGGTCGGCAAGGAAGGCGTGATCACCGTCGAAGAAGGTTCGGGCCTTGAGAATGCGCTCGAAATCGTCGAAGGTATGCAGTTCGACCGCGGCTACCTGTCGCCCTACTTCGTCAACAAGCAGGAGACGATGACGGCCGACATCGAGTCCCCCTACATCCTCATCTACGACAAGAAGATCTCCAACATCCGCGAGCTGCTGCCGATCCTGGAAGGTGTCGCCAAGGCCGGCCGTCCGCTGCTCATCATCGCCGAAGATGTCGAAGGCGAAGCGCTCGCCACGCTGGTGGTCAACAACATCCGCGGCATCATCAAGGTCTGTGCCGTCAAGGCGCCGGGCTTTGGCGACCGCCGTAAGGCCATGCTGCAGGATATCGCTATCCTGACCGGCGGCCAGATGATCTCCGAAGAGATCGGCATGACCCTCGAGAACGCCACCATCGACGTGCTCGGATCGGCCAAGCGCGTGCAGGTCAGCAAGGAAAACACCACCATCATCGACGGTGCCGGCAACTCCAAGGACATCGAAGCCCGCGTCAAGCAGATCCGCGCGCAGATCGAGGAAGCCACCTCGGACTACGACAAGGAAAAGATGCAGGAGCGCGTGGCGAAGCTCGCCGGCGGTGTGGCCCTGATCAAGGTCGGTGCGGCCACCGAAGTCGAAATGAAGGAGAAGAAGGCCCGCGTCGAAGACGCGTTGCATGCGACCCGTGCGGCCGTCGAGGAAGGCGTGGTCCCGGGTGGTGGCGTGGCCCTGATTCGCGCCCTGCAGGACATGAAGGTCAAGGGCGACAACCATGACCAGGACGTCGGTATCCAGATCGCCCGCCGGGCGATGGAAGAGCCGCTGCGCCAGATCGTCATGAATGCCGGCCTCGAGGGCTCGGTGGTCATGTCGAAGGTTGCGGAAGGCAAGGGCAGCTACGGCTTCAATGCGGCGACCGGCGAGTACGGTGACATGCTGGGCATGGGTATCCTGGACCCGACCAAGGTGACCCGCACGGCGTTGCAGAACGCGGCCTCCGTTGCCGGCCTCATGATCACCACGGAAGCCATGATTGCCGAGCTCCCGCAGGAAGAGAAGCATGCGGCGGGCGGTGCCGGCGGCATGGGCGGTATGGGCGGTATGGGCGGCATGGACGGGATGATGTAAATCCCTCCAATCTGCTGCGCGGAATGGGCAGCCGGCGCGCCGGTTGCCCGTCCCACCGACCCCTGGCGGGGTACACCCTGCCAGGGGTTTTTTGTGGGTGCCGCCCGGCCCGGGTGCGCCTTCCCGGAGGGGGCAGACCGCAATTTTGTCTTCTCAGCCGCCTCTGCGGCGATGAACTACTTCCGCGCGGCGTCCGCCATCTGGGCCATCTTCTCAATCGCCTGTGCGGCGATGAACTCGATCGCGGCCGTCTCTGCGATTCCAGCATGCTTCTCAATAGCCTGTGCGGCGATGAACGGTGTGTAGGTGTGTAGGTAGCTGTATAGATACTTCTCAATCGCCTGTGCGGCGATGAACCATATATGCTTACATCATCGAAACATAACCACCTTCTCAATCGCCTGTGCGGCGATGAACGCATCCGCGCGCTTCTGGCCCTGGGTGTTCTCCTTCTCAATCGCCTGTGCGGCGATGAACAAGGCAAATAGCCGGGGAGAGCCATTCCCAGACCTTCTCAATCGCCTGTGCGGCGATGAACGCATGCGCCGGGCCCTCCGGGGCGTCCCGTTTCTTCTCAATCGCCTGTGCGGCGATGAACATGCCCCGCGGCAGGGCGAAAACGTGCTCACCCTTCTCAATCGCCTGTGCGGCGATGAACCCTCGCCATTATCTTCACCGACCCCTGGCATACTTCTCAATCGCCTGTGCGGCGATGAACAGCTTGACGGACGGCCTCAATGGCTTGGGATTCTTCTCAATCGCCTGTGCGGCGATGAACAGCGAGCCAGATTTGTCTGCGGTTCCCATCGACTTCTCAATCGCCTGTGCGGCGATGAACACGTTGCCACCTTCCCGAAGGCTCTTGAGACACTTCTCAATCGCCTGTGCGGCGATGAACGACCAGAACGCCTTGGGGATGCCCTTTAGGATCTTCTCAATCGCCTGTGCGGCGATGAACGCAAAATCGGAACCCTAAAACAGTCTCGGAAACTTCTCAATCGCCTGTGCGGCGATGAACTCGTTGAGGACATCGAACAACAGCATCTTCTCCTTCTCAATCGCCTGTGCGGCGATGAACGGCCAACACGGTTCTGACTTCGGCCGAATCCGCTTCTCAATCGCCTGTGCGGCGATGAACATCTGCCCTCCTTTGCCAGGATTTTTTCTAATCTTCTCAATCGCCTGTGCGGCGATGAACGGCTGCATCTACGCGCTGCCACGTGACGGCAACTTCTCAATCGCCTGTGCGGCGATGAACTTCGGCTTTTCCCAGGGCGGCGATCAGATCCTCTTCTCAATCGCCTGTGCGGCGATGAACGGAGGGATAGCGCCTGGACCCGCTCCTCCTTTCTTCTCAATCGCCTGTGCGGCGATGAACGGAGTCCCGGCTACAGGAACCACAGCGGCTACCTTCTCAATCGCCTGTGCGGCGATGAACAATGCGACGGATTTCAACGACTTGTACTGTCTCTTCTCAATCGCCTGTGCGGCGATGAACTGCCGCCGCGCTCGCGGCTTGCTCTTTCACAACTTCTCAATCGCCTGTGCGGCGATGAACTGCGGCACGCATGCGCGCCCACACCGCGACCACTTCTCAATCGCCTGTGCGGCGATGAACTCTAGGAGCACGCGTCATGACGGGTAAATGGTCTTCTCAATCGCCTGTGCGGCGATGAACTATCCGACTAAAGTGGCTCTGTCGAATTTCATGTGGGTTGACCCGTCATATGCGGGTTGATCTGCGAGAAGTCGAGCTTACCGGCGATCAGGAAGATCACGGTGCGGATAGTCGAGAATCGGCCATAACCGCGGGCCTT
>JAJYPD010000053.1 GCA_021795715.1 Pseudomonadota bacterium
ACCATATAACTTATTGTTTTTACTATGGTGGCCCGCATCTTGCTTGGGGGTCTCGACACGTTCACACGGCAGGGGTCAGTGGTTCGATCCCACTATCGCCCACCAAACAAATCAAGGCGTTACAGAAGGTCTAAACGCCGCCATCGGCGCCTGAACGAAGGGGATACCAGCGAGCCCTACAATCTCCCCCGCCACCCGGGTATCACAGACCGCTCCCACCACCTTGATGGATTAACCCTCGATCTCGATTCGACCGTCATGACCCGATACGGGGATCAGGAGGGCGCCGTCCGCGGATACAACCCCACTAAACCTGGACGGCCTTCTCACCATCCGTTGATGGCCTTTGTGGCGGATACCCGCATGATCGCCAACTGTTGGTTGCGGCCCGGTAACACGCTGCCGACGCAGCCCTGGGCAAGTAGGTGTCCCGGGACGAAAGGACATGCCGGGCGCGGATCTCAATGCGACCGCGGGCGAGCGCAAGACCCGCCTCGATGACCGAAAAATCCCCGCGCCGCGCGCGCGAGGCAACGCGCGCGTAGATCTTGTGATCGTCGGGGACCAACACCGCCAGAATGCCTCCAGGCGCTTCCAGCGCTACGGTCCAGTACCTGGACTTCTGTCCAGCGCGTGCGCGAGCACCCGCGGGTGGCGTGACTGCCGAAACGTTCCCGCCGACGATGGCTCGCGCGACCGGACCGAGGCCCTTCTGGATCTGCGCAACGGATCCGTTCATAAAGGCCCCCCTTGGAGCCGCAGTTCCTGAAAGACGAGGTTCATACGCTTCAACGCCTTCGGACTCACCGCCGGGTTGAAGCCCATGAACATCGGCGCGCAGTTCATCCATGATGTTTTGTAATGTGGTGTTGGACATGCGGCGGCCGCCGTGGCGCAACACAAAATCGGATAATTTTGCTCGTGTGAGATGTTCGCCCATGCTAATCACCCCCGCCACTACGGCGGCGCGGGCCCTGATGTGGTCAGCCGCGCGTCCCTCGCGCTTGTGGCGGAATTCATCGACACGGATGCCGTGTCCAACGACCGGCAGCATGCCGTAAATTTCGACCGCGATGGGGCGATCTTCATCACCGCCCGCTCCCCATCCGCGTCGGCCAGCTCGTCCGGATTCAATTCGGGGCGGAAGCCTGGCCGGGTTAAGGGACCCCGGGCAGACTGGGAAGGATGTCAAAATCAGGCGTTGCGCATGTCCGGCTGGTACTCCCCGCGACGAGCCATGCCGTTGCACATGGCCCGATGATAAAGCACCTTTTGGGCTGCGCCGACCTGACTGGCGTCCCCTCTCCAGACCTCCATGGCCGGCTGTTGAATGGCCCGCGAAAAAGAAAAGGTCAAGGCCCACGGGGCCTTCCCGCGCCACCGGACGTTCATGGCATTCAGACGCAGCGAGGCAAGCTCCGCGCTCTGGCCGCCCGAAAGAAACGCCACACCCGGGACCGCCGCAGGCACGGCCCGCAAAAGGACGTTTACGGTGGCGTCCGCCACTTTGTCCGCGTCGGCCTGAACCGGACAGTCCGCTCCTGACAGCACCATGTTGGGCTTTAAGATCATACCCTCAAGAAACACCCGTTGTTCGTAAAGCTGGTCAAACACCATACGCAAAGCGGCCTCCGTGACCTCGGCACACTGTTCTAGTGTATGGTCACCGTCCATGAGCACTTCAGGCTCGACGATCGGCACGATCCCCGCTTCCTGACACAAGGCTGCATAGCGCGCAAGACCATGGGCATTCGCCTCGAGGCAACCACGGCTCGGGATGTCCTTTCCCATCGTGATGACGGCCCGCCATTTGGCAAATCGGGCACCCATTTGCCGGTATTCGGCGAGACGCTCCCGGAGCCGATCGAGCCCTTCCGTAACCTTTTCTCCAGGGTGTCCGGCAAGTTCCTTGGCGCCTGCGTCAACCTTGATCCCGGGCAGGATGCCCGCCTTGGCCAGCAGCGCCAAGAACGGCGTTCCATCGGTGGCCGCCTGCCGTATGGTTTCGTCATACAAAATCGCACTGCTGATGAATTCCCCAAGCCCTGGCGTCATCAGGATCAGCTCCCGCCAGCCGCGCCGCGCATCCACAGTCTGGGGAATCCCAAGCTTGCCGAAACGCCGGTTGCAGGTCGGGTTGCTTTCGTCCATGGCAAGTATCCCTTTGCCTGCCTGCATCATCGCCTGCGCCGTCGCAGCAAGATCGTGTGTTCCAGGCAAAATCTCGAGCAAACCCATACCGCACCTCCTGGCCGTCTGCCAGCCCCCCGCAATTTTGCAGGCTTCTTTTTTTAATACCTGAGTACGTCCGCCCCATGGCTACTCCGCCAATATACGACGTGCCGATCTTTCCGCAAGCTTCCTTTGTTCCCCGGCCTCGTGCGCCACACGCACCGCTGACACCGCAGGCCGCGGGACTTCACAAGAACGGCTGGTGTGGCGCACACAGGCAGTCCGCGCCGAGACCGCAACGGCAGGGTGACATCCCCTTTCCCGGAAACCGCGGCGCATCCGTTGCCAGATCGCACAAACGTCACTTGAGGGGTGCGGCAAAACGGCGCGGGGCGCGTACCTCACCGGCAACGCGCTGCGCCCACCGCGGCAGACAGGGGGGCCGTCCGGGGACTGAAAATCGGGGCGTCCGCCAGATCGTCACCTTGATCTGCGAACTTGCCGATAAGAGCGATACGGTCTTGACGGGCGCCTGGATAAGGAACACGGATAGACCCTATCCGTGTTCCCTGAAGTCGCCTCCTGTTACTTGGCGTAGCCCGTCGAATGGGAATCAACCCAGATATAAATGAGCTTTTCGGCCGAGGCACCAAATCTCGCCTGCGAGAACACCAGTTCCCCGGCGCCGCGGTAAAACCAATCCGTCCGATATTCGTCACCCCCGAAATAGAAGGGGATGAACCCCTTGCCCGTTATGTGCCCATGCTGACTGGTGGGGGCACCAATGAGGCCCGCCACTTCCCCCGGGCTCATCCCCAACCGGATCTTGGCAAACTTGCTCCCAGGCCATGGTTTGCCGTTGGGATAACCGGCAAGGCCATCGGCCTGCGCCCGGGCGGCACCACCCGGGTGTGCAGGCTGGGTGGCGCACGCACCCAGAGACAGGCACGCGAGGATCGTCAAGGCTCTTTTTGCCTTCATGTTTTCTCCCTTCATTTTTATGTGGACATACTCTTGGAAACGGTAGCAGAACATTTGGCAATACGCTAACCCGCCACACGCACGCCGGACAAGATAACGGCAAGACGATCGATTGTCTGGCCGATGAGGTACCTATCCCCCGATCAGCACGGCAGCAGACGCGCGCAAACGGCGCACGCCCCCTTTGTACCACCCCGTTACTATGTTCCCGCCTCTACAATAGAGGCACGGCCAGTCCGGCCCGGCATGATTGCTTCCCCCGCAACGGCGTCATACGAACCCCGCGGCCGTGGCCGCTGCCTTTCGCTGGTTCTTTAATCCCCCCTTTTAACAGGGAACGGCCTATACTGAACGGCGGACAGCGGCATACTGCGGAGCAAAACTTATGGATTCCAAGGCGCACTGGGAGCAGATCTATGCGAGCAAGCCGCCAGATTCCGTCAGCTGGTTCCAGCACCACGACGATGTGGCGCTCGATATGCTCGATGGCCTGCGCCTCTTGCCTGAGGCGAGCATCATCGACATCGGCGCCGGGGCCTCGACCTTCGTCGATGATGTCCTCGGGCGCGGCTTTCGCGCTGTAACCGCGCTTGATATCTCTGCGCGGGCCCTTGACGTCACGCTAAAGCGGCTGGGTACGCGGGCCAACGGCGTGCAATGGATCGATTGTGATCTCACACAGGCCGCGCTGCCGGCACAGACGTTCATGCTCTGGCATGACCGCGCCGTGTTCCATTTCCTGACATCCCCGGAACAACGACTGGTTTACAGGCGGGTCTTGCGGCACGCCCTCAAACCCGGTGGATTCGTCATCATGGCCACCTTCGCCGAGGATGGACCCACGCAATGCAGCGCCCTGCCGGTGTGTCGTTATTCCGCCGATCAACTTGCTGCCGAGTTGGGTCCCGACTTTGCCCTCGAGCGCCATGTAAAGGTCAGCCACCACACGCCGCGGGATCAGGTCCAGGCCTTCACTTACTGCCTCTTCCGCGACGCCCGGTAGACTCATCCCCCGCCATCGGGCAGGTTATGCCGAGGGGACATGACGCCCCCCCACCGGCTCCCGGCGGGAAGACCTCTCTTCGCGGCTCGCGCCTGCTGTATACTGTCGCTTTTTTTGGAGGGATGCCATGACCGGTTCAGCGCTCGAATACAAAGACGGCACTACAGTCCTTGAAGGTTACCTCGCGGTCGACCAGTCCAGCCAGAAGAAGCGTCCAGGTGTTCTCGTGTTCCACGAATGGATGGGCGTGGCCGACCACGAAAAGGCAGCCTGCGATGATCTCGCGAAGGCCGGCTACATCGCCCTTGCAGGCGACATCTTCGGCAAAGGCAAGCGGCCGGCCTCCATGGAGGAGGCGGCACAGAATGCCAACCACTATCGGGCGGGTGATCGTGCACTGATGCGCCAGCGGACCGCGGCGGCGCTGACCGCATTGCGGGCGCAGCCTCTCTGTGATGGCCGGGTGGCCGCCATCGGCTTTTGCTTCGGCGGCACCTGCGCCCTCGAGCTTGCGCGCTCCGGCGCCGACATCAAAGGCGTGGTCACTTTCCATGGCGGCCTGAACACCCAAACCCCCGCCGCCGCGAACACCCTCAAAGCCAAGATTCTGGCTCTCCACGGCGCCGAGGATCCCTTCGTACCGGCTGCCGAAGTAACCGCCTTCCAAGACGAGATGCGCAAGGCAAAGGCCGACTGGCAGTTCATGCAATACAGCGGCGCCGTGCACAGCTTCACCAATCCCGGTGCGGGCAACCAGCCGGAAAAAGGCTTTGCCTACAATGCCACGGCGGCAAAGCGGAGCTGGCAGGCGATGCTCGGCTTCTTTGCCGAGATCTTCGCCTGACCCCCAAGGCCCCGTGGGTCCTGATGGACCTGCGGGGCCTCTTCTTCCTTAGAAATCGGCATCGAGCACGATCCGATAGCGCGCCTTGCCGCTGCGCAAGTGGTCGAGCGCTTCATTGATCCGCGACATCGGGAAGCGCTCCACCTGCGGCGCCACCTGGTGGCGTCCGGCAAACTCCAGCATCTTCCATGTCGTCGTCGGCCGTCCAAGCGGTGACCCCGAAACTTGCCGCTGTCCGCCGATCAAACCGAAGACATCGATATCGAGCGGCTGCAGTGCCACACCAACAAAATGCAAGCGCCCATGCGGCGCCAGCGTCCGCAGATACCGCGACCAATCCAGGGTGGCGTTGGTGGTCACGAGGAGAAAATTGAGGGTCCCGGTCAGCCCTTCGAGGGCGAGGGCATCGTGACTGTCAACGACCGCATGTGCCCCGAACTTGCGGATCTCGGATTCTTTGGTCTTGTGGGACGTAAAGGCCGTGACCGCGCAGCCCCAGGCGCGCAGGAACTGCACGGCCAGGTGGCCGAGGCCACCCACCCCGATGACCCCGACATGATCGGTGGGGCGCACACCCAGATCGGCGATCGGACTAAAGACCGTACTGCCCGCGCAAAAGAGCGGCCCGCTGCTGGCCGGGGCGAGTGCATCCGGAAGCACGGAGGCCCACGCCCAGTGGCAGCGGATGCGCTCTGCAAAGCCGCCGTGACGGGCCACCATCAGAGTCTCCACCTGGCGGCACAAATGATAGTCACCACTCATGCACTGCTCGCAGATCATGCAACTGCGCGAGAACCAGCCCACGCCGACGCGCTGTCCGACCTTGAGCCCCGGCACGGCCGCGCCACAGGCGTTGATGCGGCCGATGATTTCGTGGCCTGCGATCAGCGGGTAGGTGGTCTGCCCCCATTCGTTATCGATCATCGACAGATCCGAATGGCAGATGCCGCAGTGTTCCACCGTGACGTCGATGTCGTCAGGCGCAAGCGGACCCATCTCCACCATAAACGGTTCGAGACGCTTGCCAGGACCCGGTGCTGCGTATGCACGGATTTTTTCCGCCATGGCCTTATCTCCTGTTCGTTGATGCCGATAACTGCTGCCCAAGCCGCGCATCGTACGCGACCGGGCGTTATATCTCATGCTGCAAACGACCGGGGCGACCCAGGGTGGGAGATTCCATACTGCGCAAAACCGGCGCCAGCCACATCGCCTGCCAATGGGCGGCAGAGTCCGCGCAAGCGGCCTCCGTGCCTCAGGGGGTGGCGTGCGCCCAATCCCGCTCGCACCGGGCCCGGGCCTGCGCACCCACCTGGCCCGGCAGGAAGACCCCCAATTCCCGGTTGCGATTCAGGCTGGACCAGGTGAAATTTTGCGAACCCATATAGACAATCCCGTCACCTGCGACCAGCTTCGCATGCATGAGGGGCGTATGCAGGTAGCGCACCCGCACACCGGCTCGCACAAGCCATTTCGCCACGCGCCGGTCAAACCGATCGAGGTGCGCCGGGAGCACGACGCGCGCAAGCCGGCCCTTCTTGGAAAGGGCCTTCACAATACCGCGATCATGTCCCATTTCCTCGGACTCGATGCACACGCGCCCGGGTTGACTGATGGCCTGCACCAGATCGGTCGTCGCGCCCGGCGACACCACGAGGCGATCACGCACGGCGGCGCCCGCCCGTCTGTCATGCCAGTCGGCGTCGAACACGGCCCGCGCCGCCGATACCAGCCCCGGCGTCCGCGTCGTCCAGATGTAGTCGCGATCGCGGTGGAACGTCGACCATGTGAAATTGGCCGATCCAATCTCCAGCGCGTGCCCGCTGACCATATACTTGGCATGATCAAAAACGTAGGGCCGCGCAAACCGCCCCGGCGGAAACCGCAGTTGCGCGCCGGTCTGGCGGATCCGCCCAAGCTCTGCGGCCGGACGATCCCCATACGGATGCCGGTCGATGATCACACGCACGCGCACACCCCGCTGCACGGCCGCGCGCATCGCACGCAGAACACGGCGGTCCGTCAGCAAATAGGCGTTGATATCGAGCTGTTTGTGTGCGCGCTCGATGAAATGCACGATCGGCGCGACGCCCGCCTGCGGCTCAATCCATAGCATGATGTCTTGCATCCTGAAGTCTTGTCGCAGCACAGAGCTTAGTGCGCAAAACCCGGCCATGCCAGTCTGGATACCCAAACTGGCAACCAGCTCCCGGTGGGCGCCCGTGTCAAGGGCAATGCCGCCGGTTTTCTGATCCTCCATGCCGTCCGCCGGCGTCACGAGCCAAACGGAAAAGAGCCCAATGCGCCGCGTAACCATTCCCCGTGCGCACCGCGCCGCTTTGCCATGCCCCACCCCGCAACCGCACGATCCTTTACGCGCCCTGCCTTGATTTGGCCTATACTGGCTGGGCGGACTGCCCGGCACGATCCGGCAGGGACCGCCCAACAGCAACGAGCCCGCAGAGGGCGACAGGTCTTTGGCATCATGAACATGAGAATCGCGCGTACCTTGGCGGGTGCGTTGGCAGCCAGCCTTCTGGCCGCCTGTTACTACCAGCCCATGGGGGGATATATCTCCACCGATCTGGCCATTGGCGCGCCGGGACCGGTATTCAGCTTCGACAACGGACTGGATGTCTACTATCTGTCGAATTACGGCACGTATGTGTACGGCGCGAGCGGTGTTTATTATCGCTGGGTCGGTGGCGAATGGCTCTACGCCAACAGCTATGGCGGCCCCTGGTTTACCGTGACGGGCGGTGTTTATTTGCCGCCCGCGCTGCTTTACGGTCCACCGCCA
The DNA here is from genome assembly GCA_021795715.1 of Pseudomonadota bacterium. GTDB lineage: Bacteria > Pseudomonadota > Gammaproteobacteria > Acidiferrobacterales > Acidiferrobacteraceae > JAJYDN01. The sequence goes on from JAJYPD010000053.1 coordinate 7,801, forward strand.
CCCACGATCGCCTACCGGCCCTATTTCCTCTGGTGGCGCCAGCACGCCGCGCCCTGGTACGCACGGCACCATCCAGGCTGGTGGAATCAGCACCGCCCCTTCATGGATCACTACGATATGTGGCGGCGGCATTTCATGCGGCCCGATCGGCCGCAGCGCTTTGGCCGTCCAGGTCCGGGCTTTCGGGGGCCAGAACCGCGGTATTTTGGACCGGCGCCCGGGCGGCCGCCTGAGGGAGGCCCTGGACCAGGCCGGTTCCGCGGGCAAGGTCCGTTTGGCGGGCCTCAACGGTTCCCGAGACCGCAGCCCTTCCAGGGACCGCAGCCCTTCCAGGGACCGCAACGCTTTGGCGGACCGCAACAATTCGGGGGACCCGGCCACTTCCGGGGACCGCAGGGCTATCAGCGGCCCAACAGGGGACACTCGCCCGCATTCGGGGATCGCCACAGACGACAGGATCGGGGGCGCGGGAACCGGGGACAGGATCATGGCCGGGGCACGTTCGAGCGCTTACCGTAACGCGGCGGCCCCATGACTGACGGCGTCGGCCGCAGCGGCGCTCGCGCGGACACGGCCACGGATGCTCAGGGATCCCCGGGCAATCGGACCGCCTGGTTCGTGTACATCCTGGAATGCCGCGATGGCTGCCTCTACACGGGCATCACGCGGGATCTGGACAGGCGGTTTCGGCAGCATCTGACCGGACGCGGCGCGCGCTTCACCCGTGCGCACCCGCCCCTGCGCGTGCTGGGCACGACCGCGTGCACCGACCAATCGGCGGCAAGCCGCCTGGAATACCAGATCAAACGCCTGCCTCGCGAGCGCAAATACGCGCTTGCGGCCATGTGGGCGGATGCAGGGCGCGCTCAGCCGGACCCCACCGGAGATGAGGCGCCCTCGCCCCCGTCTGCCGACACACCGACAAAACGGCCCGCCTCGGTGAGCATGTAGTCGCGAAAGGTCTCTGCGACCTTGGACAGACGCTTACCGCATGGATACACGACATACCATGCGCGCTGGATGGGAAAATGCTCGACATTCAAAATGGCCACGTTAGA
>JAJYPD010000054.1 GCA_021795715.1 Pseudomonadota bacterium
GCAGGGGATGCGTGGCCGGCGGCAGACCCAGATCGGCATCGAGCGCCATGCGCGCGATGGTCGCGGCACGCGCAAGGCGCCAGGTCTGCGCGCGGGCGTGCTGGTAGGCCGCCTGCCAGAGGACCAGCCGCGCCGGCGCCACGACGCCGCTGCGCACGTCGGCGGCGAGCCATCGGTGCGCGCGCCGCCAAAGCGGCAAGGTCGCCAGTGCCAGGGCGCGCTGGCGGCGCAACCAATAGACGTGGATGGCGGCGATACGCGTGCGATTGGCCATCACCCACTCCTGCCAGGCCACCTGGGCCTCGACCGAACGGGCATGAAAACGCGCCACGCGTACGGTTGCCGCGTGCGTCACCAGTGCCGAGAGATCCCACAGGAAACCGTCGGCGAGACTCGTCGAGCGGCCCGCGCTGCGCGGACCGTAGGGGCGCAACGCCTGGTACTGGATGACGGGATCCGGCAGCAGACCGGCGTTGAAGACCTGCGCGTGGGCGATGCGGTCATGGGCGCGCAATGCGCGCAACGCCGGGTTGGCGAGCACGCTGATGATGCCCAGTTCGGTGCCGGTAAGCGGTTTGCGGAAATCGAGCCGCGTCACCGCAAACGGTGCGCGCAGGCGCAGCGCCTGCGCCCGCAGCTGCGCCGCTGACGGCGCCTTTAAGGCGGCAAGGGCGGGTTTGCGCAGCGGCCGGGCGTGGTATTGGGCGCAGCCTGGCAGGAGAATGGCGACGGCAAGCGCCAGCCAGCACGACCTCATGCAACCGGCAACAGGGCGCGGAAGGATTCGACCGCGGCGAATTCGGCGCAATCCTTATCCGGACCCCGCAGATCGGGGCGCCGGATGGCCAGCAAATGCGCGACCCCGTAGGCGCGCGCGCAGCGCAGCACGGGCAGGCTGTCGTCGATGAGCAGGGTGGCGGCGGGATCGAAGGGTTCGAGCTCCTGCAGTTGACCCCAAAACGGCGGGTGCTCCTTGGCAAGCCCGATGTCATGCGCACAGACGACGGCATCCATGTAGCGGTCGATGCCGGTGTAGCGGAACTTCAGCACGGCCGTCTTGCCGTGGGCGTTTGTCACCAGAACCAGGCGCTTGCCGGCGGCGCGCATCGCCTCCAGGAACTCGAGGGCATGGGGTCGCAGGCTGATGCGCTCGGCGACCTCTTCCTTCAGGGCCGGGATGTCGAGGTCGAGCTCGTCACTCCAGTAGTCGACGCTGTACCAGTCGAGCGTACCCTCGGCGCGGCGAAAACGCTCGTAGAGAACCCGCTTGGCATCGCTGACGGCGAGACCCTGGCGTTCGGCATAACGCAACGGCACGTGCTCCTGCCAGAAGTGGTTGTCGAAATGCAGGTCGAGCAAGGTGCCGTCCATGTCGAGAAACGTCGTTTGGATGTCGTTCCACTTGACCACGGCGCGGTCCTCCAATGCCGCGAGTATACCGGGGACGGATCGGGGCGGCCAGCCTCGGCATGGATTCTGCAGGGTCCCTTTGAGGGACGCAGCCGTCATGTTAGCCTGTCGGCATGCGTGTCCCCGGTTGCGTGCTGTGTAGTCTGTCCCCGGAAGAAGCCGTCTGGCACGATTCCCGGCTCATGGTGATCACAGGGGGCGCCGACGGGCTGGGCGAGGTGGCGCGTGTGGTCTGGCGGGCACACGTGGCGGAAATGAGCACGCTGGCGGCGGCCGACCGGCAGTACCTGATGGATGTGGTGTTCACGGTGGAGGCGGCCGTCCGCGATCTCGCCGGACCTTTGAAGATGAATATCGCAAGCCTCGGCAACGTCGTGCCGCATCTGCACTGGCATGTGATCCCCCGCTACGCCGACGACGCCTTCTTCCCCGACAGCATCTGGTCTAAGCCGCGCCGAACGGGTGTCGTGCGGGAAATCGGCCGCGGCCGTCTGGCGGCTGCGCTCGCCGCACGGCTGCCGGGGGCGGGAGATTCTATACTGTCGCTGTGAGCCACGCGGTGGGAAGGAAGGGCATGAAAGGACCCTATTACCTCGCAGTCGACCAGGGTGGACATGGCACACGCGCGCTCGTGTTCGACGAGGGAGGCGTTGTGGTCGCGCGGGCGCTGGTGCCTGTCGGCGGGGCGCCCGGCGGCCGGGTGGTGGAGCAAGACGCCGAGACCGTGGTGGAATCCGTGCGCACGGCCATCACGTGGGCTTTAGCCGCCGAACCGCGACTCGCCGATGGCATTGTCGCAGCGGGGTTGGCCACGCAGCGATCGAGCCTCGTCTGCTGGGATACCCGGACCGGTGGCGCGCTGACGCCTGTGATCGGCTGGCAGGACCGGCGCGCCGCCGAACTCATGCCGCGCTATCAGGATCACGCCTTCGCCGTCCGCGAACGCACCGGCCTAGTGTTGTCCCCGCACTATGGCGCACTCAAAATGCGCTGGTGTCTTGAGCAGATCCCCGCCGTGCGGGCGGCCGCCCGTGGCGGCTATCTGGCCATGGGGCCCTTGGCGAGCTTTCTCGCCTATCGTCTCGTCGAGCCGCGGCGGCTGAGGGCCGATCCCGCGAATGCCAGCCGCACCTTGCTGTGGAATCGCCACACGCGCAGCTGGGATCACGAACTGTTGGCGCTTTTCGACATCCCGGAACAGGTTCTTCCCGACTGTACGCCAAGCCGCTACCCGTTTGGCGCCCTGGTGACCAAAGAGCTGTCCGTGCCACTTGCCATCCTGACCGGGGATCAGAGCGCGGCGCTGTTTGCAGAAGGCGCGCCGCGGCCCGACACCGTATACCTCAACATGGGCACCGGCGCCTTTTTGCAGCGGCCGGTGGGCCATGCCCTGCCCGACAACGACACCTTGCTTTGGAGCACGGCGCTCCTCGACGGCCACGAAAGCGTTCAGGTGGCGGAAGGCACCGTGCATGGCGCCGGCGCCGCACTGGATTGGGCGGCAGCCCATCTTGGTTATGCGGGATTGGCCGACCAGTGCGGGCGGCTCCTTGGCGAGACCGGGCCGCGGCCTTTGTTTGTGAACGCCGTCGGCGGCCTGGGCTCACCCTACTGGCGAGCCGATATCGAATCGCGGTTCGAGGGGGAGGGTTCCACGCAGGACAAGGCTGCGGCGGTCTTCGAGAGCATCGTATTCCTGATCATGGAAAACCTGCTCGCGATCAGCACGGCGAGCGGCCCGTTCACGACCATCCTGGCGACCGGCGGCCTGACCGCCTGCGATGCGCTCTGCCAGGCCCTCGCCGACCTGGCGCACACCGCGGTGCGCCGGCCGTTGGAGCGCGAGGGCACGGCGCGGGGGCTTGCCTATCTGGTCGCAGGCGGACCGCGGTCGTGGCCGCGCACCGGAGGCGATGTCTTTCCGCCACAGCCGCGCGAGGGCATGGCGGCACGCTTTGCGGCATGGCGGACGCTCATGCCGCCGGCGATGCGGGCGTAAGCGGCAGAAAACGCGTGTCGGCCTGCGGGGGGCGTTCGGGCAAAGCGGCCGCCAGGCGCGCAAGGACGCGCGCGGCGGTCAGACGGTAACCGGTCAATTTGCCGCCGATGATGGTGATGAGACGCGGATCGGGCGCATCGGCGAGCAGAATCACCTCGCGCGGACGGCGTCCAAGACCCCCTTCGGCCCGCGGCAACACGCGCAGCCCGGCGAAGGCGGCCTGTGGTGTGCGATCCCGTTGCGGAAAATACGCCGCCAGCACCTCCTGCAGATAACCGATCTCTTGCGGAAGAACCGCCACCTGGCCGGGGTCGCCGGCGTACAGGGTCTCCGTGGTCCCCGTGAGCACGCCGTCACGCCAGGGCATGATGAACACCGGCCGGCGATCCGCCGGCGCCTCCACATAATAGGCCCCGCCCGAGAGACGGCCGGGCGTGACAATGTGCGCCCCCTGCACGAGATCGAAGGGCAACCGCGGCGGCCCGGGGAGAATGCGCCCCAGCACCTGTCCGATCCAGGGGCCTGCGGCGTTGACGAGAGTGCGTGTCTGGCAGTTGGCGACCGTCCCTTGCAGCGCATAGCGGACTTCATAGCCGCGGGCGTTTCGTTCCGCACCGAGAAAACGGGCGCCCACGCGGATGTCGGCACCGTAATGTTCCGCCGAATGCGCCACCGCGCGCGTGAGCGCAAGATCATCGGTCTGCGCATCGTAATACCGGTAGACCGCGCGCAGGCCGTTTGTCGCAAGCCCATCGAGCTGATCCCAGCCGGAGCGCGGGACGCGCACGAACTCGCCGTGGGCCCGCGCCAGCAGACGATAGAGCGCAAGACCCGCCGCGACCTGCCAGGGCTGGCGGCGGCTTTGCGCGTACAGCGGGATATGGAACGCCTGGCGGGTGACGAGGTCGGGGGCGATGGCCAGCAGCGTTTCGCGCTCGGCGAGCGACTCGCGCACAAGTCGCAGGTCGCCGCTTTCGAGATAGCGCAGACCGCCATGGACGAGCTTGGACGAACGCGAGGATGTGCCGGCGCCCAGCCGCGTCTGCTCGAGCAAAAGTACGCGGTGACCGCGAACGGCGGCGGCCTGCGCCACACCGACACCGTGGATACCGCCGCCGACTACCAGGACATCAAACAGATCGTTCATGACTGCCAGGCCGCAAAAAGTTCGCCGACGGCGAAAGTCTCGATAAAAGTAGCGCCGCGCGTGAGGACCCGGCAAGCGGTATCGACATCCGGCACTTCGTAGATCGCAAGTGGTACGGGCGTTGTGAACGGACCGTCTGCCGGCAGACCCGCCAGGTCGCAGAACGCGATCTCGCAATGCAGGCCACGCACAGCGGCGTCGTGCAGCTCGGTCAGGTGATCGGCGATGACGCCGATCTGCCGCCACAGCGGGCGGGCCGCCGCCAGGACTTCGCGCGAAAACGAAATCAGCACCGTGTGCGCGCGGGCCGGGCCAAGGGCCCGCCAGGTGGCCTCGACTACAGCAGCGGGCCCGAACCGTTCGGCGGCTTGGCGTTTGATCTCGACGAACGCCGTGACGGCCGGGTGGCGGCCAAGCCACAGGGCGAGTTCCTCGACCGTCGGGATGGGCGTGCCGCGGTAACGGTCGCCGAAGCGGTCGGGCGAATAGGCCGTCAGCTCACGCAGGGCCGCCAGCGGGTAATCATGGATCGCGCCGCTCACCCCGCACAGCCGGTGACAGTCGCGGTCATGGAAAAGCACCGGTACCCCGTCGGCAGACAGCAGGACGTCGACTTCGACATAGCGGGCGCCCGCCTGGATTGCGCTATCCAGGGCAAGCAGGGTGTTTTCCGGAAAACGGCTCGCGTAGCCCCGGTGGGCAATCAGACAGGATGGCAAATCAGATGAAGGCTTGTGCACCCGCTGTCATCCCGGCCCATGGGGCCATCGCAGACAAAACGCCAGAATACGTTGCGCTGAGTATAACGGGATCGGGGTGAATCGGTGCAGTGGACCGCCAGACGGCCTGCCGGCACGAAACCCGGCTGGCGGCCCCCGATCGGGGGGCGTCAGGGAACGCGCGGGGCGGTTCGCCGCGCCCGCGCGCAGATCTTAGAAGCGGAAGGTGCCCGCGATGGAGAAGGAGTTGATGGAGCTGCCCATGACCGAGGGCATCCCGGTATGCCGGTACTCCGCGCGCACACCCACCTGCGGAAGGATCTGATAGTTGACGCCCGCACCCACCACCAAATGGACGCTCGACGCCGAAGCACGGTAATACGGGCCGGGGTAGATGTTCACGGTGTAGGTGGCGCTGGAGTCGGCAAGCCCGGCACGGCCGAAAACCGAGAGGTGCTGTACGAGGGGCCAGGTGAAGACGGCAGACGCCTCGATGTCATGTGCGGACGCATAGGCGGCTCCGCCCGTGCCGGAAACATCGAATGTTCCGTAGTGGTCATATCCGAGTTCCACCGCGAAGCGGCCGCGCGTGGCGATACGGTAGGGCAGGCGGTAGCCGCCAAAAACGGTGAACCCTGTTGTACCGTTGTATCCCGAGGCGCCATTGAAGTTCACACCGACTCCGCCATACCAGGGGGTCATCTGGGCTGCTGCCGCGGTGGCCATGCCAAGCGCCAGTGTGAGCGCAACCGATTGCGCAACGAGACGTGTTCTCATGGTCCGGATCTCCTCAAATGTGTTGTTGGTATCGTGTTTTCTCGTCCATGAGGGCGCACCGCGGGGCATCCGGCCTTTAAGGGTCAAGGGAATTCGCGCGTTCGTCTGCGCGACAGCGGGCGCAACGGCCGAGGCCGCCGCGCGGACTATGGCAAGCCCCGGAGAACACTGTCAAGCGCGCCTGCCGCGCGCGCCAGAAAGGGCGACAGGCGGCGGGAGGGGCAAATGGACCCTCGCGGCCGGCGCGGGTTGAGCGGGCGTGGCGTGGCGCCGGGCTTGGCGCACCAGACCTGAGGGGCGCTGGAAGGATCGAACCGCTGGTGGCGCCGGGGGGGCCTGCGGGGCCGCCGGGAAGGGCCCGGCACGGGCCGCGGCCGCGGCGGGTGGGCGGGGGCCGGAAGGGCTTTGACAGCCGGCAAAGGGCGGCCCATAGTAGAGTAGAACCGGTCTAGAGACCGGCTGAAAAAACGATCTTCGGGTCAAAACCCGATGGGCTGATGGAACCGCTGTTAGGAGGAATTATGGAACTGCGTCCCTGGGATAGAGGTACGCGCCTGATTCATCTGGCGCTTGCCGTGGCCGTGACCGCACAACTTTTTTCGGGGCTGGTGGTGTCGAATGGCGTCCGACCCCGCTATCTGCTCATGCACACGGTACTTGGCATCATAACGACGTTGATCATCGCACTGCATTGGATGTGGACGTGGGCTCGGGGTGACTTGCGGGTTTTGTTTCCGTGGAATCGCGCGGATCTGGATCAAGTGGGCCGCGAGCTGCGGCAGACCTTGCGTGGAAAGCTGCCGGGCCACGGGAACGTGGTCGGGTTGTCGAGCTTCGTGCATGGTCTGGGACTTTTGGCGGTGACCGGCATGGCGGCAACGGGAATCCTGATGTACATCGTGATTCCGGGTGGCTATGGACTCACGGCGCATTCGGGCGCCTATGTGCTCTTTACGGCGCTCGCGACCTTGCATCTGTGGTTGTCGTATGGCGTCTGGTTTTACCTGGGTGGCCACGTGGTATTCGCGGCGCTGCAGCAGATCCAGGGGAATCACGTTTTGCGGCACTTCTATTCGGTCCGCCATTAAATAGCGTGGCGGTGATATCCGGGGCGGGCGCTCCGGGCGGGGTGTTGTGCGCTCCGCCAGAGTGACCCGCCGCGGATTGGGTGCGGCAGCCCACACAGGGCGGCGCGCCTGGGAGGCCCGGACCGCCCCCGCCTGATCCGCTCCACCCGGGCAGAAAACCCCTCAGATATGATGCGCGCGCTCAGCCCCCATCATCGCGGAATCCTTGGACATACCGCCCTACGCCCTCAAGGCCCTACTGAATCACAAGGGCGGCAGTGACGTAACCTCGGGCTATCTGGTCATCACCACCGAGCGCCTGCGCGTCCCCATGGAGCGGATAGAGGACTTCGTTTTGAAGGCGGCCAAGGTACGCGAGAGCGCCGAGGTCGTGGCCCTGGACCGGGCGTTGTAACCCCGCAAAGGGGCTTGGCGCGTTTCCCTGTACGTCTTGCACTGTAACCCAGTAGGTGACGGCATGATCCAGAGCTTCCGGCACAAGGGTCTCAAGCTGTTCTACGAGACGGGCAGTAAGGCCGGGATAGTTGCCGACCATGCCAAGCGGCTGCGTGTGCTTCTCGCTCGCCTGGACGCTGCGAGCAAGCCCGAGGATATGGACCTTCCGGGGGCACGTCTACACGCATTGAGCGGCAAGTGGCGCGGTGGGCCGTCAACGTATCGGGCAATTGGCGGCTTATCTTTCGGTTCGAAGGGGCGGAAGCCCACGATGTGGATTACCTCGATTATCATTGAAGGAGCTTGTCATGATGCACAACCCTCCCCACCCCGGCGAAACCATACGGGAGCTCTGCCTGGAACCCTTGGGCCTGTCGGTTACGGCGGCCGCCGAGGCCCTGGGTGTGACGCGCAAGGCGCTCTCCGAGTTGTTGAACGGGCATACCGGGATTGCCCCGGCCATGGCCCTGCGCCTCTCCCTGGCGTTTGGCGGAAGCGCCGAAAGCTGGCTCGTGCAGCAAGCGCAATACGACCTTTGGCAGGTTGGCAAGAATCCGCCCAAGGTACGACGCATCGCATAATAGACCCGATGGCCCAATTCGCTGATCGCGTACCGGGCGAGTGCGACTGGCGCGACCACCTGCCGGACGTAGACCCTCAAGGACTCGCGGCGCTCAACCGGAGCGGCAAGAACCGCGTCAACCAACTCCTTGTCATGGCTTTTCGCGAGATCGACCGAGGCCGCTCCCTTGGGCTTGACGTGGCCCAGCGGCTGGAAGAATGGGGCCGGGATCACGCCAAAGAGGGCGGGCGACACAGTGGCCGCGCACCATGCGGCTGCGCTGGAGGGTACCCGGAAAATGCGCGACACGCTGCCGGAGCTTCGCGGGCTCATAGCGTCCCTCAAGAAAGCCGAGACCGCGCTCAAGCGGGGCCGCCCCGGCAAGGCGCTGGAACATCGGCAGGGCGCCCAAGGTAGCACCTGGACGCCGTGGGAGCTTCGCTACACGCTGCGCCGGCCGACGCCCGAGCAACTACCCGCCCTTCGCGCCATCCTACACGGAAAAATCGGCTCTTCGGGGAAGCGCTGTAAGCCTTTGTTTTTATTGGTGCCCAGGGGCGGAATCGAACCACCGACACGAGGATTTTCAGTCCTCTGCTCTACCGACTGAGCTACCTG
>JAJYPD010000017.1 GCA_021795715.1 Pseudomonadota bacterium
TGGCGGCAAGCGGCTACCACAGCGGGTACTGGATAAGCGGTCGACGCGCCTTGGTTTGGCGTGGGCACTGGGTTGCGTTATGACCTTGGCGCTCGTCGGCGCCGTAACCGGCATGGGATTGCTGGATCGTTCCGCATTGTCGGCGCCCTCCGCGGGATCTGCCGTCGATCGTATCGTGCTGACCGCTGATGCCGCGCCGCCCGCACTCTGGTCTAACCGCTGGCTCGGAAGACACCCTTATCGCGTCATCGCCTTCGACGGCTTGTCCCACCTTGCAGCGGGCTTCGTTCTCAGCATGCCCGATGCACGGCCGCGCACCGTTCTGCAACGCTGGGTGCCGGGGGTTTCCGCGCAGATCGTGCGCTGGCGGCGTGAGGCTTCTATCGTCGGTCACGAGGCCCTGTTGACGCGCGGCTGGTTGTGAGATGCCAAATGCCGCCGGCCTGATTGGGCCGACCATCTGTCGGTGCGGGAGGTACATATTTTCAGGAAAAACCCGCATATTTGCGCCATTTTTCCGGTTGACTCCGGTGTGGCTGCACGATCCCGGAGGGTGGGGATGAGCGTGGGAGACGGTTATAATGCGCCAATGTCTGTGGATCAATGGGAAAAACGCGTTCATCTTGGCGCTTTGGCGGACCGCACCCTCCGGGTCCTTGCCGTTCCTCGTATCAGTCGCGCCATCAATCTGACCGCCATTGTCTTGTTCGCGGCCGGTCTTGCGCATTGGACGTGGACGGTCATGGCGCCAAACGAGGGACTGGCTACCGTATCGGCGCACGCGCCGGCGGTGCCGGTGGCCATGGATGTCGACAGCGTGGTGCGGGCGCATCTCTTTGGCGACAGTCCGCGCACGCGTCTGGCCGCCATTCCCCTGAGTCATCTTGCGCTCACGGTGTCGGGCCTCGTTATGGGGCATCCGGGCATGGCTTTGATCGGCGCGCCGGGTCAGTCCGTGAAGCCGTACCGGGTTGGGGACACGGTCGCCGAAGGTGTCGTCCTGGAGGCGGTGACCCCTGACCGGGCGATTGTCCGGCAGGCCGGCCGATTGCAAAGTCTCCCCCTGTATCCGCCAGGGGCGGTTCCCGCGCATGTGGATACGGGGGGGACGCAGGCGGCGGTGCCTGTGTTGACGGCGTCTTCCCCGGGGCTGGCCGCACCCGTGCATGTCGCGGTCGATGCAGCGGTCTTGCGGCATCTGGCGGCCATGGCGCCGACGAAGATCGGTCAGTGGTTACAGCCGGGGCCCGTCGGCGGCCTGGTGGTCAAGGCGGGAACAGGAAATGCCTTCACTGCGCTGAGACTGCAGCCTGGTGACACGATCGAAGAGATCAATGGGCGCCCCGTGAACAGCCTCGGTACGGCCATGGCCGCCTACGCGGCCGCCACAAGGACCGGCAACATCTCCCTCGACGTGGCGCGCAAGGGCCACATCCAGGTTTTGCGTTACACCTTGCCATAACCAGATGTCGTGTGGCCCAGGATCGGGCCCGTTGGACAGTTCAGGGAATGGAGCCGACATGGGTAAGGGTTTAAGGCATGTTCTGTGGGTTGCGGCCATCATTGTGCCGGCGGCCTGCTGGCCGGTGAGGGCGTTCGGCGGTGTGGGCGCGCCCTCGGTGCCACTGGCCAATCATCCGGTCGCTGCGGCGCAGATGCCGGTGGGCCCGGCATCCCCGGCGCAGCCGATCGTCAATCCACCAGCGCCTGTCACCCCCGCGCCGGCGGGTGCGCCTCCTCTTGGTCCGTCCGTACATGTCCCCAAAGGTGAGATGTTGTTCAACTTCGACAACGCAGACATCCGTGCGGTCATCCGCACCATGGCGGCACTGACCGGCAAAAATTTTCTCGTCGATCCCCGCGTCCAGGGCAAGGTCACGATCGTATCGGCGACGCCGGTGAGGATCGGGGCCGCATACCAGATTTTTCTTGCCGCCCTGAAGGCACAGGGCTTTACCGCTGTGAGCGGCCCCGGTGGTGTCGTCAAGATCTTGCCCCAGGCCAACGCCCGCCAGGCGGCGCCCGTCAGCCGTCGCTGGCCCCGTGGCGGTGACCAGCTTGTTACCCAGATCATCCGCATCCGCGACGGCCAGGCCGAGCAGATCGTTCCCTTGTTACGGCCGCTGATGTCGAGCGCGGGCGTGGCTTCCCTCTATGCACCCACCAACACACTCATAGTGACCGATTATGCGGACAATGTCCGCCGCCTGCTGCGGGTGGTCGCGAGTGTGGAGGCGGCACTGCGCGCTCCGGTCACCATCGTTCCCTTGCGCTACGTCTCGGCCGTGAGCATGGCTCATCTCCTCGTGCGCCTCGGCGAGGGCCAGCTGATGAGCGACAGTGGTGCGCCAATCGGCAGTTATGCTGCGGCGATAATCATCCCCGATCCGCGGGATAACAGCCTCCTCGTGCGTACCGGCAGCGCTTCGCGCCTGCGTACCATAGAGCGCCTCGTCACGCGTCTGGATGTCCAGGGCGAAGCCGGCGGCACCACGCACGTCGTCTATCTGCGCAATGCGCGCGCCACAAGTCTTGCGAAGATCCTGCGCGGCCTGCTCGAGGGCGAAGCCAAAGGCGCAGCCGAAGCCGGAGCCGTTCCTGCCATGGTGCCTGTTGCCATGCCGCCAACCGCAGGTGCGCCCGGCGGCGCGTCTGCGCCCGTGTCCGCACGCGCCATAAAGGCATCGCTCGTACAGGCAGACCCTTCCATAAATGCCCTCATCATCAACGCGCCGGATACTGTCTACAACAATCTCCGCGCAGTCATCGCCAAGCTCGACATCCGCCGCGCCCAGGTGTTCGTGCAGGCTCTGATAGCCGAAGTCACCACCGACAACGCGGCCGAGCTCGGTGTGCAATGGGCCGGGGCCGCGCCGGTCGGCGGTTCCGGCGCAGTCGGCGGCATAACCAACTTTCCTTTTACCGGATCCGGTATCGTGTCGACAGCGACAACGCCGAGCAACCTTGCCAGTGAAGCCGGCCTTGCGCTGGGCTACATCAGCGGCGAGGAGACCCTTGCCAACGGCCAGACCGTCGTCGGCCTCTCGGCGCTCGCACGTGCGCTTGAATCGATATCGGGTGTCAATGTCCTGTCAACACCGGACCTGCTTACGCTCGACAACACAGAGGCCACGATCATGGTCGGCCAGAATGTCCCATTCGTGACCGGCAGCTACGCCACAAGCGCCATCGGCAGCACGGCGGTCAATCCATTCCAGACCATCGAGCGCAAGAACGTGGGTTTGACACTGAAAATCAAGCCGCAAATCACGGCAGGGAACAACATCAAGATGGATATCTACGAGGATGTGTCGAGCATCGCTCCAAACGTCACGGGCGCGGCCGATCTCATCACCAACAAGCGGGAACTGAAAACAACCGTCATCGTCGCCGACGGGCACACGATCGTTCTTGGCGGATTGATCGATGACGAGCTCGACGATACGTGGCAGGGCGTGCCGCTGCTGGACGACATTCCGTTCCTTGGAAATCTGTTCCGCTACAGGCAACGCGTCAAAAAGAAGACGGATCTGATGATTTTTCTGAAACCGGTGATCGTCCGCAGTGCGGGGGCCAGCGAGGGCTTCACGGCATCGCGGTACGAATTCATGCAGGCCGAGGAGGGCACCATGTATTTCAAGAAGTCCTATGTATTGCCGAACTGGCGCGAGCCGCGCATGCCGGCCCTCCGCCAGCCCGCAGGCAAGCCCGTGGCCGGCGCGCGCCGGGCGGTCCGATGAGCGCAGTACGCGAAGAGGCATTCGATCCGCAATGGGTCGGAAAGCTCCCCTACCACTTTGCGAGACGCTATGGCGTCATGAGTGTCGGCATCGTCGACGATGAGGTGGAGGTGTGGGTGCGCGACGCGGTGACGAGCGCAGTCCTTGCCGAACTCGAGCGCGTACTGCGCCGGCCGTTGCGCCTGACGGAAATCGGCGAGGAGCGTTTCGCGAACGCTCTGAATAGTGGTTACGCGCGGGATATGTCGCAAGCGCAGCAGATCATGGGTGATCTGGACGACAATCTGGATCTTGCCGAGCTGGCGCAGCATCTGCCAAAGACCGAGGACCTGCTGGAGAGCGACGGCGATGCGCCCATCGTCCGTCTGATCAACGCGCTGCTGACGCAGGCGGTGCGGGAGAAGGCCTCCGACATCCATATCGAAGCGTTCGAGACACGGTCTTTGGTGCGCTTTCGTGTAGACGGGGTCTTGCGCGACGTCATCGAACCGCAAAAGGCGGCGCATGGTGTGCTGGTGTCGCGCATCAAGATCATGGCGCGGCTCGATATCGCCGAGAAACGTTTGCCTCAGGATGGGCGCATCACTTTGCGCCTGGCCGGCCGGCCGATAGATGTGCGTGTGTCGACCGTTCCGACCGCGTACGGGGAACGGGTTGTTTTGCGCCTGCTGGACAAGGCTGCGGGGCGCTTGAACCTGGCGGGCCTCGGCATGCCGGACGACACGCTGGCTTCGTTGCGCGCGCTTATTGCGCAACCCCATGGCATCATCCTTGTGACCGGTCCGACGGGATCCGGCAAGACCACCACGCTCTATTCGGCGCTCGGCGAATTGAACACGCGCACGTTCAACATCATGACCGTGGAGGATCCGGTCGAGTACGAACTCGACGGGGTCGGCCAGATCCAGGTCAACGCCAAGATCGACCTCACGTTCGGGCGCGCCTTGCGTGCCATTTTGCGGCAGGATCCGGACATCATCATGATCGGCGAAATCCGCGATCTCGAGACGGCGCGCATCGCCGTGCAGGCGAGCCTCACCGGACACCTGGTTCTGGCGACGCTGCACACGAACGATGCCGTCGGCGCCGTAACGCGGCTGATCGACATGGGCGTCGAGCCGTTTTTGGTGGCGTCGACACTCCTTGGGGTTCTCGCGCAACGGCTGGTGCGCACACTCTGTCCGGTCTGCCAGGGCGAGGCCGCACGCCACGGCGTGTGTGGTGACTGCAACTCCACCGGCTACCAGGGCCGCACCGGCATCTACGAACTGCTGAGTATCACCGAAGAGTTGCGGGCGCTGATTCATGATCGCGCATCGGAGGCCCAGCTGCACGCGCGCGCCATGGAGCAGGGTCTGCGCACGCTGCATCAGGACGGCCTGCGCCTGGTGGGACAGGGGCGCACCACCATCGAGGAGGTGTTGCGGGTCTCCCGCGACTGACATATGGCGGCATTCGAATACGAAGCACTCGATGCGCGCGGGCGGTCCGTGCGTGGCGTCATGGAAGGAGATGCCGAGCGGCGCGTCCGCGGCCAGCTGCGCGAGCAGGGCTATGTGCCGGTCAAGGTCGAGCGGATCGTGCGCGAGGCGGTATCAAGGCGGCCATTTTCCTTCGCGTCGGGACTTAAGGCGGGGGAACTTGCGGTGCTCACGCGGCAGTTCGCGACGCTCGTGCGGGCCGGCCTGCCGATCGAGGAGGCTCTGCAGGCGCTGACCGAGCAAAGCGAGTCGGCGCGCTCGCGCAAGATTCTGGCGGCAGTCCGCACCAAGGTGCGTGAAGGCGAGCCGCTGGCACGGGCCTTGGGCGGCTTTCCGACCTCGTTTCCGCCGCTTTACCGTCATCTGGTCGAGGCCGGCGAACAGTCCGGCAAGCTTCCGTTGATCCTTGAGCGCCTGGCCGATTATACGGAGCAGCGGCAGGCCTTGACGCAGCGGGTGTGGGTGGCCTTCCTCTATCCGGCGCTCGTCACGATCGTGGCGACCGCGATCGTCGGCGGTCTCCTCGTTTATGTGGTGCCGCAGATCGCGCAGGTATTCGTGCAAAGCGGCGCACCGCTGCCGTGGGCGACACGGACGCTCATCCAGATCAGCCACATCGCCAAGGCCGGTGGCGTCTTCTGGCCGCTTGGTCTGCTGGTCATGGCCGCCGGGGGCCATTGGCTGTTGCGCAGCGAGCGGCGGCGCTTCATCTGGCAGCGCAATGTGTTGCGCAGCCCTTTGCTCGGGCGGCTCATCCGCAGCCTCAATGCCGCCCGCCTGGCTAGCACGCTCGGGATTCTGACGAGCTCAGGGATACCTCTTTTGAGTGCGCTCGAGACCGCCCTGCAGGTGGTGACCAATCTGCCCATGCGTGCCGCCGTGGAGGATGCACGGCGGCAGGTGCGGGAAGGTGGCAGCCTGAGCCGGGCGCTCGGCCGGGCGCGGCTTTTTCCGCCGATGGTGGTACATCTCATCGGCAGCGGCGAGGCCAGCGGTACGCTCGATACGATGCTCGCGCGGGCGGCGGAAGCGCAAAGCCGTGAGCTGGAGGCATTCATCACGGCGCTGACCAGCCTGATCGAGCCGGTTCTGATTCTGCTCATGGGCGGCATGGTGCTGTTCATCGTGCTGGCGATCCTGTTGCCGATTTTTGACATGAACAATCTCATCAAGTGAGGATCATGAATACGTTACGCAAAATGCGCGGTTTTACGTTGATCGAAGTGATGGTGGTGATGGTGATCATAGGCATCCTGGCTGCGGTGATCGTGCCGAAGATCATGAGCCGTCCGAACGAGGCACGCATCGTGGCGGCGAAGAACGATATCCGGTCCATCATAAGCGCCCTGAAGCTTTACCGGCTGGACAACGGCCAGTATCCGACACAGCGGCAGGGCCTGAAGGCGCTGGTGACGAAACCCACCTCAAGTCCGGTGCCGCCGGACTGGCGGTCTGACGGCTATTTGCCGCGGTTGCCCATCGATCCCTGGGGGCATCCCTACCAGTATCTGAATCCGGGCATGCATGGCCGGGTCGATGTCTTTAGCTACGGCCCCGGTGGCGAGGGCCACGGAATGAAGGGCGTGATCGGGTCATGGCAGCTGTAGCGATCCGGCGGGCGCACGGTTTTACGCTCTTTGAAATCCTGATCGTGCTTGCTCTGATCGGCATCATGCTGGCGGTGGTGATGCCGCGTCTCGGGCATGCGATCGGCACTTCGGCGCGCACGCAGGCGTTGCGGTTGTGCGCGCTCATGAAGGCGGCGCGCACGCAGGCGATCCTGAGCGGGGATCCGTGCATGGTGAAACCCGCGGCGCATGGTTATGTGTTTTTGCGCATGAACCGGCGCGGACGGTTCGTCGCCATGACTGGACGGCTTTTGCGTGCGCGCACGCTGCCGCCGGGGGCGCGCCTTGAAGGGTTCGGGGCGCGGCCGGTGATTTTTCGCGCAAGCGGTCTCGTGCGGCCCTTCCATTGGCTGGTGGTGACAGCACACGGACGCTGGCGGCTTTCGGTGGGTGCGCGAGGGCAGGTTGGGGCGCATGTCGCGTAAGGAGGGGTTTACGCTGCTTGAGGTGCTGGTTGCCCTTTTCATCCTGGCGGTGGCGCTGGCGGCGATCATGCGCAATCTGACCGGCGCCATCACCACGACCGGCGCCCTGCGCGATCGGACACTGGCCTTGTGGGTGGCGGATGCGCGCCTGACGCATATCGAGGCCGTCACGAAATGGCCGGGTCTTGGCGCGCAGCACACCCGGATGCGCGAAGACGGCCGCCGCTTTGTCGTGCGCACGCATGTGTTGCGCACGGCGCTGCCGAATCTGCGGCGTGTCAACATCACCGTCCGCCGCGCACACCACACCGATACGCTCATGCGTCTCGTGGGTTTTGTGCGGCAGCCGTGAACAGCAGCGCGCAGAGGGGGCTGACCCTGATCGAGATGCTGGTGGCGATCGCCATTTTCGCCGTCGTCGGGGCCATCGCCTATACCGGGCTCGACCGTGCGATCGCCATCCGCGGCCACTTGCGCACGGTGCGCGATACCTGGGAGGCGCGCGCCCTCGCCTATTACCGGCTGCGCACCGATCTGGCCCAGGCGCGGCCGCGGACCGTGCGCGATTCCCTCGGCGGACTGGTGCCCGGGTTCGTCATCCGCCGCAGCGCCCGGGAGACGGTTTTGAGTTTCACGACGGGAGGGCCGGCCCCCTTCGGGCGTGCGCGCGCAAGCGACCTGCGCCGCGTCGATTATGTCGTGGCCAGGGGACGGCTTATGTGGCGGCGCTGGCGGGCCCTGGACCGGGCGCCCGGTACGAAACGGGCGACGCTGGTGCTGATGCGCCACATCCGCCACGTGCAGCTGCGCGTGCTGTCGCCGCAGGGTCGCTATGTGCGGTCGTGGCCGCTCGCCGGCCAGCCCGCCCAGATGCCGCTCACCGTACGGGTCGTGATCGTTCTCGACAACGGCCGCCATCTGCGGTGGCTGTTGCCGGTGGGACGATGAGGCGCGAGCGGGGTCTTGCGCTCATCGTGGCGCTGCTGGTCGTGGCGTTGACCGCACTGATCGCCGCCGGCCTTATGCGCGGTGAATCCGTGTGGTTTAAGGAAAGCACGAATGCGCGGGCTTTGGCGCAGGGGCAGGCGGCGATTGATGGCGCGCTGCGTCTGGCGGCAGTGGAACTGACGCGCGAGGGGCAGAACGTCCAGATCGACGCCCTGACAGGCCAGTGGGCGCAGCCGTTGCCGCGGTTTCCGGTCGCAGGGGGCGTCGTGACAGCCGATCTGACCGATCCGCAGGGGCGTTTCAATCTGAACGACCTTGTGGTCGACGGCCATGCGGTTCCCGATGCGGTTGCCACGTTCAGCCGCCTGCTGCAGCTGCTGGGCCTGAACCCGGAACTCGTGCAGGCGGTGGTCGCCTACGAGATGCCGCCGGGTACGCCGGATGGCGGTTTCGATGCGAGCTATCCGGCGCGCGCCCATCCGTACCGGGCGGCCCGCCAGCCGTTTGCGGGCGTGAGCGAGCTGCGTCTCGTGCAGGGTTTCAACGCACGGATCGTGCACGCCTTGCGTCCTTATGTGAGCGCGTTGCCACTGGCTACGCCGGTCAATGTCGATACCGCACCGGGCCTGGTTCTGGCGGCGCTGGTGCCGGGTCTTACGGCGAAGGAGGGGTTGACGTTGAGTGCACAGGCGATGACGCAGCCGTTTCAGACGACGGCCGCCTTTGCCGCGGCGCTTCCGCAGGGCATGGCGGCGGCGTATCCCATTGCCGTCCAGACGCAGTATTTCCTGGCGCATGTGACGGCGCATTTCGACGGCATGACGGTGCGGCGCCGGGCGCTTTTGTACCGGCCAAACCGCGGGCAGACCACCGTCATTCTTTGGCAGGAGGCTTTATGGCGACATCATCACGCGTCCACCACGACATCTTAGGACCGCTGCGCCGCGCCACCGAGCCGCTTGCAAGGCGGTGGGCGCGCAGGCGAGAGCGCGTGTCGGCAGACATCCGCCGCCTGGTGCCGGCGGCACCAGTTGGGGTGTGGAATCTCATCCTGATCGACGCGGAAGCCGCACCTTTGACGGTGGCATGGCAGGGGCCGTCCGGGGAGGCGGGACGCGGTGTGCTCGCCGATCTGCCATCGGCGGCGCGCCACGCCACTTTGCGGGTGTGGACTCCGGCGGTCGAGACCTTGCTGACGCGCGTGACATGGCCTGGGCGCAGCCGCGCGAAACTGGCGCAGGCGCTGCCCTTCTTGCTGGAAGAGCAGCTCTTGATGGAGCCGGAGCATCTGAATTTCACGCATCAGCAGACGCCGGGCGGGATCATGGTGGCGGTGACCGCCCGGGAACGTCTTGATGCGTGGCGCGCGGCGTTTTCGGCATCCGGGCTTGCGGCAAGCTTTTGCCCTCTGACACTCGGCCTGCCCTTTACCGAGGGACAGTGGAGCTGCTGTTTTGAGAACGGCCAGTGGGCGGTGCGCACGGGTCCCTATAGCGGGTTCGGCGCCATGGGGCGCCCCCTGGCGCCTCCGGCGCCCCTTACACAGGCCCTGGCGGAAGCGGCCGCCTCCGGAAACGGACCGGCGGCGCTGCGTTTGTGCGGAGGTAATGAGACGCTGCGCGCTTTGCTCGAGGATCGGCTTGGCCTGCCGGTGGTGACCGAGGCGCGCCCGATCGGCGCCGTCGATGGCACGCCGTTGCGGCTCGGTGAGACGAAAGGGGCGATGACGGTGTCGGGCCTGACGGCCGTCCGATCGCTGCGGCCCACCCTGTGGGTGGCGGCGCTGTCACTGGCAATGGGGCTTGCCGGCATGACATACCAATGGATCCGTCTTGGATCCGAGCACGCGCGGCTCGAGCAGGCGCAGGCGCGGCTCTTTACGCGCAGTTTTCCGCGCGTGCCGGTCTTGGATCCGGCCGGGCAGATGGCAAGCGAGACCCGTGCGCTGGCCGCCCGCGCAGGGGGTGCCGGCGGTTTTCTGGGGCTGCTGGGACGCGCGGCTCCGGCGCTCAAGGGCCTGGGCGCGCAGGGTCTGACCGGCTTGCGTTACGGTGGCGGTGCCCTCGATGTGCAGGTCGAGGTGGCGCAATTTGCGGCGCTGACCGCGTTGAAAGAGGCGCTGGCGGCGCGGGGACTCGTGGTCGACGTGCATCACGTCATGAGCCGCCAAAAGGGTGTGCGCGCGGAACTGTCCCTGCGGAGGGCTTCATGATCGATTGGCGTGGATCGGTGGAGGCCGTGCAGGCTTTGTGGGCGGGTCGCCCGGAGTCTGAGCGGCGGATGATGCGTGTGGGCGGGGTCTTTATCCTGCCGCTTGTCTTTTATCTTGCCATCTGGGCGCCCTTGTCTGCGCGTGTGCAGGCGCTTTTGCATGCGGTGCCGCGCGAACGGGCGGCGCTTGTGCGGATGCGCAACGAAGCGCACATGCTGGCGCAGCTCAAAGGACGCGTCGGCCGCGCCCCGACGGGCACGGCGTTGCTGGGCCTGATCGAGCAGCAGGCGGCGGCGGCTGGTGTCGGCGTCGATGAACTGTCGCCACGCGGATCGCATCGCGCGGATCTGGTGTTGGGCAAGACGGCCTTCGCGACCGTGCTGCGGTTTGCCGCGACCTTGCAGGCTCAGGGCGTCACGGTCGCCCGCGCCAGTCTGGCGCCGGCCGGACCGGGACTGGTCAGCGGCCGGCTGACATTGCGGGCGTTGTCGTGACGCGGATGTCGCGCTATGGCCTCATCGCCTTCGCCGGCTATCTGGTGTTTCTGGCGGCCACTGTGCCGGCGCGTCTGGTGTTGCCCCATGTCGGGTTGCCGCCGTCCCTTGCGATCACCGAGGTGCGCGGTTCCATCTGGTCGGGACAGGCGGTGCTGACGACCACCGCGCAGCCGGCTTCAATCTTAAGCCGCGTGCGTTTTCATGTGTGGCTAGGGGCTTTGCTGCACGGACGGTGGGGTTATGTCCTCCATGGGCAGGGTCCCCTTGCCGGGGACGTGTCGGTGGCCGTCGGCCGGCATCGGATCGAGTTGGCCGACATGGTCTTGAAGGCCACCGCCGGATCGGTCGGCCCGCTCGTGCCCGGTCTGCGCGATGCCGGCGCAAGCGGCGCCTTCGTCATGCGCGACCGGGATTGGGTCATGGGCGCACATGCCCATGGCGGCGGGCAACTCTCGTGGCACGACGCCGGTTTGGTGGCCGCACCGGTCGATCCGCTCGGCAGTTACCGGGTCACGTTCACCATGACGCCAGCCGGAGCCGTCTACAGAATCCGGACGCTCACCGGCAGGCTCACGATCACGGGGGGCGGGCATTACGAGGCCGCGAGCCGTATGGTCAGCTTTCGGGGTTTCGTCACCGGTCACGGCCTGCGCCTGCAGGGGTTTTTGCGCAGCGTCGGCTTTTTTGCCCGGCACGTGGGGCGGCCCATCCGTCTGCGTCTGCCCGTCGCGGCTCTTTAGGCCCGTTCGGCGCCCTGGATTGCCCCGTAGGTCACCTGCTTTTCATCAAATCCGTCCGATGGATGATTCTCTATAGTTCTCACCTTTGACGAGCGGGCTCAGCGGATGGGGCGCGGCGACCCCGCCCCCGCGCCGTTTGGGGCCGGTCTGTCTTTGCGGTATCCTGTGCGGCCAGACCATAACAGAACCGGACACGCGCAGGCCCGGCAGAGCCGGGTTTGCGCCTTTTCTTTTGCAGGTGAGGAGATCTAGACGCATGGCCGATAATGGGCGATCGCAGGCGGGGCAGTCTCAGGACGGACCGCAGCTGAACCTCCAGGGGTTTGAGTATGGCGAACTCTTTACGCGCGATGGGTTGGCCCGCTTGGACCGGGAATTTCTCGGTTATCTGGCCCGGCAATCGCCCGCCGTGGCCGATGCACTGAAGACGTATCGCGAGGGCCGGGATCCGGATGGCCCGATCGCGTTGAGCGAGTTTCTCCTGTCCGTTGCACCGCACGTCGAATCCTTCGTCATCCGGCTTTTTGGTATCGAAGAGCAGGCCGGGGCCTTGCAGGCGCGCATCCGCAGCCAGGATGCCGTCATGGCATTCAAGAAGCTTTTCGTGCAGCGGCGGGGGCGGCGCTATCGGGGCGACTTCCCGCGCAGCTTCGGGGATCTCGATCAGTGGCTCGATGGCGAGATCCGCCAGCAGGGGCTGCCGGCCGAGGACCGCGAATGGGCGGTCGCGCGTCTGGGCGAGATCTGGTCGGCCGACGAGGAACGTTACAAGACCGAAATCGAATCCCTTACCCATTGGTGTGCCTTCATCCTCACCGATGCGGAGATCGCCAAGCGGTTTGCGCAGTGGGCGAGCTTTAAGCTGCCCAATCGTGTCGATCACACGCGGCTTGTGCCGGTACAGTCGATCAAGCGTTTCGGTACCGACATGGTGGAGGGTCCAGCCGAGGGCATGCGCCGGCGTGACGGCTTCCATCTCACCGATACGCGCATGGATACGCGTCACATCCAGGGCGAGGTCCATTACTGTATCTACTGTCATGATCATGACGGGGATTTTTGCTCGAAGGGTTTCCCCGAGAAGAAGGGTGTGCCGGAACTCGGATTGAAGGTCGACCCGCTCGGCGTGACGCTGACGGGCTGTCCGCTCGGCGAGAAGATCTCCGAGATGCACACCATGCGCCGCGACGGCCTGACCATTGCGGCGCTCGCCCTGATCATGGTCGACAATCCGATGCTGCCGGTGACCGGGCATCGTATCTGCAACGACTGCATGAAGGGATGCATCTACCAAAAGCAGGATGCCGTGAACATCCCCGAAATCGAGACGGCCGTACTGACGGACGTCCTGAAGCTGACCTGGGGCGTGGAAATCTATGATCTCTTCACGCGCTGGAACCCGCTGCTGCGCGATTGCCTGCCAGGGGCCGACACGGGTTACAAGGTCATGGTGGTGGGCATGGGTCCGGCCGGCTTTACGATGGCGCATTACCTGAGCCGCGCCGGCTGCACGGTGCTTGGTATCGACGGTCTGAAGATCGAACCGCTCCCTGAGCGGCTTCTCCGCCACCCGGTGGCCGACTGGGGCATGCTCACGGAAGATCTCGACGAGCGCATCCTGATGGGCTTTGGCGGTGTGGCCGAATACGGTATCACTGTGCGCTGGGACAAGAATTTCCTGAAACTCATCTATCTCTGCCTCGCCCGGCGGGCCAATGTGCGTGTCATTGGCGGTGTGCGTTTCGGCGGCACCATCACCGTCGACGATGCATGGCGCCTTGGATTTCATCACATCTGTATCGCCACCGGGGCAGGGCTTCCGCGCGTTGTGCCGATGACGAACAGTCTGGCCCGTGGCATGAGGCAGGCCAGCGACTTCCTCATGGCCCTGCAGCTGACGGGTGCCGGCAAGAAGTCGAGCCTTGCCAATCTGCAGATCCGCATGCCGGCGGTGGTGATCGGCGGCGGGCTCACCGCCGTCGACACGGCCACCGAGGTGCAGAGCTACTACATAAAGCAGGTGGAAAAGATCCTCGAGCGTCATGAGGCGATGGAGAAGACCCTCGGCGTCGAGATGATCCGCAAGGGCCTGCCGCCCGAGGATGAGCAGATTCTGGAGGAATTCCTCGAGCACGGCCGCGCGGTGCGCGCCGAGCGCGCCCGGGCGCGCGCGGCGCAGGAGGCGCCGAACTTCACGCCGCTTTTGCGGGAATGGGGCGGCGTGACGCTCGCCTACCGCAAGGGTATGAACAACTCGCCAGCCTATACGCGCAATCATGAGGAACTGATCAAGGCCCTGCAGGAAGGCTTGTATTATGCCGAAGGCCTCGATCCCAAGAGCGCGGAACTCGACGCCTTCGGCTACTGCCAGGCCCTGGTCGCGCGGCGCATGCAGGAAGTGGAGGGCCGCTGGATCACCACGGATCACGAGGTCCGGCTGCCGGCGCGTACGATCCTTGTGGCCGCAGGCACCGTGCCGAACACGATCTACGAGCGGGAGCATCCGGGTACCTTTGCGCTGGATGGCAACCATTTCGAGGCGCATGTCGCCCATGGGGAGGGATTGCAGGCCGTCCAGGTGGCCCCGCACTGCAAGGCACCGGAGACCGGACCGTTCACTTCCTACATGAACGGCGCCAGACGCATCAGTTTTCTCGGTGACACCCATCCGGCGTTCCATGGCAGCGTGGTGAAGGCCGTGGCCTCGAGCAAGAGCGCCTATCCGCAGGTGCTCGCGGTGCTTTCGCACGAGCGCCCGGTGAAGGGTGACCCGCGGGCCTTTCTCGCCGGTCTTGCCGATCAGCTCGTGCCGCGTGTGGCCGCCATCGACCGCAGCAATGCGGCGGTGGCGGAGGTGTGGATCCGCGCGCCGCTTGCGGCAAAGAATTTCCGTCCCGGGCAGTTCTTTCGTCTGCAGACTTTCGAGTCGGGCAGTCCCATGACCGCGGGTACGCGGCTGCAGGTACCGGTCATCACGGTGAGCGGGACCGGCGTGCAGGACGACCGCGTGCGCCTCATGGTCCTGCAGTATGGGGCCGGTGCCCGTGTGGCCGGCCGCCTGCAGCCGGGCGATCCCCTGGTGCTCATGGGGCCGACGGGGGCGCCTACCGATATTCCGAAAGGCGAGACCGTGGCGGTGATCGCCGGTCGGTGGGGTGCCGCGGTCATGCTCGACATTGGTCCGGTGCTGCGTGCGGCGGGTAACCGCGTCTTGTATGTGGCGGCGTTTGGCAAGGCGGCTGAACTCGACAATCAGGACGGGCTCGAGGCTGCTGCCGACCAGATCGTCTGGTGCACGGCGAGCGGACCCCGGATCACGCCGCGGCGCCCGCAGGACATCGCCGTCGAGGCAACGGACATGGTCAAGTTGCTGCTCGATTACGCAGGTGGCGTTTTGCCATTGCCGGCGGAGGCCGTCGGTCTGGGCGCCGTCGATCGGTTGCTGGTGATGGGTTCGACCGGATTGCTCAAGGCCTTCCAGTCCGCCCTGAAGGTCCAGCTGAAGGCCGTCCTGAAGCCGGATGTGCGGGCGATCGCCACCGTCGGCAGCCCCATGCAGTGCATGATGAAGGGTGTGTGCGCGCAATGTCTGCAGTGGCAGATCGATCCGGCGACCGGCAAGCGTACGCGCGCCGTGTTTTCGTGCGCCGAGCAGGATCAGCCGCTTGAATGGGTCGACCTCGATCACCTGGCGGCGCGCCAGGCGCAGAACCGGCTGCTTGAGCGGCTGACCAACCAGTGGTTGTCGCAGATCATGCCATAGGGGCTCCCTGCGCCTGTTCCGGGCGCAGGCGGCTGGTGCCGCGAAAGTTCCGGGCTTGTGCCCTGTGCCGTCCGGCGCGACAATGTATCGTCGATGCGTGACGGGGATCAGGGATGACGATACCATTCGATACATTGGCGTATACGCATACGCTGCGCAATGCGGGAGTCGATCCGCAGCAGGCGGATGCCCACGCGGAGGCTCTCGTTATGGCGTTTTCCCAGGGTGTCGCGACGCGTGGCGATCTTACGGATCTCGGTCTGCGGCAATCTGCGGATCGGGCGCGGATGGGGAAGGCGCTGGAGGACCGCATCGCCGATGCCGAGGAAACACTGAACAGCCGCATCACCCAAGCCGAACAGGTACTGGGCGATCGGATCACCGTGGTTGAGAAGGCACTGAGTGATCGGATCACCCGGGTTGAGAAGACGCTGAACGATCGGATTATTCTGGTTGAGAAGACACTGAACGATCGGATTACCCGGGTTGAGAAGACACTGAACGATCGGATTACCCGGGTTGAGAAGACACTGAACGATCGCATCATGCAAGTCGAGGAGGTCCTTGGGGGACGAATCGACGCCCTGTGCGAGCGGGTCGCGCGGCTTGAGCGGGAGTTTGGCGAATTGCGCCTCAATATGAGATGGGGCTTTGTCGTCATTGGTCTGCTCATCCTTCTGACAAGCCCCATGTCGACGCAGCTTGCCGAAGCGGCAGGTATCCTGCACTGAAGGTTCCATCCCCGTAAATTCCCCGTGGGCCCAGGCCGTTTGCGTCACCCGGACAACAGGGGGCGCGGACGCGCCGCCTGCGGCGGTTGACGGGCGCGGCCGGATGACGGGCCGCCCGGCCCGGGTGCTTCCGTTTCTGTCCAGACGTTTTCCAGCGCCTCCGGTCATGCCTTGTGCATGCGATGGCCGCGCCGCTGCCACGAGCCCTGTTTTTGGGCTAGGCTTCAGGAGGGGAGGCCGATTGCCTCCATAAGAAAACCGGGGAGGAGGCTGCATGAGCGCGAGGGTGACCATACCAGAGGGTTCTTTTGATGCGTTGCGCCAGGGCTGGCGTATTTACCGGTCGGCGGCGGGCGTTTTCACGGGGCAGATGGTCTTGATTTGTCTCGTTCTTGCCCTTTTCTTTATCTCGTTGGTCGCGGCCCACATGCTGCCCGAGCCGCGGCCGGGGATGCCGATGGTGCCCGTGGGATTTGGGGTCTCGGTGTTCGCCTTTGTGATGGGCATCACCCAGATGATTCTAGAGATGGGTTCCATGCGCAGCATGGCGCAGGTGATAGACGGCGGCAGGGCGCGCATCGCCGATCTGTGGTGGGGCGTGCGCCGTGGCGAAGTCTGGCTGCTGGCTGTGGTCATCGAGGTGGTGAATATTGTCCTGGGGGAGCTATCCGGCCTTGCGATGCAGGCAAGCGGCCTGCGCGAAACGGGGAATCCCAAGCACCCGTTTCTTGCTCTGCACGGACCCGCGATCCCGCTCGTTATCATGGGCGGCGTCTTTCTAATGTTTGCGATCATCAACAATACGATCATGTTGGCGATGGCCACGGCGTCCCGTTACGGGCAGCCGGCTTTCGCCAGCCTGCGCGCAGCGCTCGGGACGTTTACGCGCGGTTACCGGCGCTTTTTGTGGATCAATCTCGCATGGCTGCTGATGTTGTGCAGCGTCATGGTGGTCCTGGGCATCGGCGCGGTGATCGTGGTGGTCTTGGTGCGCATGTTAAGCGGCAGCGCGCTCGCCGCAGGGCTGCACGCGGTTCTCGTGATAGCGGGTGTGCTCGTGGGGGCTGCGTTGGTTGTGCTCTTTGTCATCGCCGTCTTTGCGTCTTTGGTCGCCATCCTGGCGTCCTATGTCGCTGCCAGCGGCGCCCTTAAGGTCAGGACGTCCGCGGGGCAGGCGTGATCTTCACCGGCTTGTGGCGCGGATGATGGCGTCAAGCCGCGCCCCGTCGAGGCGGCCCTGGAAGACGTGCACATGGCCTTGCCGGTCCCGATAGACCAGCAAGGGCGCCATGCGCATCCAGGGGTTGCCCTCCAGGGCCGTCAAGGCGCGGAAATTGGCTTTTAGGATTTGCCGGGTGGCCGGCGTCATGGGCGCAGGCGCGATGGCCGATCCCCGTGCTGGCACGAAGCGGGCCTCGCCGTGGTCGAGGGTCGCTAGCGGATCGCTTGATTGCAGGATGGCGGCGGCCTTGCCTGCGCTGCTTGGTGTCAGGTAGCCGACCAAGAGCGCGCGAACCGTCAAACCGTCGGGGGCAATCTGCGGAGCGAGCCGGCTGATCAGTGTGTGGGCGACCGCGGAATTCGGGTCGACGAAGGTATAGAGCACCTTGGGACCGCGGCCTGCCGCGATCCAATGCAGGTGTCCGAGGTGGCGGTAGAGCTGTTGTGCGTCGTCCTGCCAGTTGGCGGCCCCGGCGAGCGGGGGACAGAGCAGGCACCCCCACAGTGCGAGCCTGACTACGGCTGCTGGCGCATGGCGGCGCCCATGCGTTGTCGTCACGGTCTTTTTCCCCGACATGTCGATCCCCATGTAAGAGCGCATCGTCCCGGTTGACGGCAAGTCTAGCAGACTTCGCGTGGGCGACGCCCGGTCGCGGTTGCCGGGAACAGAGGCGCTCTTCGTCTGTCGTAAGGGAGTGGACAGGGAATGCCGCCGGCGATGCCAAGGATGCAAAGGCGGGCGGCTTTCCTGTCCTGCATCGTTTTGCCTCGAGGTGGAAACATGGACAAGGCGTCTTTGCCCGATGAAGGCGGAGAGCGCCGCCTCTTTGCGTCACGGGTGATCATCATGCTCATGATCGTCGCGTCATTGACGGCGATCCTCCTCGGGCGGCTCGTTTACGTGGACGTGTGGCGGCGGGCGCACTATGCGGCGCTTGCGCGCAGGAATCTCATGCGCCCGGTGCCGGTGATCCCGCCGCGCGGCTTGATTCTTGATCGCCGCGGGATCGTGCTGGCCGACAACTATCCCACCTACAGTCTGACCGTCGAGCCTCACCGGGTTGCGGACATGGCCCGCCTGCTTGCGCGCATCCATCATCTCATCGGTTTCAATCAGCAGGACCGGCGCGCCTTCAACCGGCGCCTGCACGCAGCCGATCCCTATGGGGATGTCGTGGTGCGCCGTTATCTGTCCACAACGGAAGCGGATGCCATCGCCACCCATCTGTACGCGTTGCGCGGCGCGCGCCTGGTCGCACGGTTGCATCGCAACTACCCGTTGGGCGGCCTTGCCGCCGATGTCGTGGGTTATGTCGCCCCGTTGACCGCCAAGGAGCTTGCGCATCATCCGCGCCGTGATGCCGGTTATGCCGATGCCGGCCAGTCGGGTGTAGAGGCGCGCTACCAGCGGCAGCTCATGGGGCGGCGGGGTGTCCGGGATATCGAGGCCGATGCGCAGGGCCGTCCGATGAAGGTCTTGCGCGAAAATGCAGGTGTGCCCGGCGACAACCTTTATCTCACCATCAGTGCGCAGATGCAGGCGGTGGCAACGGAGATGTTCAAGGGCCGGCGGGGTGCTGCCGTGGCCATGAACCCCCGGACGGGCGCCGTGCTCGCGCTGGTCAGCAGCCCGACTTTCAATCCCAACCGGTTTGTGACAGGGATCAGCCGCCGCCGCTACCGGGCACTCATCGACGACCCCGGCGCACCGCTCGATAACCGTGTACTCGACGGACTCTATCCGCCCGGATCATCGATCAAGCCGTTTTTCGCCTATGCGGCGCTGCAGACGCCGTGGTTTCATCCCAACCGGCTGGTGCTCTGCCGGGGCACGTGGCACATTCCCGGGAATGATCATCTCTTTCATGACTGGTTGCCCTGGGGCATGGGCCGCATCGGCCTGCGCATGGCCCTGGAAGAGTCTTCGGACGTGTATTTCTACAAGCTTGCCTACCGCCTGGGCATCTGGCGCATGGCGCGCTATCTCGCCGATTTCGGATTCGGGCGTCCGACCGGCATCGATCTGCCCGGCGAATCCGCCGGCGTCGTGCCCACACGCCGGTGGATCAAGGCCCATGACTCGCCCTGGTATGAGGGTGAGACCATCATCACAGGCATCGGCCAGGGACCGCTTTTGGTGACACCCTTGCAGCTCGCAGACGCCATGGGGGCCCTGGCCCATCATGGGGTACGCATGCGCCCCCATGTGGTGCGCGCCGTGGAAAATCCGCTGGCCGGCACGGTGCGTTTCACGCACCCGCATGCCGATCGCCCCATTCCCCACCACCGCCGCGGCAGTCTGCATCTTTTGCTTGCGGATTTGACGCGCGTTGTGTCGGGATCCCTCGGCACGGCGCATATCATCGCCCATGGCCTGCCGTACGCGGTGGCGGGCAAGACCGGCACGGCGCAACTCTGGAGCGTGCCGCGACAGGGTGTCTACCGGGGCCCCCGGCTGCACTCCGATGCCTTGTTCGTGGCGATGGCGCCGGTGCCGGATCCGCGCATTGTCGTGGCGGTCGTGCTCGAACATGCCGGTTTTGGTGTGCGTTCGGCGATTCCGACCGAGATTGCCCGCGCGCTCATCAATCTGGATCTCCTCGGACATGTGCATGTCCGGAACGCCTCTGCGGCGCGCATCGCCCGTTTTGTGCGCGCCCGCAAGACGCACGCGCCCGCGGCGGGGACTCTCACGGCGCGGCTATCGCGCAGTGGGTCTTTGTCCATGGGGTAGGGGTTCGTCTCTCAGTGCGGCGCGCCGTTGGGCGTAAGGGGTGTACCCTGGGCGATCGACGCGAGGTAGACCTCGAGATCGACCATCGCAGGTCCGCCGAAGCTCGGCGCCCGTCCCTCGATGCCGGTGCGGACGCAGTGACGGATTTCCTCTGGCAGCGTGCGCAGATGCCCGTCTGCGGTCACGCGCGGAAAGATGGCGGCGGCATTGGCAAGGCTTGGGATGGTCCGCCCGCTTGGCAGATGACCGGGTGTGCGGCCGTCGGCATGACAGGTCGCGCATGTCATTCGCGGGCCCTCGGTCTTGCCAAAGTCGCTGAAGGACTCCTGCGGTGTGAGCGGCGCATGCACCTTCGTGCCAAAATGGCCATGCATGAAGAGGTAAGCGCCGTCTTTTTGGGCCTGCGCGAAGCTCTGTGGCGTCTTGATGGTCATGGCGTGCGCGGCCGCGATCGTGCAGAGCAGGCCGGTGACGGCGGCAAGGTGTCCGCTGATCTTCATGAGTGCGATCCTTTGATGTCTTGCCTGCATTGTTCGACAGCGCGCGGCCATCGTCAATACGCTGCGGTGGCGCAGCCCAAACCGTGCAAGCGGCAGACGATGGGCGCCGGGTGCCCGGCCGTTTTCTGCTAGACTGCGGGGAGGGCGTCCGCAGACCCCAGAGACGGTATGCCCGCATCAACTATCCGGATGGATTCGCCACAAGAAAGCCCCTGAGGAAGCATTCATGTCACGCATGCAAGCCTTTGCCGTGCATATGGCCCTGACGGCCGCGGCCCTCGTCATCGTTTTCGTGATCACACGGTTTTGGTGGTACCCGTACCCGCTTCTGCGGGCCGACGGGGCCGTGCAGGCCTATGCGCTTCTCGTAGGGGGGAGTCTTACGCTGGGGCCGCTGCTTACGCTGATGGTATTCAAGCCGGGCAAGAAATCGTTGCGCTGGGATCTGGCTGTGATCGGGCTCCTGCAGGCCGGGGCCTTTGCCTTCTCGACGCATGTTCTTTATGCCCATCGTATCCAGATGGTGGTCTACGCGCAGAAATCCTTCTATGCGCTGGACGCGGCCCATATCGCGCGCATTGGACCGAAGGGCCGCGCCTTGCTTGCCGCGGCACGGATGCGTCCGTTTTATGTCTACGTGCATTTGCCGCACAACAAGCGCGCGCTGTGGGCCGCCGAGATCCGCACGCTGCAGGGCGAACCGCCGATCTTTCTGCGCGGCTGGCGCTATCGCCCGTATACCAAAGTCGAGGGCAGGCGCGTGGCCGCAAGCGGCTATCCGCTGCTTGCCGTCAGCAAAACGAACCCGGTGGCGGCAGCCGCCTTGAAGGGCTTTCGGAAAGACCATCGGCATCTTGCGCACTATACATTCGTGCTGCTCCATGGCACCTATACGACCGTCACCTGGGTGTTGCGGCGCGCTGACGGACAGATTGTGGACAGCCTGCCTTTCAATGCCGGCTATGGACGGTTGCCGCCGCCACACAGGGCGCCCGCGCAACAAAAACCGGTTCGGCAACCCTGAGCCATTGCCTTATGGTCTTGCGATTGCCTGTGCAAGACCATAAGGGCAGGGCAACTGACCGGTCACGGATGGTGCGGCAACAGGGGCGGACTCCGGATCGGAGATACAGGCTGATCACAGAGGTCGGCGCGTCGACGGAATCATTCCCCATCCGGGCTACTCGGGATCGGGGGGTGCCGGTGCGCGCGGCGGGCGTCAGTGCCCTTATCCTTTTGGATTCGAATGGTTACCCGTGACTAGCCGAGTGGCTGTGCCGGCGGATGGGCAGGCTGTGGGTGACGGATTGCGGTGCGGGTAGGCAGCATCCGTGCTTGCCTCTGGGCATCAAAGCGCCCGGTGGTGTACAGGCGGGACAGATCTCAGGACAAAAAAAGAGGGCGCGAAAGATCGCGCCCTCCGTTGACGTGTGTGCTGCCGATTACGGTGTCACCGAACCGTTCGGGCCGACGTCTGTCTGGCAGAATGCGGCCACTTTGCACTGGGCCACGGCAGTGCCATTGGGTGATGTCGCGGCTGTCGCCGACGTTGAGCCATCACCGACCACCGCGTTGACGATGTCCTGGGCAAGCGTCGTGTTGGTGCAGGTTGTGCTCACCGTGATGATGGTGTCACTGGTAACGGCCGGGGTCACATAGGCGCCGGTCGTACCACCGGCCGCGTAGGTCGCACCCGTGACGTCCACCTCGCCACACACGGTCGGTGTAGTCGGTGTCCCGCCCGAACCCGTCGCAGCTGTGCCGACACCGACATAAGCGAAGTTGGGCAAAGCGGACGTGCCGGGGATGGCCGGATTCTGCGCGGTGTTACTGAGCACCGGCGTCATATTCGGTGCCGTGATCGCCGGCGCGGGCACGCCATCGGTTTCGGCGGCCGCGATCAGGGTGTTCTGGCCTGCCTGGGCGGCTGCCACCGCGCTGGTCGTGGCCGTGATCGCGGCATGGAAGTTCTGCGCCACGTCCTGGGCCTTGGAGGTCACGATGTATTTTTCATATTGGGGAATGGCGATCGCCGCCAAGATGCCGATGATGGCGATCACCACCATCAATTCGATTAAGGTGAAGCCCGACTGGATGCCGGCGCGCACCGTGCGTGTGATTTGCATGGCCTTGTGACTCCTCTCGTTAGTATCACCACTCCCAGCGAATGGTGGGTCTGCACCGAGACTCAGTGCACGCTTCATGCCAAGCGCGGCCGTGCGGCGGGTCGGGGCGGGTGTCCATCGTTTAAGTGGTGACAGGATAAAGGCAAATTATGGCGGTCCCAAACGGCGCGCGCAGTCGGCCTCTACGGACGCATTGCGGCAGAAACCGACGCATTGCGTCGTCACTAGGTGACGTATTATGGCACTTTCGTATCGTGTGACCGTTCTTCGGTATCAATGAACCTTACATCGGTCCCGTACAGCACGGCTTTTTAATCAACTCCTTATCAAGATTCGTGCCAAAGACGGAAAATGTGTCCAGGCGGTCATGTGCTGCGCAATCCGGCAGGCGGGCTGCGCCTTGTCGGCTGCCAGCGGACCGACTAGGGTAAAGGGAGTGGGAAGCGAAGGCGGCCGCCGGCGGCTGCGCCCCATTTTTTAAGACACCGGCAGCGGTGCAGAGGATGACCATGGCAACAGCGGTGACAGAGAAGGGACAGGCGGCGCCGAAGGTCAAGGCGCCCAAAATGGTCACATTTACCTTTCAGGGCAAGGATGCCCAGGGTGTTGTCCAGAAAGGCGAAATCGAGGCGCAGACATTGGCGATGGCCCGCACGCTTCTGAAAAAGCGCGGCCTGCATGTCACGAGCGTCAAGAAAAAACCGGTTCCGCTGTTTGGCGGCGGGAGCGTCAAGGAGGCGCAGATCGTGGTCATGATCCGCCAGCTCTCGACTATGATCAACGCCGGCGTACCCATGGTGCAGGCCTTCGAGCTGCTCGCCTCGGCGAGTGACAGCAAGCCCGTGCAAAACATGATCGAAGGCATCCTGAACCCGATCAAGGGTGGCGAGCGTATCGCCGAGGCCTTCGCCCGTTATCCAAAATATTTCAACCGTCTGTTCGTGTCGCTGCTTGCGGCCGGCGATCAGGGCGGTATTTTGGACACCATTTTGTTGCGGCTTGCGGATTACCGGGAAAAGACCCTCGCCCTGCAAAAGAAGATCCGCTCGGCCATGATTTATCCGGCCTCCATCATCACCGTCATGATCGGTGTCACAGCGATCCTGATGATCTTCGTGATCCCGGTGTTTGCGCACCTCTTCGACAGCTTTGGTGCGACCCTGCCGCCGCTGACCCGGGCGGTGGTCAGTATCTCGAACTGGATGCGCGGAAACTGGTACATCGTCGTGTTTTCGCCGGTTGCGGCGATCTGGCTTTTTTTGGTGGCCTATCGCAAGAGCCTGGGTTTCCGTACGCAGGTGGACCGGCTGGCACTGAAGCTGCCCATCATGGGAGACGTCGTCCTCAAAGGCTCGGTGGCGCGCTTCATGCGCACACTGGCAACCATGCAGGCAGCCGGTGTGCCGATCAACGAGGCACTGGAGACGCTGTCGAAGATCTCGAACAATGTGATCATCGAGCGTGCCGTCGAGGCGGCGCGGCTGCGCGTGCTGGAAGGCGGTTACATCTCCGATTCCCTAAAGGAGAGTGATGTCTTTCCGCCGATGGCCACGCACATGCTCGCCATCGGTGAACAGACCGGCGCGATCGAGGTGATGGCCGAGAAGGTCGCCGACTTCTACGAGGCCGAGGTGAGTGAAACCGTAGCCCGCATGTCGACTTTGATGGAACCTCTCATCATGGTGGTACTTGGTATCGTCGTCGGTACGCTGGTCGTCGCCATGTACATGCCGATCTTCGAACTGGGTGCGGTGGTCACCCACCAGGGCTGACGGGTCTAAGCGTTTTGCAGGCTTGCTTTGCGCGGCCTGGTGACTATAGTCAAAGGATTGAGGGAGAAAATCCCACGACACTCTGCCGGGTTGGCGAGAGCGTTTACGGGGCAGACAAGGCAGCAGGTGGCCCTTAAGGCAGGAAGGAAAGGGGAGCGAGGATGGCGGTCGGCGATTGCAAGCGGCGGATGAGAGGCGGGCGGGGTTTTACGCTCGTCGAGGTGATGGTGGTGATCGCGATTCTGGCGATTCTGGCGGCCATCGCCATTCCGATCTATTCCCGTTATGTGAAGGACGCCAAGTACGCACAGGCGAAAAGCGATCTGGTCTTGTTGTCGACGCTCATGGAGCGTTATTACCAGGACAATAACGCCTACTATGCGACGACGACCAATCTGCAGCCCAATACCGCGACGAATCCCACCTTGCCCGGGTGGGCGCCTGGCAACGGTGTGCTGTTTAGCTACAACATCGCCAATCCGGACCCGGGCATGCCGGCGGCTTGCAACATCCCGACGCCGGGCGCAGGCCCGAGCTATCTGCTGAGTGCGACGCCGCTGCCGTCGTCCGGTTTATCCAACACCATCGCGTTTTATCTCGACAGCAACAACAACCGCTGTGAGATAACGGCGAACGGCACGGCGATCACGGGGTGGTAAGATGCGTGTGCGCACAAAAGCGCGTGGGCGGCGCGAACAGGGACTGACGCTCGTCGAGCTGATTGTCGTCATCGCCATCATCGGGATCCTGATCGGCGCGGGCTTCATGGGGCTTTTGACGTGGCTGAAGTCGGACAACGAGACGCTTGCGCGTAACCGCCTGCGCACCGACTTGCAGGCGGCGATGAGCTATGCACTGCAGCATCCGCCCACGTCCACCGCCAACGGCAACTGGTCTTTGCAGCTTGTGAAAAACGGTAGCACGCAGACGCTTTATGTCTGTACGGGCAGCGCCGGCGGCTGCGCCGGTAATCTCAACCCGGCCAATGGGCCCGTGGAAGTGCGCACAAGCAACATCCCCGACAACGTCAACATCGCAGTAAACGGCGCGGCCATGACCTGTCTTGGTCTGACGGCGCTTGCGCAGCCCATTCTGGCGGCGACCGCAACGACTGCGGCGAACGCGTGTGTGTGGCCGGTGACCACAAACGGTGAGTGGGTGTTTTCCTTCCAGGTCGGCAGCGTGGTGACCGCCAGTACGGTCAAGGTGCAGTATGTCTTCTAGGGGCTTTACGCTGATCGAGACACTGGTGTCACTTGTGATCTTTCTTCTGATCGCAGCCGGCGTCGCCTACGGGCTGCAGCACGTGATCGCCGGCAATGTCTATGTCGGCCAGCGCCAGGATGTGATCAACACGACGCTTGGCATCCTCGATCAGAGCCGCCCGCCGCTCGGATTGTGTCCGCCCCCGGGGAGCTCCACCACGATGCCGGCGACCACCCCAACGTCGCTGCCGTTTACGATCACGATTACCTGTACGGTGGATGCCGTGCCGATGCTGCCCTCGAGCCAGAACATGATCGATGTCACGCAGCTCACCGCAGTGGCCAGCTGGTCGACGTTTGGAGTTACACGCAATGTCACCATCGAAGAATAACGAGGGCGTCACTTTGGTCGAGTTGATGATCGCCATGGCGGTCGGGACGCTGCTTGTGCTGATGGCCATGGTGCTCTATGTGCCGGTGTCCCGTTCGCTCCTCGATCAGGCGGCGATCAGCCACCAGTCGATGGACGTATCGCTCGATTACGATTTCGATGTGATGAACAGCGCCAATGCCGGCTACGGGGTGTTGAATCCGGCCGTCAATACGAACGTGGTGCTGGTGACCGGCAACGGGCCCGGCAACAACGCACAGGTGCCGATTCCGGCCACCGGCAGTGCCGTGGGCACCGGCCTTTTCTGGAGCTGGGCGGAGCCTGCCAATTCGACGACACTTGTCTGCGCGGGCCTGCAGGTGGTGCCGAGCACGGTGGCGACAAGCGGCAATGACCGCCTCGTCTATTTCGAGGAAGTCGCGCAAAACGGCGTCTGCACGGGCAGTTTCTGGAACACACAGGGCAACTGGGACACCGTGACGGTGGCGCCCAGCATTGCCGCGACGGCGACGGCGCCCATCACGGTCGCCATGGGCCAGAATTGCGACCTGCGCGGGGCGCAGATTGCCAACTACCCGGTGGTGCATCCGGCCGCCACCTTCCTGTTGCCGATCGCCGCGACGCTGACAGGCGGTTTCTTCACCCATAAGACCGATCTCGTCCCGGTTTCGGTCTGTCTGCGCAACCTCCCTTAAGGAGCGCGTCATGCGTACGTCTCTTGACAAGCAGTCGGGCGTCTCCACGCTCATCATGATTCTCGCCATTGGTGCGGCGCTGTCGGCCGGACTTTACGGGGCCTACAGCCATCTGCAGGCAACCAACAAGGTCCAGGATTCGAGCAGCAACCGGACGCAGGCCCGCGCACTCGCGGAAGACGGCGTCGATCTCGCGTCCGCCTATCTGAACAGCTTGTACTGCGGGGGTACCAATATCACCTGTACCAACGGCAGCGCTTCGGCAGTCGATCCGGCCGCCGTTCCCAACAACACCGTGTTGGCGAATCAGACGCAGGCCAACGGCACCCTGAGTGCGGCGGTCTTGAGTAATACTTTCAATACCAACGGGGAAATCGAAATCGCCGCGATGGGGCAGACGGCACAGGGATCGGCGCTCATGCACGCCTATCTCACGGCCGCCACCATCTACACGTTCACACCGTTGCAGTTTGCCTTTCTTATCAAGGGTAACCAGAACCTGACCGGCAACGTGGCGATCAACACGGGCAGTTCGTCGATCACGGTGCTTGGCAATTTGTCGATCAGCGGCAGCGCGAACATCACGGGCGCGGCCAACGCGACCGGCACCATCACGGGGTGCACCTCGACTGCGGTGTGTACCTCGGGTATTTCCGCCGACAACATCCCGTCACCGGCCATCGATGTCTACAATCTCAGTTCGGAGGCCAACGCCGTGCTCTCGGTGGATGCCAACGGGAATCCCGAGGTGACATTCCAGAACGACACCGCCCTGCAGCCGGCCGGGACCATGCTGCTTGCCAATGTGCCATCGACTTCGACGGCGCTTTGCGAGGCAGGCGGCAGCAGCTGCATCGCGCCGCCCTCGAGCTTCAATGGGGCCTGGGAGATTACGAGCACGCCCAACCCGGGGGTCCTTTTCTTTTATGGGGACTTGACGGTGGCAGCCGGCGTGATCGGGACGGCATCGAGCAGTGTGCCCGGTTATGCCACGCTTCTTGCGACCGGCAATATGCTGATCGACACCAACAACGACATCGTGTCCTACGGACAGATGCCGAATGTCTGCAATCAGACGGTGGTGCCGACGAATGTCTGTCCGGACGGACCGACCACGGCCAATAATGGCGAAGGCATCGGCGCGGTTGCCAACGCGGTGGTGATCAGTGGCGGCAATGTCACCTATCCGTATTCGAGCGGCGCGCCGGTCTATGTGAACGGTGCGGTGGCGACGGGCGTGCCGCCCAATGGCGCGACCACCGAGACCACCGCCAGCAACACCGTCGAACCGAGCGGCACGGTGACAGGCTTTGAGTGCTCAAGCAACGGCAATTCCATCGGTACAAGCGGCAGCTGTCCCAGTGGCAGCACCACCAACGCCGTGCTCACCGGTGGCGATGTGACCTTGAAGGGCAACAGCGACCTGACCGGCGTGGTGGCCGCCAGTGAATCCCTGACGGCCATAGGGACAGGCACCATCACCGGCATGATCGACACGGCCGACACCAACAACCTGTCCAGTTCGACGCTCGGGGATACCACGAGCACCAATGACGTGAACGGCAATCTGAACATCCAGTATTCGCCGGGCGTGTCCAACATGACGAACTTCGGCGGCGGCGGCAATACCGCGGCCATGGCCTTCACGCCCTTGTGGCAACACTATATCTACTGACGGAAAACAGACAGGCGTGGGACAGTGTCCCACAAACTGGAGGAAATCGGCCGAAAGAAGACGACCGTGTGAAAATTTCCCACAGATTGACTGGTAAATTTCCCACTTGCAACCCCCAAAGGCCTTGCCAGGCTCTGGCCATGTGCTAAGAATGGCCATGTGATCACCGGAAACACGTACCGAGGGCCGGACAGGTGAGAGTCCATGCCACGGGCGGATCACGGTGAGGCTGTTTCGTGCCGGTTCTAACTCAAGAACAAGCCGGTATGAAAAAAAGGGGGGAGACGTGGCATACGCCGGCGGGCAGTCAAGGCGCAGGGCGCGCGGTGTGACACTCATGGAGTTGATGGTGGGAATCGCCATCCTCGCCATCGTCACGGGTATTGCCGTGCCGGATTTTTCGCGTTGGGTCGTCGATGGGCGCATCCGCGAGGCGGCCGGCCATCTGCAGCAGGATATGCAGTGGGCGCGCCTATACGCCCTGAAGACCAATCAGCCCGTTTACATGCAACTGGAGTATCAGCAGGCGGCGGGCGGCCAGATCGCCTGTTCCTGGGTCGATACCCTAAACCCCACCGTGAGTCCCGTGACCACAAGTCCCGCGGCTACGGCGACGGCACTCCTGAACGGGCCGGTTATGACGGCGGCCCGCTTCGAGCAAGAATACCCCGGCGTCTCCTGCGTGATGACCCCGATCACCGATGGCGGCACCATCCCGGCCACCGTGACGCCCTCGGTCGGTTCGCCCTACCTCGTGGCGTTCTATCCTGATGGCACGATTCGTCAGGTCACGGCCCCGCCTGTTGCCAGCCCGCCTTTTGCGACCGGCAACGTCCTGTTCGAGGCGCGCACCAACGCGGTCTCTTATGCACACTGGGACGTCAAATACTACGGGGCCGGTGAACTGCGGTCCTGTGCCAGTTCTGCTCAAGCCAACCAGGGAAACTGGCCATGCGCCCTGCAGTGACCGGTGTCGGGGTGCGCGCGGGGCGGGGATTTACCCTGATCGAGAACATGGTGGCGCTTGCGATTTTTGCGATCGGCGTGATGGCAATCGGTTACCTGTTACTGGATGGCATGAGCCTTGCCCAAAACAGCCGCGGATTGACCGGTGCCTATATCGCCGCCCAGGACATGGCCGGCATGATCCGCGCAAACGGGACCAATGCCCTCAGCTACAACGGC
Organism: Pseudomonadota bacterium; assembly: GCA_021795715.1. Classification (GTDB taxonomy): domain Bacteria; phylum Pseudomonadota; class Gammaproteobacteria; order Acidiferrobacterales; family Acidiferrobacteraceae; genus JAJYDN01. The sequence goes on from JAJYPD010000017.1 coordinate 29,670, forward strand.
ATCCAGACGCCGGCCCCGGGGGTCGCCGCGAGCACCGGCGGTGGCCCCCCGGGTTCGGTGGAGGCCACGGATGTCACCACTTGGGAGGGAATCCTGGCGGCCTTGCCAGGCTCCGGACACACTCCGCCGAGCGGCAGTGTGACCGTGGCCCCGTCCCTGCAGGGGACGACAACATGTCCTTGTACCACGACCATCCTGGTGTCGTGGGGGGCTGGGGATCAGTACGTGCTGCAGACCATGGTGGATTACTAAGCTGATGCGGCGCGTACACGGTTTTACGCTGACGGAACTGCTGGTCGCGCTCGTGATCTCGGCGCTTGCGGCGATCGCGATCTACGGCGCCTTCAGCAGTCTTCTGTCTGTGTCGTCCCAGACCCGCGCCCAGGGCAACGCCTGGCAGCAGGCGCGTACGGCGCTTGCGATGCTGTCCGATGCCATAGAAGGGGCGGGTTACGGGCTGCCCCTCAACAATTGCGCGCAGGGGATTTACGTCGGCATCCCGCCGACACAGCCGGCCCAAAACGGCGCCCCGTCGCCGACCGTCGCCGACCCGACGATCAACGGGAACACGCTCGTGACGCCGGTGGCGGCCGTGCAGCAGACCAATGCGCTCTACGGCTATAACCCGGAAAACATAAGCGGCTTCAATGCCGGCGTGCATACCGATGCGCTGACGGTCGTGACCGGCGGCGGCAATTACGCGACGACGCCCGCGACGCAGATCACCCAGGTCTCGAGCGTGGATGCGGCGAACTTTTTCGTCAGTTCGACCGCCCCTTTTTCGGTGGGCGACATGACACTTGTCGTTTTGCCCGATGCGAGCTGCCTGATGGGGCAGGTGACGGGACCCAATAATCTTGGCAACGGCGCCAATAATGTCGTCGAAAACGCAGGCCAGGGCGCCAACGCCAGCGCTTTCAATGTGCCCAACGGTTTTGCCGGCGTGGATCCCGCGGTGACGGCGGCGGCGCTGGCCAACGCGGGCGTCATCGATCTCGGCAATCAGGGTTTTTCCATTGACACCTTCTATATCGCCGATGCCGGCGGTTCCGCTGTGCCATCCCTCTATATGCAACAGATCCAGGCGGCCGATTCCGCGCAGGCGCCATTGCCGCAGTTGCTGGCGCGCGGCGTAGTCGACATGCGCGTCCAGTTCGGCTACGGGACGCAGGGCGCCTTGATCGGCTACGCGGCCCCCGGGGCGGCTCCTGCGGCCGACGTGCTGGCGGTGCGGCTGCAGCTTCTCGTGCGGGATACGCGTCCATCACCCGGCGCCGTGCCGGATGGGCCCAATGGTGTGCCGGCGATTGCGCTCATGGGGATGAGTACCGCGAACCCTTTGGTGACCCATGTGAATGCCGCCCCCACGACGGTCTATTACGCGGTGCCTACGCAGTTGCCGGCGGCTGCGGCCACCGGCTGTGTGGCGGGCAATTGCGCCCGTTATCTCTATCACGTCTTTGATCTGGTCATTCCGGTGCGTAACGACATATGGAACCAGTGATCACCTTGCGTTCGCCCCTTGGCCGGCAGACGGGCGTGACCCTGATGCTGACGATCTTCATTCTGCTGGCGCTGACTTTTGCGGTCATGGGCCTTTTGTATTTTGTCCGCTACGACAACGAGGTCTCCGCGAACGTGGCGGTGCGAACAAGCGCCCAACAGGCCTCCGACATCGGCCTCGAAGCCGCAAACAACGCCCTGCAGCAGTTGCCCGCCTTTCCGCAGACGCTGCCGACCGTGGGCGGCACCTGGTACGACCCGGCCCTGACGAGCGCAACCGGGGTGCCGGCGACACCGGCTGCCAGTTTCTGGACCGCTTGCGCGGGCACCACATGCACCCAGCAAACGGTCACGGTGGGGGCCCTCACTTTCGTGGTCGAATATGTAGTCGAGCCCACCAATCTGCCAGCGCAGACGCTGAACGGATATGAGATCCAGTCCAATGGGTCGGCCACCTATCTGACCTACGACGCATTTGTCGACGTGACGCTCAGTCAGCCAGGCTTCAATCCGCTCGAGGCCAGCAACATGCATGTGGATGCGGAAGCGGTTTTGCGCAAGGAGGGGTGATGAAGACGCGGACGATATCATCGGTCTGGAATCTCCTGGGGGTGCTCGCCGCCCTTGCCGGGTCCGCGATCCCCGCCGTGGCCGTGGCGGCACTGGGCGAGCAGCCGCAGGTGCTCGTGATCCTGGATACGTCGCAGGGCATGGCGGGCGATCTGTCCGGCGCAATCATGTCGGGTTCGGGTACCGTGGCCGCCGATGCGTCCTCCTCGTCGCCGATCTGTTATCCGCTGAACGGTTACATTCCGCTGTCGACGGCCGCGCCCAGCGTCGGCGGGACGTGTCCGGCCGGGGAGGCCGCCTACACCGTCACCGGCGCCAACGGGGTGCTGACCGACAATTCGGAGTCGATGATCAATGTCGCCGAGCAAAGTCTGTTGGCGGCCTTCGCAAATCCCCAGTACGCGAACGTGTTCCAGGCCGGGCTCATGGATTACGCGACCGCAAAGACGCCGTCACCCTATCAGACATGGGTCTACTACATGAGCGCCGATACCGCGACGGCCAGCGCCAAGAGCTACACGGAGTGCGCCGCCGGTATCTTTGGTTACGGCGCGAGCACCACCGTGTCGAGCTGTCCGGCCGAAGATGCCCTTGCGGTGGCCAACCCCTGCTACAACACCACGGGGGGCGGCTGCAGCGCCATCGATACGCTGCTTGGCGCGGGTCTCGACACGAATGCGGGGTTGTACATCAACGACACGTCGGACGATCCGCAGATAAATGACGTGCTCTACATGTCAACCAATTCGGGTTACCCGAGCAACTTCGTGACGTATGTGGGCGCCTCGCCTGCGAACCCCTATACGGCTTACAGCCTCACCCAGTACGAAGACCAGATTCTGACGGGGAAGTACCTGCTGGAAGCGTATGCGAAAGGAACCGCGGGGGGCAAATTCGCGACATCACCGACGGACGCAGGCTACATCCCTTATAGCGGCATGGTGTGGTATTCGCAACGTGGCTACGCGTTCGACGGGGCGCCGGTGACCAACGGGACGAGCGGGGGACAGGGCAATCTGGTCGTGCCCGTGGCCGCGCTGTCGACCTCGTTGAGTGCGTTGCAGGCCGCGATGGCACCCGAGCAGTTTGCCTCGGGGGGCAGCGAGATCGTGGCAGGCTCCGAGTTCGCGCCGATGGCGGGGACGCTTACGGCCGCTCTGGATTATCTTACCGGCAGCAATGGTCCCCAGCCCGCCTGTGCGCCGAAGTTCGTGATCCTCATCACCGATGGCCAGCCGACCATGGGGCAAAACGGGCACGTCTATCCGCCCTTGGGCAGCGCCTCGGCCACAGGCTACGGCGAGACCTGGTCGTCGACGGCGGCGGTGGGCAGCACGGACAACGACAACGCTGTGACCGAGGCGGTCAATGCCGTGACGGCTCTGGACCAGAATGGCGGTGCGGGCGGGCCGATCAAGACGTACGTCCTGGGTGTCGGGCCGGGCGTGGATTGTACGCCGACCGATACCAACTGTACGGCCGAGCAGAAAGCCGGCTATGAAGTGCTGCAGGCCCTGGCCAAGGCGGGGGCCACGAAAGAGGTCTACAGCGCGAACAGCCAGGCAAGCTTCCAGCAGGCCTTCGATGCCATTTTGAACAATATCGAAGGCCAGGTGCTGACCTCCAATGGCGGCTCGAGCAGCCAGCTCACCTCGGGCTCGTACGAGTATGTGCTGCAGGCCACGACGCGCCTGGGCGAAGGCAACCTCGTTGCCTATCCGGTTCTTGCCAATGGGGCGGTCTCGCCGACGCCTGCGTGGAATGTGAACGCCCTGATGGCGCAGAGCGGGAGCCGGTCCGCGGCACTTTATTCCAACGGTCCCCCGGTCACGAGCGGCGGCACGACCGTTCCCGGTCCCCTGACACTCTTTAGCAGCCTCGATACGGCGGCGTTTGCCCTGCCGGCCTCGACGACGCTCACGCCGGCGATCGTCGAGGATTACACCATCGATCCTTCGTACGGGACGAACAGTCCCTACCTGGGCGGCCGCGGTCCGGGCTGGTATGTCGGCATCACCACCAGTACGCCGCCTGTCGTGCTCACGCCCCCCAACGATGCCAATCTTCTGGCCAACAGCAGCTATGCAAGCTACACGCAGGCGGCGAGCGGCCGCCCTCCCATGGTGCTTTTTGCCGACAACGACGGCTTTCTCTATGCCGCGGATGCGAGCAACGGCAATCTTCTCTGGGGGTGGATGCCGCGGCCCCTGGTCCAGTATCTGCAGAACTATCAGACATTCTGGCAGGGTTCCAACATGGTGGGCGGTTTCCGCGTGGTCGATGCCGCCAGCGGATCGGCCAGTGCACCGACCTGGTCGACCTATATCGTGGGTCTGGGCATGGGCGGGGGAATCACCTATGCGCTGCAGCTGACCGACCCCAGTGCCAGTACCGCCGGCAACCCCGGCGCCCTGGACACGCTGAGCACGGAGACCTGGGAGCAGGATAACCTGAGCGCGACCGCCCCCAACAGCAAGGAACCCGTGATTGCGCGTCCCAGTCCCAGTTCGGGCACGGCCTACATGCTGACGGTGCTGAACACCACGGTAAACAGCGCCGTGCAAAGCAGCCTGCAGATCGTCGATGTGGCCACCGGGCAGGTGGAGATGGTGAGTCTGCCCTTCACCGCCAATACCGAGCCCTATGTCGATCAGGCCGGCAACGTCTTCATCGGCGACAACGGCGGCAACGTCTGGGAGGCGGCGCTCTGGACCAGCACGGGGGCGCTGCCCGCGGCGACGGCATTTTCCTGGACGCCGCTCAACAGTTCGGCGCTTGCGAGCTATGGCTCTGTTGCCACCACGTCCGATGGCACCGGTCCGCTTGTGTATATCGGCGGCGCCTATTACAACGGGATCGAATACCTGCGCGTGCAGTCGAACGATCGGCTCACGATCCTGGAAGAGGGCGCGAACGGATGGGAGCCCCTGTGGACGAGTTACGCAGGCGGCAGCGCCACGCTAAGCGGCACGGCCAGTTCCGGCGTTACCCCGCTGCCGGCCGGCGCTGTGATCAGCGACGAGGCGCTGATCGCCAACGGCGCCGTCATTCTGCCGGTGACCGAGCCGGGATCCAATGCGGGGAGCACCTGCAGTTCCCCAAACGCGTATTACTACCTGTATGCGCTCGGCACCGGCCTTTTCCCGGCGAACGCATTCCGTCTGCAAAGTCCCACGGGCATTGCCCTCGTGACCTCAGCTGTCGATATCGGGTCGGGTATCGCCTATACGCCGAGCCTTGCTGTGATGAACGGCCAAGTGCGTCTACAGGGCGCGGCGCAGCAGAATACAGAGGGCCAGGCGGCCTTGAGCTTCGATGGCTACGCAGGCGGCGTGCCCGCGGGGGGCCCGTTGGGTTGGCGGCGGATCCTCTGGGTACCCTGAGCGCGCAACGGGTGCCGTGGCATCACCTGGCGTTGGCGTGCCCGCCATTTCGATTGTGCGCCGGCCTTCGGTACGCGCGGCCGGGACAGCCGGGCCGCCCTCGCGCCCGCACAGGCCGTACAGGTGAGGACGCTTCGTTTGGCTGCGAGATGCGCTGCCATCCGGCGGTCGAGGCGTGCACGGTGCTCGCGCACAACCGACAGGTCCCCTCTGGGAGAGGTTCGCCCGCCATGACGGGACGGCGTGTCGATGTCCGAAGCGGCAGTCTGCCCACCCGCCCGGATTAAGT
>JAJYPD010000055.1 GCA_021795715.1 Pseudomonadota bacterium
GCAGAGCTCGGGCCGGCGCCGGCCCAGGCGGCGCGTGCGGCCGCGGTTTTGCGCACCGCCGAGGCCATCGGTGCCTGGTGCGCGGCGGCACGCGCCGCCGACAGCCTGGTGGTCGATTTCTGGTCCCTGGAGGGCCGCCCTCTGGCGCTTGCCCTGGGCGCGGCCGATGCGGCCGCGATCATCCCGCTCGAAGAGCCCCTGGCAGGCCCCTTCGCGCCGCTTGCCGGTCCCGTGCGCGCCCTGCTCGAAGAAGGCCCGCCGAAGATCGTCCATGATGGCAAATATCTCCAGCGCCTGCTCGCGCTGCCGGCGCTTGCGCCGGTCGAAGACGACCTGATGCTGGCCGCCTACGTCCTCGACAGCGGTGCGGCCGACTACACCCTGCCTGCCCTTGCGCTCAAATATCTGGGCGAGCGTCTGACCGATATGGAGGAGCTCTGCGGGCGCGGCCGCAACCAGATTCCGTTTAGCGGCGTCGCCGACGACACGCTGGCCGGCATCGCCGCCGCACGCGTGCGCGCCTGCCGGGCTTTGCGCGAGGTGTTCGGCGAACGTTTGCGCGGCGAAGACGGCCTGCGCTTTGTCTATCGCGAAATCGAGTTGCCGCTGTCCCCGGTGCTGGCGCGCCTGGAGGCGCACGGTGTGGCCATCGACCGGGCGATGCTGGCGCGCCAGGGCGAGGTCCTGAAGGAGCGGATGGCCGCCATCGAGGCACAGGCCTGGACACTGGCTGGCGGCCCCTTCAACCTGAATTCGCCGAGCCAGATCCAGCAGATCCTGTTCACCGATCTGAAGCTGCCGGTCAAGCGGCGCACGCCCAAGGGGCAGCCGTCGACGGCCGAAGAAGTGCTGGCGGAGCTCGCCCTCGATTATCCGCTGCCGCAGCGCATTCTCGACTACCGTGCGCTCGGCAAGCTGAAAAGCACCTATGTCGACAAGCTGCCGCACATGTGTGATCCGCGCACCGGCCGCATCCACACCACCTACCATCAGGCGGTGGCGGCGACCGGCCGCCTGTCTTCGAGCGACCCCAACCTGCAGAACATTCCGATCCGCACCGAGGAGGGCCGGCGGGTGCGCCACGCCTTTATCGCCGGTCCCGGATTTTCCCTGCTCGCCGCCGACTACTCGCAGATCGAACTGCGGCTCATGGCCCACCTGTCCGGCGACGCGGGTCTCGTGCGCGCGTTTCAGGAAGGCCGCGACGTGCATCGCGCCACCGCGGCGGAGGTCTTCGGTGTGCCGCTTGCCGAGGTCACGGATGATCAGCGCCGGGCCGCCAAAACGATCAACTTCGGACTGATGTATGGCATGTCGGCCTTTGGCCTCGCGCGCCAGCTGAAGTTGAGCCAAAGCGATGCGCAGGCCTATTGCGACCTGTATTTTGCCCGCTATCCGGGAGTGCGCGCCTACATGGAGGCCATGCGCCGGGCGGCGCGGGAACAGGGGTATGTCGAGACGCTGTTTGGGCGCCGCCTCTATGTGCCCGATATCAAGGCCAGCAACACCGCCCGTCGGCAGTATGCCGAGCGTACCGCGATCAATGCCCCATTGCAGGGTACGGCGGCCGACCTGATCAAGCGCGCCATGCTGAAGATCGACGCCTTTATCACCTCGAATGCCCTTAAGTCCCGCATGATTATGCAGGTTCACGACGAACTCGTGTTCGAGGTCTGGCCGCCGGAAGGGGCGGTCCTGCAGGCGGCTGTGGTCGACCACATGACGCACGCGGCGGCTTTGGCGGTGCCGCTCATCGTCGATTGTGGTACGGGTGCAAACTGGGATGACGCCCACTAGGAACTTCCCGGGGGGCTGGGGGTCTATGACATCAGGACACAGAGTCCTTGCCCGCTTCTCCTCCCTGAGCGGGTAACCCGGGTCGCCTGACCCGGGATCCATTAGAGCCCCGGATGTTCTCCCTTATGTCCGGGGCGTTTTTTTGCTTGCCCGTATCACGTACCGCACCCGGCTGCGATCACAAGCCTGTCTCGCCGCGCACAGGGGCCGGCCGGCGGCTGTCTCAGCGGGCGCCGTCGCGCAAAAACGCCTCGACCCGGTTGCGCGCCTCATCCACCCCATCGCCGGTGTGCGCCGAAAACGGCAGCACATAACAATGTTCGGGCACGGTCTTGGCCACCGCGAGCACCCGGGCCTTTTGTCCGCCCCGGCTGAGCTTGTCGGCCTTGGACAGCAAAATGAGGATGGGAATATCACCGCGCGCCCGCACGAGGTTCTGGTCTTCGTCTTTGAGCCCCTGGCGGATGTCGGCGAGCAGTACCAGTCCGCACAGGGACTGCCGGTTGTGGAGATAGCCTTCCAGCAAGCCCGCAAAGCGCCGCCGCAAGGCCTCCGGCACCTTCGCGTAGCCATAACCCGGCAGATCGATGAGGCGGTGGCCGCCATCCAGCGCAAACACGTTCAGCTGCTGTGTGCGCCCGGGCGTCTTGCTGACCCGCGCCAGCCCCGCCTGCCCCGTCAGGCGGTTTAGCGCGCTCGATTTGCCGGCATTCGACCGGCCGGTGAAGGCCACTTCACGACCATAATCGGCCGGCAGGTCAGCGAGCCGCGCGGCGCCCGCGACGAACGCGGCATCATGCAGGCTCAGCATGGCACCGTGTCCGTTCAAGCAAGGCGCGCCCCTCGCTGCCGAGGACCTCCGCCCGCCAGCCCCTTTGCAAAGACTCGGCCGGAGCGCCCTGGGCGATTTCTTTCAGGGTGCGCCGCGTGGCCAAAAGGCTTGCGCCGATGCCGAGCGCTTTTGCGCGCGCGTCGATCAGGGCCACCAGCGCGTCGTAGGTTTGGGTCTGGTCTGCGCTCAGTGTGGCAGGCGGCCAGCCAAAGGCCGATGCCGCCGGCGCAGTCTGCAAGGCCGTGTAGACGGCCGCGCTCCATTTGCGCGCCGCGCGCTCATCGATGCCGCGGCGCCTGGCCAGATCGTCGGGGTGCGCCAACGGCCGGTGGGCCAGGTCGACGAGCACCGTGTCGGGCAAAATCCAGCCGCGCGGCAGGTTGGCGGTGCGGGCCGCCTCCTCGCGCCAGAGGAGCAGGGCGCTAAAGCGCGCCTGCGCCGCCGGCGGCATCGTCGACCCCTGCCGGTAGCGGCGTGTCAGCTGGGCCGGATCGAAACGGTAGAGGCTTGGGTCGGACAAGGCCGCCACATCCTCTTCAAGCCACGTGTGGCGGCTGTGCGTGGCGAGCGACGCCGTCATCTGCTCGTGGACGGGCCTTAAGTAGCGCACATCGTCGAGCGCGTAGCGAAGCTGGTGCTCGGTGAGCGGCCGGTTGGCCCAGTTGGTGCGGGTGGCATCCTTTGGCAGGCGCACGTCGAGCAGTTTCTCGACCAGTCCGCCGTAGCCGATCTGCTCGTCGAAGCCGAGCAGGGCGGCGGCCAGCTGGGTGTCGAACAGCGGCGCCGGCAACCGGCCGGTTTCCTGCAGTATGAGTTCCAGATCCTGGCGTCCGGCATGGACGATCTTGACGCCGGGGCCCTGCAGGGCGTCGCCGAGCGGTGTGATGTCGATGGCGAGCGGATCGAGCAGCACGAGTCCTTCCGGCAGTGCCAGCTGGATCAGCGCCAGTTCGGCGTAGTAGGTGCGCTCGCGTACGAATTCGGTGTCGAGGCCGACGAATTCGGCCGTGAAAACCCGTTCACACAGCGCTTCGAACGCCTCCGGGTCTTTGAGAATGGCGGACATGTGCGCCCAGTGTAGAGATTTTGACCAATTTCTTCCAGGGCCGAAGCGGTTTATCATGCACCCATGTCGTCTCTGCACACTTTGTCCCACGCGGTTGCGGCGCGCCCATGACCGCGCTGCTCGGGATTTTTGTGCGCATCGGGCTGCTGGTCGGCAAGCCGCAGGATCTGCCGGCATCCACGACCTTGCCCATTTTGACGGCGATTCTCGCCTTTCTGACCAATTACGCCGTCGACACCGGTTTTGCCCGCGAGATTCACAGGCTCGATTTTGCGCTCGCCCAGACCGGATTGCTGGCGGTTTGGATCGGTGCGGCGATCAGCCTGCGCCGCGTCTGGGTGCGCTACAGCCAGACCTTGTCGGCCGTCTACGGCGGCAACATCCTCATCAACCTGGTGACCTGGCCGCTGTCCTTCGAATCGGGCATCGGCGCTTTCGGTGCCAAAGTCCTCGGCATCGTGCTCGCCCTGTGGCTGCTCGCCATCGTCACCAAGATCCTGGCGCACGCGCTCGAGGTGCCGATCCTCTTAAGCGCCCTCATCAGTCTGACCGGCCTGCAACTGAGCGGCTGGATCCTGATTTCCCTTTTTCCCCTACCAAAGAGCTAAATGCGCGTCCACATTCTCGGTATCGGCGGTACATTCATGGGCGGGCTCGCGCTGCTGGCGCGGGCGCGCGGTTTTGTCGTGACAGGCAGCGATCAGGGGGTCTATCCGCCGATGAGCGACCAGCTCGCCGCAAGCGGTATCGACGTGATCGAAGGCTATGCGCGTCTGCCCGAGCCGCGTCCTGACCTTGTCGTCATCGGCAACGTGCTCTCGCGCGGCAATCCGGCCGTGGAGACGGTTCTAAACGAGGGCATACCGTACACTTCGGGACCGGCGTTTCTCGCCGAGCATGTGCTCGCCGGCCAGTTCGTCGTCGCCATCGCCGGCACGCACGGCAAGACCACGGTGACGAGCCTCGTCACCTGGATCCTCGATCAGGCGGGTCTCGATCCGGGTTTTCTGATCGGGGGCATCGCCGCCGACTTCGGCGTGTCGGCCCGTCTTGGTGCCGGGCGGTTCTTCGTCGTCGAGGCCGACGAGTACGATACGGCGTTTTTCGACAAGCGCCCGAAATTCATCCACTACCACCCGCGGACCCTCGTGCTCAACAATCTCGAGTACGATCATGCCGATATCTATCCCGATCTGGCGGCCATCGAACGCGAATTCGGCTTTTTATTGCGAACCGTGCCGGCGACCGGCCGGGTCCTGGTCAACGCCCAGGACGCGGCCCTGCAGCGGGTCATCGGCCGCGGCATCTGGAGTGAGACCGAAACATTCGCCGATCCCGATGGCTGGTGGGCCGAACCCTTGAGTGCGGATTTCAGTCACTTCCGTGTGCACTGGCGGGAGAGTCTGCAAGGCGAGGTGCGCTATGGCCTGGCCGGACGGCACAACATGTATAACGCGCTCGCCGCCATCGCCGCCTGCCGCCACGCAGGGACGCCGGTGGCGGTCGCCGTCGAGGCGCTGGGGCGCTTTGCCGGTGTGCGCCGCCGTCTCGAAGTCCGCGGCACCGTGCGCGGCATCACCGTCTACGATGACTTTGCGCACCACCCGACCGCCATCGCCACGACCATCGAGGGCCTGCGCGGCCGCATTGGTGGCGCACGGCTGGTGGCCGTTCTCGAGCCGCGTTCCAATACCATGCGCATGGGCGTTCACCGGCAGACGCTGGCCGCCTCACTCGCCGGCGCCGACCGCGTCTTTGTCTATGCGCCACCGGATATCGGCTGGGATGTGGCCGGTGCCCTGGGGGAATTGGGGGACAAGCTGGTGACGGCGACGAGTCACGACGGCCTGCTCGCCGCCTTGAAGGCCGGCCTCGTGCCGGGCGATCACGTGCTCATCATGAGCAATGGCGGGTTCGGCGGTCTTCACGACCGCCTTTTGCGTGCGCTCTAGAGCTTCAGGCCGCCGTGGATGTACTGGGAAAAGCGCGCCACGTCGTTGCTGACCCGCCGGAACAGGTGGTCCAGGCTGATCACGGCATGTTCGAGAAGATTCACGGCGATGTAGGGATGCTCCACGCGCAGCCGCTTGTACTTTGCGCGGGACAAGAGGAGCACGCGGGCGTCGTCGGTCTTGGCCCGCATCCGCGCCGAGCGGGGCTTGCGGTCGAAGAAGGACATCTCGCCCATCAGTTCGCCCTCGGTCATGCGCCCGACCTCGTGTTCCTGGCCGCCGTCGTCGTAATAGAGGGCGACCTCCCCGCGCACCACGAAATAGAGCGCCTCGCCGACTTCGCCGATATCGGCGATGATCTGGTTCTTGCGGAACTCGACCAGCTCGGTGTAATCGAGGAGCGTCTCGACCTCCTTGATGGTCAAAGACTCGCAAAGATACTGATGATTCAAAAACTGGGCCAGTTCAACCTTGGATTTTGCTGACATGCCGTTCCCCACAGTGCGTACCGCGTTAGGATAGCCTGTGGCTCACGGGAACACAAAAGCGGCTACAATAGGACTCAACCGTTGTCGTCATTGAAGAGGAGAGGTAATGAAGAGGACGCCCTTCCCGCGGATTTTGGTGCTGCTTGTGGCGTTGGCATGTGCCGCGCCGCCGGCTTTGGCCAACGTGGTCTTGTCGATGGAATATGCGCGGGTCGTGCCCGCCCAGCCCACGCCGCCCGGACCCAACGTGCTGGTTCAGGAGGTGTTCTGGTACGGCTGTCCGCACTGCTTCCATCTGCAACCGGTTCTAAACAAATGGCTTGCCCATCTGCCCCCGCATGTCATCTTTAGCCGGCAGGCGGCGGCCATCAGTCCTTACTGGATCCCGCAGGCGCGGGCCTTTTTCGCCTTCAAACACCTGGGTCTGGTGCCGCTCTTGCATGATCGTTTTTTTGACGCGATCCACGTCCGTCATGAAAATCTCGACAACGCCCGGACCATTTCGCGCTGGGTCGCGCGCCACAGCCGCGTGCGCGCGGCGGCCTTCCGCCACGTCTACCGGTCGTTTGCCGTCAGCCTCGCCGTGCGCCGCGCGCGCCAGCAGCAAAACGCCGAAGGCATCCACTCGGTGCCGACTTTCATCGTCGACGGCCGTTATCGCACCAATCCCAGCATGGCCGGCAGCCGCCGCGAGCTGATGCGGGTCGTCGATTACCTGATTCAGAAGGCAAAACGGCGCAAAGATATCCGGTAGGTATCGCGGCGGCCCGGAGGCCGTCAGGGCTTGCGGAGGACCGATGAACGCGGCGCAACTGCTGGTGCGGTGCCTGGAAAGCGAAGGTGTCGAGTATGTCTTTGGCATCCCGGGCGAGGAAAACCTCGCCATCGTGGATGCGTTGCTCGATTCGCCGATCCGTTTCATTACCACCCGGCATGAGCAGGGCGCCGCCTTCATGGCCGACGTCTACGGGCGCCTCACCGGCCGCGCCGGCGTGTGCCTGTCCACGCTCGGACCGGGCGCCACCAATCTCGTCACGGGTGTCGCCGACGCCAACATGGACCGCGCCCCGCTCGTTGCCATCGCCGGACAAGCCTCCACGATGCGCCTGCACAAGGAGTCGCATCAGGCCCTGAATCTCATCAATCTCTTCACTCCCATCACCAAGTACGCCGCACAGATCCTGGAGCCCGAGACCGTCAACGAGATCGTGCGCAAGGCCTTCAAGCTCGCGCAAATCGAAAAGCCGGGTGCCTGTTTCATCGACTTTCCGGAAAACATCGCCTCGGCGCCCGTGGCGGCCGCGCCGCTCAGGGTGCAGGCTTCCTCGGCCCTGCGCCCGACGCCATCGCAGGTGTCGAATTCGGCGCGCGTCATCGACGAGGCGCGCTTCCCCATCATCATGGCCGGCAACGGCGTCATTCGCGGACAGGGGACGCAGGCGCTGGTGGCCTTCGCCGAACGGCTCAACATCCCCGTGGCCACCACGTTCATGGCCAAGGGCGCGATCCCGGCGTCGCATCCCTTGAGTCTCGGTACCGTCGGTCTGCAGGCCCATGACTACGTGTCCTGCGGCTTCGACCGGGCCGACGTCATCATCTGCGTCGGCTACGACATCGTCGAGTATCCCCCGGCGCTATGGCACCGCAGCGCCGACCGCAAGATCGTCCACATCGACCAGCGCCCGGCGGAGGTCGATGCCCATTACATCATCACAGCCGGCGCGCTCGGCGATTACGCGATCACCCTGCCTGCCATCGCCGCGGAGGTGACGCAGGCCAAACCCGACCGCTTCGCCGAGCTGCGCGAGGTGATCCGTCAGGAACTTGCCACCCACCGCACCGACCAGGGGTTCCCGGTCAAACCGCAGCGCATCGTCGCCGATCTGCGCGAGGCCCTCGATGCCGACGACATCGTGCTGTGCGATGTCGGCGCGCACAAGCTGTGGATGGCGCGCCTGTACAGCGCCGAGCGCCCCAACACCTGCATCATTTCCAATGGCTTTGCCAGCATGGGCATCGCCGTGCCCGGCGCGGTGGCCTCGGCGTTGGCCATGCCCGGACGGAAGATCGTCGCGGTCACCGGGGATGGAGGCTTTCTCATGAATTCCCAGGAGATCGAGACCGCGGTGCGCCTGAAGCTGAGCCTCGTCATCCTGATCTGGAGTGATGGCTCCTACGGCCTCATCGAATGGAAACAGGAGTTGCAATACCAGCGCTCTGGCAACGTGCGCTTCGCCAACCCGGATTTCGTCCGCTATGCGGAATCGTTTGGCGCGCAGGGCCGCCGCATCGAGCGCGCCGAAGATCTTCTTCCGACCCTGCGCGCAGCGCTCGCGGCGCAAACCGTGACCCTCATCGATTGCCCGGTGGATTACCGGGAAAACATGCGGCTGACCGAACAGCTCGGCCAGATGATCTGTCCGATCTGAGCCGCTTTAGTCTCCGCGCCCGCGCCCCAGCCTTCGCCTGCGCGCCCGCGCAAGCCGCCGCAGCCGCACCCGCAGCCACCCAGGCCGGCGGCGCG